>JBCDJG010000009.1:0-121706 GCA_038748065.1 Pseudomonadota bacterium
CGTCATTGGCGGTGCGCTACGATCGCGACGAGCGCGAGCAGACCGATATCGCACCACCCGAGTTTTCCGCCACGTCCGGGCTGACCCGGGAAGAGACCTTCTCGGAGACCCAGCCCAAATTCACCTTGAAGTATCAGCCGAGCGATGAACTCAATTTTTTCTTCACCTGGAGCAAAGGCTTCAGAAGTGGCGGCTTCAACCAGAACGGTGTCGGCGCCGCTGCTGAGGCTGCCGGCATTCCAGGTATTTCCGATGACTACGACAAAGAGGTTTCGGAAAACCTGGAGCTTGGTTTCAAAAGCGCCTTCCTCGATAACAGCCTGCAGCTGACGGGGGCTGTTTTCGCCACCGACGTCGACGACCAGCACTTTTTCCAGTTTATCGGCGCCATCAACGCACAGTTGCTCAACAACATTGATGAGGTATCGCTGTGGGGGGCCGAACTGGAACTGCAGTACCGGGCGGCGCCGGGTCTGGATCTCTATGCCGCGTACGGCTACACGGACTCCGAAATCAAAGACTATACGGTCACACCCGCCGATGAGGGCAACTGGGCACCCTACGTCGCGCAGGACACCGTGAATCTGGGCGGGCAATACGTATTCCCGATCGGCGATGCCATTGAAGGCTTGTTCCGAGTCGATTATGAGCGTCGAGGGGAGCAATACTGGGATACGGCCAACTCGTCCTCTCGCAGCCCGCTTGATCTGGTCAACCTGCGCGCCGGCTTACAGGCTTCCTCAGGCCAGTGGTCGCTAATGGCCTGGGCCAGAAATCTCACCGACGAGGAGTACAATGCCGAATACGTCATTGGCGGTATCGCACAGATCGGACAGCCTCGTCGCTATGGCGTCGACCTCACCTGGCGGTTCTAGCGGCGACATGTCACTTAAATCATTCGTTATCAATAAGCACGGAGACGAAACATCATGCTAGGTGCTCGCAACGCTGACAAGACAACGCCCATCGGCGCAATGCTCAGAAAAAGACGCAAGGAACTCGGGTTGACCCTGAAAGACCTGGCGGCAAAGTCAGGCGTATCTTCACCCTTCATCTCCCAGGCCGAGCGCAACCAGACAACGCCGTCCCTGGTGTCGTTGACAAAGCTCGCCGACGCCCTCGATGTGGACCTGAAGTACTTCATGGAAGTCCCTCACGATGACTCCATCGTGCACCGGGCTGACGACCTGCGCGAAATTGAGGTCGATTCACCCGTTGCCTACTTCAACATGAGCTCTGATCTGCCCAACAAAGAGATGGACGCAATTCTCATGTCGATACCGCCAGGGCATGACTTCCCAACGGATCGCAGGGCAGGTGAAGACTTCCTTTACGTCGTAGAGGGTGAGCTGGAGGCCGTGGTTGGCGATGTTAAAACCACACTGCGCAAGGGCGATGCCATGCACTTTGACTCACGCATACCGCATACGGCCAGAAACGTGTCCGAGAAAGTCGTGATGCTGCTCTATGTCGGCACACCGAGCTTCTTCACCTGATAAACCTTTTTGATTCTCGAGGCCCAGGACGCATACGCCTATGCAACAGTACGCCTTAACTTTTCCCTGCGAAGATCGGCTGAAAACGCTACTCACGCTCAGAGGCGATACGCGTCGCGAACACGAAGTTGGCACAGCCTTTCTACCCGCTGGCTGTCGCATGCCCGAAGAGGGCCTGTCCCAGCATCCGCGACACGAGGTCTCGATAATTCTTGATGGCCACATCGAAACCACCTCGGGCGGTGACACCATCACCCTGAAGGCCGGCGATATCGTGTCGATTCCAACAGGCGCGGAGCAGTGCACTCGCGTTATTAAGGACACCCAACTCATCTACATTTTCTTTGACGAGCACTCGGAGAACACATGACCACTTACCGCGTCTCTGCCGATATCGGCGGCACCTTTACCGACATCGTCGTGGAGCCTTCTGATGCACCCGTCTTCCTGGGGAAAGTCCCGACAACACCAGACAATCCCGCCAGGGGCGTCATCGATGGTGTGAAAGGGCTGATCGGCGATCTCAAGGACATCGAGTTCTTTGTCCATGGCACTACCGTAGGCTTAAATGCCTTTCTGGAGCGCAAGGGCGAGCGCGTCTGCATGATATGCACACGCGGCCACGGCGATTCGTACACGATAGCGCGAGGCAACAGGCATAGCCTTTATGAGTTGCGCTACGCCAAGCCAGCTCAGCTCGTTGCCCGGCGTGACGTACACGAAATCAGCGCGCGCGTCACAGCGGATGGCGAGGTGTTGAACCCGGTTGTTAAAGATGACCTGCTGCCGATCATCGATAAGGTTAAAGCCGAAGGCATTAGCGCCGTAGCCGTATGCTTGTTGCACGCCTATGCCTATCCGGAACATGAACTTGCAGTGAGGGCAATTCTGCAGGCGGAGCTACCCGGCGTATCGGTCACGCTCTCACACGAGATTGCGAGGGAGTGGCGCGAGTATGAACGGGCCTCAACTGCAGTCATGAATGCCTACGTAGCGCCGGTGGTGGAGCGCTATCTCAAGACCCTGCAAGACGAACTGTCCGCGGAGGGTCTCGATTCTACAGTCCATATCATGAAATCCAGCGGCGGCGTCAACTCGGCAGAGGCAGGTATGAAACACCCAGTCTTCAGCCTCTTGTCAGGCCCCGTCGGTGGAACCATCGCGGGCACCGCGATGGCCGGACGCGTCAACCGCCCCAACCTGCTCTGCGTCGACATGGGCGGCACCTCCTTTGACCTCAGCCTCGTCGTTGATGGCCAGGCCAATACGACCCTGGAGACCGAGCTGGAGGGGCTACCGCTGCTGATGTCCATTGTTGACATCGAGACTATCGGTACGGGCGGTGGCTCTATCGCCTGGTTGGATAACGGCGCCATGCGGGTAGGCCCACACAGTGCCGGTTCGCAGCCTGGGCCCGCCTGTTACGGGCGCGGGGGCACGCAAGCGACCGTCACCGATGCCAATCTGTATCTGGGACGTCTCGGCAATCGCTCACTGCTAGCGGGCGAAATGTCCCTCGATACCGATGCCTGCGCCACTGCGATTGAACTGCTTGCGGCTGAGGCCGGCCTTGACCCTATGGTGTTTGCTGAGGGCATCCTTGCCATATCCAACGCCGCAATGGCAGACGCCATGCGCACCATCACCATCAGTCAGGGTGTCGACCCTCGAGACTTCACCCTGGTCGCATTCGGCGGAGCGGGCCCGATGGCTGCGGTCTTTCTTGCCTCCGAGCTAGACGTCGAGGAGGTACTGATCCCTCGCTACCCCGGGACCTTTTCCGCCTGGGGCATGTTAAGGACCGACCTGCGCAAGGACTATACGCAGAATTTCTTTAGCAGCGCGGCGAGCTGTGACCCAGCGTCCCTTGAAGAAATCTTTCAGGCGCTTGCGCTTGAAGGTATGGAGGCACTCCGCGACGAAGGCGTGGCACATAGTAAGGTGCGTTTCGAACGCTCGGTCGATATGCGCTACACCGGCCAGGAATACACCATCAACGTACCCATCGCCGAGAACAGCGCCGTCGCTGACATCGTCGCGTCTTTCCACCAATTGCACCAGCGGCGGTTTGGCCACTCGACGGAGGCTTCGCCCGTTGAGTTCGTTAATCTGCGACTGACAGCCCTTGGCGAACTGGCAAAGCATCCAGATCTGAATGTAATTCCCCATACACAGGATGAAACGCTCGTGTTGGCAAAACGTGAGGCCATCTTTAACGGCGAGAAACATCAGACGCCAGTGATTCCGAGAAGCGATCTCGCCCTTGATTCTGACTTTGCCGGCCCACTGATCATCGAAGAGCAGAGCGCCACAACGATCGTACCGCCAGGCTGGTTTGTCTCACTAGATGAGGCAGGGAACATATTGGTCTCCAGGAGGAACAAATCATGAGTCAGGGCGCCGACCCCATCACCACTGAAATTATCCGCAACGCCTTTGTTTCGATTGCAAATGATATGAACGCAACGCTCATTCGCAGCGCGTTTACACCCATCATCTATGAAGGCAAGGATTGCTCCGTAGCGCTCATTGACGCTGACGGCCAAGTCCTGGGGCAGTCCTTGGGACTGCCTCTCTTTCTCGGCAACCTGGAGATTTGCATCTGCCTGATAGCCGAAAAGTTTGGCTGGGACTACTTTCAGGAAGGAGATGTTATTTACACCAATGACTCCTACCTGACCGGCACTCACCTCAATGACTCGACCATCATCATGCCGATCTTCTGGCAGGGTGCTCGCGTGGGCTTTGCGGCGTCGCGCGCGCATTGGCTGGACGTTGGCGCGAAGGACCCGGGGGCACCGGTTGACTCCTTCGAGATCTATCAGGAAGGCATGCGCTGGGGCCCGACCAAGCTCTATGAAAAGGGCAAGCCGCGGACCGACGTGATCGAGCTGCTGCGCTACAACAGCCGTTTCGGTGATGCGCTGGTCGGCGATATGAACGCGCAGATATCCGCCGGAAAGACTGGCGCAAAACGCCTGCAAGGCGTCTATGATCGATTCAGCCGGGAGACGATCGAGAGTGCCAAGCAGCAGATCTTTGCGCAGAGCGAGCGACGCGAGCGTGATGAACTGGCCGCGATACCCGATGGCACCTACCATGCGCGGGGCTGTCTGGACAACGACGGGCTTGGGGATGAAGCAGTACCGGTAGTCGTCACGGTTGAGGTCAAGGGGGACCGCATGGTGGTCGATCTTGAAGGCTCCAGCGCCCAGACCCGTGGCGCCGTTAACTGCGGCTATACGCAGACCGTGGCCGCGGTGCGCGTCGCCTTCAAGCTGATGGTGTGCTCCGAAGTCGCACCGAATGGTGGCTCCTTCCGCGCGCTTGATGTCAAAGCGCCGGTGGGTTCTATTTTTCATGCACAGGAGCCCGCCGCTTGCGCCTGGTATTTCTCTTCATTGGGACTGCTGATCGACCTTGTCGTCAAGGCGCTGGCACCTGTAGTGCCAGATAAAGCGGCGGCTGCGCACTATGGTGACTCAATGGTGGTGACCTTCTCTGGTAATGATGAGCGGGCCGGCGGCGAGCGCTTCTTGATGGTCGAGCCCACAACGGGCGGCTGGGGCGCATACGCGACTGGCGACGGCGCCGACTCACTAATCAACAACGTCAACGGCAGCTTTAAAGACTTACCAGCAGAAATCTTCGAGAGCAAATATCCCATTTTGATCCATGCCTATGGCATACGTCAGGACTCTGGCGGTGCCGGTGAATACCGCGGAGGATGCGGTACGTACCGGGAATATCATCTGCTGTCCGACGCTAATCTGAGCCTGTGGTTTGAACGGTCCAAAACAACCGCCTGGGGCCTGTTTGGCGGCGGGAGCGGCGAGCCACCCCTTGTGCACATCGCACAACCCGGCGAAGCCCCTTTGGAACGGCTGAAAGTGAACTCCATGCCTTTATCAGCAGGCACAATCGTTACCACCAATACAGGCGGTGGCGGTGCCTACGGTGAGGCATTGAATCGCGAGCCTGAAAGCGTTGTGTCAGACGTCATCGATGGTTACGTCAGCAGGTCATCTGCCCGAGAGCACTACGGCGTGGTGATTGATGAAAACACGATACTGGATCAGGAAGCCACCGCGACGCTACGCGCATCCATGTCAGCCTGACAGCGAGGCCGTCGGCGGTCACCGTCTCTAGGGCTTCGCCGAGGTCTACGCACAATTGCCGTGCTTTGACCTCCGGATGACCTTTGAGAACGCATGCGCCCTACTCTTTCAGCGTTTGAAATCGGCGTATGAGAGCAAGCCATTCATGGCTGATCAGAGGGCACAATCTTTTACTGAGCCGCTCTATTTTGCTAACTAAATCTGCTGTCAGACGCTGGGTTGCGGCTGCGCGGCTTCCCGGAACGACACGCCCTGCATGAAGTGCCGCTCAGTTGCGAGCAGGCTGGCAACAAAGAGTATTTCAGCAAAATTACCCACCATGAAGCCCCAGGCAAGACTCGCGGTTGCGCCATTCAGAGCGAAAATTGCGCCGGCACCGACAGCCATCCAACTCCAGCCGGTGGCGCGCCAGACTGCGACCCCCATGACGATAACGAAGAAATTGGTGAGTATCGTGCCAAATGGCGGCGACTGTGAGGTACTAACGAACTTATAAATACCGAAACTGTCCTGGACCTGCAGCTCCAGTATCAAGGCATCGTGGTAAAGGCCAAACGCGACTGCAGCCACCGTGAAGACTAGCGCCGCGCACCAGAGATACACGCTTGACGCCACTGCAATGCCGGCCTGACGCATCATCGAAACGCCGAGTACCGTGAGCCAGGGAAGAAAGGCGGCGTGCAGGCAGTAGCGGCCATGGTTGAGAGTCTGCAGCAACGCATCGTCACCGATCCAGTGGCCAAAGCCCTGCACGACATTGTCGAAGATCATACCGGCCAACAGCAGTCGCAGAAGCCACAGCCGCATGGAAGCCGGTCCGGCCCAAGACAGGGTCCAGATCAGAAGGCTCGCGTGCAGCACCGCGTAAACCAGCACCAGATAGGTCAAACCCACGACTCCAAAAGGTCTAACTGCAGCCCGTGTCAGACATCAAGGCAGCAAGATGATACGAATTCTGACCTGCGGCCGGCTGGCGAACCACGACAATTATCAATTAAGCCCTAAAGTCCGAAGTAAGTCTGAATGCCAGACAATACGCTGGTTACGGCGACGGAAGCCAGGATCATACCCATAACTCGGCTGACAATAGCGGCGCCGGCATCTCCAATCAGTCGATACACGAAACTGGAAGCCAGCATGAGCAACAGGGCAACGAGCAGTACCGCCAGCATAACGACCGTGACCTGAACCTGTTCGACCAGGCTGTAGCGCGCATTTTCTGTTTGCATCACCGCTGCCAGCATCGCGCCGGGGCTCGCAATAGAGGGCACGGCAAGTGGGAAGATCGCCTGGTTGCGATCAGCCGATACCAGTTTGAGCTCTTCTTCCGGCTTACTCTCGCCAAAGATCATGGTCAGCGCGAATAAAAACAGGACGATGCCGCCCGCTATTTCAAAGGCGGCAAGGGGGATGTCCATCCCGACCAGAATGGCCTCTCCAGCCGCAACGAAGAACACCAGGACGGCAGCCGCTATGACAATGGCCTTGAGGGCAGTGGCTCGCTTTTCAGCGCCTCCAAGGCTTGCTGTGACAGCAATGAACACCGGCACCGTGCCTACGGGATCAATGACCGAAAAGAAAGCGATAAAGACAGACAGATAATCGATCATGCCAAACGCCACGCGCGCTGCAAGTATTGATCAGTCGTCAGGGCTATCGCCTGCAGGCTGCTTCCAATAGAAGATGCCGTACAGAAAGGTCATCACGAAGGCCAACGCGGGGCCCTCGGGCCGAGCATTTATGACCTTGAAAAACATGACGTACTCAATGATATGCGCCACTGCAAGCGCGACCCCGGTCCAGAACAAAATGCCGTTCAGGATGCCTGGAAAGGGTGCGATCAAGTTGATCACGATCAGCACCCATACGCCGGTGGTTATCCATTTTGGCGCGTCAAACTTCATATTGTCTCCCCTAAGAACTTGAATTAACTGCCAGCAAAGGTCGGCGCCACGGGCGCCGGCAGATGCGTTTCCTCCTCGCAGGCCGCACGAATCACTTCGACCTCGGCGCCGTGGTTGAACAGCGGAATATCGTCACCGCGCGCTGCCACCAGCTCGGCGCGTAGAGACTCAGTTGCCGCCCCATCAACGCTGCCGTCACCTGCCATCACGACACCATAACGCTTTGCGCCTTCCGCCGTAACCAGCCCGCGCTCGACGTCCTGCCGTACCAGCTCCACATCCCTTTCATAAGGGTCACCCCAGCCTCCGCCGCCCCAGGTGTTGAAGTACAGCAGGTCGCCTTTCTTGACCTTGATGCCCTCGACCTTGGCCGGCAGCCACTCTTCTTGACCGTCGGCGCGCACCAGGCGCTTGGTTGAGCGCATGCCGGTTTCGCCACCCATGACACCCCAAGGGTAGATCAGCCAGCGTTCATCGTGAATACCGATATCGCCGTCACAGAGGAAACGATACGCCACGCTCAGACCGTTACCACCCCGGTGCAGGCCAGCACCGCCGGAGTCGGGGATCGTTTCGTAACGCTCGATACGTAGAGGGAAATAGCTCTCGATAAACTCGTTCGGTACGTTAGTGAAGCCCGGCCACAGCGAATGGCCGTCCGGACCGTCGCCCACTGGGCGGCCGGGAATGCCGCCAAAGCCAATCTGGAAGAGCTGGAACCATTCGCCATCTTTTCCTGGACGATCGTCATAGCCGGAATAGAACAAGTGGGGTGAATCGGAAAAGCCCGCAGCGTTCAACATCTGCTCCGGCGCACCCATGCCGAGCAGGGCGCCGAGGATATCGAAGATCCGGCCAAGGGCATGGGTCCGGCCCGACAGCGCCGCCGGGAAGTTGGGCTTGAGCAGGGTTCCCTGCGGAATGCGCACCTCCACCAGGTCGTAGAAGCCGTCGTTGAAGACGATTTGCGGATCGACCACGTTGATCGTAAAGGAGCCAAAGAACATCTTGAACATGTCTTCATTGAGGAAGAAGTTCACGGAGCTCTGGGCCTGCGGGTCGGTACCCTCAAAGTCGAAGATAGCCACATCGCCCTCACGCCACAGCTTGCAGGCGATCTTGTAAGGGCCCATACCCATGCCGTCATCGCACAGGTAGTCCTCAAAGTAGCGAGGCTCCTCGGGCACTACCATGTTGATGATGGCACTCATAGCCGCCTTATTGCGGTCAAGCATGATGCCCATGGTGGTGTGGATGATGTCGTCAGAGAAGCGCTCGGTGAGCTCAATCACGCGCTTGGACGCAGTATTGCAAGCTGCCACCAGCGCATTCAGGTCGAAGCGGTTCCATTGGCTGGTGCGTACGTTGTGCAGGATCAGCTCCAAAATATCGCTCTGCAGCTCGCCCTTTTTGTAGAGCTTGACTGGAGGAATACGGATACCTTCCTGAAAAATGGTGGTCGCCTCAATCGGAATCGAGCCCGGCACCATGCCACCGTTGTCGGACATATGGCCGAACATAGCGGTCCAGGCGATATGGCGCCCGTTCTTGAACACCGGCTTCAATACCAGCCAGTCGGGCAGGTGAGAGACGGCGGCATTACACAGGTAGGGATCGTTGGTGAGGATGATGTCGCCCTCTTCGATCTCGCCATCAAAGACTTCAAGGAAGGGGCCAATGAAGGAGCCGAACTGACCCACCACCATCTTGCCCTCGACATTGGCAATCATCGGAAAGCAGTCGCCCTGCTCACGAATGCCGGGCGACATGGCCGTGCGGAACAGTACGGCGTCCATTTCTTCGCGCGCGTTGCGCAGGGCGTTCTCGACAATATCGACGGTAACGCCTTCAACATCCACCGTATTCAGGGGCTCATGATTGGTTTGTAGAATTCTCGCTGACATGTTCTTTCTCCCCTTATGCGGCCGGCTCGATGAGTAGGTTGCCCACGGAATCGACCCGGGCGCTGTAGCCAGGCAACACCACGGTGGTGGAATCCATTTCGCTGACGATCGCCGGCCCGCTTACCACGAGGCCCTCGCGCAGCTTGTTGCGGTCGTAGATGATGGCGTCGTGATGGGCGCCCTCATAGTAAAAGCGCGTGTCGTGCAGCTTGCAGTCCTCGAGGGTTGAACCGGCCTCACCCACGGCCATCTCCGCAATCGCTTTTGCCTGTGCCTTCACCACGGCTCGGATCATCAGAATCTCGTGGCCGTCTCCCAGCTTGAAGGTAAAGAGCTGCTCGTGCTCATCATCGAACTCGTCGGTAATGCGGGCCACGCCCTTCTCCTTGAGTTCCTCTTCGGTGAAGTCCACCGTAATCTGGAAAGCCTGCCCGGCATAGCGCAGGTCGGCCTGGAAGGTGACCTCGTGCTCCGCGGCAGGTATGCCGTCAGCGACCAGCGATTCGCCGGCCCTGACCTGCAGCTCGAGCAAATCTGCCATCAGTGCTTCGGCGCTGATATCCTCGGCCTTCCGGATGTAGGTGCGGGTCGCCTCATCCTGCACCTGTGTGGTGGCATCACCGTAAGCGCAGAGCACGCCCGGGCCCGGTGGCACGATGACCGGCCAGGCATCTGTCAGGATACCCAGGGCATTGGCGTGGAGCGGGCCCGCGCCGCCGAAGCCGACCAGCGAAAAATCACGTGGGTCATAGCCCTGTTCCACCGAGACCAGTCGCAGCGCGCCGAACATGGCCTCGTTGGCGACCTTGATAATGCCTTCAGCGGCGTCCTCGAGAGTGATACCCATCGCGTCTGCAGTTTTTTGCACAGCGGCCACGGCGGCGTCACGATTGATCTCCATAGCGCCGCCGAGTTGCACGTCAGAGGGCAAATAACCCAGCACCACGTTAGCATCACAAACCGTCGGCTCCTCACCGCCCTTCATGTAGCAGGCTGGCCCCGGTACCGCACCAGCCGACTCCGGGCCAACGCGCAGCGCTTTGGTCAGCTCCGGTACGAAGGCAATCGAGCCGCCGCCCGCACCTACCGTGCGCACATCGACGGACGGCGCGCGCACCTTGACGTCGCCGACAAAAGTCTCGCGGCGCACCCGAGCGCGGCCACTCTGGATCAGGGCCACGTCGGTCGAGGTGCCGCCCATGTCAAAGGTGAGGATATTGTCGAATCCGGCGCGACTGCAGAAGTACATGGCACCGGCAACGCCGCCCGCCGGGCCGGACATCAGCAGGTTGACCGGGCTCTCTGCAGCGGCACGGCCGGAGGCCAGCCCCCCGTCAGAGCGCAGGATTGATAGCTGCGTCTCACTGCCCAGTTTCTCCGCCAGGGAGGCCTGCAGATTGTGAACATACTTGGAGACTTCCGGGCGAACGTAGGAATTGACTACCGTCGTCTCGGTGCGCTCGTATTCCTGCATCTCGGGCACCACGTCAGAGGAAATCGAGATCGGCACATCGCCAAAAATGTCGCGCGCCACGTCGGCTGCACGCTGCTCGTGCTCACCGTTGATGTAGGCGTTAACGAAGCAGATCGTCAGGGCTTCAATGCCGCCCCGCCCTTTCAGGGTCTCCAGATCCTCGCGCAACTTCGCCTCATCCAGCCCGGTGACGACCTCGCCGTCTGCGCCGATGCGCTCATCGGCGCCGATAGTCAATTCCAGTGGAGCCAGCAGGGGCTTCTTTATGAAAGTGACCCAGCCACCCAGGCCGCCTGGACAGAAGGAGCGCGCCACCTGCAGCGTGTGCTCGTAGCCCGACGTGGTCACCAGACCAACCCGGGCACCACGCCCGGTCAATACGGCGTTGGTAGCTACCGTCGTGCCGTGCATAACGCGGGTCACCTCGGCCGGGTTGATACCCGATTCGTCACAGATGCGCGTTATTCCATTCAGGACCCCGATGGACGAATCCTCCGGTGTCGACGGTACCTTGGCTGTATGGGTGGCACCGGTTTCTTCATTGATCAGCAGGAGGTCGGTGAAGGTCCCCCCGACATCCACGCCCAGGCGGTAGCTCATTGCTGTTGTCTCCTATTATGATCCTTGTGTCGTCACCGCGCAGGCGGAATAGTTTGTGCGCGGATGACCTTCGTTTAGCTGGCCTGCTTCGCCAGCCACGGCTTCAACCACGCCTTGGCGCGGCCGCCCGGTGCAGTGCCGGTCAACGCTTCGGCGAGATCCGAGGCTTGCAGTAATCGGTCGAGATCTACGCCGGTATCAACACCCATTTGCTCCAGCATCATGACCACGTCTTCCGTGGCCACATTACCCGATGCGCCGGGGGCGAAAGGGCAGCCTCCCAGACCTGCAATAGAGGCGTCGAACTGCCGAATCCCGGACTCATAGGCGGCGAACACGTTGGCCACCCCCATAGCGCGGGTGTCGTGAAAATGACAGCCCAGGCGTTCTGGCCCATGCCGATCAACCAGCCGCTGGGTCAGCGGGCGCACCTGACCGGGGTTAGAGGCGCCAATAGTGTCCGCCAGCACCAGTTGGTCGACGCCCTTATCGAGAAAGCGAGCGGCGATATCCTCTACCAGGGCAGGGTCGGTCGGACCGTCAAAGGGACAGGCAAAGGCGACAGCCACCGCCGCAAACACCCGGATACCGTCCTCGCGAGCGAGTTCGAGGATCGCCTCAGTGGCTTCCTCCGCCTGTCGCAGGCTCATCTTCACGTTTTTCTGGGCCATGCCCTCGCTGGCATAGAGCACCATATTGACAGTTCGGGCGCCGGCGTCACGAGCCAACTCATAGCCCTTCATGTTAGGGATCAGCGCGGCATAAGCCACGCCGTCGTCAACCGGCAGGCCGGCCACTACCTCATCGGTGCCCGCCATAGCCGGCACCGCTTTAGGCGAGACAAAGCTGCCTACCTCAATCGCGCTGACTCCCGCAGCGGCGATAGCCTCTACCAGGCTCAGCCGCTCCGGCACGGTGAGGATCTTTGGTTGATTCTGCAGCCCGTCTCGCGGGCCAACGTCGGTAATCAGGACGCGTTCGCGCATGGTTCTTCGTGTAGCTCCACCAGCTTATCGTATGTCTGCTGATCGCGGCCCAACTCGCGGCCTCAGCAGTGTGTCATTATCGTCGGCGGCTTGCCGGGCAGCGTGAAGACGGAATCCTTCCGCCACGCTGCTGGCGATTCCGGTTGGCCAGGTTTGCCTTGACCGGGTTTTGCCCGCGTTTACTTCTACGTCCTTTTCGCCCACCCAGACCAATTCTAATCAGGCCGCTTGAGGCCGCGAGGTGTATCAGCCTGCGCCCGTCTTTGCCGCCTCGCGCATTTGCTGTAAAAACGCCTCGAAGGCGCCAGCCATGTGGTCGACGCCTTCGGCGACGGCCGGATAGGTCCTCGCCCAGTCTCGCCAGGCAATGATGCCTGGATAGTCGTCCACAAGGCCGGGCCGATTAAGCAGCGCTGAGACGTCCTCCACGAAGCGCAAGTTGGTCACGAGGCACAGGTCACCCGTCTGCAGGCCTCGTTCGCCGTAGGGTGGCAGCGCAGCCAGCAGGTTCTGCAGCTTGTCGAGCTCCTGCGACAGGGCGTCAAACTTCGCCGCCCTGACCTCGTCGCCGGAGGGCTTGAAGACCTCACCGAAAAGTTGAAATAGCGCGGGTCCAAGGTGGTTGTCCGCGCAGCGCTCCAGCATCGTGTTATGCGCCAGGGCCAGCGGGCCAGCCGGGTGCAAGGGCTGCTCCGGATGCATGGCCTCGAGGAAGTCCATAATCGCGGTTGATTCAGCGATCTCCTCGCCGTCATCGAGGACCAGAATGGGCACTTTACCGAGGGGAAAGGCAGCGCGAAATTCCGGCGTCCGCAGGGGCACCGGCGGCAGCCTCACGTCGGCCTCGATACCTTTGTGGACCAGCTGGATGCGTACCCGGGTAGCGTAAGGTGAGTGGTCGATGGAGTAGAGCTGCATCGGCAGTCCTCGGTCTGGTGATCTTGTCAGGACACCCAACATTGTATTAATGTTATATAAATATATCAATTAAGAGGGGGCGCATGGAAACCAGCGACAAGACGGCCCGCGAGATCTACGCAGAGCTGAAGGCCAATCCTGCTCGCGCGCGCTTCGGCTTCGGCGAAAAAGCCATCCTGGTCAATGTCGATCCGCAAAAGGCCTATACTCGCACCGACCTGTTCAAGACGGCCTATGAAACAGACCCACAGCAGCTGCACTATGTGAATGGGCTGGCGAGTCGCTTTCGCGCACTCGGCTGGCCGGTGGTGTGGACCCACGTCGCCTACATGGAGTCCGGCGAGGACTGCGGTATTTGGGGGACTCGTAGCGATACCCCCGACTCGCTGCAGAACATCAAGTTCGGGTCCGAGCGTTCGGAATTCGATGATCGGATCGAAATAGACCAGGGGCGCGACGTGGTCTATTTGAAAAAGATGCCGTCGGCGTTCTTTGAGACGCCTCTGCAATCCCTGTGTGTGTGGCATCGCATCGATACCATCATTATCACCGGCGGATCGACCTCGGGCTGTATTCGCGCAACTGCAGTCGATTCATTGTCTCGCGGCTATCGCACCATCGTCCCCGAGGAATGCGTGGCGGATAAACACGAGAGTTATCACTTCGCCAACCTGACCGACCTAGCCATCAAATACGCTGACGTGCTCGAGGTGCGTGAGGTCTTCGACTGGCTCGACTCAAAGCCCGCCTGAGCCATGCGAGAAGACCCCGGACTCTACGACTATTGGCCCTGGGAAGGTCGCCCGAAGCTGGAATGGCCCGGCGGCGCGAGAGTGGCCTTCTGGGTGGCGCCCAATATTGAATTCTACGAGCTGAACCCGCCAACTAACCCACAGCGCAAGGCCTGGCCTCAGCCTTATCCGGCCACCCAGGGCTATAGCATCCGAGACTACGGCAATCGAGTGGGTCACGCGCGGCAGATGGCGGTGCTCGACAAGTATGGTGTGCGCGGCTCTGTCTCGTTATCGACCGCGCTGTGTGACCACCATCCGGAAATCATTGAACAGTGCGTAGAGCGCGGCTGGGAGTTTTTCAGTCACGGCATTTACAACACGCGTTACACCTACGGACTCTCGGAGGATCAGGAGCGAGACATGATCCAGGATTCGGTCGATACCATCAGGAGACATACGGGCCAGGACTGCGCCGGCTACCTGGCGCCGGCCCTATCACACTCCGAGCGCACCATGGATCTGTTCGCTGAGGCTGGCGGCATCTACACCTGCGACCTGTTCCATGACGATCAGCCAACACCTGTACAGGTGCGCGGCGAGGGCAAGTTTATCTCGATCCCTTACTCCCTTGAGATGAACGACACCATCGCCTACGTCGTAGGCAAAATCGAACCACGCCGCTACGGCCAGATCATCAAAGACAATTTTGATCGCCTCTACCAGGAGGGCGCCGAAAGCGGCACAGTGATGTGCATCCCGACGCACAACTACCAGGTCAGCTGCCCCCATCGCCTCAAAGCCTTTGAGGAAGCGCTTGAGTACATCACCGGTCACTCCGATGTTTGGGTGACCACCGGGCGCGAAATCGCCGAGCACTATATCGAGCACCACTATGACACGGCACTGGCAGATATAGTAAATCGGGGGCATGGCTGATATGGCACTCGACCGCGAGCACCTGGAGTACCCAAAGCGCGCCTATGGCATGGATCATGACCGCTACGACTGGTCACTGCTGACAGCACGCCCGAAAGTCAGCTGGCCAGGCGGCAAGACACTGGCGCTATGGGTGAACGTCTGCCTGCAGTTCTACCCGCTGAACCAGCAGGGCAAGCCCTTCCCACCACCCGGCGGTATGACCATGCCCTACCCCGACCTGCGACATTTCACCTTGCGCGACTACGGCAATCGAGTCGGCATTTTCCGCGTATTGAAGGCCCTGGACCACTATCGGGTTAAACCCACCTTCGCACTGCAGGGGCGACTGGCAGAGCGCAACCCTTACCTCGTAGGCCTGCTCAAGGAACGGGGCGATGAAATAAGCGCCCACGGCTGGCACATGGATGCCCTGCACTACGGCGGCCAGGACCCCGCGGAAGAGGAGGAACTCGTCAAGCGCACCCTCGGCACTTTGCGCGACGCCACGGAACAGGCGATAACAGGGTGGCTCAGCCCGGCACGCAACGAGAGCGAGATCACTCCTGAGCTGTTGGCGGATAACGGCGTGCGCTACCTCAGCGACTGGGTCAACGATGACATGCCCTATCCCTTTCGCACTGAGCGAGGACCGCTGTGGGCGATGCCACTGTCGAACGAACTGGAGGACCGCTTCATTCTGCAGAGTAACCTGCACTCAGAGCAGAGCTATGCCGAGCAGGTTTGCGATGCCTGTGATTTCCTACTGAAAGAGGCGCAATCTGACGGCGGGCGCATTTTGGCATTGAACATCCATCCCTGGATGCTGGGCCAGCCGCATCGCATCGGCAGGCTTGAGCAGGTGCTGGCACATATTTGCTCGCAACAGGGTGTCTGGAGTGCGTCGGCGGGAGAGATTCTGGATGCTTTTGTGAATAGCCTTGACGGTGCTTGAACGCACAGCGCTTTAGACTTTCATATGCATCACCGCCAGCTTGTTGCCATCCGGGTCGCGAAAGTAGGCGCCGAAGGAAATACCGTCGCCTCGAATGCCCGGCTCACCTTCGCATGTGGCCCCAAGGGCGATGGCCTTGGCATACACGGCCTTCACCTGTTCTTCGTTGTCGGCTGACAGCGCGACCATATTGCCGTTGCCCACCGTGGCCGACTGCTCGTCGTAGGGTAGCGTCACCATGACCCCCGGTCCTTCACCATTGGCGTAGAAGGAGAAGCGTTCGGTGTCGTGAATGCGGGGCACCTGCCACTCGGCGAACAGTTCGTCGTAAAACGCCAGCGCCTGCGGCAGGTCGTTTGTGCCAATCGTGATATAGCTGATCATACTCATACTAGCGTCCTATTGCTGCGCGCCCGCATCGGCGCTCGATGGCGAACCAAAGTCGGGATCTTCCCGCTGGCTGGCCAGAATCAGGAAGGCGATGAGATCCGCACGCGCCTGCGGATCGGGTACGCCGCGGCTCATCATCGTGGTTTCGGGAAACATGCCCAGCGGATCGCCCAACCACTGGTAGAGCAGCTCGGGCGTCCATACAAACTGGGCCTGCTTGAAGGTCTCTGAATAGTGATCGAAGCCCTCCTGCTTGCCCGCCACCTTGCCAAAAATGCGGTTGAGATTAGGCCCATAGTTATGCCCCATATAGGCATCCGGATAGTGACAGGTGCGACATGCACCGAACACCAGGCGCCCGCGCTCGGCGTCGCCCCTTGGCATAAAAACAGTCGATTGGCCGTGGGCCAAAGTCGCGCTGAGTAATGCCACGACCCCACCGAAAACGAGTGCGAACCTCACGCCGCCACCGCATTGGCGGCGGCCGCCTGTCCGGCGCGGCGCCCAAAGAAGGTACAGTCACCCATCGACAGCCCGCTCGCAAAGTAAGGCGCAGTCGGCAGGCCCGCCGTATTGCGTCCTGCCGCATAGAGGCCGGGTATTGCTTCGCCCAGGCCGCTGATGACTTCGCCATCAATGGAAATCTGTAATCCCCCGAAGGTATGCGCCGGGAAAAACGCCTTGTCGACGGACAGATCCCAGGCAGTATAGGGCGGGCCTTGCAGGGGCCGCAGGTAGGCCTGGCTTTTCTGGAACAGCGGGTCTTCACCGTTGACCGCGTGCCGGTTGTAGTAAGCGACGGTATGCTGCAGGGAACCGCGCGGAAAACCCATGGAATGGGCGAGATCGCCGATAGTATTGGCCCTTGCTACCGCCAGGAAGTTGTCCTGCGCAAAGGGATAGGCGCTGCGGGCATCGGTGATCAACCAGGCTTTGCCCTGCTGATGGTAGGCGATGGCATCGCCCAAAACACCATGGTAAGACTCCTCCGAAATGAAGCGCTGTCCCGAGGCATTAACCACGATACCGGCAAGCACATTTTCCGGCGGGTACGTTGGCGCAATGGCAAAGCCCTGGTTCATGCGCAGACTATTGGCACCGGCCGCGATGCCCATGCGGATTCCCTGCCCGACGTCGCCGGCTCCCGCCCAGGGGACCGAACAGTCATACAGTTCAGGAGCGTGCTGTTTTAGCATTTCGCGATTGTGGATGAAGCCGCCGCAGGCCAGGACGACGCCTCGGCGCGCACCGATCATAAGCGTCTGCCCGTCGCCTTCTGCAGCAAGGCCAACAACGCGTCCATCAGCAGCCAGTACCAAGCGTTGCCCGCTGATCCGGGTACGAATAACAACCCCTAGCTCCCTCGCCCGCCGGATAAGGGCAGCCATCAGGTGCCGCCCGCCATTCATGCCGGGCACACCGGGCACGTGCCCTCGCGCTGCCGGCACAGCTCCGTCGCGCGAGGGCCACGCCAGCTCATTGCCCGAGTAGTACAAGGACTCATCGCCCATCGGCAGGCCCTTGTTAGCGGTAAACTTGTCTGTGTACGAGACGCCCTGCTCAATCAGCCAGTCGAAATGGGCGGGGCTTTGCTCGCAATAGAGCTGGATTTTTTCCAGATCGGGATGCCCTGAGCCACCCTGAACAATAAAGTCAGTCATGGCATCGAGGCTGTCTTCCACGCCAAGGCGACGCTGCAACGCGGTACCGCCGCCGGCATAAACCACGCCACCCGACAGCGTTGAACTGCCGCCAAGCCGCGGCATGGACTCGAGCAATAACACCTCGCGGCCGGCGCGCCTTGCCTCGAGGGCTGCGCTGATACCGGCGGCACCGGAGCCGAGTACGAGCACGTCCGTAGAGACATCCCAGGCGGTGACGCTGGCGCGCGGTATCGCCGCACTAACGCTGGCGCCACCCAGCGTCAGACCAGCGCCCGCACCCGCTAGCAGCCGTCGTCGGCTGAGTCCACTCATTCCCTGATGTACTCGAGCTGATCGTTAATCATATAGGTGCGATGCTGGGCGCCATCGTGCTCTAACTGCTCCTCTTCATAGCCAGCGTCACCGGCGTACAGGAAGCAAATACCGCCATCGACAAACACCATGCGCGGCGCATAAATGATGGCATCGCGGGAACCGATCTCTTCGCGGACCTCCGCACAGCTGCCGTAGGGCGAAACATCCACGAGGCTGACATAGGTGGGCGGCATCAGCTTAAAGGGGTGCGCTTCGTCAGCCAGTTCTGCAAAGGCGGTTGCGGGTCGCACCCAGCGGTGCTCCGCAATCTCACCACCGTCGACCTGAACCTCCTGCCCATCCTCGAGAATGGCGAGGAAAAACCAGGTAGAAAAGCGCCGTTTGGCGCCCACCGGCGTGGTCCAGTGCGAAAGGTAAACAAGCTGATCGTGATCGAGGATGAGGCCGGCTTCTTCCTGGGTTTCTCTGATAGCAGCGTTAAGCGCGGCACTGTAATCGTCTGCGGCCTGCTCCGTATCGGCGGCATCCACTTTGCCACCAGGAAATACCCACATGCCCCCCATGTGTGCAACCGCCTTGCTGCGCTGCACAAGCAAGACTTCCAGGCCCGCATCTCCGTCGCGGAGCATTACGACGGTCGCTGCTGGGAGAATGGGTTCGACTTCGGTACTGGTTTCGAGCATATCAGGGGACGAAGCGACTGATGGTATCGATAATGCAGGCGGGTCGATCGCTGCCCTCGATCTCAATGGTGATACGAACTACCACCTGGACACCGCCCTTTACCTCTTCCACAGAGAGCACTTCGCCACGCCCTCGAATACGGCTATCCACGGGCACAGGCGCGGGAAAGCGCACTTTGTCGCAACCGTAATTGACGCCCATCGAGGTGTTCTGCACGCTCATTAGCTGCGGCAGGAAAAGGTTCGCCAGTGACAGGGTCAGGTACCCGTGAGCAATAGTTTTGCCAAAGGGGCCAGCGGCAGCTTTTTCAGGATCGACATGTATCCACTGATGATCGCCGGTGGCGTCTGCAAACTGATTGATACGCTGCTGATCGATCTCCAGCCAATCCGTGTAGCCGAGGTCCTGCCCAACCGCCTGCAACAGGGCAGCGGGTGTTTCGAACAGTGTGGTCATGCGGGCTCCAATCGCAGTTGGGACGCCGGAAACTATAACACCGGGCTAGCCCGCGCAGCAGCCGCTCTGGTTCAATCTCGTTCACTACCCTGCTATTCCCTGACAGCGTGGAGTGCTTGGTCTATATTCTGTGCAAAGACCACGCTGCACAGTAGCTGCACAGTACCCCCACAAAGGACCCGTTTACATGGAAACCGACCAAATCATCGCCCTCGCAACCTCTTGGGGTATCAAGATCGTCATTGCGCTCGTTATTTTCTACGCGGGTCGCATTGTCGCCAACTGGATCGTCAAAGTGGTGCGCGGACTCATGGAGCGCAATGGGATGGATTCCATCCTGGTTTCGTTCCTGTGCTCCATATTGCGCTGGGTTCTCCTGCTCTTCGTCGTCATCGCAGCGCTCAGTCAACTGGGTGTCGATACAACATCCCTGGTCGCCCTGCTTGGTGCCGCTGGCCTCGCCATCGGTTTGTCACTCCAGAACTCGCTGTCGAACCTCGCGTCAGGCGTCATGCTGATCATTTTCCGGCCCTTCACCAAGGGCAACTTCGTCGAAGTCGCCGGTACCGCAGGATCGGTCGACGCCATCAGTATTTTCACGACCACCTTGACCACGCCCGACAACAAAGAAGTCATCGTTCCCAACGGCGCCATTCTGGCCACCAATATCATCAACTACTCGGCTCGCGACACGCGGCGAGTGGATATGGTGTTCGGTATCTCTTACGACGATGATCTTCTCAAGGCCAAGCAGTTGCTGGAGGACATCCTGGCAGCCGATGAGCGCGTGCTGAAAGACCCGGAACCGGTGGTCGCGCTCGGCGAGTTGGCTGATTCAAGTGTGAATTTTGTCGTGCGTCCCTGGGTCAAGTCGGCCGACTATTTCGCTGTGCTATGGGACACCACGGAAACCGTGAAGCTCAAGTTTGACGAGGCAGGCATCAGCATCCCCTACCCACAGATGGATTTGCACGTTAACGGGGGTGAATCGAGCGAACCGGCCGAATAGCAGCATTCTCCCGATAATTACAAGGATTTCACAGTCTTAGAGCACTCGCTATGCGATAATTACGCCTTTGGGAATCCGTAAACCGCCCCGTTGGCGTAGAATTCCTATAACCTGGGCGGTACACGGTTTTGGCGAGACATACCCCACAAATCCTGGTTTCGATCGCGCTACTGGCCGTGGCCAGTGGCGCCGCCCTGGCGTTGTTCCTGCTGCGTCCGCCCTCTGCCATCAAGCCGCCTGAGTACAAACCCGTCGAGGTAGAGGCCGCCGAGGTTGCACTGGAGACAGTGCGGATACCGGTTCAAGCCCAGGGTACCGTCACAGCATTGCGTCATACCGCACTATTGTCAGAGGTTCAGGGCCGCGTCATCGAGGTTTCAGAGAACTTCCTGGTGGGCGGCTTCGTGGAGGAAGGCGAGGTACTCCTGCGGATCGATCCTCGCGACTATGAGGCCGCGCTCTTGCGAGCGCAGGCGGCGCTTGAGTCTGCAGAGAGCAATCTGGCCCAGGAACGCGGCCGTGCAGAGGTCGCGCTGCAGGAATGGCAGAAGCTGCCCAAGAACAGCCAACGAAGCGTCGAAGCCACCGATCTTTACCTGCGTAAGCCACAATTGGAACTCGTCGAAGCTCAGGCCCTATCGGCTGAAGCGGACCTCGAGAACGCCCGTGACGACCTGGATCGCACGATAATACGCGCTCCCTATGCCGCACTGATCCGTGGCAAGAGCGTCGACCTGGGGCAGTACGTTTCACCGGGCACATCGCTCACGGACATCTTGTCTGTCGAGACGGCCGAGGTGCGCCTGCCCCTGCCTCAGAGTCGATTAGACTATGTGGAGTTGCCACGCCTGGCCGACGCTTCAAGCGGTGCACCTATCGACCTGTATACCGATGTGAGCGGCCAGGTAAGGCACTGGCCTGCCACACTGCACCGCACCGAGGGGGTCTACGACGAGCGCTCACGAGTCCTCTTCCTGGTCGCACGCGTATCAGACCCCTACGCCTTGACCGACAGCACACGCCCGCCCTTGCGCATTGGCACCTTCGTTAACGCCAACATCCAGGGCCGCGCAATCGACAACCTGGTCACCCTGCCACGCTACGTGCTGCGCTCCGGCAACCAGGTCTGGGTCATTGACGATAACAAGCAGCTACGCAACCGAACCGTTGAAACGCTCAATGCCGGCGATGAGATGGTCTATGTGACACGCGGCCTGCAGCCGGGGGAGCTCGTTTCACTCACCGCCCTGGACAACAGCTTTGGTGGCGCGACCGTCAACATTATTGAGCAAGTGCCCACCACCAGTCTCGGCAAGGCCAGCGACCCGATTCAGGCCCTTGAAGCCTCTGCAGCAACGACCGAGCCCGCAGATGATGCGCCCGAGTTAGAGCCCGGCACGAGCTGATGGACGAGACTCCCCAAGGCATCATCAGCTGGTTTGCACGCAACCCCGTTGCGGCCAACCTGCTAATGATCGTCATAATGGCAGTTGGCCTGGGCGCCGGCCTGAATATCCAACGCTCGATGTTCCCCAGCATCGACATCGAAATGATTCAGATCACGATGCCCTATCCTGCCGCTGCGCCTGAGGAGGTCGAGAGCGGCATTCTCAGCAAGGTCGAGGAGGCTATCAACGACCTCGACGGCATTAAGCGCGTGGAGTCCGAGGCCAGAGAGTCCATCGGCTTTATGTGGATTGAGCCTCAGGAAGGCGCCGATGTGCGCAAACTCCAGGGCGACATCAAAAACCGCATCGACGCTATCGCCCACTTTCCGGCAGAGGCCGAGGAGCCCATCGTCAGCCAACCGGAGATGCGCTTTCCCGCACTCACCGTGCAGCTGCTCGGCGATCTTGATGAACGGGGCATGAAGGAACTGGCGGATGAGATACGCCGAGAACTCATGTCTTACCCGGAGGTGTCGGCGGCGTCCGTGTTTGGCGCTCGCGATTATGAAATAGCGATTGAAGTTTCCGAAACGCAGCTGCGCGAATACTCGCTGACGCTGCAAGAGGTTGCTCAGATCATTTCTGCCTCTTCCCTGGATTTGCCTGCGGGTTCCGTGCAAACCCGCACGGGGGATATCATGCTGCGGACCCTGGGGCAGGCCTATGTTCAGCGCGATTTCGAAACGCTGGTATTGCAAACCTTCCCTGACGGCACCCGCCTCCTGCTGGGCGATATCGCCACGGTCAGCGATGGCTTTGAGGACGGCAGCGGATTTTCTCTGTTCAACGGGCGCTATTCACTGGGCATAGATGTGTTCGCGACCGGCAAGCAGGACATCGTTGAAACGGCCGAGACCGCCAAAGCCTACCTTGCGGAAAAACGCCTGCAACTGCCCGCGTCGATTGAGCTGAGGACCTGGTCAGATATGACCTACTACCTCAATGGCCGCCTGGGCATGATGCTGGGCAACCTGGCATTGGGCGCTCTGCTGGTTTTTGTCATTCTGGCCCTGTTCCTGGAAATCAAACTCGCCTTCTGGGTCATGATCGGTATTCCGGTCTGCTTCCTGGGCTCGATGGGGGTGATTTACTCACCCTGGGTCGACGCCTCTATCAACATGATTAGTCTCTTCGGCTTCATACTCGTCCTGGGTATCGTGGTCGACGATGCCATTATCATGGGCGAGAGCGCCTATTCGGAGACCGAGGCGAAGGGCCACAGCGTCGACAACGTCATTCGCGGCGTCTATCGCGTGGCCACGCCGGCCACCTTTGGCGTGCTTACAACCATCATAGCCTTCGCGCCAACCCTGTTTGTGCAGGGCGTTTTTGCCGCATTTCCAGAGGCAATTGGCTGGGTCGTCATATCCTGCCTGGTCTTTTCGCTGATCGAATCGAAGTGGATCCTGCCCGCTCACCTGGCACACAGTAGACCCACGCGAAATCGCCTGCTGCTGCAGATTGACCACCTACAAGAGCGCGTCAACCGAACGCTGCGCAGCTTCGTAGAGCACCGCTACCAGCCCTTTATGCGACGCTGTGTCGAGTATCGCTATCTAACGCTGGCCTCCTTCTTATCGATACTGATTCTGTGCCTTGGCCTTGTGGCAGGTGGTATCGTTCGTCTGGCTTTTGCGCCGGATGTGCCGGGAGAATTCATCAAGGCAGAGTTGCGCATGTCAGAAGGGACTAACCAGGAGCGCACGCTGGAGGTCACCATGGGGCTCTTGCGCGCGTTGGAAGAGGTCCAGGAAGACTACCGCCGCGAGACGGGTAGCAACGAGGCCATCATAGAAAACGTCGCCGCCTATGGCTGGGATCGGATCAATGCCCTGGTCATCCTCGAGATGACCAAAGAGGATCAACGCAGCATCGGCCCCAATGAGATCGAGGAGCGCTGGCGCGAAAAGGTCGGCAACGTGCGCGGCACTCAGGTCTTATCCATCAGCAATATCGATGGCCCAGGCTTCGGCCCCTCGATACAAATCGACCTTAAGCACCCCGATTTCGACGTTATCGCGGCGGCCGCCGTCGACCTGACGGACGCGCTTCGCGAGTACGAGGGGGTCTACGACATTCGCAACGCGGCGGGCGAAACCAGTTCGGAGTTCCACCTTGATATTCTGCCCGAGGCCGAGGGGCTCGGCCTCACACGCTTCGATCTGGGCACGCAGGTACGACACGCCTTCTACGGCGCCGAAGCCCAACGCATCCAGCGCGGCAGTGACGAAATCAAGGTGATGGTGCGCTACCCGCGCGTTGATCGTGAGAACGTGAGCAGCCTGGGCGACATGCATATCCGCACCCCTTCCGGTGACGAAGTGCCCTTTGACTCGGTAGCCAGTCTTGATGTCCGCGAGGGCCTACTCAAAACCACCCGGGTCAACTTCCAGCGTGCTACAGAGGTCACAGCGGAGGTCAACAAACGCTATGTCTCACCAGAGCAGATTCAGGCAGAGGTCGAGAAAAATGTTATGCCGGGGCTCGTCGAGAAGTATCCGGGGCTGGAATACAACGCGTCGGGCATGGCCGAAGATATGGAAAAAATGACCGTCAGCATGGCGGTTGGTTTTGCCCTGGCACTTTTTGGTATCTACACCCTACTGGCCATCCCCACTCGGTCTTACCTGCAACCCCTAATTATTATGGGCGTTATACCCTTTGGCATGATCGGCGGCATCGTGGGCCACTGGGTGCTTGGCCTGTCCTTCAGCATGATGTCCTTCTTCGGGGTCATCGCCCTGAGCGGCGTGGTGGTCAACGACAGCCTGATCCTGGTCGATTACATCAACCGGCGCACGCGTGAAGGCGTCGCATTGATGGACGCCATCTCCGAGGCGGGCAGCCGCCGCTTCCGCGCCATCCTGCTCACCTCTTTAACAACCTTCTTCGGCCTGGTGCCCATGCTGGCCGAGCGCTCGACCCAGGCCATGGAGATTGTACCAATGGCCGTGTCACTGGCCTTCGGCATCGTCTTTGCCACGGTCATTACGCTGCTGCTGGTGCCCTGCCTTTACATGATTCTCGATGACCTCGCAGCCTGGTGGGCAGGCGATGAGCGGGATAATGAACCTGCAGATACGTCTCAAGCGGCAACGTAGGGCGCAAACACCAGCCACGCCATGACAATCGCAAAACTCGCGCTTGTCAGCACCGCGCCGGCCGCCACGTCCTTGGCCTTGCCGACCAGCGGATGATGCTCAGGCACAGCTGCATCCGCCAGGTATTCCAGGGCACTATTCATGCCCTCCGCCAGCCATACGAGGGCCACGGTGAGCACGAGCACCTGCCAGTCACTACGCGCAATTTGCAGCCACCCGGCAAGCAGAAAGACGGCGGCACTGGCAATCAGGTGGATTTTTGCATGCGCCGTTTCCTGTAGCAGCCAGCGCACCCCCTGGAGCGCGTGGCCGAAAGCCTGTGCACGCTGTTGCAGCCAGGTCATGACGGGAATCCTGTGTGTCAAATCAGGTAGGCGGTATAATGGCCAGCCACTTGGCCAAGAGCAAGCGAGAAGAGAGCAAGTCGATGCAGAGCTTCAAACGCATTTCTGTTAGTGAGGCGCGGACCCTTATCGCCGCGGGCAGTGCACAAATTGTGGATATTCGTGACGATCAGTCTTACGCAAGCTCACATGTGCAGGGCGCCACGCACTTGACCAATAGCAACCTGCAGGACTTCGTGAGCGACGCGGACCCGGACCGCCCACTACTCGTCTACTGCTATCACGGTAACTCGAGCCAGAGCGCAGCGGCCTTCCTGACCGAAAAAGGCTTCGAAGATGTTTACAGCGTAGACGGTGGCTTCGAGCACTGGCGGGTCAATCACCCGGAAGACACGATACCGGGCCAGCCCAGCTAGAGCCGGGCATTACACCCAAGGCACCGAACGTAGACGTGACCGGGGTCGTTTAGCAGCTCCCACTCGGACACGGCCTGCATCAGCTGGTCGCTTAAGCGGCTGATCGGTGACACCGGCAACGCGACCTGCAGCTGCCCGAAGCGCTCACCGAGCGCATTAAACAGAAGCTCTTGCGGCGACAGGGGCTTGCTCACATAGTCGACTTCGTAGTCCTCCAGGCCCGCCAGCTCGGCCGCAGCGGTGACCGCATCTTCCAGCGTCCCGAGACCGTCCAGTAGCCCATTGGCCATGGCGTCCTCGGCGCTCCAGACACGGCCCTGGGCGAGTGCATCGACAGCCTCGAAGCTCATACCGCGGCCCTCGGCGACAAGACCGACGAACTCTCGATAGATGAAATTCACCACGTTTGTCAGGCTGCTGCCCAGCAGCGGATTCAGGGGCCGGTCAAGCCGTGATGATCCGGCCAGTGGCGTAGTGCCCACGCCATCGGTGTAGACCCCCAGGCGCTCCATCAGTTGCTCGACCGTGGGCACGGCGGCGAACACGCCAATGCTGCCGGTGATCGTGCCCGGCGTCGCCCAGATCTGGTCAGCGTCAGCTGCAATGTAGTAGCCGCCGGACGCGGCAACGGCACCCATGGAGACCACAACAGGTAATCCCGCGGCCTTTGCCTCCAGTACGCGCTGGCGAATCACCTCGGATGCGAATACTGAGCCCCCGCCACTGTTAACGCGTAGCACCAAAGCTGCTACGTCATCCTGTTCAATCGTGTGGCTGATCATCGCGCCCAGGCTATCACCACCAATCGTTCCCGGCGGCTGGTCGCCGGGCTGGATCGCGCCCTGGGCGGTAATGACCGCTACGCGTTCGCGAGAAGCCTTTGATTCCTCAGGCCACACAGCGCTCGGGCGCTTGCGGTCCAGATAGTATTCAAAGGGCAGCGCCTGATAACGCCCTTCTTCGTTTTTTGCGCCCACAAGATCTATGAGATACGCATTGGCGGCCTCACGGCCCATGCGTTCATCGATGAAGCCAGCCTGTTCAGCAAGGAGCGCAAGATCACCTCCCGCTCCGGCGACGCGGGTGTCAAACTCGGCCAGGAAAGCATCCACGGTACCGCTTTCCATATCGCGGTGCTCTTCGACCATGGCCGTGTACTGGCCCCAGAGCACATTGAGCCAGCGCTGGCTGATAGCGCGCTCGCCGGCAGACATATCGCTCCGGAGAATCGGCTCGGCGATGGACTTGTGCTCACCGGCGCGGAAAACATGCACGTTCAGTGCAAGCTTCTCCAGGGCATCGCGAAAATAGTTCTGGTAGCTCGCAAAGCCCTCGAGGCCAACGCCACCCCCGGGGTGCATAATGATGGTCTCGGCAAAACTGGCTAACAGATACTGGTCCTGGGTGTAGTAGTCGCCAACCGCGACCATAGGTTTGCCCGTGGCTTTGAAGCCTTCCAGCGCGCGAGCCAGTTCCTGCGTTTTGCTGAGCCCTAGATACACCAGGTAGTCGAGCTCCATAACGAGTGCGCTGACCGCAGGGTCCTCAGCGGCAATATCAATGGCATCGACAAGGTCGCGCAGCAGTACTTCATAATCGGCAGGGCTGGGCTGCCCCATGAATGCCTGCAAGGGATCGACCTGAGAGCGCTGATCGACCACGGTGCCGCGCACGTCCAGCAGCAGCGCTGCCTTCTCAGGCAAGGGCTCGGGTCCGGGGCCGACGTAGACCACATACATCAGGACCAGTATGAGGACAAACAGAATGTTGGCCAGCGCTAGACGAATCAGGGTAATGCCGCGCCAGATTGCCGCAAAAATGCGCCTGAACATGGAGGGCCTGGACATGTCAGTGCTCTCCCGCGGCAGACTCTGCCGCCGCATTCAGTTCCCTCGCGCGCCAGCGAACGTACAGCATCGCCGCGTTAAACAGCACCACCACGGCGACCATCCCCACAATCAGCCCGGGCGAGCCCGGTGCGCCGAACAGGCGCTCCACCAGCGTGATGAAGTACATGAGGCTGATAAAACAGACCCAGATAAAACTCCGCAACCGATCTCGCAACATACCCGGCAGGAACATTAGAAGGGGCACCAGCTTGCCAAACCAGATGATCCACGGCGCCTGCATCTGCCAGGCATCCGTTATCTGCTGCAGTACGAGTAGGCCGTAGGCCGCCCAGGTGAGGACGAGCGTAATTCGGGCACCCTTGCTGTAGTCAATGTTCACGCGGCCAGCGCTCCCGCCAGGGTAGCCACGCGGCTACCGAGCGCACGGCAAAGGCCCGCCTCGGCGTCGTCCAGCTCGCGCTCGTTGTCAGGGCCCGCCCAGTGCGACGCTCCGTAGGGCGTGCCGCCAGAGGACGTGCGCATCAGACCCGATTCACTGTAGGGCAGGCCCGCCAACAGCATGCCGTGATGCAATAGCGGCAACAGCATGCTCAGCAGAGTGCTTTCCTGCCCACCGTGCAAGCTGGAGGTAGAGGTAAACACGGCGGCGGGCTTGTCGATCAGCGCTCCGCTCATCCACAGGCTCGAGCTCTGGTCCAGAAAGTACTTCATCGGTGCGGCCATATTGCCGAAGCGCGTCGGGGAACCCAACACGAGCCCTGCGCAACGCCGTAAATCGTCTTGCTCACAATACAGTGGCCCCTCCTCGGGTATCTCGTCGAGACTTTGCTCGCTCTCAGCTGAAACAGGCGGCACCGTGCGCAAACGCGCCTCGATACCCGGCACCGCGTCAATGCCGCGAGCTACCTGCCGCGCCATTTGCGCGGTCGCGCCACCACGGCTGTAATAGAGAACCAGAATGTAGGGGCTATCGCTCAATCGAAAAACTCCAGAACGTTCTCGGGTGGACGACCCAGCACAGCGCGGTCACCGTGTACCACGATCGGCCGTTCGATCAGTTTTGGGTGCTTCGCCATAGCCGCGATCAGTGCGTCCTCAGAACTATCCCGCGAGAGCCGTTCCGCCTTGTATTCCGCCTCGCCTCGACGCACAAGATCCGTCGCCTTCAGGTCCAGCTTCGTGAGTAACATACGTATCTCGTCGGCATTTGGTGCAGTCTGAAGATACAGAATGACCCCCGGTGAAATACCTCGCTCTTCGAGCAGCGCCAGCGTGTTTCGGGATTTCGAACAGCGGGGATTGTGGTAGATGATGTAATCGCTCAAGGCTTGTTCCTCGGTAGCTGCAAGCAAAAAGGGGCGGCAGTATAGCAGAGGGCTCACATGTGCCATGCCCTGCAAACATGCCATAATCCGGCCATGGAAAACGCAAAGGCCATGCTGGCGGAGCTGTGGCGCCGAATCGCCTACCTGGTCTCACGCTTTAGTAATGACGAGTGCCTGTCGACCTCGGCGGCACTGACCTATATGAGCCTCTTTGCGCTGGTGCCCTTGATCACCGTGTCCTACACCATGGCCTCAGCGGTGCCCGCCTTCCAGGGGCTGGAAGAACAGATCAACGTTTTTCTCTACGACAACCTGCTGCCCGATACAAGCTCTGAAATCCAGAACTACCTCAGCGAATTCTCCCGTCAGGCAAAGAACCTGACCGGTGTTGGCATCGGCTTTCTGGTCATCACCGCCATACTGATGTTGCGCAGCATCGAAAAGGCCTTCAACGGTATCTGGCGCACGCGCCAGAACCGCAGCGCGGTGTCGTCTTTCCTGCTTTACTGGGCGGTCCTGAGCCTGGCGCCAATGACCATCGGGCTTGCCCTTGGCATAAACACTTACCTTGCATCGTTTAGCGTCATCTTCCAGGACATCGAGATGGTCGCTGGGACCGGCCTCAAGCTGGCGCCGCTGGCGCTTTATACCATGGGCTTCACGCTACTTTACGTGGCGGTGCCGAACTGCCGCGTGCCCTTGCGCCACGCCATCTTCGGCGGCCTTTTCGCTGCGGTCGCCTTCAGTGTCGCGCGCACCCTGTTCACCAAACTCGTCGCCAACTCGAGCTATACCTTTATCTATGGTGCTTTTGCGGCAGTCCCCCTGTTCCTGCTGTGGATTTACCTGTCGTGGAACATCGTACTGCTTGGCGGCATCCTGGTGCATAGCCTCTCCGCCTACCAGGATAAGGAACAGGCCGGACGACCCAATGTGTTGAAAGCACTGGACGTGCTGTACCTGTTCTGGAAGCGTCAACATGCGGGCGGCACGGTGCGCGAAATTGAGATGCTGAACGCTCGGCATGAGGCCATTCGCGGCCTGGACAGCGAAACCTGGGCCGCGCTGCGCGACGTGTTCGTGAAGCGCAAGCTGATCACCGAAGACTCGCGCGGGCATTATCTGCTGTGCCGTGATCTGCATACCGTGACCTTTTGGCAGCTGAAAGAGTGGATCAACGATGAGCTACCGCTGAACCAGGAGGAAATTACGACCCAGCTGAGTTGGCAGGGGCGTGCATACCAGCTTCTTCGGAATCAGCGCCACGAGCAGCGTGACACCCTGAACACCACCCTCGATGAGTTATACAGTCAATGATACGACCTCTTATTGCTGTGGCGTGCGCCCTCCTGCTCACAGCCTGCGGCGCCTCCAAACCCGACCCCGGAAATCTGTCTTCCTACAAGGGTAAGACGCTGGTCATTAACTACTGGGCTGAATGGTGTACCCCCTGCATCAAGGAAATACCGGAGCTGAATGAGCTGGCAGAGGCGCGCCCTGACCTGCAGGTACTGGGCGTGAATTACGACGGGGCCGAGGGTGAGGCACTTGAGGCACAGGTCGCCGCCCTGGGGATTCACTTTCCGACACTGCTCGCTGACCCCTCTGCGGAGCTGGGTGTCGATAGGCCCATGGTGCTCCCCACCACGCTGGTCGTTGACGCCGACGGTAATGTGGTCAACACGCTCATCGGGCCACAGACCCTGGATAGCCTGCTGGCTGGCCTGAGAACCGAATCCTGAATCGTGGAAAATTGAGATGTCCAAGCTGATGCTACACCAGTACAACCTGTCACCCTTTAACGACAAGATTCAGCGGATGCTGAATTACAAGGGCATCGCCTTCGAGGAAAAGTACTGGCAATTGGCGGAACAAAAGCAGGTACGCAAGTTTAACCCCAGCGGCAAACTGCCTGCCCTGGAGCATAACGGCCACCTGGTTTGTGACTCCACGGACATGGCTCACTATATCGAAGAGACCTTCCCCGAACCGCCCCTGCTGCCTGCCGCGCCCGAGCTCCGTGGCCTGGTCCACGCCCTGGAGGACTGGGCAGATGAGAGCCTGTATTTCTACGAGATGCGCTGGCGCTTTGGCACGCCGGGCAACGTCGAACGCAACCTGCCCCGAATGGTCGAAAAAGAGAAGCCCTTCGTGCGCTGGTTACTGCCCAAGCTGCTGCCCAAGGGCCTCAAAAAAATTCTCGATAACCAGGGCGTGGGCCGCAAGTCCATGGAGCAACTCAAGACCGACACCGAGCGTCACGTGGCTGCCGTCGCCGGCATGCTCGAGGGCGGGGATTTTCTGGTGGGTAAGCAGCTCACGCTCGCTGATCTGGCCGTGCGCATCATGTTCGAGTGCTTCAATGACGCAACCGAAGGCGCCGAAATCATCGCTCGCTATCCCGCTGTGCCGGCATGGATGGCACGGGTCGAGGCGCTGACAGAGCCCAAAACTGAGTATTAGCGGCCGCTGAAGCGGACTCGAACAGCAGCAGAATAAAAAAACCGGCCCAGGGGGCCGGTGAAGTTAGAGTCACACACTCTAAGGGGGATCAGTGACCTGGATGGATCCAGATACAGCTCAACGGTGCTGAAAGCGTTGGTTGTGTCCATTACACGACCACACCGTTGCTGTTTAATAGGACCGCCCGATTTCTGGCGAGTTCCACTGCAAGCGAAAAAAATTATTCGGAAGCCTCAGGCACCGGAATTTCAAGCTGTGTGCTATGCGCCTGGGCTGCAAAGGCCGGGCTGTCCGCCCTGGCGTTCAAGGCGCCAGTGCTGGCAAGCACCAGGAAAATCGCAGCGTACGCGACGGTGACGAGAACTTTAAGCTGCTGTCTCATGGCTGGTACCCCTACCAAGCTTCATGTCTTTTCTGTGAATGTATAGGCTGCATCAGAGGCCTGAACTGAAGCTGAAGTTCCGCGTTGCTGTATTACAGTTTGTTAATTTTGATCTCTGCACGACGTGGACAGGACGCAGGGTAACCACTATGTTGAGTACCTAACTGAAACCGCAAGAACAGGATCGAGGGGAGCACCATGAGCCACATATTCGCCGATAACGCCGAGACCATAGGCCAGACCCCGCTGGTAAAAATCAACCACATCACCGAGGGCAATATTTACGGCAAGCTGGAGAATCGCAACCCCGCGTTCTCGGTGAAGTGCCGTATCGGTTCGAGCATGGTCTGGGCGGCTGAAAAAGAGGGCAAGCTCAAACCCGGCATGACCATTGTTGAACCGACCAGCGGCAATACCGGCATCGCCCTGGCCTTCGTGGCTGCCGCCAAAGGCTACGGCTGCATCCTCACCATGCCGCACACCATGAGCCTGGAGCGTCGGCAACTCATGGTTGCCCTGGGCGCTGAGGTCATTCCCACAGACGCGGCTCTGGGCATTAAGGAATCCATGCGCCGGGCGGAAGAGATCATTGCGTCAGACCCAGACAAGTACTGGGGTCCGCACCAATTTGAGAATCCGGCCAACCCCGCCATCCATGAGCAAACCACCGGCCCGGAAATCTGGAAGGACACCGACGGCGACATCGACATACTGGTATCAGGGGTCGGAACTGGCGGCACCTTGACGGGCGTTTCGCGCTACATCAAAAACGCCTGTGGCAAGGCCATCACTACGGTGGCCGTCGAGCCGGATACGACGACCATGATCACCGCGGCCCTGGCCGGCGAAGAGCCTGAGCACGCGCCGCACAAAATTCAGGGGATCGGCGCAGGCATCCTGCCCGGCAACCTCGACCTCGAGATGATCGACCAGGTCGAGCGCGTCAGCAGCGAGGAGGCGATGGAGTGGGCGCACAAGCTGATGACAGGGGAAGGAATCCTGGCCGGTGTATCCTGCGGCGCAGCCATGGCCATCGCAGACCGGGTATCAAAGCAGCCGGGCAACGAAGGTAAGATGATCGTCGCCGTGCTGCCCGATTCCGGTGAGCGCTATCTCAGCAGCCCGCTGTTCGAGGGCCGCTTCAGTGAGAATGAGATGCGCCAGGCTATCGACTAGCCGCGGTCCAACAGCAGTGCCAGGCGTTCGCGCACGTCTGGCCACTCTTTATCCAGCACACTGAAGTACACCGAGTCCCGCAGAACGTCATCCTGTACGATCATATGCTGGCGCAGCACACCCTCGCGGGTGGCGCCGATACGTTCCAGTGATCGCTGTGAGCGAAGATTACGGGCATCGGTTTTGAACTCGACTCGCACGCAGCCGAGCCGCTCAAAGGCATGCTCGAGCAGCAGTAGCTTGGCCTCGGTATTGACCATCGTGCGCTGCCAGTCGGGCCCCAGCCAGGTCCAGCCGATCTCGACGCTGCAGTGCTCGGGGCGGTGGTTCAGGTAGCGGGTGCTGCCGGCGACCTTGTTCTTCCCCGTCTCAACGATGGCGAAGGCCAACTGGCGCGGCTCGGCGATCGCCTCGTCAATCCATTGGCGCGTATCTGCCAGATCCACGAAGCAGCCTCGGGGCATGTAAGCCCAGTCTGGCGTGTGCCTTCCCCGCACAAACAAACCCTGCGCGTGAACCTGCCCCAGCGCTTCCAACCTGACGGCCTCGCCCTCCAAGGTCACCGGGCTGATGCCGGTTTCATTCATCAATGCCGCCGCCCCGCGCGCGCATCGAGTGCGCGTCTGTAGTATTTGAGCCCCCACGCTACCAGAGCCGCGGCGAGCGGACAAACGACCAGGGGAACGAGGGCCAGGGACCAGCCAAGCCGCATCTCGTCGGCGAACACAAAGTCGGTAATGGCGGCCACAATACTTGGTCCCAGCGCCAGGCCGAAAAGATTACTCATAAACAACAGCAGCGCCGAGACTTGCGCCCGCATCTGGTTCGGGGTAATGGCCTGTAGCGCGGCGATAGCCAGCCCGAAATAGCTGTTCAGAAAAAACACGATGGGCACAGCCAGTAGCACCGCCAGGTCACTGCTGCTCATCAGCGGGCCCAGTACCGCAGGCGGCATCCACGCCAGCGCAATCCACAGCACCAGCCGCATGCTGGCATCCTGATAGCCGCGGCGCAGCAGCGGCGCCGCGCTGAACCCCCCCGCCAGGGTGCCCAGGCTACCGGCCACAATAAACACCGCGCCAAACCAGGAGCCTGCTTCGCCCCGGCTCATGCCGTGGCTACGAACGAGATACTCGGGATACCAGGCCATGGTGCCGTAGCCCAGCACCGCCAACAGGGACACCGCCATAATCAAGCTGGTATAGGCCTGCCACTGCTGCCTTACAAAAGTCACTACCTCACCGAGACTGAAGCCCCGGTCCGGCGCTGCCTCAATACCACGCCGGGGCGGTTCGACCATGCGCGCAAGAAAAGCAACTAACAGTAGCCCTGGCGCACCTACGATGAAGAAGGTCATCTGCCAGGGCCGTACTTCCCCGAGGAGTGGCAGCACAGGGGTGCCCGCCGTGCTGAAGAATTCGTATACGGCGCCGCCAATGATGTAGGCGAGGCCTCCGCCCAGCGTGATGCCCAGCGTGTAGATCGCCATGGCCCGGGGCAGACGCTCATCGCTGAAGTAATCGCTGAGCAGGCTATAGGCTGGCGGCGAGAGGGCCGCTTCGCCGATGCCCACCCCAATGCGCGCAATAAACAGGGCCTTGAAGCTGCGCGCGGCGCCACACAGGCAGGTCATAAGGCTCCATACAAACACGCCGGCGGCCACAATCAAGCGCCTATCGCCACGATCCGCCAGACGGGCGATCGGCAGGCCCAGCACAATGTAGAACATGGAGAAGGCAAAACCGTGCAGCAGGCTATATTGGAAATCCGAGATGGCAAATTCTTCGCGGATCGGCCCGATCAAGACCGCCATAACGTTACGGTCGATGAAAGATAGAATGTAGGCGATCAGCAGAACCGCAAGCGCGTAATTGGCCTGCCCGCTGTCTACCAGAACACTCTTTTGCGAGGCATCAGGCACCTCACGGTAGGACAAGCGTGGATCCCGTTGTCTTGCGCCCCTCCAGGTCGCGATGAGCCTGTTGAATATCGGCCAGTGAATAGCGCTGGTTTATCTCGACCCGGATATCTCCACTGTTGATCAGGCGGAAGAGATCATTGGCGGACTGCCGCAGTTCTTCTGTTGACGCGGTATAGGTAAAAAGGGTCGGCCGCGTCACATAGAGAGAACCGCGGACACTCAGGTCGCCAATATCCACCGGCTCAGGGGACCCGGAGGAATTGCCAAAGCTCGCCAACAGACCACGGGGCGCGAGGCTGTCCAGCGAGGCCTCGAACGTATCTCGACCGACACCGTCATAGACCACGGGCACGCCCGTGCCGCCAGTGATTTCACGGACTCGCGCGGCGACATTTTCCTCCCGGTAGTTGATGATGTGCGAATAACCGTAGGCCTGCGCCAGCTCCGCTTTTTCTGCCGAGCCCACTGTGCCGATAACCACAGCCCCTATCGCTTTGGCCCACTGCCCGAAGATCAGGCCTACCCCGCCTGCGGCCGCATGAAAAAGGCAGCTCTCGCCGGCCTTCAAGGGATAGGTGCGCTGGATAAGGTACTCCGTCGTCTGACCCTTTAGCAGCGCCGCTGCGGCCACCTCAAAGGAGATATCATCGGGGAGTGGCACCATGCGTGCAGCGGGAAAGTTGACTGCCTCGGCATAGGAACCAAAGCCCGCCGTGCAATAGGCCACGCGATCGCCCACGGCAAGGTCAACACCTTCGCCGACTGCCTCGACCACGCCGGCCGCCTCCAGACCGATACCGCTTGGCAAGGGCAGAGGATAAAGCCCGCTGCGGTGGTAGGTATCAATGTAGTTTAAGCCGATGGCCCTGTTGCGGACTGTCACCTCGCCGGGGCCCGGTGCCGCCAGCTCAATGTCTTCCAATTGCATAACCTCGGGTCCACCGTTTTCGTGGATACGCACGGCTTTAACCATCGCTCACCTTCCTTTATATCTGCCTGTCTTCGGCCAGTAGCCTGTTGCGTCGCCTGATAATCAGCAGCGCAACCACAAGATTGGTCGCTGCCAGCGCTGCGGCGATAATAACAAAACCGCGTGTCTCCAGCGCCAGCCAGTTCAGCCCGACGAAAATAATGCCCGCCTGCAGCAAATCTCCGAGGCGCTGTCCAAAAGGGTCAATCACTGCACGAGCCTCATACTTCTCCTGCCTCGAGAGAGGCAGCCAGAGCATCTGCCGCACCGTGTTCTGAAGGGAGTAGTCGAGGCTATTGTCAGCGATTTTGAAATAGCGGAACCAGGCCATGGCCGGCACAATCGCAAGTGTGGCGTAGCCGAGAAACACGACCAGCGGCGTGAGTGCAAAAGCGAGGCTGAAGCCCGCGTAGCGAATCAGGCGGGAGACCAGGAAGAACTGGATGAGTACGCCAGCAAGATTGACAAAAAAATAGAACTCGCCATAAAAACGACCGACATAGGTGCCTTTGTCGACAGCGATGTCACCGCTGGCTGAGCCGGCCTCGTAAAGCCCCTCGAGAATCGACGCCAGCAGGAACTCGCCCGTGGTATTGACCAGGTTGAGCAGGATGACGAAAGCGGCGAGCAAAATGAGATAGTAACGGCTGGCAACCAGCTTAAAGCCCGCAAATACGGATGCGTCCTGACTCTCGGACGCGGCCTCATGCTGGCCCCGAGAACTGTCGGGCACCGACAGTGTGGCGCGTCTCGCCGGTAAACTCGATAGAAATAGCGTTCCCGCTGCACACAGAATCAGCCCGAAGGCATCAAAGTGATCAACCAGCAGACGTGCTGTAGCTGACCCTACCCAGGCACCGAGTGACGCCCCAAGGGCGACGATAACAAAGAGGCGCTCGCCGGCTTCGCGGTTATACAGCTCCGAAGCGAAGGCCCAGAACTGCGCGATAATGAGCACACTGTAAGCGCCCTGCCAGACGAAAAACAGCACGGAGATAGGCATGCCCGCCTGACCGGCCAGCGCGAAAGCGACCATCATCGCAATGCAAGCTGCCGTCACCACCTGCATGTAACGATAGCTGTCGAACTGCCGCGAAAACTTGCTGTAAATCGGAATAAACACGAGCAGCATGAGGGCCTGCAGGGCGACAGCATAGCTGCGCACCTCTGCTGTACCTTCGGTGAGAATCAGCATCTCGCGGGCGGGCTTCAGCAGGTAAGCGGTGAACAGTATGAGAAAGAGGCTGCCGAACATCGCCAGCACGCCCCAGGTCTCACCCGGCCTCAGTTCAACCCCGAGAAACAGGGTGCGTCTCACCCGACCCCAGAGGTCCCCGCTCGTGGCGCTCATTGCCTGACTCGCCGTCTCAGGGCGATTCCGCTTCCTTCAGAATACGGTCGCGACGCTCCAGAATCGCTTCAATCTGCCGAGGGTGCAGATAGGGCGAGAGTTGCCTGTCGAGCTCCGTCCGATCCAGGCTTTCCAGCTTGCCGCGTAAAAGGTCAGAGACCTCCAATGTGACCTTGCGGTACTGGCTTGGCCGCTTGTCAGACGAGCGGAACGCGAGGCTGTGGTCAATGAACTTCATCATAAAGTCATCACGCGTCCACAGAATATTGGTGAGATTCCGGTCTTCGTTAAAGGTCAGGATGTCAAAAACAAAGCGCAGACGGTACTGCTGCCACTGATCACAATAACTGGTGAAAGGGATCTCCTCCTCGAGCCGATCACGTTCGTTGATCGTATTTTCCATCCAGTCGGTTAGCGCGCCGTCGTCACCATCCACTACCGCCTCAACAGATACCGGCACCATTTGTAGATCCAGCATGCGGTCCAACTTGTAGGCCGCGACGTCATAGATGTAGCGGTCGGAGTCATTGTACCTACGGCTGATATAGCTGCGATTATTCTGCATGTCGGGATTGGTATCGAGATACTTAAAGGCCGCATCGTTGACCACGTCGCCGCGCTGCTGTCGCACCCGCTTGGGCTTGGTGATGCCGGTACCAATATCCTCTACCGAGATAACCTCCGCCGTCACCATAAAGTCCTCCAGCTCTGTGTCGGACATGTTCGAGAAGCGCTGAGAGAGGCTGCGTGGCTCAGGCTCCGGCTGGTAGCGGGCAGGGTCCCCCAGGTAGCGGATATAGCTCTGATCGCCTTCGATAATCATGGCCGAGGCGCGGCCTTTATAAACGCTGGACAGCATACCCGTATCCAGACGTATCGCGAGGCCTTCCATGCGCTCGTGGACATGCCCCTTGGTGGGCGTGTGCCCGACCACCAGCTGCTTCGCGCCCGCGCGCTTTAGAAACCGCTCCGTGTTAAATGACTCTGAATAGGGGTGGCACAGTGCCGTGCCGCGATACCAGACGGGGCTATCGTCGGAATGCACAAAGTCTTTTTGCGCCTCAAACACCGCAACGAGGGGCTTGAACCAGTCCGCCTGCTTCTTGGGGTTGGCAGCCTGGTACTCCTCGGCCCGCGCGTTGAGAAAGTTCAGGCGATCATCGTAACTGACGTGCCAGGGCATAACGCCAGCCTCGCGAAGGGCATCCATGTTCTTCATGAAGCCGTTCAACTCGCCAGACAGCTTCTGATTGAGCGCTTCGAGGCTCATGGCCGCCGCGTCCTGGCTGATACCCGCGTGAGTGTATACGCGGTCGTTGACGCGAATTGCAAAGGGCCGGCCCGCCAGCCAGTTACCCAGCTGCCCGCCCCGCGAATACGCCTTGCGCAGGGCGAAATAGCCGGCCGGGTACTGAGTATCGAAGGCTTGCCTTACGTCGCTCTCCGCGCCACCCGGATTGAAGCGTCGGTACTGCGCATAGGCCGCCTCTCGATCAGCGGCCGTTTCATCCCCGGCAAAAGCAGCAAACTCTGCGTCAGAGACGTAGCGCAGCTCACCGGTAAGCACCATCACCTCGTGGTTGCCAAGCACCGTGTGCACGGCGCCACCCGCCCGCCGCGCCTGGCTGTCAAGCCGAATCATGAGAGCCACAACCTGCCTCGAACCGGGACCACGATCGATTAAATCGCCCAGGGATACCAGGTGGGTATCACCCGCAGCCCAGTTTAGCTCTGCATCGACCACCCCCAGTTCCTGCAGCAGCGCTACCCAATCATCATAGGCACCGTGCACGTCGCCAAAGGCGATGACGCGGCTATCGGTATCAAATTCGTAGGGGCCCGCAGTTTGACCCGGCAGTGCCAGAAGCGCCGTCGCAGTCAGGGCCAGGATCTGTAACACTATTTTCATTATTCAGCCTTCAGGTCGCCTTCGATTTGCCCAAGATACCCCGGTGTTGATGTAGTCTAGTCTATCCAGCCGAGCACATCGCGAACGATGGACCAACGGGGCTCGCGTCGCTCGGTCGCCCCGCCCAGCATCCAATAGTTGTAAAGCTGATCCAGGCTGCCTTCCTTGCGCTTAAGGTCAACCCAGTTACTCACAAACTGCATCATCTCCACATCGCCCTTGGGCAGTGCGTAGGCGGCCGGGAGCCGCACGGTGTTGCCGCCCGGCAGCAGCACCATATAGGCCGGATAACGGTAGGTATAGGCCGCTCCTTCCTCCGCCGTGAAGATCAGCGCATCAGCACCCTCTGCGTTACCGGTAAAGAAGTCCTCTGCCGACTCGATGTATACCAGCTCCGCTTTCGGGAAGAGCCGATGCAGTCGAGGCTCGAAGTAATGGCTGCTGATCAGGGCGATCTTCAAATCATCGGTGCGCTGCACCCAGGCAAAGTCCTCATACTGATCTCGCTCGTGGTCTTTGATAATAATGGCCAGTGTCAGGTCCAGATACGAGGCGGAAAAGGACGCGTAGGTATGGCGGTCGGGCAGACTGGCGATGCAGGACATACCGATATCGATCTGCCCCGAGTTGAGCATGTCGCCGAGAATCTCGTAATCGAAGGGCACAAACTCCAGCAGTACACCGAGATCTTCGGCCAGGCTGTGCGCCATTTCCACGTCAAAGCCAACCAGTTGCCCCGCCGGCGTAATAAAACTACAGGGCAGGTTAGCCGGACGATAGCCGACGCGCAGGATGCCGCGGTCAAGGACCCGATCCAGGCGCGTGCCATTGAGCTGCGTGGTGACCCGCTCAGGCACTCGCTCAAGCACCCTGGCTTCCACTCGAGGCTCCATCAACTCGATGTTCGCCAGCACATCGTCCCGTGGCGGGCTGGCAGGCACATAGGCGGTGAAGTAAAAGCGCAGGCTTAACAGCGATACCACCAGTAGCGCGGCGGTCACGGCAAGGTAGTTGAAGATCGCGCGGGGCCTTAGCCTCAGGCCTCCGCTGACCGCCATGGTACCCAGCAGGCTCACCACAATAATATGCAGCGCCGCCAGCATGGCACCGAAGCGCCCGACCACGATTCCGGTAATGAGGAAGAGCTGGAACATATCGGCCGGCACCTGCAGGCGATCAAGCAAATACGGTACCGCCACGTTGATGCTGCCGAACAGACTGAACAGGCCGGCCATAGCGAGCCCCGCACGATCGCCGCCGCTGACGTAGGTATCCGTAAACCAGGCGGAAAACAGTACAAAAAGCAGAACCAGCAGCTTGCCAAGGGACGGGAAGTTAAAGCTCACTGGCACAATAATATCAACGGCCTGCTCGCCATTATCAGGTACGTGCTTATGCTCCTTGAGCAATGCCTTTGACTGTTCTGCAATCTGCGGCAGCACCACGAACTGACTGCCTGTGGCGAAGGCCGTCACCAGCGTGTCTTTGAAAGTCCCCAGCACCTTGCGATAGGGAATGCCGCTCAGCGTGGCGACCAGGCCTGGAAAGACCCAAAAGGTGCAAATTAGCGCAAGGGTGATATAGGTCACCAGATAGACCTGCACCCGCCCCACTTCCTCGATGGTTAATGTGCCGGCTGCCGCTGCGGCAATCGCAAAGATGCCATAGGGCGTCAGCTTGACAATGAGGTGATTAACGCGGCTCAAGGCATCGCTGATGCTGTCCAACACCGGCAACAAGTGGCTTTTATCTTTAACGGAAATTAAGCCAATGCCGACCAGAATGCTGAACAGCACCACTGCCGGGACCAGGTTGCGTGATAGCGAGTAGAAAATGTTCGACGGCACATAGAGTTCGAGCAGGTCTGTCTGCTCGGGTTGGTGGATCACGGGCGAGCCGAAAAAGGAGGCGGTATCCAGGGAGGGAAAGGCGAGCGGCGCCGCGAATATAATGACCAGGGCCATGCCCCAAATTGCCAGCAGCACCAGTGTCGCCCGTGCCGCCAGCGAGCGGGCCTGGCCCATCTGCATACGGCCGAATCCCGCGATCAGGGAAACCATGATGTAAGGCAGTACGGTAATCTGGAGAAGCTGGACAAAAACGTCGCCGATGAATTTCAGCTCGGCGACAAGGTCGCCAAAAAACAGTCCGGTGAATACGCCCGCAGCGAGCCCGATGAATATCTGCGCGGAGAGACTCATGCGCATCCTTGTTGGCAGCACCCCTGTGCCCTGGCGCCCAATGATACACCGGAATACGTTAGTATGTGCCCTCGTGACTCCCCGGAACCGGATACGTGTTGGAGCAACTGGACCTTGACCACAGCCTGCGCCTCGGCCTAAGCGGCCTTGAAATCAGCGAGGCGACGCCGGTGCAGACTCGCGCGATACCGGCAGCGCTGAGCGGAAAGGACCTCAAGATCAGCGCCGAAACCGGGACGGGCAAAACGCTGGCCTACCTCATCCCCGTGGCGCAGCGACTGCTGGCCGGAACGCTGCCCCGTGACGCTGGCACGCTGGCGCTGGTGCTGGTGCCAACACGCGAGCTGGCAAGGCAGGTGCTGAAACAGTGCCGCAGCCTGCTGGCAAAAAGTGCGCTCGGCGCACAGGCCATTACCGGCGGTGCTGACTTCAAGTACCAGGCAGCCCTGCTGCGCAAAAATCCGGAAATCCTCATTGCCACCCCGGGCCGGCTGCTGGAACACTGCAAGCGTGGCAGCGCCGACCTGGCATCCGTGCAAACCCTGGTTCTGGACGAGGCGGATCGGATGCTGGACATGGGCTTTCGCGACGACGTCCTGACTGTTGCAGGGTTTTGCCCGACTGAGCGCCAGGTGCTGATGCTGTCGGCGACTCTGAAACATAAAGGGCTGAGCCACATTGCGGATCGGCTCCTGACGGCCCCGCAGACCATCGCCCTTGGCGAGGTACGTCAGCCCCACAGCAGCATTCACCATCAGTGCATTCTTGCTGACAGCCCGGCGCATAAAGACAAGCTTTTGGCGGCCCTGTTACCGCCTGGTGGCGAGCAGCGGGCACTGGTATTTGCCAACAAGCGAGATACCGCAGCGCGCCTGGCGGCGCTCCTGCAAGGCATTGGGCTGCGTGCCGGGTGTTTGCACGGCGGCATGAGCACCGAAGAGCGTAAGCATGTGATCACGCAGTTTCGAGACAGCAAGATCGATGTTCTGTGTGCTTCCGATCTCGCCGCCCGCGGCCTGGATATACCCGCTATCGACCTCGTCGTTAACTATGAACTGCCGCGCTCGGGTGACGACTACCTGCATCGTACCGGTCGTACCGGGCGAGCCGGTGCCCAGGGTCTGGCTATCTCGCTGGTCTCGTCGCCTGAGTGGAACAGCATGATCAGTATTCAGCGCTACCTGAAGCTGTCGCTCGAGCCCAGAACGCTGCCCGGCCTCAAAGCGCGCTTCAAGGGCCCGAAAAAAATCAAGAGCTCGGGTAAGGCGGTGGGCACCAAGCAGAAAAACAAGGACAAGGCCGCAAGCAAGGCCAAGAGCCGGCAGCGAAACCGCAAATTGAAGGGCAAGCCAAAGCGCGACAACACACGCAGTAACGATGGCTTTGCGCCCCTCACGCGAAAGCGTGACGAGGACTGATGCGGCTCTTCTTCGGCCTGGACATCGACCCCGCGCTGGCCCGCGAGCTGGATACCTGGCGCCTGGCCCAGGGCATAACGGGTACGCCGGTACCGCAGGCCAATTTCCACGTGACCCTGGCCTTCCTTGGTGAGTTTTCCGATGCCAAAACTGGCCATCTCGAAGAGGCGACCGATGCCTGGGTGAGCGACACACAACCGCCGTGTGGCAGCCTGCGCCTCGATGAGGTGGGCTACTGGCCCAAACCAGGGCTATTCTGGTTGGGCCCATCAACATGGGCCGACGCTCTTACGGGCCTGGCGCAAGGCCTCGGGAGCCTTGGCGTGCGTTTTGGCGCAGCCCGAGAGCGCAAGCCCTATCGCCCCCATATCACCCTGGCGCGTCAGTGCCAGCAAGCGCCTCCCGCACCGCTTGTTCTGCCAGGCTGGCAGGTTGACTACGCAAGTTTTACCCTCTTCGAGTCGCGGCAGGGCCGCGCCAGCATCCGCTATCATCCTCGATGCTCATGGGCTCTGGCTTGAATCCCCGGCGGCGCCCTGCACGTATAGTCCTTAAGTTAATAGCCATTGGGTTAAACTGTCGTCTTTACGGAATATCGCGAACGCTATGAGCAATCCCCTGCTTGAACAACACACCTTACCGCCCTTCTCCCGCATCCGGCCGGAGCATGTCGAACCCGCCATTCGCGGGCTGATCGAGCGCAACAAGCGCGAGATCGACGCGCTGCTGGCTTCCGTAGACCCTGCGGATTGGGAGAACCTGCTGGCCCCGATCGAGCAGTTGAACGACGAACTAGAGCAGGCCTGGTCCCCCGTTTCGCATTTGAACGCCGTCCTCAACAGCGACGATCTGCGCGAGGCCTATAACGCCTGTCTACCGCTTCTGTCGGAGTACGGCACATGGGCCGGACAGCATGAGGGTCTGTACAAGGCTTATCAGGAGATAGCGACAAGCGAAGCCTGGCAGAGTCTTTCGCAGGCTCAGCAAACCACCATTGAACATGCTCTACGCGACTTTCGCCTTGCCGGCGTCGCGCTTTCAAGGGAGGACAAGGCGCGCTACGGCGAACTCCGCCAGCGCCTGTCAGAGCTGGGCAGTAAGTTCTCGGAAAATGTGCTGGATGCGACCAATGCATGGTCGAAGCTGGTCACCGAGGAAGAGCTGGCGGGCCTGCCTGAGACGGCCTTGGCGGGCGCCAAGCAGGCCGCTGAACACGCCGGCGAAGACGGCTACCTGATCAATCTCGAATTCCCCTCTTTTTACCCCGTGCTGACCTACTGCCAAAACAGAGCCCTGCGTGAGGAGGTCTACACCGCCAACAGTACGCGAGCCTCGGAGATGGGGCCTGACGCGGGCCGCTGGGACAATACTTTCCTCATTACAGAAATTCTTGATCTCAGGCAGCAGCTGGCCGCGCTGCTGGGCTTTTCCGACTACAGCGAGTATTCCCTGGCCACCAAAATGGCAGACACGCCCGACCAGGTCATCAGCTTCCTGGAGCAACTGGCGGCCAGCTCTCACCCGCAGGCGGAAAAGGAATGGGCGGAACTCGGAGCCTTCGCCCGCGAAGACGGGGGGCTCGAGCAACTCGCTGCCTGGGACGTAGGCTACTACGCCGAGCGGCTGCGTCAGGCGCGCTACGCCATCTCACAGGAAGAGATCAGGCCCTACCTTCGGGCCGACAAGGTCCTTACTGGCATGTTCGACGTTGTCAGCCAGCTCTATGGGCTCAGCATCCGCGAGGTGACAGACTTTGACAGCTACCACCCCGATGCACAGCTGTTTGAGGTAAGCCAGTCGGGCGAGGTCCTGGCGCGCTTTTATCTCGACATGTACGCCCGTGCAAACAAACGCGGTGGTGCCTGGATGGGTGACTGCCGGGTGCGTCGGCGCACGGGGGAAGGTCTGCAAATACCGGTCGCCTATCTGGTCTGCAACTTCACGCCAGCTGTCGGTGATCAACCTGCACTTCTGTCACACACCGAGCTGACCACTCTCTTCCACGAGTTCGGGCATGGCCTGCACCACATGCTCACCAAGCAGCAGGTGGCCGCAGTGTCAGGCATTAATGGCGTTGCCTGGGACGCCGTGGAGTTACCCAGCCAGTTTCTGGAAAACTGGTGCTGGGAGCCCGAAGCTCTGGCCATGCTCAGCGCCCACATCGAGACGGGCGAGCCGCTGCCGGCGGCCTTACTGGATAAGATGCTCGCGGCGCGCAACTTTCAGTCAGCCATGATGATGGTGCGCCAGCTGGAGTTCTCCTTGTTTGATATACGCCTGCATCGCGAGTGGCGAGGTGGTGATGCCGAGGCCGTACAGGCACTGCTGGACGAGGTGCGCGCGCAGGTAGCCGTGCTCACGCCTCCGGCCTTCAATCGCTTTCAGAATAGCTTCAACCATATTTTCGCCGGCGGTTATGCCGCCGGCTACTACAGCTATAAATGGGCCGAGGTGCTGTCGGCAGATGCATTCTCCCGCTTCGAGGAGGAAGGCGTCTTTAACCCGGAAACCGGCGCCGATTTCCGCCGCGAGATTCTCGAAAGCGGCGGCTCCCGTGACGCGATGGCATCCTTCGTTGCCTTCCGCGGGCGCGAGCCCGATATAGAGCCACTGTTAAGGCACAGTGGCATCAGCGCGCCCGTCGCCGCTTGATGCGCTATGAAGCTCTCGTCCATCAATGACTATTTTCAGGTGGCGGCGGCCGTCGGAGTCATCATCGGGCTTGTGCTGGTAGGCGTTGAGATTCGAGAATCCAATCGGATCTCAGTACAGCAGGCGACCTCTGCCAACTGGACGAATTGGGCGCAGTTTTCCATGTCAGAGCTCGAGACCGGGATTGCCGCAACGATTGTGAAGGCGATGAAGTCGCCAGATGAGCTGACACTCGAAGACAAGATCAACCTCGACTCCTGGCTATCCGCGTATCTGTCACTCATGGAGCATGACTACGCCAGCCTGATCCTGACCAATGCCCAGACGAAGCGATGGAGGCTTATCTGCAAAGCCTGCGGGACGACGCACCGCGCTACTTTGGTAATACCTTCAGCCGAAGCTGGCTGGAGGCAAATTTGTACTGGATGTCACCTGCCATAGCCCAGGCAATCGTCGAGGCCTTGACAGATAGCCCTCTCGGTTCCGACGCGGCCTATTTCGAGCAGATGGGCGCCTCTGGTCCGTGATAGAAGCGGCTGCCTGGGGCGCCCTGGCCTCATCCACCCTTCTGCTGGGTGGGCTGCTTGCCTATATCTTCAGGATCAGCACGCGGCTTAACGCCATCGTCATGGCCATAGGCGCGGGGCTTCTACTGGGCTCAGTGTCCTACGATCTGGTGGAGGAAGCGCTGGAAGCGAGCGGACTGACCTGGGTCGCCATCTGGTTTTTCGCCGGTTCAGCCGTTTTTGTGGCGGGCGATTTGCTGCTTGATCGAATGGGAGCTGACCAGCGCAAAAACCCCGGCGGCGCTCAAGCCGGAGGCTCGGCAGGTGCCATTGCCATGGGCTCTGTGCTGGACGGTATCCCCGAGTCTTTCGTGCTTGGCTTAACAGTCGTCCAGGGCAGCATCAATGTACCTCTGCTCTTTGGGGTCGCTATTTCAAACCTGCCCGAGGGCATGGCCTCCTCCAGCGGGCTGCGCGCCGCTGGCTGGCCGGCAAAGCGCGTTATCGGTATGTGGTCCTTGGTACTGACGGTATCAGCACTATCGGCTGCGGCGGGGTATGCGCTGCTTGATCCCGCGGCTGGCTTGATCGGACCCGCGGGACAGGCGCTGGCTCAGGCCTTCGCCGCGGGCGCTCTGCTGACCATGCTCTGCGATACGATGCTACCGGAAGCCTTTGACGAGGTGCGCGACTGGACGGGCGCGCTGGTGGTGCTGGGGTTTGCAGGCTCTATTGCACTCTCGGCACTTTGACGTATCTGCGTGACGAAGCCCATTAACCGCCCAGGTCTAACCCTCAGTTATGTTGGGAATCCTGCGACGGTGATACCCTGCGTTGCGCTAGAACCTGCCTGTGCTCAGGCGCCGCTTTGAGCGCTCTCCCCGAGGAACAGCGACACTTCAGCGCGAGTCCACTCAAGTACAGTTTTTTGTGGATAGCGGTCGATGCTCGTGTCGACCAGAAAAGGCGCAGCTATGGGTGACGCACCAATGTCTTGAAGCGCGGCATGCAACCGTTCGCCGGCCTGGCCAAAGGTGGGGTATGAACTGTCGCCAAGGTTGATTAGCAAATAGGGCCGCCCCGCGATATTGGGCGGTGAGTTGAGCAGTTCCGCGTACAAGGCTTGCAGGTTTGTCGGAAGATCGCCGGCGCCAGTATTGGAGGTGCAAAAAATCAGTAGCTCATCTGGATCACGCGCCAAATCCGCCGCCCCAGCCGACTGGTTGACATCAATACGCTCCGCCTGATCCAGCTCTCGCCTCAGGTATTCAGCAACCCCTGAGGCAGTACCCATCTCCGACCCAACAATAATCTGTGCTTTCAATGCACGCCCCCGTCAAATCTGCGCAGTCGCCGTGGAGAGCACTGCCTGATCGAGCCTCGCCGATACCCGCCGCGCAGCGCTTTACTCAGTTCTCTCGACCAAGCCACTTGTAGCAGACGCCCGCCAGTGCAGCACCAACAATCGGCGCGACCCAGAACAGCCAGAGCTGGCCAACGGCCCAGCCACCCTCGAACAGGGCGACACCCGTACTGCGCGCCGGATTGACCGAGGTATTGGTAACGGGAATGCTGATCAGGTGTATCAGCGTCAGCCCAAGGCCGATCGCGACCGGCGCCAGTGCCGCTGGTGCTCTGTCATCGGTCGCGCCGAGGATAATAATCAGAAACATGAAGGTCATCACGACCTCACACACCAGCGCTGCCATCAATCCATAGCCGCCCGGTGAGTGTTCACCGTAGCCGTTCGAGGCAAATCCCGCCGTTTCGAATCCCGCCTGCCCGGAGGCAATCACATACAGGACCGCTGCGCCTGTAATACCGCCCGCGACCTGGGCCGCGATATAAGGCAGTAACTCGCCCGCGGAAAATCTGCCGCCAACTAATAGCCCAACTGAAACAGCGGGGTTGAGATGACAACCCGAAATGTGTCCGATGGCGTAAGCCATAGTGAGTACGGTGAGGCCGAAGGCCAGGGAGACCCCGACAAAACCGATACCGAGTTCAGGGAAGCCGGCCGCGAGGACGGCGCTGCCGCAGCCCCCAAGTACCAACCAGAATGTGCCGATAAACTCTGCACCTAATTTCTTGCTCATGGGCATGGCTGCTCCTTGTTGTTATCACTGTTAAGCAAGCCATGAGCCTAGCACAGATTCAGGGCATTAACTGTGCCAGCTCGCCGACGCGCGCTGCCCCGGTCCGGAAGATACGCTGACCTCCAGCTCGCGAATATCCTCTCCGTCGGAGGCAGCCAGTAGCTTCCCAAGCAGGTAGCGCGAAAACTCTTCAACGGTCGCATTGCGGATCGGCAGCACCAGTGTGTCAGAGCACAGAAAACGCATCACTTCGTCAGCAAAGTAAACAATGTACTCATCGCCCGCCTTTTCGATACGCTGATAGGGGGATTCGCCAGCCAGAATCAGATACTCATCCAGCTCGTCGCAGACCTGCTTGATCAGGTTTTTATAGACGTTGTAGTCAGCGGCAAAGCCATTATCCCCCATAGGGGCGGCAATCGTCGCAGAGACCGAGTAGTTATGCCCATGCAGCCGCTCGCGCTCGGTCGCTGAGAAAATCGTGAAGTGCGCAACAGAAAACTTATGCGCCTCCTTGTCAATGTGCAGTGTTGCGAGCTGGTCCATTCGACGGTCCCATCACGTATGTTGGCAGTGTAGCGGCGCCGCTTGACGCCGTCAGAAAAATCGCTGACCCTGCGTATCGGGTCCCCTTTAATACTTCCGGAGCCTTAAACTGGATGAAAACTGCGATTATAACCGGTGCCAGCGTTGGCATTGGCCGGGAAACGGCCGCTCGCTTCCTTGACAGCGGTTTCGCCGTGTTTAATCTGGCGCGGCGCCCGTGCCCACTGGAAGGGGCCACCAGTATCCGCTGCGACCTGGCCGATCCAGCATCTATCACAGATACCTGCGATCAGCTGGCCGAGGCCGTTGCCACCAGCGATTCGGTGGCGCTGGTCTACAACGCTAGCCAAATGCTCAAAGATAGCGCCACAGAGTGCCAAAGCGATAGCCTGCGTGCCGTTTTGGAGACCAATATTGTAGGCATCAACAGCGTTAACCAGGCTTTGCTCAGTAAGCTGCCAACAACATCGAGCGTGCTATACGTGGGCTCTACGCTCTCCGAGAAGGCCGTAGCGAATTCCTTTAGCTATGTCACCAGCAAACACGCGCAGCTCGGCATGATGCGGGCAACCTGCCAGGATCTCATGGGCAGTGGCATCCATACCGCAATGATCTGCCCTGGCTTTACGGATACGGAGATGCTGCGCACCCATATCGGTACTGACCCCGAGGTCGAACAGTCAATTGCCGACATGAACGCCTTCAAACGCCTGATTCGGCCAGACGAAATTGCTGAGCTGATTCACTGGGCGCATCACAATCCGGTCATCAACGGTGCGGTTCTGCACGCTAATCTAGGCCAGAAGGAAAGCTGACTATGGCACCGGAGGTACTCTGGGACCGCCGAGAGCGCGTCTTCCTCGTGCTGGCTGGCACCTTCCTGTGTGCCATGACGTTGCTGAATGTCATCGGCATCACGCGCTTTATACAGCTGGGTCCCATGGCGCTCGCCGTGGGCGTGCTGCCCTACCCGATCACTTTCCTGTGCACCGACCTGATCTGTGAGTTATATGGAAAAGCGCGGGCCAACTTTCTGGTTACGGTGGGTCTCGGGCTAAATTTCTTCATCCTGTTCGTGCTCTTTCTAGGCAACGCAGTTCCCGCCGTGTCTCTGGAGAATCAGCCACCGTGGCAAGTGCTGCAGCTCGCCGCACCGGTATCACTGCCCAATGGCGACACGGTGGAAGACAGCGTGGGTCTCTACCAGCTTATTTATGCCACCACCTCAGGAGCCGTCTTCGCGTCCATGATGGCTTACATTGCGGCCCAGTACTGCGATGTTCAGCTCTTTCACTTCTGGAAGCGCGTGACTAAGGGAAAGTATCTGTGGGTGCGCAATAACTTCAGCACGCTGATGAGTCAGATGGTGGATTCGGTTATGGTCGTTACCGTGACCTTTGGCGCAGCCTACCTGCGCGACGAGATCGCCTTCAAGACTCTGCTCGTACTGATTGGCAGCAACTACCTGTTCAAGGCCACGGTCGCCCTTCTCGATACCGGCCCCTTCTACCTGGGCGTGCACTACCTGCGGCGCTACCTGCAACTGGAGCCCGGCGAGATAGCGACACCTGGGGGCGCAGCCCAATACAACGCTTGAGTATCAGGCGGCCAGGCGCCTGGCCGCCCCCAGTATCTCTTCCGCGAGTCCCTCAGCCACCCTTGCTGTAGGCTGCCGATTCTCGTCGGCACGTTGCAATACTTGGCGCAGCCTGTCGCTGATACGCGCGATATGCGCGCGGCAGTCGGCGGCCGGTGCGCCACTGCGCTGATAATGAACGTCGATGATGCCGCCGGCGTTAATCAGGAAGTCAGGGCAGTACAAAATGCCGTGAGCCGCAAGGCTGACACCGTCTTCCTCCGTGGCCAACTGATTGTTGGCGGCGCCGGCAACAATACCAGCTCGAAGTCGAGGTATAGACTGCGCATTGAGCACAGCCCCCATGGCGCAGGGCGCCAGCACATCGACTTCCATGGTCAGAATGTCTTCGGTCGATGCGGGTATCACGCCGAGCCGCGCTGCGGCTCGCTTCACGTTCTCGCAGACCACGTCAGCACCGAAGACTTCGGCACCCGCGGCGACTAATCGCTCAGCCAGAAAATAACCAACGTTACCCAGACCCTGTATCGCCACGCGAAGGCCGCTAAGTTCTTCCGTCCCGAGGCGATGCCGAACGGCAGCCTCTATTGCCAGGTAAACACCCAAGGCAGTGCTCGGTGATGGATCCCCACCGTGGGCGTTATCATCAAGCCCGTTAACCCAGGGCGTACGCTCGGCCATGGTGCGGATATCGCTCACGCCGGTACCCGAGTCCTCGGCAGCCACGTAACGGCCGCCCTGGGAATTGACGAAATCGCCCATGGCCCGCAGTAACGCTGGCGTCTTGTCCCGTCGAGGATCACCAATGATGACCGACTTGCCGCCACCAAGCGGCAGCCCTGCGAGCGCCGACTTATAGGTCATACCCCGCGAGAGGCGCAGCACATCGTGCAGCGCCTCCTCGTCGGACTGGTAGTCAAACATGCGGCAGCCGCCGACCGCCGGGCCGAGGCGGCTGTTGTGTACCGCAATAATCGCTCGCAGCCCAGTCTGCTCATCCTCGTGGAAGGCCACCAATTCGTGATGGTCGTAGGCCGGCGCGGACAAAACGCTCATGGTATTTCCTCTCTATCGTTGACGGTGGTTCAGGCGGCTTCGACGAAGCGGACCGCTTCGCCCTGCTGTTCTTCTCCGCGCAGGCGCGCCAGCAGATTTCTCTTTTCGTGCTCGAGCCGCTCGCGATTTACATCTTTCACGTGACCGTAACCGCGTAGCTGAGTGGGCAAGGTAACCAGCGCCACGGCGGTGGCGTAGTTGTCGGTATTCAGGCGTTCCAGCACCTCATCAAGCAAGCACAGATAGTCTTCGATATCCTGGCGTTCGCGGCGGCGCTCGGCGGTCCAGCCGAAGGGGTCCAGTGATGTACCGCGGAGGCCTTTCAGGCGCGCGAGCACGCGAAAGACGGGCAATAACCAGGAGCCAAACTCACGCTTGATCAGATGTCCAGTCTCGGGATCAGTCTTGCTGAGCAAGGGCGGCGCCAGGTTGAAACGCAGCGTGGAGTTGCCCTCAAACTGCTCCTCGAGGCGTGCCAGGAAGTCGGGTGAGCTGTAGAGCCTGGCGACTTCATATTCGTCTTTATACGCCATCAGCTTATAGAGACTGTGCGCGGCGTTCAGCGTCAGGGAACCAGGCGCCTCCGCGCTTGAGTCCACCGCGCGCACCCGCGCGACTTGGGCCTGGTAACGCTTGGCATAGGCCGCATTCTGATAGGCCAGTAAGCGGGCGCTGCGATCCGCGATTGTCTGATCCAAGTCGAGAGGTTCCGGTGCTTCCGTCACCAGGCCAGTAGCGCGCATCACCCTTTCGGGCTGGTGGGCACAGCGCCGCCCCCACAGGAAGGCTTGCTTATTGAAATCCACGGCGACAGCATTCAATTCAATCGCACGCTCCAGCGACGCACTGGATACGGGTACGAGTCCGCGCTGCCAGGCAAAGCCCAGCAGGAAAAGATTGGACGCAATAGAGTCTCCGAGCAGGGCCGTAGCGATAGCCGTCGAATCTATGAAGTGGCAATCTCCGCCGACTTCACTGCTGACCTTGTCCTTCATGGCAGCCGTTGGGAATGGTGCATCGGGATCCAGTATGAAGGCAGAGGTAGGCACTTCTGCCTCGTTAACAACGGCGTGCGTGCGGCGGTGCGCCACCTTGCCCATAGCCTCGTAGGTCGAGGTCACCACCAGATCACAACCGAGCAGCAAATCTGCCTCCCCTGCCGGTATGCGCACGGCCTTGATATCGTCCTGTCGGCCACTCACCCGCACGTGGCTGACCACCGCGCCGAACTTTTGCGCAAGACCTGTCTGGTTCATGGTTGCACAGCCCTTGCCCTCGATATGCGCCGCCATGGCGATCAGGGCAGTGATCGTCAGTACGCCCGTACCGCCAACCCCAGTGACCACGGTGTTCCATGGCGTATCCAACACCGGCATCTCGGGCTCGGGCAATGGGTCAAACAGGACGTCACCCGCAGCCGCCTGGGCTTTGCGTAAGCCACCGCCAAGCACAGTGACGAAGCTCGGGCAAAAGCCCTTGGCGCAGCTGTAGTCTTTATTGCAGGCGCTTTGATCAATCTGACGCTTACGGCCAAGCTCCGTTTCCAGCGGCAGCACCGACAGACAGTTCGATTTGACGCTGCAATCGCCACAGCCCTCGCAGACCTCCTGATTGATGAAGAGGCGTTTGGCGGGATCTTCAAGGCTGCCTTTCTTACGTCGGCGGCGCTTCTCGGCTGCACAGGTTTGTTGATAAACGATCACCGAGGTGCCTTCGTACTCGCGAAGCTCACGCTGCACGGAATCCAGTTCATCACGATGGTGCAGGCTGAAGCCCGGGACATCACTGAACTTACCACGCCATGGCTCCGGCACATCAGAGACCAGCGCAATGCGACGCACGCCCTCACCGCGCAGTTGGTGGATGAGATCATCGACCCCCAGATTCCCATCAATCGGCTGGCCACCGGTCATGGCCACGGCATCGTTATAGAGAATCTTGTAGGTGATACTGACGCCCGAGGAGACAGCAGCGCGAATAGCTAAAATGCCAGAGTGGAAGTAGGTACCGTCACCCAGGTTCTGAAACACATGCTTAGTCTCGGTAAACGGTGCCTGACCAATCCAGGTCGTGCCCTCACCACCCATCTGCGTAAACGTGTGGGTTTCACGATCAGGCATCCAGGTGGCCATGTAGTGGCAACCGATACCGCCCAAGGCATGACTGCCCTCGGGCACGCGGGTTGAGGTGTTGTGCGGACAGCCAGAGCAGAAGTGCGGTACGCGCTCGGCGGCATCACGCGGCTTGGCAAGGGAAGCTTCTTTCTGCTCGATCCAGCGCACGCGCTGCTCCATTGTTTCGGAGTGATAGAAACGTCGGATTCGAGCCGCGACTGCCAGCGCCACCGTGGCAGGGCTTAACTCGCCGAGGTTTGGCAGCAGGTCATGGCCGTGCTCGTCGAACTCGCCAAAGACGCGTGGCCGGGCGGCCACCGGATAGTTATAGAGCTGGCCGGTCAGTTGATCCTCGATAATGGAGCGCTTCTCCTCCACCACCAGAATCTCCTCTAAACCCTCTGCAAAGTCGTGGGTTGCCACCGGCTCCAGTGGCCAGGGCATGCCCACCTTGTAGACCCTGAGACCCATCTCCGCGGCTACCCCTTCGTCAATGCCCATGTCTTCCAGGGCCTGCATAACATCGAGATAAGCCTTGCCTGATGTGATAATGCCAAAACGTGCATTTGGGCTGTCCAGCACGATACGGTTCAGGCCGTTGACCCGGGCGAATTCCCTGGCTGCATAGATCTTGTACTTATTCAGACGCAGTTCCTGGTCGAGGGGGCGATCGGGCCAGCGGCCATGTACGCCATCAGAGGGCAGTTCAAAGTCTTCCGGCAGCGCTATTTTGATGCGATTGGGATCAATGTCCGCAGAGATGGCGGAATCCATATTTTCCGTAATCGCCTTCAGCGCCACCCAGCAGCCGCTGTAGCGGGATAGTTCCCAACCAAATACGCCTAGATCCAGCACCTCCTGCACATTAGCCGGCGCCAGCACCGGCACGGAAGCACCGATAAACATATGCTCAGACTGGTGCGGCAGTGTTGAGGACTTGCAGGCATGATCATCACCGGCTACCGCCAGTACGCCACCATACTTCGCAGTGCCAAAGGCATTGGCATGTTTGATCACGTCCATGGAGCGATCAACACCGGGCCCCTTGCCGTACCACATACCGAAAACGCCATCGTATCTGCCCCCCCCGAAGAGGTTGGTTTGCTGGCTTCCCCAGACCGCGGTCGCAGCGAGGTCTTCATTAACGCCTGGCTGGAAGTGAACATTATGCTGCTGTAACCAGGGCGAAGCCTTCCACATGGCCTGATCGATGCCACCGAGGGGGGAGCCCCGATAGCCCGAGATGAATGCCGCGGTGTTCAGCCCACGCTGCTGGTCACGCTGGTGCTGCAGCATGGGTAGGCGCACCAAGGCCTCTATGCCCGTCATGTAGGCACGCGCGGTATCCAGTGCGTACTTGTCATCAAGGCTGATCTGTCGAAGAGCCACAGCGTGATCCCGTCCCATGACGACGTCCTGTTACTGTTATTCCCAAGGATAGTGTCGCGGAATTGCTGCGCGAGAGTTATTTCATTTTTGCGCCATAGCGCGTCTTTTATGCAATAATTATTCAGCTTTATACATTTATTTGGAATAATTATGTCAATTAACCTCGATAGGCAAGATATTGCGATACTCAAGCTCTTGCAGCAGGATGCCAGCCTGAGTACGGCAGCCATCGCCGAGCGTGTCAGTATGTCCCAGTCCCCTTGCTGGCGCCGCATACAACGACTTGAGCAAGAGGGCCTGATTCGCGGGCGGGTGGCTCTGCTGAACAGGAATGCGCTGGGGATGGAAGTTGTGGTGTTCGCCACCATTAACCTGACCAATACGGGCAGGCAGAACCTGATCAGCTTCGAAGACGATATGCTCGGGCACGAAGAGGTGGTTGAGTGCTACACGATGACGGGCATCTGGGATTACATGCTCAAGATTGTCACCCGCGACATCCGTCACTACGAAGCCTTTGTGCGCAATACGCTGACTGCCAGCCCATCAATACGTGAGCTACACTCGCATATGGCTGTGACTGAGATAAAGAACGTCACCCAACTGCCCCTGGATACGCAACTGTGAATCAAGTCCTTAAGAGCAAGCTCCCGAAAGTAGGCACGACTATTTTTACCCGCATGTCGGCGCTTGCAGTCGAATGCGGGGCCATCAACCTTTCCCAGGGCTTTCCAGATTTCGACGCGCCAGCCGCACTGTGCAACGCGCTGGGCGCAGCAGCCAGCGGCGGACACAACCAGTATGCGCCCATGGCCGGCCTGCCTGCGCTGCGCCAGCAGATTGCAAATCAACTGGATCGCCACCGTCAGGTGCACTGCGACTGGGAACAGGAGATCACCGTTGTCCCGGGCGCTACCGAGGGCATCTTTTGCGCAATCACAGCAACCATCAGGCCCGGGGATGAGGTGATTGTGCTCGACCCCTGTTACGACAGCTATGAACCCGCCATCGAACTCGCAGGTGGCCGCGCTGTTCATGTCGCACTGTCCAGCCCGGGGTTTCGCCCGAACTGGCAGCGCATTGAAGACGCCATCAGTCCGCTCACACGCATGATCATCGTGAACTCCCCCCACAACCCCTGCGGCGCAACCTTCAGCAACGATGACATGCTGTCGCTACAGTCGCTGGCAGAACGCTACGACCTGCTGGTATGCAGCGACGAGGTCTACGAGTACCTGGTGTTCGACGGCCAGCAGCATCGTTCGGTACTGCAGTATCCTGATTTGCGGGCGCGTAGCTTTGCCCATTTTTCTTTCGGCAAGACCTACAGCGTCACCGGCTGGAAGACCGGATACTGCGTGGCTCCGCCAGCGTTGACGGCAGAGTTGCGCAAAGTTCACCAATACGTCGCCTTCGTAGCCGTTACACCGGTGCAACAGGCACTGGCCGACTTCATGGCTATTGAGCCTGACTACCCGCTGACGCTCGCCCGTCTCTATCAAGCCAAGCGGGATCGTTTCTGCGCCGCCCTATCGGATTCACGATTCAGCCTCGCCCCCAGCCAGGGCAGTTACTTTCAATTGCTGGATTACAGCGCCTTGTCGAGCCAGCCCGATGTCGAGCTCTGCGAACAGTGGACTCGCGAGCACGGCATTGCCTCCATACCCATATCCATTTTTTATGAAAGGGCGCCGGGCCAGCATCTGCTGCGCTTCTGCTTTGCCAAGAACGATGCCACGCTGGATCAGGCCGCGGAGATTTTATGCAGGATTTGACTCTGACTTTGATACAGCGGGAACTCGCGTGGGAGGCTCCTGGTGATAATCGCGAACAGATAGGGACCCTTATCGCCGCGCTCGCGGAATCGACCGATCTCATTGTGCTGCCGGAAATGTTCACCACTGGCTTTTCAATGAACGCCGTGCGCAATGCAGAGGAACCCGGCGGCCCGACGGAGCAGTGGATGAGCGCACTGGCACGGCAGCACGATTGCGCCGTCACCGGCAGCATCGCGGTAAGAGTCGGGGATGAGGTTCGCAATCGCATGCTCTTTGTCAGCCCACAGACCAGCGCCCGCTATGACAAGCGGCATCTCTTTACCATGGCGGGCGAACACAAGCGTTACAGTCCCGGCTCGGAGCGCGTCATCACCACCTGGCGTGGCTGGCGCATTCTGCTACAGGTCTGCTACGACCTTCGCTTCCCGGTATTTTCACGTAGCCAGGCCGACTACGATCTGGCCCTGTACGTCGCCAACTGGCCGGACACGCGACGCCATCACTGGCGCCAGCTGCTGGTGGCGAGGGCCATAGAGAACCAGTGTATCGTCGCCGGCGTTAACCGCATCGGCAGCGATGCAAAAGGTCTTGGTTACAGCGGCGATAGCCTGCTGGTGGATGCAGACGGCCAGTTACTCATCGATCTGGAGAACAAAAGCAGCGCCGCGACGATGACCGTCAGCGGCGCCGATTTACTGGCTTATCGTGAGCGCTTTCCCTTCCTGCCCGACCGGGACAGCTTCCAGCTGAGCTGAGCCTTTACTCGCCGTAGGTCACTTCCAGCGTGGCCATGACGCGACGATTCTCTGCCCTGCCCTCACGCGTCGCGTTGTCGGCGATGGGCTGTGATTCGCCATAGCCAACAGCCCGTAGACGATTCTCCGCAATTCCATGCTGATTGACCAGCAGGTCAACAACCGCCTGCGCCCGTCGCTCAGAAAGGTTCTGGTTATAGGCGTCAGGACCTGTACTGTCGCTATGGCCCTCGACATCAACCTGCAAATCCTCGAAACGCTTCAAAAAGGCTGCGAGTTCACCCACGTCGCTAAAGTACTGTTCCTCGACCGAATCCGAGTCGAAGTCAAAGTTGACTTTCAGCTTGATGGAGGCGATTTGCTCCACGTCGAGGGGACAGCCCACTGAATCAACCCGCGTACCCACGGGAGTATCCGGGCATTCGTCCAGGGCATTCACAACGCCGTCGCCATCGGCATCGTCATCCGAGTACAGCGCCGCGCCGCCGGCGGCGGCACCGGCTGCAGCCGCGGCTGCCGCGCTGGCAGCACCGTCCCCGACTACGTCACCGAAGTAAAAGTTGAAACCGGCGCTGAGCAGCATGTCCGTGCGGTGTTCATCGAGGCTGTGCAGGAGCTTTGCTTCGAGCCGGGCGCCGAAGCGCCGGGTCCACATCCAGCGCAGGCCACCACCGGCATTAATGGTGGTTTCGACGGTATCGCGGAAGCCCGCATCGACGTCGATCTCACCGGCGCTGAAGGTGCCATAGGGGCGAACGCGGTTGGGCTCACCGATATAGCTGCCGCCGTAATACAGCAGACCTACCTGCCAGTTAGTAACGTCCGCCAGGAACCCATCATCCGTGCGAAAGTCTGATTTATCCGCGTAGAGGACTTCCGCGGCCCACTGGTCGTTAAAAGCCCACTCAGCACTGACCCAGGGGGTCGACTTGTCTGATAAACCGCGGTCATCATCGAACCACCACTGCGCGGCCCCGGCGTTAATCGTGAGGGGTACCTGGGCAACGGCCTTTCCAGCGAGCGCAGAAGACAGCGCAAGTGCGGCGCAGGCTGTTATTGTCAGCTTTCTCATGGTCTTACTCCCTGATTTGGTTACGATGAATCATAGCATCCTGATGGACACATTCCATGCTCGGACAGCATGCTTAATCAACTAGATTGTCCGCTATTGCTTCCAACCTCTCGGTGCTGTCGCCCCGGGGCTACCAATCCAGCGTCGCTTTCACAAAAGGGATTGACAGCGCGCGCTGGTGCTCAAGCGAGGCCTGGTCCAGCACTTCAAGTAGAGCCAGCAAATCCGTCAGACCGCGAGGCGCGCGCGTGACGATAAATCGGGCCACTTCACTGGGAAGCTGCAGGCCGCGGCGAGACGCGCGCTCCACTAATACGGCCTCGCGCTGCTCGTCACTCAGGACGGGCAGTCGAAAGACCGGACCCCAGGATAGCCTGGAGGCCAGGTCCGCCAGCGACAGACCCAGCTGTCTGGGCGCACGGTCAGCTGCCATCAGCATGCGGGTGCCGCGATCGCGACAGCGATTAAACAGATCAAACAAGCCGCTCTCCCAACGCCGCTCGCCGGCAATCGACTGCAGATCATCGAGGCACAGCAGCGGTGCCTGTTCGAGCCCAGCCAGGGCCTCATCGGGTGCATACTTCAGCACCTCGCCCAGCGGCAGGTAAAGCGCGTCGCCGCGCGCCCGACAGCAGGCCTGCAGAAGATGAGACTTACCGGAGTCAGGTGGACCATGCAAAAAAACCACCTCTTCACCCCGGCCGAAACACAGTGCCTTAAGGGTGGACAGGAGCGCAGCTTGAGCCTCGGTGGCAACAAAGCTCTCCAAGGCGGCATCGTCCCGCAGCCGCACGCCGAGCGTCAGCTGCCGTCCAGGCTGCGTCGATGCGACCACGATTAATCAGCTCCGTAGATATCACTGGCCTGATAGTGATCAACCGCATGTCGCAGGAACACCATGACCACGGCGGCGACCGGGAGCGCCAACAGCACCCCGAGAAAACCCGCCAGCTGACCACCAGCCATCAGGGCAAAAATCACCGCTACCGGATGCAGGCCGATCCGGTCACCGACGAGGACCGGCGTTAACACCATGCTCTCCAGCAGCTGGCCTACGCCGAACACCAGCGCTACCCAGATCAACATCGTCCACTCCTGGAATTGCGCGTAGGCGGCTACCGCCGAGGCCAGAATACCTACGATGAAGCCAAGATAGGGCACGATACTGGCGAGGCCTGCGATCACGCCCAATACCAGCGCCAGTTGCACACCGATCATCCATAGGCCAAAGCCGTAAATGGTGCCCAGCGCGCACATCACGATGAACTGGCCGCGCAGGAAAGCACCTACCACCTCGTCGGCTTCTTTTACCATGTAGCTGACATTGGACTGCCAGGCCAGGGGGAACAGATTGAGTATTTTCTCCACGACGATGTCCCAGTCACGCATCAGGTAGAACGCAACGACCGGCACAAGCGCCAGGTTAGCAAGGGCCAATACGAGGGCAGCGCCCGAGGCGCTCATATTCTTCAGGGCGCCCGCGGTAATTTTACCCACCGACTGCCAGTTATCCGCCAGCTGCTCGGACCAGTCCACCTGCGGCAGGTAGGCCGATACATTAAGTCGCTCGCGCAGCCAGGGAAGTGCCTGTTCAAAGAACCACTGATACAAAGCGGGTAACTTTCGAATGAGTGCATCCAATTGCTGCAGGATATTGGGTACGGCGATCAGCAGGACGGCCAGCACAATCAGGGTCAGCAGGAGGAAAACGACCACCACCCCGACTGTGCGATTCACCCGGCGGCGCTCCAGTTGATCGACCAGCGGGTCGCCAAGGTAGGCAATCAGGGCACCGAGTACGAAGGGCAGTAGTATGGGTTGCAGCAAATGAAGAAGGAGCCCCAGTACCAGAACGGCAATGAGAGCTAACCACCACCGATTGACGGGCAGTTGCGGCGGTTGCGGAATCAGTTCTGCCATTGATAACCCAGTTCGATACCGTCCAGCGGGCGACCCAGCGGTTGCAGACGCTCATTCAGCGCAAGCAACGAGGCGAGCTGGTCCGCATCGACACGGGCGTATACCCGCAACAGCAGCTGCGAGCCGCGCACCTCTTCAACGTTGGCAGAGTCAACCAACTCCAGGCCCTCCAGCCAGCTTACCACGCTGGCATAATCGCGGTAGCTATTGACTCCATCGACCAGCATGGCGATGCCAGCGGTGGCGTCAACGCTGGCTGCTACGGCGAAGCGGGACGCCATGTCTTCGACTACCATCGCAATGCCCGCGTAGAGGAACTCATCCGCGGTGTTAGCGGTGACCGAGCGATCAAGCCGCTGGCCGTCGGCAAAAAAGCTCCAGTCGCCGAGCCATGCACCTGTCGACAGGCTGGCAACCCGGCCGGCCAGCACCTGACTCGCGCCGTATCTCATTGAGGCATCCAACAGGGCCGGCTGGCTCAGGCGCCAGGCTTCGCTCGTGCCCAAGGCGGCTGCGTCGCTGAGATCAAAAAGCGGCAGGCGCAGCGGCACGCCGCGCTCATCGAATCCTGTAGCCAGGCTCGCTGTCAGCTCTGGCTCCAACTCGCGCTTTAGAAAACGACGACCCTCCTGGTCCTCGATCACCAGCCAGACCAGCACAGACGGTCGGTTGGCTGTCCACAGCGGGGCGCCCGCACGAGTGACCAGCGCATTAACTTGCTGTATCTCGTAATCCATGCGCAGCCAAAGCCCGGTGTCGTCACCGCGACGCTCAAGATAGGCATATTGCTGCATGTACCGGCGCGCATCCCGCAGCGCTCCTTCAAGGGCTGGATTATCAAGGCTTTCAGAGCTGCCGGTTACTTTGACCAGCACCTGGGCAAGGCCCCTTGATATGGCCGCATTGAGGTCCGTATCGCTACGGCTCGCGACGGGGACGGTCGCTTCATACAGGTTAGGCACCACCTCCGCACCGGTGTCGTGCGGCAGAACAGCGGTAATGATTAGAAGCAAGAAGGTCGCGCCAACGCTGCGCACGGCTGTCTCCGGTCTGGCGTGGAAGGCCCGCATTGTAGCAGGTGTTGGAACTGTGGGCTTGGCTTGCGTTTCACGCTAGAATGCCCGCCTTTCTTGCTTCCTCCGCACAACACCAACTTTACAGACTGCTATGACAACAGACAGCGAGAACACCTCTCTGAGCTATCGCGATGCGGGCGTCGACATCGATGCCGGCAACAGGCTGGTAGAGCGCATCAAGGGCCTTACACAGCGTACGCGACGGCCAGAGGTTCTTGGCGGACTCGGCGGCTTCGGCGCTCTCTGCGAGATTCCCGCAGGTTACCGGGAGCCGGTGCTGGTGTCGGGCACAGATGGCGTCGGCACCAAGCTTAAACTGGCGATGGATATGGGGGTCCACGACACTATCGGTATCGATCTGGTCGCCATGTGTGTCAATGATCTCATCGTGACCGGCGCTGAACCGCTGTTTTTCCTCGACTACTATGCGACCGGTGCGCTGAACGTCGACATGGCCGTTGATGTCGTCACCGGCATCGGTCGCGGCTGTGAACTCGCCGGCTGTGCCCTGGTCGGGGGCGAAACTGCGGAGATGCCGGGCATGTACGAGGGCGACGATTATGACCTCGCAGGCTTCTGTGTCGGCGTGGTCGAAAAGGGGGATATTATCGATGGCAGCGGCGTAAAACCCGGTGATGCGCTTATCGCTCTGGCCAGCAGTGGGCCGCATTCAAACGGCTTCTCGCTCATTCGTAAAATTTTGGACCACACCAATGCGGATCTGGGCCAGTCGATGGGCCAATCTACCCTCGGCGATGCGCTGCTGGCGCCGACGACCATCTACGTCAAGAGCCTGCTGCAGCTACTACAATCGATACCCGTTAACGCGATTTCCCACATTACGGGTGGCGGACTTCTGGAGAATCTACCCCGCGTCCTGCCGGACAATTGCGCAGCCAGAATCGACTCCACAAGCTGGGCCTGGCCAGAGGTCTTCCAGTGGCTCCAGGCCAGCGGCAACGTTGCGCCTCACGAGATGTACCGGACCTTTAACTGCGGTGTGGGTATGGTCCTGTGCCTGGCCGCCGAGAATACAAGCAGCGCCCTGCAGTTGCTCCGCGATGCCGGCTGCTCAGCGTGGCAAATTGGCGAGATCGTACCCGGAGACAACGAGGTGGTGCTGTCGCAGTGAGTGACAGCGCCAGCGGCCGCGTTGCCATTCTCATCTCGGGTCGCGGCTCCAACCTGCAGGCCTTTCTGGACAGCAGAGACGCCGGCGAGCTGCCCGGCGAGATCGCGTTGGTCATCAGCAACAGTGCGCAGGCAGAAGGCCTCGCCAGAGCTGATGCTGCGGGTGTCGCGCACCGTGTTATCGATCACCGGGACTTCGACAATCGTGAAGCCTTCGACCAATCTGTGCTGGATTGCCTGTTAGAAGCCGACATTGAGCTGGTTATACTCGCAGGATTCATGCGCATCATAACCCCTGTACTGACCGCACCGTTCGAGGGGCGCTTGTTGAATATACACCCCTCCCTGCTGCCAAAATATCCTGGCCTCAACACCCATCAGCGCGCGCTCGACGCGGGCGATGCAGAGGCCGGCGCCACCGTGCACTTCGTACTTCCAGAACTGGATGCCGGACCGCCGGTCATACAGGTAAAAGTACCTATTTTGCCGGGCGATGACGCCGACAGCCTTGCCAGTCGCGTGTTGGCAGAGGAACATGTCATTTATCCGATCGCAGCCCGTTGGTATCTTCAGGGCAGGCTGCGTCTGCACAACACAGGAGCGCTACTGGATGGCCAACCCCTCCCTGCCGGCGGCATCCCCTATATACCGGCCTAGGCGCTTCGCAAAGTGCACTGCGTACCTGGCCTTCGCCCTGGCGCTCATGACCGCTTGGGCCCGGGCCGACGGCAACGAAGAAACGACTACCGTGGAGACGAAAGCCCAGGAAGCCGTGGAGATATTGCCCTATACCGCCGAGTATGAGTTCGAAATGGCGGGGCTCACGATCAAGGTCAAGCGAGAGCTAAAGCAACGCCAGGACGGCGAGTGGGTATTGACTTTCGCAGGCAAAAAACTGGTCGCCAGCATCCAGGAAACCGCCGTATTCAGCGTTCACGGGGAGGCCATACAGCCAAGGTCCTTCGTCTATCAGCTCAACGCGGGGCTGGTGAAGCGACGTCGCGAGGTTCATTTTGATGGCTCGGACGTCATCAGAAGCCTGTACAAGGATAAGTGGTATGAACTGCCCTACACCGAGGGCACCCTTGATCGCATGACGCAACAGGAACAGCTGCGCTTCTCCCTGATTGCCGACCCCACGCCGAAGGAAGACGTGAACGTTCGTATCGCAGACGGCAAACGCATCAAGGAGTACATCTTGCGCTACGCGGGAGAAGAGCTTGTCAAAACCCCGCTAGGCGAAGTCAATACGCTACGCTTTACCCGCGTACATGATGATGACGAAGAGCGCAGCTCTGATTTTTGGGTGGCCCCTGACTGGGACTATTTGATGGTGAAGACCCTGCACGTTGAAGACGGCAGCGCGAATGAGGCCGTGATCACGGGCGCCACCATCGGCGGCAAAAAACTATAGCCGCGGCCTTAAGAGCAGGAACCCACTGACGCAGCCCGGATCAGGCTTTGGGTAGCGTAACGCCCGTTTGCCCCTGGTACTTACCGCCGCGATCCTTGTAGCTCACCTCACAAACCTCGTCGGATTCGAAGAACAGCATCTGAGCGACCCCCTCGTTAGCGTAGATTTTGGCGGGTAAGGTCGTTGTGTTAGAGAATTCCAGTGTGACATGCCCTTCCCACTCCGGTTCCAGCGGCGTCACATTCACGATAATGCCGCAGCGCGCATAGGTCGACTTGCCAAGGCAGATCGTCAGCACGTTTCGCGGTATGCGGAAGTACTCCACCGTGCGTGCCAGCGCGAAGGAGTTCGGCGGTATGACGCAGACATCGCCAGATACATCTACGAAGCTGTCTTCATCAAAACCCTTCGGATCCACGGTCGCAGAGTTGATATTGGTAAAGACCTTAAACTCGCTGGAGCAGCGCACGTCGTATCCATAGCTGGATGTGCCATAGGAAATCAGCCGTTGTTCACCGCTGGTTCGCACCTGCCCCGCTTCGTATGGCTCTATCATTCCGTGTTCCTGAGCCATGCGCCGAATCCACTTGTCTGACTTGATGCTCAAAGCCTCTTCTCCACTTAATCGTCCGTGATACTGATGTTCGGAAACTGGCGCACGGCGTCATCATCGAAGCCGCTCAGGGAATGAATGACAGCGTCGGCCGCACTCAGGTAGGCCAGGGCAGCCTCACTGTCGGGTGCGGCAACTACCGTTGGCTTGCCAGCATCGGTCTGCTCGCGGATGGCCAGCGACAGCGGCAGAGATCCCAATAGCGCCACACCATAGTCTCTGGCAATGCGTTCGCCGCCTTCGGCGCCAAAAATGTGCTCCTGGTGCCCGCACTGGCTGCAGATATGGACGGCCATGTTCTCAATGACGCCGAGGATGGGCACATCAACCTTGCGAAACATCTCTATGCCCTTACGCGCGTCGAGCAGCGCTATATCCTGCGGCGTTGTCACGATTATCGCGCCGGCGACACGCGCCTTCTGCGACAGGGTCAACTGGATATCGCCGGTGCCCGGCGGCATGTCAATCACCAGGTAGTCGATCTCGCCCCACAGCGTCTGCTCCAGCATTTGTGTCAGGGCACCCGCGGCCATGGGGCCACGCCAAACCATAGGCGTATTGCTGGTCGTCAGGTAGCCCATCGACATGGTACGAAGACCGTGCGCCTCAACAGGCAGCAGGTACTGCCCGCCCTGCTGCTCGGGCCTCACATCCTCGGGAATGCCCAGCATAAGCTGCTGGCTGGGGCCGTAGATATCAGCATCCAGCAGCCCTACCGTCTTGCCTCGAGCGCGCAATGCCAGCGCCAGGTTCACGGCAGTCGTCGACTTGCCTACGCCGCCCTTGCCCGAGGCGATCGCGATAATGTGTTTGATAGCGTTCATCAATTTCCGTAGTTGCGCTGCGGCAGAGCCGGTCCGGGAAGCCAATGACGCGCTAGTATAAGGAGTGCCGCGAGGTTCAACAAACGGGGCAAAGACGCTATAGTGTGCGGCCTTTTTTATCGCCAGAACTCCTTGCTCTCATGGCCACGCCCAGCGCCCGCAATATCCTTGTCACCAGCGCCCTTCCTTACGCCAATGGTTCGCTACACCTCGGGCACTTGCTGGAGATGGTGCAGACCGATATCTGGGCACGCTTCCAGCGCTCGCGCGGGCACCGGTGCATTTACGTGTGCGCCGACGACGCCCACGGCACCGCCATTATGCTCACCGCCGAGAAACTGGGAATCACGCCAGAAGAGCAGATTCGAGCTGTGCAGGCGGAGCACGAGCGGGATACCGCCAACTTCCTGATCAGCTTCGATAATTACCACTCAACCCACAGCGAAGAAAATCGGCAGTGGAGCGAGGAGATCTATCGACGCCTCGACGCGAATGGACACATCGCCACACGCGAAATCACGCAGGCCTTCGACCCCGAGAAACAGCTCTTCCTCGCTGACCGCTTCATCAAGGGCACCTGCCCCCGCTGCAAGGCGCCGGATCAGTACGGCGACAACTGCGAAGTCTGCGGCGCTACCTACAGCCCCACAGACCTGATTGACCCTGTATCGGCAATATCGGGCGCCACACCCGTGGAAAAAGCCTCGACGCATTACTTTTTCCGCCTGACCGAGTTTCACGACATGCTCAGTGCCTGGATTGATTCAGGCACGCTACAGCCCCAAATCGCGAACAAGTTGCGCGAATGGCTGACGGCGGGGCTGCAGGATTGGGATATCAGTCGTGATGCACCCTACTTCGGCTTCGAAATCCCGGGCGCGAGCGGCAAGTACTTTTACGTGTGGCTGGACGCGCCGATCGGCTACATGGCGAGCTTCCAGCATTACTGCGAACGCGAGGGCCTTGATTTCGATCAGTTCTGGTCACTGGAATCAGAGGCAGAGCTTTATCACTTTATCGGCAAGGACATCATAAACTTCCACGGGCTGTTCTGGCCCGCCATGCTCCACTCGGCGGGCCTGCGCACACCAACGGCGATCTATGCCCATGGCTTCCTCACCGTCAATGGCACAAAGATGTCCAAGAGCCGTGGCACTTTTATCAAGGCCAGCACCTACCTTGACCATCTGGACGCCGAATACCTGCGCTACTACTTCGCAGCCAAGCTCGGCCCAACAGTGGACGATATCGATCTGAACCTTGAGGACTTCGTGCAGCGAGTTAACTCTGATGTCGTTGGGAAAGTTGTCAACATCGCCAGCCGCTGCGCCGGCTTTCTACGCAAGGGCTTTGACAATCAATTGGCCAAGGAGTGCGCCGAGCCTGCCTTGCTGCAAGAGTTCCAGGACGCGGGTGTTGCCATCGCAGATCTCTTCGAAGCGCGGGACTACAACAAGGCCATTCGTGAAATCGTGGCGCTTGCGGATCGAGCCAACCAGTACATCGACGACGGCAAACCCTGGGTGCTGGCAAAGGAAGACGGCCGTGAGCACGACGTCCACAATATCTGCAGCGTGGGCATCAACCTGTTCCGTGTGCTCATGACCTACCTCAAACCCGTGCTGCCACGCATGGCAGAGCGGGCTGAAGACTTTCTGGCATGCTCGCTGGATTGGACGGCGCTGGAAGGTCCATTGGTGGATCACACGATCAATAAATTCAAACCCTTGATGACCCGCATTGAAGCAGCGCAGGTGGAGGCCATGGTAGACAGCAGCAAGGAGAGCAGCGAGGTGCCATCGTCGGCTACAGCCGAATCTGCATCGCCGGCGGAGGACAACACCATTCAGTTTGAGGATTTCGCCAAGATTGACCTACGCGTGGCGCGCATAGCGCGCGCGGAACACGTCGACGGCGCGGACAAACTACTGAAGCTGACCTTGGAACTTGGTGAGTTGGGCTCGCGACAGGTCTTCGCCGGCATAAAATCCGCCTACCAGCCGGACCAATTGGAGGGCAAACTGACCGTGGTGGTCGCCAACCTCGCAGCGCGCAAAATGCGCTTCGGCCTGTCAGAGGGCATGGTGCTGGCGGCAGGACCCGGGGGTGATGACATCTATCTGCTTGAACCACATCCGGGGGCAGAGCCGGGCATGGCGGTTAAGTAAGCAGAGGGCGCTACTTGCTAATAGCCATTAGTTTAATTCAAGGAACTGTGATCGCCGATCGATCACGTTAGAATATGGCCCCGGTCGGCCGTTAAACGGCCGAATTTTCAACAGGTTGTCGTGATGCTGGCGGACTACTCAATATTGTTGATCGGGGCGATCCTGGTCAACAACTTTGTGCTGGTGCAGTTCTTGGGGCTGTGCCCCTTCATGGGCGTGTCTAACAAGCTGGAAACGGCGATGGGCATGTCCATGGCAACCACCTTTGTGCTGACCCTGGCATCTGCGGCCAGCTACCTGACCTACAACTTCCTGCTCGCGCCGCTTGGGCTGGAATATCTGCGCACTATTTCCTTCATCCTGGTCATTGCGGTCGTCGTACAGTTCACCGAGATGGTTGTTCGCAAATCAAGCCCCCTGTTGCACAAAGTACTGGGTGTCTATCTGCCTTTGATCACGACAAACTGTGCAGTGCTGGGCGTCGCCCTGCTGAACATCAATAAAGAGCACAACTTTCTGCAGTCCCTGTTTTACGGCTTTGGCGCAGCCCTCGGTTTCTCGCTGGTGCTGGTACTCTTCGCCGCCATGCGCGAGCGCCTCGCCGTGGCGGATGTGCCGGTGCCTTTCCGGGGCGCGGCAATAGGCATGATCACAGCAGGCCTCATGTCGCTCGCCTTCATGGGCTTCGCCGGGCTGGTGTAGGCGATCATGTCGGACTTCATCACACAGTACCCGCTGCTCGCCGCTTTGCTGGCGCTGGTCAGCCTCGGCCTCGGCTTCGGGGCACTGTTGGGTTTTGCGGCAGTGCGCTTTCGCACTGAGGGAAACCCCATCGTCGAGCAGATCAACGAAATCCTGCCCCAGACGCAGTGCGGCCAGTGTGGCTACCCGGGGTGCCGCCCCTACGCAGAAGCCATCGCCAATACGGATGAAGCCATTAACAAGTGTCCGCCCGGCGGCGAGGCCGGCATCCAGGCGCTGGCGGACCTGCTCGACGTCGAGGCCATACCCCTGGACGAGGAGCATGGCGAAGAAAAAGCGAAAGCCGTCGCCTACATCCGTGAAGCGGAGTGCATCGGCTGCACCAAGTGCATTCAAGCCTGCCCAGTGGACGCTATTCTCGGCGCGGCCAAGCAAATGCACACGGTCATCACCAGTGAGTGCACGGGCTGCGACCTGTGCGTGGAACCCTGCCCGGTCGACTGTATCGATATGATTTCCGAGCAGGCGTCACTGCGCAGCTGGCAATGGACCCTACCCGATCCGGTTAGTCGCGAAGTGACCATCATTGCCACGGATGCGACGAACCCGGAGGAGCGGGCAGCGTGAGAAAGATCTTCGACTTCCACGGCGGCATTTACCCGCCAGAAAACAAAGAGCAGTCACTGCGCAGCGGCATACGCGACGCAGGCATACCGCCACAGCTCATTATTCCCCTGTCGCAGCACATTGGCGCTGCCTCCACGCCCGTGGTTGCCGTTGGCGAGCGCGTTCTCAAGGGCCAGCTGATCGCACGCGCCGAGGGCTTCGTCAGCGTACCGCAGCATGCACCGACCTCAGGCACCGTGGCGGCGATCGAAGACCGCCTCATCGCGCACCCTTCTGGATTTACGTCACCGTCCATTGTCATCGACAGCGATGGCCTGGACGAATGGGTAGCGCACGAGGGCGTTGCAGACTACACGGCCGTGGATCGTGCAGACCTGCTGCAGCGAATACGAGACGCCGGAATAGCCGGCATGGGTGGGGCGGGCTTCCCCTCCGCAGTGAAACTGTCGGTCGGTCCAGAGCGCCACGTGAAGACACTCATCCTGAACGGCACAGAGTGTGAGCCCTACATTACAGCCGACGCTATCCTCTTGCGCGAGCGCGCAGACCGTATTGTTGAGGGCACGCGGATCCTGCAACATCTCATCCAACCGGATGAAACGGTGATCGGGGTCGAAGACAACAAGCCCGAAGGCATCGCAGCACTCCGTGAGGCCGTGCAGGGGACGGACATCGAGGTTGCCGTCTTTCCCACCAAGTATCCCTCCGGTGGCGAGAAGCAGCTCATTGAAATCCTGACGGGCCAACAGGTTCCGAGCGGTGGCCTGCCGATAGACGTCGGCATCGTTTGCCAGAACCTCGGCACCGCCGTGGCCATCAGAGATGCCGTGCTCGATGGCAAACCACTGATCTCCCGAGTGACCACGGTCACCGGTGAGGCGGTTGACGACCCACAGAATTTCGACGTTCTACTGGGCACGCCAATGCGTTACCTGATCGATCTGGCGGGCTTTCGTCCGGGCAAAAAGCAGCGCCTCATTATGGGCGGCCCGATGATGGGCGTCACCGTTCCAGACCCGGACGTGCCGGTAGTCAAAGTCACCAACTGCATCCTGGTGCCCACCGCACAGGAGTTACCGACACCACCGCCAGCACAGGCCTGCATTCGCTGCGGCATGTGCGCCGAAGCCTGCCCGGCCAGTCTGCTGCCGCAGCAGCTCTACTGGTTCGCCCAGGGCAAAGAGCACGAAAAGCTGGAACAGCACAACCTGTTTGATTGTATTGAGTGCGGCGCCTGTTCTTTCGTCTGCCCGAGCAACATTCCGCTGGTGCAGTACTACCGGGCATCGAAGGCGGAAATCGTCAAGATGCGAGCAGATCACGACAGGGCCGAGGCCTCGAGGGCGCGCTTCGAGGCGCGACAGGAACGCCTGGCGCGGGAAGAAGCAGAAAAAGAAGCAAAACGTGCCGCGCGCAAGAAGGCCGCTGAGGAAAAGGCGCGCCTGGCAGCCCAGAGCGATGGCGCGGAAGACCCGGTTCAGGCCGCTATCGAACGCGCCAAAGCGAAGAAGGCCGCACAACAGGCCGGTGCCGAGGGGGTAAACGAAGGGGATGCGCTGGAAAAAGCCGTGGCCAGTGCGCGCAAGCGGCTGGACACTGCCCAACTCAAACTGGAGGAGGCGCAGCAGTCCGGCTCTGATCTGGTAGACGCCCTCGCCAGCGGCGTCGAGAAGACGCGCGCGAAACTGGAGAAAGCCGAACAGGCCCTGGCGGCATACCAGGGCGAGCAGCCTCAAGCTGAGGCCGCGAAGACGCCAGCCGTCGATCCGGCCAAGGTCGCCATTGAGAAGGCCATGGCGGCGCGTGCCGCTCAGGCGGCGCTGAGTCCGGAAGAGAAAGCGCGTCAGGACCTTGAAAAGCTGGAACAGCGTCTGGCCAAGACCCGGGCCAAACTCGAGGACAGCCGCGCCGCCGGCGAAGAGGCCAAGATCATCGAGGCACTGGACGCCACCGTGGCCCGACTGGAGGAGAAGATTGCCGGCGCCCGGGAGGCCGCTGGCGTGGCGGAGGAAACCTGAGATGGCGCTCATGCGCATTACCTCTCCCCACGCCCATGGGCCACTCACCACCACGGCGGTCATGCAGCGCGTGCTCCTCGCAACCTTACCCGGCGTCGTCGTCCTCACGCATTTCTTCGGCTTCGGCACCTTGGTCAACGTCATGTGGGGCGCTCTGGTGGCGCTGGCCTGCGAGGCATCGGCGCTAAAGCTACGGGGCAGGCCGCTGGCTTTTTACCTCAGCGACTGCAGCGCACTGGTCACCTCAACCCTGCTTTGTATCGCCCTGCCCCCCTATGCGCCCTGGTGGCTGATCGTCGTGGGCGTGGCCTCATCGATACTGCTGGCCAAGCATCTATACGGCGGCCTGGGATACAACCCCTTCAATCCAGCTATGGTCGGCTACGTGGTACTTCTGATCTCCTTCCCGGTGCAAATGACGGCTTGGGCGCCGCCGCGGGGCGTTGGCGAGGTGCCCGGACTGCTCGGCGCGCTGCAGGCCTGTTTTCTGCCTTCGACTTACGACGCTGTGACCATGGCCACGCCACTGGACCTGATGAAACAGAACACTAGCCTGCTGGTCGACGACCTGTGGACGCAAAACCCCCAATTCGGACGCTGGGCCGGCATCGGCTGGGAATGGGTAAATATTGCGTTTCTCGCAGGCGGCCTATGGCTTTTGCAGCAGCGCGTTTTCACCTGGCACGCGCCGGTGGCGATGTTGGCCAGCCTTACCCTGATGTCCGCACTGTTTTACGACGGGGGCAGTTCAGCTAGCGGCGGATCTCCGCTGTTTCATCTGCTCAGCGGCGCGACCATGTTTGGCGCGTTTTTCATCATTACTGACCCGGTCAGCTCCGCTGTATCGGTGCGGGGTCGACTGGTATTCGGTGCACTGATCGGCGTGCTGCTCTACGTGATACGCGTCTACGGGCACTATCCTGACGCCATTGCCTTTGCGGTCCTCATCATGAACTTCGCCGCGCCCTTTATTGACCATTACACACAGCCACGGACCTACGGCCATAGCTCAGGGAGTGAGCGCTAATGCTCGGCCAATCCATCTCCCGCAACAGTTTCCTACTGGGCTGTTTCGCCGTCGCCACCACCCTGCTGATTGCAGGTACCTGGCTGGGCACGCGAGACCAGATCGCGACTGAACAGCGCAAAGCCGAGTCTCGCGCGCTGCTGGAAATTGTGCCCGACGAACAGCACGATAACTCGATGCTCGACGATACGCTGCCGGTAGGGCCAACAGCTGAGGGGCTCGGCCTTCGCGAGGACAAGAAAATCTACCTCGCGCGACAGGGCGAACGCGTGGTGGCGGCGATACTACCGGCCACGGCGACAGACGGTTATAGCGGTGACATCGATATGATTGTTGGCGTCTATGCCGACGGCCGGGTCGCGGGTGTCAGGGTGCTCAATCATCGCGAAACCCCGGGCCTGGGTGACCAGATCGACCTCAAGAAATCGGACTGGGTTCTGGAATTTGATGGCCGCTCGCTGGAAAATCCGACGCTGGCAGGCTGGACCGTGAAGAAAGACCAGGGCGTCTTTGACCAATTCACCGGGGCGACAATCACGCCCCGCGCGGTGATCGCGGCTACCCGCCGCGTGCTGCAGTACGCCGAGGCGAATCGGCAAACCTTATTCGACGAAGACGTCGAGGGAGATACATAGTGGCCGAGGTAAGTTATCGCGACCTGTCGCTCAACGGGCTCTGGAAGAACAACCCCGCCATCGTGCAGTTACTCGGGCTTTGCCCGCTATTGGCGGTGACCGGGTCAGTGGTCAATGCTATCGGCTTGGGCGTCGCCACGACACTGGTTTTAGTCTGCTCCAATACAGCCGTGTCACTGATCCGCAATATCGTCTCCGACGCAGTACGGTTGCCGGCTTTCGTCATGATTATCGCTGCTGCCGTGACCTGTATCGAACTGCTGATGCAGGCCTACGCCTTTGAGCTCTATCAAATTCTTGGCATCTTTCTGCCGCTTATCACGACTAACTGTGTGATCCTCGGGCGCGCCGATGCCTTTGCCAGCAAGAACAGCCTGGGGCCTGCAATCTACGACGGGCTGATCATGGGTGTCGGCTTCGCCGTTGTGCTGGTACTACTGGGCGGGATGCGTGAACTGACGGGCACTGGCGCGCTGTTTGCCAACATGGATCTGTTGTTCGGACCCGCTGCAGCTGAATGGAAGATCGTGTTCATTGACGATTACCAGGCCTTCCTGCTGGCTATTTTGCCGCCCGGCGCCTTCATTTTTACCGGCCTCATTATTGCCGGCAAAAACCTGATCGACGCCCAGATCAAGACCTATCAGGATGCCCGCAAAGAACGGCCCGCGAAAGGCTCCAAACGAGTTCGGGTGACCGGGACGATCTCATGAGCCGGCGGCGCCCTGCAGCACAATCAAGGTGTCGAGCAACTCATCTACTGCTGCGTCGTCCAGCCCTCGATTCGGCGTTTCACAGCTATAGGTTATAAAGAGCGCCAGGCCATCGCTGGCCACGCACCAGGCACGAATAGCGGCGTCTTCCTCGGCATAGCTGCACGTTACGCCTCGCAATTCTCCCAGATTCGCTTTCCTGAGTTCGACGTGGCTGGGGCTGGCCTCCCTGATAATCGCCTCGATCTCATCACCCGCAAATGCGCCCTGCTCCCTGTGCAGGCTGCTAATTTCAATGCAGCCGACATCATCGCGATCGCCGATGAGGATGCTCTCGTCCTCGGCTTCCGCCCACCACTCGGGCGGGAGCGTCAAAGCCCACCACTCCGTTTCAAGGATGTTCAAAGGGCCTCCAGCGGGGTCATAAAAGGGCCTCCAGCGGGGTCATAAAAGGGCCTCCAGCGGGGTCATGAAAGTGCCTCCAGCGGCAATGACATCAGTAGCGCATCTTCTCTGCCAGCCTGGGCGGGGTCAGAAAAGCGTCGATAGTAACCCTCTCGCACCCCGTCCAGCGCGAAACCCTCCGCGCGGTAGAGTGCCAGGGCGGCCGTGTTGGAGCAGCGCACCTCGAGAAAACAATGCCGTGCGCCATGATCACGCATGGCCTGCAAGGACGCCTGCAGCAGGCGGCGTGCCAATCCCCTGCGGCGATAGCGGCGCTCCACACCGATGTTCAACAGGGTGCCCTCATCTACCACGATCTGGTAGGCAGAGAAGCCACAGAGGCGATCACGGTAAGACAGCGCCAGCACCCCAGCGTGCAGCTGCCCTGCACTGCCGGCGATCAGTCGCCGAAAGCGGCCCGCCGGCCAGGGGTCTGGATTCACGCTGGCATCAAGCTCGGCCAGGGCATCAATATCGCTGGATGCGGCTTCTCTGATAGTCGTATTCACGCTTCGCGCAGGGTTGATAGTACCTGCCAAACCGCGCGCTTACAGCCGGCGCTCGCCAGCATCTCAGCAGTGCTATGGGGGCAGAAGAACTGCTCTACATGCCAGTCCGTATCACCCAGGCGTTCACGCATGGGTTGACCCAGCAGAATCACCCCACGGCAGCCCGACTGATCCAGGCGGCGCAGCAGAAAGGTCATCAGGGCTTCGCTGCCGGCGTCGGACCCAAGGTCCAACTGGCTATTACTATGGATCGGCCAATCAAACTGCGTTATATCGGCACTGGCCGCCTTTCCGCCCAAGGCGAACGCCATACTCTGCACCAGTTCGACTTGCGCCTTCGCCAGCGGCCTGTCAGCCAGATCCTCCAACCATAGATAGCCCCCTGTCACGAGCGCCGCAATGCTAAACCGCTGAGATTTGTCCGCGCTATTCGCTCTGGGCGAGCCTACCAATTGCTCCAGCTGTCGCGCGGGCAGCGATTCCACCGGGCTTGCAGCAGGACCTTCGAAGATGCTCTCGGAAGAGCGTTCCAGCGGCGTTTCTTGGGCATTCGAGTCGTCGCAGCCGGCGGGCTCCAGCATCCGCGGCACTTGAACCAGCCGACGGGTTTTAGCGGCGCCCGGCAGAGCGCGCCGGGAAACGTAAGCTGGTATACCCATGGCATTGAGGTACTTAAGTCTGGTCAACTCATGCATGAATTCGATCGCGCGCCGTCACTAGCGTGGAGGAGTATGGGGCAGCCCGGCGCGAGGGTCTAGGCCCATCGCCAGCCGTACTGATGAAAGAAGCGGATACCAGAGCGCAAGAACATTGCAATGTGTCGCCATCCCTTGCGCGCCGCATTCCCTCCATGGTGAACAATGCGCATCGATGGCACGTAATGCAGTTCCCCGCAGTCCGCCAGACGCAGTGACAGATCAAAGTCCTCGAAGTAGAGAAAATAGCGCTCGTCGAAGCCCCGCACGTGAGCTAGGCTGTCGCCGCGAACAAGCATGAAACAGCCGCTGGCAAGCGGCACCGGCACCGCCCGGTCGCCGCAACAAAGATCTCGCGCTTCGTAATTCGCCAGCGTGTCACTGAACCAGTTCTTCACTCGCCTTGGCGCAAACGCGCGCAGCAGCAGCACCCACACCGAGGGGTAGCGCTTACACAGAAATTCCTGGAAGCCGTCCTCGCTGGCGACAAAGGGGCTCGCTAATACCGCGCTGTCATTGGTATCAAAGTGGCTGATACCGGCACACAGTGCATCATTAGCTAGCTCGACATCCGGGTTGAGAATGAGTCGCAGCGTATCCTGTTCGACAGCCAACTGGTTATGGCCGTGGCCATAGCCCCGGTTGCTGTCACTGGCCAGCAGTTGCCATTCAATCTCGCCCCGCGGCATTGTCGTCTCGAGCATCTCCGCGACTGTGGCTTGGTAGTCCACTGAGCCCGAGTGATCGACCAGCAGGAGAGTGCAGTGCCCGAGATAGCCGCGAGACCTGGCCCTGGCAACCGCGTCAACCAGGCTGCGGCAGGTTGCTTGCAGCAGGTCGATCGGACTGTGGAAGAGAACAATAGATACAGCGAGTTTATAGGAGCGGATTGGAGAGTTGCCGGGAGGACTAGCGGACGCAGTAACCATCGGGCCTATCCTAGCAGCTATAACCTCAGCATCACATAACTGGACAAGCCCACGCCCTCCTGTCAGCGTTACCGCTCACTGCAAGGGGATACTATGTCGAAGGCTGCCGGACAAAGGCTTCAGTTTGGGCCAGGCCTCCTGGTCACTGCTGCATTCATTGGTCCGGGTACGGTCACCACGGCCAGTGCAGCTGGCGCAAATTTCGGCTTTGCTCTGGCGTGGGCACTCCTGTTTTCTGTCTTCGCAACGGCCGTCCTGCAAGAGATGGCCGCTCGGGTCGGCCTGGTCACGCGTCAAAGCCTTGCTGAAGCAATGCGCGCAAGCTTTGGCAACCCCCTGTTCGGGCGCCTCGCAGTCGTGCTGGTCGTGGCCGCGATAGGCCTTGGCAACGCTGCCTATGAAGCTGGCAACATTGCAGGGGCGGCGCTGGCACTCACCTCCCTCGGCGGCCCATCAGTTGGCCTTTGGTCACTCGTTATAGGCGCGGTGGCAGGCGCGCTCATGTTATCCGGGCGCTATCACGTGGTCGAGCGAGTACTGATTTGCCTGGTTTTGCTGATGAGCGCGATTTTCCTGATCAGCGCACTGCTGCTCAGGCCAGACTGGGGTGCACTCCTCGTGGGGCTGCGCCCGCAGTTACCCGCCGGATCGGCACTGACTGCGCTGGCCCTGATAGGGACGACTGTGGTCCCCTACAACCTCTTTTTACATGCCAATGCAGTCCGCGAAAAATGGGGAGCTGAGCGCGATACCGGAGCGGCTTTGCGGGCTTCACGCCTCGACACCAATGTATCAATTGGCCTAGGAGGGCTGCTCACTCTCGCCATCATGAGCACGGCCATGACGGCATTTTTTGCCACCGGTCAGGCCTATGACATCGACTCGCTGTCGACGCCGCTCCGGCCGCTGCTGGGCGATGCGGCGGCCTATGTCTATGCCGCGGGACTATTCGCCGGTGGCCTGACCAGTGCCATCACCGCGCCGATGGCCGCGGGTTATGCGGTAAGTGGTGCGTTCGGCTGGCGCACCACCCTCGACGCGCCCGGCTTCCGTCTGGTCGCCCTGGCGGTGCTCCTGACCGGCGTCGCTTTCGCCGCCACGGGGTCCCGTCCGCTGGCGGCGATCCTGTTTGCCCAGGCAGCCAATGGCTTCCTCTTGCCGGTGATCGCCGTATTCCTGCTCATTGTCATGAACAGGAAAAGTCTCCTGGGAGACTACCGCAATACGCCTCTTGCCAATCTGGCCGGCGGCCTTGTCGTCCTGGTCGCCGCATGGCTCGGTATCAGCAAGATTGTCTCCATTTTTTTATAAAAAACATATTTCATATAAGCGAATAGCATAACCTACGCCGAATTGATCGAAATCCAGGCCGGGTCATGTCCTTGAGGGGAAGCCTCGACTCGACAGCTGCGAACTTTTTATGTAGAAAATCACAAAAAGTGGCTATCGCCATGTTATTTATGCAGTTTTAGTAATTAAAGATGATAATCTAAAGAAACTTGGGGCCATGTGGTTGACTCTGCTTGCGCAGCCCGCAGAATCAGGGAATACCATATGTAGAACATAAGACCCTCTGCAAACAGAGGGCAAAAGGGGACAGACATGACCAACAGGTTTGCCAGACTTGCCAGCCGGCTGACGCTCGTTCTCGCGATGACAATAGGCTTGATCGCCTGTGGCGGGGGCGGGGGCGGCGGTTCTGGTGGCGGCTTCACCGGGGAGACACCCGACACTGAGAACCCAGCGCCGCAGATAATCGTAGAGCTCGCTCTGTTTGACCCGAACGGCGATCCGACCAATACCGTGACCAGCAGCGAACCGGCCACCCTTGTGGTAACGGTCTCCGAGGTCGTCGGCAGGCAGCAGGGCGAGGACATATTGGAGCCCGTAGGCGACACAGTCGTCGTAGCCCAAACCTCAATTGGCGCCCTGAATCCGGCTAATGGCACGGCACTCACCGACGCCAATGGGCAGGCAAGCTTTGGTCTAGGTTCAAATGGCACCCTCGGCGCTGGCTCCGTGTTGGCCACCGTTGAGGTCGAGTTTGACGCCAACCCCGACGACGATATCGCTCCGGAGGTTCTCACCTTTACTGGGCAGATTAACTTCCAGGTCGCCCAAGCCGCCCTCAGACTGGGTACTTTCGACGCAAGCGGACGCTTTATCGATGGCCTGGTCGATATCATTCCAGACTCAATCCCCGCCGGTGGCACGGCAGTGCTGTCAGTCTCGGTTGTCAATGAATTCGGGGAGCGCGCCGGCGCCGGTATCGCAGTTGACCTGGTGAGCGACTGCGCCCTCAGTGGGCGGGCCACCATTACGCCAGCCTCGGCCGTCACGGATGAGTTGAGCCGCGTGGAGGCCGACTATGTTGACGTAGCCTGTGGGGAAGCCGATCTCATCTCAGCAAGCTCAGGCAGCGACTCAAGCACCGCAACCGGCGACATCTTCATCGCCTCGCCGCAGGCCAATTCCATCGAGTTTGTCTCAACTACACCGGACACGGGCCTGATCGCACTGCGCGGAACAGGTACGCCAGATCGCCCTGAGACAGCGACAGTGACCTTCCGCGTGATCGCCGGTTCTGCCTCAGACGCCGACGCAGGCCAACCGCTCCTGGGCGTGCCGGTCATGTTCGATCTGTCTACGGAAGTCGGCGGCCTGGAATTGCTCAACACATCCGGCACCACAGACGCCAACGGCGAGGTCCAGGCGACCGTCCAATCCGGCAATGTCTCGACGTCTGTGCGCGTTACCGCGACCATTGACACAGACGACGGCAGCGGTGGCACGATCGTACTGTCGGCGATTTCCGACGCGATCGTGGTCAGCACAGGCCTGCCTGACCAGAACTCTATCAGCCTGTCGACACAGTTCTTCGTTGTTCCGGATGCTCGGCAGGTCGACGGTATCGAAGTGCAGGTCACAGTGCGCATGGCTGACAAGTTCAACAACCCTGTTGCTGACGGCACCAGTGCCACCTTTACCACGGAGTACGGAGCGATACAGAGCTCCTGCACCACGACTGACGGTGGCTGCTCGGTCATCTGGACCAGCCAGGCGCCCCGCTTCCCGCTGTTCAACCAGGACCTCGTGCGGACAACCCAACTGAGCAACAGCTATAACTGCCCGAGTCACAACGGCAACCGAGGGCCCTGCCCGGACAGCCTGGGCTATATCGAGGGCTTGCGCAGCACCATACTGGTCACCGCCGTGGGCGAGGAGACCTTTATCGATGCCAACGGTAATGGCCTCTACGATGAAGGCGAAGAATTCTTCAACCTGCCCGAGGCCTTCCTCGATAACAATGAGGATACGGTCTACACCCCTGAACTCGGCTGCCCCGCCGCCTTCGACGGCCCGAACTGCGAGATCGCAGGCTCTGAAGAGACCTTCGTAGACTTCGATGGCAATGCTGTTTATAGCTTGAACGTTGATCCGCCTGCCTTCCCGAATGGCGTCTACAATGGCAGCCTGTGCCCGAAGTCAGGTGACGGCATATTCTGCTCGAGGGAACTCCTGAACGTGCGCCAAAGCGCCGTTCTCATCCTTGGATCGCAAACGGGCTATGACTCCATTCTGGTTGATCTGGGCGGCAACGTGCGCCCGGCAACCAATCAGGGCGAACCCTTCATCGTCTACATCGCCGATTTCTTTAACAACCGGCCCCCGGGCGGGACGACGGTTGCCTTCGCCACCGAGGGCGAATGTGCGCTGTTGACGCCAGCGTCGGTGACGCTGCCCGATACGACCCAGGTCGGAGCTGCAGCGGTTGCGCTGGAGACCGAGGGCCAAGGAAATGTCACGCTGACCCTCAGCGGCAACAACATCAACTTTAGCGAGACCTTCCGTTGCAACGCACCCGACCCTGAACCCGAGCCCGGCCCAGGTGATGGCGATGGCGATGGCGACGGTGACCTGACCGAAGGCCCAGGCTAACAGACACTCAGCTTTCAGGCCGCGGCGCAACACGCCGCGGCTTTTTTTTGCACGCCTGTTCGCCCGGACAACATTCTTCGCCCCGTTCCCGCCAGTGGCGTAGCCGGTCGATTATTGCTTTACTGGTATCTCGAAAACGCTCCCCGGGAAACGCATGACTGAGCACGCTGAGGGCAAGCACCACCCCACAATCCGCGTTACGGTACTGACCTTTTTCACGCTGGCTACAACCCTGACCGCGAGCCTCGCCATCGGCCTGCAGTATTACTTCGGCCAGCAGCAGGCCAAAGAATCAGCCCGAACACTTTACGAACTGGCGGCTGACGCTGTTACGGTAGAAATCCAAGCCTTGAATGCTCGAAACGACGATCTGATCGCCCTGCTGTCCGAGAACCCGGTACTCGTTGGTGGCAGCTGGCTGGAGCAAATTCCGGTGCTTGCGTCTGCCATGGACAACAATCCCATCGTCCATTCCATCTATCTGGCGAAACCCAATGGAGACTTTTATCAGCTGATCGACCTGGAGATTGGCGCCGATATGCGCGAGGCCTATCGGGCATCGCCGCGCGATCGCTGGGTCGCCGTAACCATCAGCGGCACAGGTGACGCGCGTCAGCGCGAGTATCGCTACCTGGCCTATGACCTCGTGGAGCGCTATCGCCGTACCCAGAACACAACCTATGACCCAAGGGAGCGGCTCTGGTTCAAAGGGGCGAGCGAGAGCGACAAGACATTCTCGACACCACCCTACCTGTTTGAGCAGCTCAAAGAACCCGGACGCACTGTCGCGCGCAGCGCAAGAGACAGCGACATTATCGTTGCATTCGACATCACGCTGAGCTCGATGTCAGAGTTTTTGCAAGAGCACACCGCCGCCCAATATGGGGAACTGCTGCTGTACACTCCCGACGGTGAAATCATCGCCTCCAGCCGTTCCCCCATTCGGGAACAAGCGGCGCCAGCGCTGCCAAGCCTGGAATTCACGCCGGAAGAACAGCAGTTCATCAGCGAAGCCGGCACGCTGCAGGCCTCCAATGAACTGGACTGGCCGCCTATCGATTATGCGATAGCCGGCAAACCTGATGGTTATGCGGTCGATATTCTCCGGATGATCAGCGACATGACCGGTTTGGATATCACCTTCTTTAATGGCCTGACCTGGGCGGAACTCGACGCCAAGTTCCGCCGCGGTGAACTGGATATCCTGCAACCCGCTTACCTGTCGGAGGAACGCGCGGCTGTTTCACTCTACAGCGAGCCCTTTATCGATTTACGCCTGGCGCTGTTGACCCGTGAAGGGCAAGCCAGGATCTCGTCACTGCAGGAACTCAATGGCAAAAGACTCGCCATCCCCACGGGCTGGACCATTCTCGAGCCCACGCGACAGGGCTTTCCCGGTATCGAGATTGTCGAGACAGATACTACCCTGGGGGCACTGCGTGCCGTGCTTGCCGGTGATGCAGACGCCGCGTTGGAAAGCGAAGTCATCGCTCGTTATCTAGAGCATTATTACTACCTGGAAGGTTTGCAATACCATAGTGAGCCCGATACGGGGGCCGTCGCGCTGCCAACAACACTGCATCTTGTCGTTGCCAAGGACCAGCAGGCACTGCTGGCTGTTCTCAATCGCGCGATCCTGGCCATTGGCCCGGAGCTACATGAATATCTGCAAAACAAATGGCTGAACTTCGAACGACCCATGGATGGTGCAGCCATCGGCTCTGTACCCCACGGCGACTTTATCGCGGTTGCCGAGCGGCCCGTCCTGCACAATGAACTGCGGGAAGTTGAACATCAGGGTGAGCGCTATTTTGCCTACGGCGCCCCGATAGGGGTCGACAGCGACGCGGAACAGATCATGTTTGGCGTATTTGCCTCGGAACAGTCTATAGTCGGTCCGTTCATGGAGAAGGTGTTCCTCTCGATCGCCATCACTGGCGCTTTTCTGGCGCTCCTCACGCCCCTGTCCTGGTTCCTTGCTTCGCCCATCGTTCGGCCAATCAAACAGCTCGCCAATGAAAACGACAAAATTCGCCGGAGACAGTACGACGACGTTACACCGGTCAGAACGCGCGTGAAAGAGCTGGACGATCTGTCCGATTCCCTGGTTGAGATGGTCGCAGCGATCAAGGCCTATGAAGAGGCACAGCGCATGCTGATGGACTCTTTCATCCAACTGATTGCACAGGCGATCGATGACAAGTCTGCCTACACGGGGGGGCATTGCGAGCGCGTCCCTGAACTCGCGCTGATGCTGGCGCGCGAGGCATCCAAGGCAAATCTGCCACCATTTAACGACTTCCGACTTGGCAATGACGACCAGTGGCGAGAATACCGCATAGCCGCCTGGCTGCACGACTGCGGCAAGATCACCACGCCGGAGCATATCGTCGATAAGGGCAGCAAGCTCGAGGTCATCTATAACCGAATCCACGAGGTCCGCACGCGTTTTGAGGTGCTGTGGCGCGACGCTGAGATCGATTACCTGCATCAGCTCGCGGCTGACCCACAGCGCAAAAGCGAACTTATGGCTGATCTGGAACGAGCACGGGCGGCGCTCATCGATGATTTCGAATTCGTAGCCGGATGCAACGTTGGCGGCGAATTTCTCGATGAGGAAAAGCAGGCTAGATTACAAGAGATTGGTAAGCGCAGCTGGCAGCGTCACTTCTCAGACCGGATTGGGCTTTCACCCGTGGAAGAGCTACGTGTGACGGGCGAAGCACCCGCACTACCCGCGGCAGAAGTTTTGCTCAACGATAAACCCGAACACATTATCGAACGCACTCGATCCACGAAATACCCGCCAGAGTACGGTATCGATATGAATATCCCTGAACATCTGTACAACCAGGGTGAGCTTTACAACCTGTCGATATCACGTGGGACGCTCACCCAGGAGGATCGTTTCAAAATCAACGAGCACATGATCAGCACCATCAAGATGCTGGAAAGCCTGCCATTCCCGGAGGAGCTGAAAAATGTGCCCCGCTATGCTTCTACGCATCACGAAACAATGCGCGGTGACGGCTACCCCAGGCGCCTGCCGGGGGCCGAGCTGAGCATCCCGGAGCGAATTCTCGCCGTTGCAGACGTCTTCGAGGCGCTGACCGCCTCAGACAGGCCTTACAAGAAGGCGAAACCCGTGAGCATTGCAATCGACATACTCGCCAAAATGGTAGACGACAATCACATCGACAGGGATTGCTTTGAGCTGTTCCTCACAAGCGGCGTCTACCGAGAGTATGCAGAAAGTTACCTTGACCCTGCACAGGTCGACGAAGTGGATATTAAACAGTATCTGCGGGCTGCTTGATCGCGGATCAGGCGTCGTGCTTGCGTTAGTGTTGATGCCCCGTACCGGAATATCGAAACTATGAATATCACGTGGACCGCACGGAACCGCTTCCATATCGACGGCATAAAATTTCGTGCCTTCAAGCTTGGTATGACTGAGCGCCAGTCGAGCATTGAAGAGTTTGTCTTTCAAAAGCCGCGTGAGATGATCGAGCGCTATGCGCGACTGGTAGCCGATGAAGCTCCCCGGCGCATTTTCGAGCTGGGCATCTGGCGCGGCGGCAGCCCGGTGTTCTTCCACGCGCTAAGCCAGGCCGCGCGTATTGTTTCGGTCGACATCAGCGAGGAGCGTATTCAGGCGCTAGACGACTATCGAAAGGAGCGTGGGCTGGAGAACGAAATCCGGCCTTTCTATGGTGTAGATCAGTCGGACGGGGCGTCGCTGCAGGCCATCCTCGACCGCGAGTTCGAAGGCGCTGCTCTAGATCTCGTTATCGACGACGCATCCCACTTCCTCACCGAGACGCGTGCATCCTTCAACACCCTGTTTCCAGCGCTACGCCCCGGCGGAAAATATGTCATCGAAGACTGGTCCTGGGCACACGGCCCACTCGACATGGCAGACGATGTTGTGGGTTTTTATCCGGATAAAGAACCGCTCACGCGCCTGTTATTTGAACTGGTCTTGGCCTGCGGCAGCGCGCCCGAGCTGATTGCGAGCGTCGATATTGATCACCAGATGGCCGTCGTGACGCGGGGCAGTGCACCGATACAAGCGAGCACCTTCGATATCGGTCGCTGCTGCCTGGCGCGCGGGCGCGACATGTTGGCGCCCCCTCGCAATCCTTAGCACGCCGAAGAGTGTGATCCAGCTCACTCTTTTGCGCCATTCCGGCCAAAAACCGTGCCTGGTTCACAGAGAAACAGCGCAGCTCTCGACCCCCACACAAAAGGCGCCTAAGCTTAAAGAAACAGGGACTTACCAAGGGGTGTTGAGGTGCGTTTAGTAGAGGTATCGGCGATGAACTTGCAGCCGGGCATGTTCGTCGCAGAATTAGATCGCCCATGGTTGGAGACGCCATTCTCTGTACAGGGTTTTGTCGTGCGTGACTTCGATGACGTTGTCTACATCTCCAACTACGTAGACAAGGTCAAAGTTGATGCGGAGTACAAGGGCCATCATCGCTTCCTTGAACTTGACTGCCAACCCTCTGCTGATGAATCCAGTAGACAGCCCCTCGAACTGAAGGCCGATTTCGAACAGGCGCAGGCCTGCTTTGAATCCGCGGCCGAGACCCTTGATCGGGTATTTGATTCCCTTCGCGAAAAGCAGGTCGCTGATATCGAGACAGTTCGCGAAGCCGTCAATCCACTCATTGAAAGCGTTTTCCGCAACCAGGAAGCCGTCGCCGCCCTGCTGCGGCTGAAGGAAAGCGGCGATTATCGCTACCGGCACAGCATTTCGATGGCCCTCTGGGCTGTCATTCTGGGCAAACACATCGGGCTGCATCGCAACGAGCTGGAGAAGCTTGCGATTGGCTGCACGATGTGTGACGTCGGCATGACCGAGCTGCCAAGGTCTATGCTAGACCAGCCCGAGGAACTGAGCGCACGGCAGAGACGCATTGTGCAGGCGCACCCAAAGCTGGGTGCGGAGATGGTGGCCGATTCAGATGACGTTGATTTTGAAATCCTGGCAATCATCGAGTATCACCATGAACGTCTCGATGGCTCGGGCTACCCTCGCGGTATTTCGGGGGCGCAAATCCCTCTCCTGGCCCGCATCGCCGGTTTGGCTGACACCTATGACGCCATGATAACGCCCAGACCCTACGCCGCGGCCCGCACCTCCCATGAGGCCGCCCAAGAGCTGCTCGACAGCAAAGGCCGTTTTTTCACCGCGTCACTCGTTGAACAGTTCATCCAGGCCATTGGCCTGTTCCCAACTGGCACGCTGGTCGAACTGAATACCGGTGAGGTTGCAATCGTAGTGAGGCAGAACGACACGCGTCGTCTCAAGCCGGAGCTGGTTATTGTGCTCGACGCCAACAAGCGCAAGCGAGACATCCTTAACCTCCTGGACCTGTCAAATCAGGTAGCTGGACAAGAGGATGAGCGCTGGATCGCACGTGAGCTACTGCCCGGTTCTTATAACATCGATTCTCAGGACTACTTTATATAATGGCCGCGTTCGAACACAAAGACGTGCTGGCGCTTGTCGAGTTGGCAGAAGCCGACAGCCTGTATGACCAACATGGCGAAGCAGTCTTCGAGCTGCTAAGACGCGACTTTATGACGAGACTCCAACAGTGGGTGCGCAGCGAAGACAAGTGCGCATCTCTGGAGCGCAACCGCTGCAGCGTCGTACTGAAAAGTATTGCTGGCATAGGCCAGTTGGAGCTGGCCGCCGCAAAACTCAAACGCCTGTTTTCCAAACCCTACACTGAGATGGGGCGCAGTATTCCCCTCACTATCGTGACTGGATTCGCGCCAGTGGACGAAAGTGACAAGAGTCAAGAGCGCGCCATGCGCAATGCCAGCACCGCACTGCGGGCGGCGCGAGTGAAAGCGCGCGATTACGAAGTCTACCAGCCCGGTACGGAGAGCAGCCTCGGCGCCTCGCGAGAGACCATACGCGCATTAGAACTGGCCGTGGAGCGCGGCGAGCTTGAACTCTACTATCAGCCCAAAGTCCACGCAGGCTTCCGCAATATCACGGGGGCCGAGGCACTGATTCGTTGGCATCGCGAGGGTGAAGGTATCGTAACGCCCGATCAGTTCATCCCGATCGCTGAGAAGCATGGTGTTATCCGTCACATGACATGGTGGGCGATCAAATCCGCCATCGCTCGCCTGGCTCGCTGGGAGAGTCGCATCTCGCTAGCCGTGAATGTAACGCCGACTCTAGTACTGGATGACGAAATATACTGGGTGATCCGTGACTCCCTGGAGATATATGAGATAAACCCAGCGTGCTTCACGCTCGAAGTGACCGAAGGTGTCATGGTGGAAAAGCAAAACAGCATGCTCGAACAACTTGCCAAACTGCGTAAGCTAGGCATCAAAATAGCGATTGATGACTTCGGTACGGGTTTCTCGTCACTCGCCTATTTCCGCGACCTACCCGCCGACGAGATCAAAATCGACAAAAGCTTTGTGATGCACATGCGCGAGTCGGCTCGGGACTTCGCTATCGTCAACGCGGTTATTGATCTGGCCCACAACTTTTCGCTGCAAGTCGTCGCAGAGGGCGTGGAGGATGAGTTTTGCGCTCGCCAGCTCGCAGACATGCGCTGCGACTATCTTCAGGGCTACTTAATCGACAAACCCTTGCCCTTGGAAGACTTCGAGCGTCGCTACCTGTCACAGAGCGAAGTTGCGCAGCGATTCAATGCCGAGCGGCCGAGCGCCTCTCGATTGCACTGACAATCTCCCGGCCATCTACCAGACTCAGCTCACCCTTAACCAGCCGCTCTGAATTTTCGATGTCGACAGGCTGGTAGGACCTCAGGCGGTAGTTAAGGACACGCCGGTCAAAACTACTGAGATGCTGGTCAATATTGTCGATGTGCAGACGCGCGCCGCCGCTGGCCATAGCGTCCAGCATCGCCTCATTCACCGCCATATGATAATGCCCATAGTCACGGTAGAGGCGCAGATCCTCCGCCAGCGGCGACAGCCCGAAGCCATATATTTCGACATTGCCATAGGGTGACATGATTTCTACGAAAGAACGAACGTAACTCAACTGCTCAAGGTAGCTTTCGATATCCGTTGCTCGCATGGTCTGCCAGTGCAACAACGACAAGGGCGGCATGGGTACAAACAGAAACTGCACCTGCGGATTGGCCGCCACGATGCCTCGCAGGTTGCTTTCCACGTTAGGGTGGAAAGAGCTCGTTGGAGATACCATCGAACTGGCAAAATCCTTGGGCGTCAGGTGCTCTGGCCCAGCGCGCAACAGCTCCATGAACTCGCGTGGCTTCTTTGCCAGATCACCCATCACATCTTCAGCGACAGCGTTGGGCGCGTTAAAACGATTGCTTCGTGTAAGCTGCCAGTTGGTCGCATAGTCTCTCGCTTGTTCTACCCGACCGCTTACCAGTGCGCGCTCTTCAAGGAAACGCCGAGCCTCGGCTTTTTGCGCCACAAAGGGTGCCAGGTTAGTAGGTAGTGTTGCGAAGAAGCGCAGGTCATTCAGGCGCTGCCAGTCGTAGAGGTATTCGGGGAACACCATGTCTGTTGCGTTGACCTTGGGCGGCAGGCCGAGATTAGGCGGGAAAAACAGCCAGAAAACGCGCTCTACCGGGGCTCGTTCGAGCGCATAGTCGACGACGCGCCGATGCTCATAAATAGTCGAGCCCTGCATCGACAGATTGTAGACCCGCTGCCAGCCCAGGGTCTTCTCCAAGCGGGAGGGCTGAAAATTCGCCGCGAGCGAGTGCCCCACCACTATGCTCGACGGCTGATAATTGATCACAACACCGGGGTTCTGGTAGCGATCCTGACCGTTGCGGCTGAGGAACGCCAGCTCGTCCGGGTCATCTTTAAAAACAAGCTGAAAAGGATCGGCGCTCAGGTTGAGATAGAAAATGGTCACGGTAGGCAGCGCGAGCAAGAGGATCACCCAGGTCGCGAAAGCGGTGGGTGACAAGCTACTGGTCGGGGCGTTTGTACTCATACCTAGAATTGGAAATAGACAAAGTCCTGCACAGAGGACGTACTGAAAATAAGGTACAAGGTCGTGCCCCCGACCGCCGCAAGGAACATGAGCCAGCGCGTGTTGAAGGCAAGACGCAGGCCATCGAGCACTGGAATGCGCAGCGCCTCGGACGCGGATACGGTGTTATTGTCATACGTCGTTGGCTCATAGCGATCGCTCATTAACAGGCGCGTACTCGGTAGCAGCAAGGCACCTATAAATGTAGCGAGTATCAGCAGATAAGTACCACCCGCAGTATTTGCCGCCTGGACAGGTGTGTCGCTAACCATGAACATAATCTCAAGTGCCAACAGCGCGGATTCGAGATTGTGCGCAGGAAAAAAAGAGTGAGCAACTGTGGTAGCAAAAAAAGTTACCAGCCAGGCCAGCAGCATCGGCATGCGCCATTTAGTGTGCTTTCGCCACAGCAGGTAGACGGCCTGCAACACCCCGTGGGCCGTACCCCAAATGACAAAGGTCCATCCAGCACCATGCCAGAGCCCTGCCAGCGCCAGCGTGACCACGACATTGAAATGGTTTCGAAGAGGACCGACCCGGCTACCGCCCAACGGGATGAACACATAGCCGCGCATGAAACGACCTAGCGTCATATGCCAACGTCGCCAGTACTCAACCATCTGCAGGGACTTGTGGGGTGAGTCAAAGTTGATGGGCAGGCGGATGTTGAACAGCAGCGCAAGGCCTATGGCCATATCACCGTAGGCCGAAAAATCGAGGTAGACCTGCAGTGGATAGGCGATGGCAGCGACCCAGGTATCAACGAAACCATAGCTGATACCCCATGCCGCTCCGTCGAACACCGTTGCCGGCATCGGTGCAATATTGTCCGCCAGCACCACCTTCTTAAACATTCCGATGATAAAAAAGGCGAGTGCTGTTGCCAGATGATCCGAGCGAAAGCGCAAAAGCTCACCGCTACGGAACTGCGGAATCAACTCTGAGTGGTGAACAATCGGGCCGGCTATCAACTGCGGAAAGAACACGACGAAGAGAACGTATTCGCCGAATCGGACCTTACCTTCAAGCAGCTCGCCACGGTAATTATCTACCACCCAGGCAATCTGCTGGAAGGTGAAAAATGAAATAGCAAGCGGCAGCACGACCGCTGTCAGCTCGAATCCCTGCCCGCTGACTGCTGACGCAATCCCCGCAAAAAACCCGAGGTACTTATACCAGGAGAGCAGCCCCAGGTTGAATGCCAGCGCCAGTACCAGCACGGCCTTTGAACGCTTGACCTGCAAATACTGCCCCAGGGCGTAATTGACGAGGATCGAGGTGCCAAGCAGAAACAGGTAGAGCGGGTTCCAAAGCCCATAAAAAACCAGGGAGGCGCCAATTAACCAGCCAATAGCGAGATCGCGCCGCCCACCTGTAAGGCGAGCGACAAGCCAGTAGCCCACAGCCGCAACAGGCAGGAACACGTATAGAAACTCAACGGAAAAAAACAGCATAGCGTGATCTGGAACCGGCCCCTCGATACCGGATGGCGCTCCCGGCTTGTCGCGGATCTGAATCTCGACGCCGGGATTATTCTCCCGGCAGTGTATCACCACGAGTAGCGTGTTGGCAGTCAGGCACTGGCGCTATACTGCGGTCATGGAAAAGCGCTGGTGGCGAATAAAAGTACTCTGCGGAGCCGGGCTGATCGGCTGCGTTGGCCTTGCCTACATCCTGCGACCAGGCTCTGTTGCACTGCCCGCGCTTCCGGGACAGATGCTTGCCGTGGCCGGGGGGAGTTGCACGCTATTCCATGCATGGCTGCTGCAAACAAATACGCAGGGCGATAGCCAAGGCGATCGGCCCGGAAACCTCGTCACCCGGGGCGGGCTATTCCCCTACCTGCGCCACCCGATGTACGCTGGCGATGCCCTGCTCTACGCCGGGCTCGCCCTGTTGGCGCCGAGTATTTCAAGCCTCTTTCTGCTGCTGCTTAGCTGGTTTGCTCTCTACAAGCAATCGCAGGCAGAAGATAAGTGGTTGCAGTCGCTGTTCGGCGAGCGCTTCACACAGTGGCAGCAGCAGACCTGGTGAGTGGTGTCAGCCCCTTCAGAACCTCGCCTTGATCCGACCGCCCCAGATACGCCCTTCGTCGATGAAATTGGAGTGGGAACCAGCCACGGCGGGCGTATCAAATCCCTGCATCAGTACTTCCTCGTCAAACACGTTTCGCCCGTAGAGCATGACCTCCCACCAGTCACCGCGGATGCCGCCACGAAGATTGACTTTCGTGAAGGCATCAAGCACGTCAATGGGGTCATTATCGCCTGACGAGTTGAATTCATCGCGATAGTTGATGTCTAGCCCAGCGAAGAACTCGAGCCCATCCCCAAACAAGCGTGCATAGTCAAAAAACAGCGCCGCGCTGTAGTCGGAGGCATACAAGGTAGGCTCACCGGAAAGGTCATTCGACGTAAAACCCTGGGGGCTGCCACAAAAGGCGTCTACATCGACTTGAATCGCAGTGCAGGGTCCATTAGCAAAATCCCGGTATGTCGCATCGAGATAAGCCGCATTCGCGCCCACGCGCAGGTTGTCAGTCGCCTGCCACAGCAGATCCACTTCAACACCCTTCACTTCAGACTCCGCCGCATTTTTCACGGTGAAGCTCAAACCGTTGAATATTGCTGTCTGCAGGTTATCGTAGCGTGTGTAAAAAGCCGCCCAGTTCAGGGTCATGCCGCCATTCAGTAAGGTGTGTTTACCGCCTATTTCCAAGGCATCCACTTCTTCGTCGTCGAACTCGAAATCCTCATTGGGTAACGTGGGGTCATAGCAATCCTGCACTGGCTCACCCTCGATACAGGGCCATGACCCAAGTTCTAGCCCACCGGGCTCGCCATCGTCAGCAGCGGTGAAACCACCGCTCTTAAAGCCCTGGGACAGGCTGAGATAGAACATGGAATCAGGCGTTGCATACCACTGCAGGTTCGCGGAAGGCAGCCAGCGGTCAGTCTCGCGATCCTCATCGTAATCGTAGGCATAGTTGTTAAAAAACTGGGCCTGTATAAAGCCCAGCCAGTAATCAAAGTTGGGCTCATCCTGGTTCCCGAGCTCGTCGACCAGGAATTGCGTGCTGCGCACGTCCTTGGTCTCCTCTGTGTAGCGCAAGCCCAGGTTGAGCTGCCACGTCTCGGAGAAGTTGAAGGTTACCTGACCGAAGGCCGCCCAGGATTCTGATTCCAGCTCATAAAAGTGCCGGCGACCGGGAATCTCACCGGCATAACTGCCGCCTTCACTGAAGGCGATTAACTGGGCAAGACTGCTGAATCCGAAGTCACCTACCGAGACCTCGTCAGGAAAGCCAGGAAGGAAAAAGTTGACCGGAACGCTCTCAAACAGGCCGTCAAAACTGGTATCGAGGCTCACCAGGCGGTCAAACTCGAGATCACTCCGCTCGTAATAGAGCCCCGCGACGTAGTCAAAAAACTCGTCGCCCGGCGAGGTGAAACGAATTTCCTGACTGAACTGTTCGAACTCCTGGTCATCATCACGGTGAACGAACTGCAAGGGCAGCCAGTCCGCGTCGACGCCATCAATGTAGCGATAGGCGCTGTAACCCGTGATCGACGTCAGCCGCACCCGCTCGAAATCGTAGTCCAGCTGCAGCACGGCGTTATCGTACTCTTCATCGCTGGAATCGGGATTGCGACCGATGCCGATACCATCTGCCTGCGACTGGCCAAAACCGTTGTCTTTGTAGGTCACGAAATCTCGTGTCGACTGCTCGACAACCTCCGGATAAAAGGTATCAGTTAAATAGTAGGCAGCTGCCGCAAAGGGCGTTGCGTTGGGAAAGAGCTGATCCCGGGACACCGGATCAAGGTACAGCTTAGTCGCCGCAGGCGCACCCACGCGATCAAACTCCATGCGACTGTACTTGAAATTGAGCTCCAGTTGGTCCGTCGGCGCCCAGACCAGGGTCAGGCGCCCGCCCTGCTCCTCCAATTGACCTTCCGAATCGTTGAGAAAAGCATTATCGACATAGCCATCCGTTTCCCGATACTTGAACGCCAGGCGCGCGGCGAGATTGTCTGTTAAAGAGCCACCAAGCTGGCCCTCAACAAGGGCACCATCATGAGACTCCAGTGACACCGCAACATCACCAGACAACTCATCGCCCGGGCGCGATGAGGCCGTTATAACGTTGATCGCGCCCGCCACGGTATTTCTGCCAAAGAGCGTACCCTGCGGACCACGCAGGACCTCTATGCGCTCCAGATCGAGGAAGCCTGCTCGATACTGGCGTCCGCGGCCCATGTAGACACCGTCAATATACATGCCAACGGACTGCTCAAAGCCCTGGTTATTACCCGAGCCAACACCGCGCATATAAATCTCAGTATTCACCGCGACGCTGCTGATATGCAGGTTAGGGACATAGTCGGCAAGCGCCGCCATGTTGGGGATACCGGCATCCTGCAACTTATCACCCTGCACGGCGGATACCGAGATCGGCACATCCTGCAGACTCTGGGCGCGCTTCTGCGCGGTAACAATAACCTCTTCAAGCTGCCGCGCCGGGGCCGTGCTGGACGCCAGGCTGATCAGCATCACCATGCCGGTCCGCCGAATAGAGGGATATAACATCAAGAACTCCCGCAGTCTTTTTATCTAATAATCTGCTTGCGAGAGCCAGGCTGTGGCAAAAAGCTCCCGCTGCAGCATCATAGGTCATCGAACCATCTTGCAACAAGCGTGGCGCAGGGCAGCCGCAGAATTACCAAGGTTCGTAAACGATCCGGGGGTGATCGAACCCGGTCGCCAAGGTCGCTTGTCCACCATGTGTACATCTTCTCGCCACGACTGTGTCACAGTTTTCTGATCCTCCGCTTGCGATCCTGCCGTAAGTGTCCCAACCGCGGTGTCGCGGTCAACCGAACAAGCGGAGTCCACACGTCATGACTAAATTCCTTTCCAAGCTGTTGTTCTTGACCCTGCTGGGTACCGGCGCTGCCTGGGCCGCACCCACTGCCCAACTCGATCGCGGTGCCACCCGCGTCGCGTTGGAAATGAGCTTCCTCGAAGCCCTGTCGGCCAATGGTATTGACGTCGCAACGATCGACCGCGGCGCACTCAATACCCGCACGCTTACCCTGCGCTTCCCGGTACGCGGCGGCGCCGTAGATGCCGGCACCGTAGAGGGCGACATCTTCCACGTCGGCGGCCTGAGCCTGAGTCGCGATGACAGCGAGGTTTCGCTGCTCAACTTCACGATTGAGACCTACAACACGCCCGACATTCTGACCAGCACCGAGCGCTCTCCGCAGCTGACGGGCGTGGTCGTCCTGAACGGTGACACGCTTGGCCGCTTCCCGCTCTTCGATCTCGACCTGTCCAACGCGGCGGTCGTGATTGGTGACGACGGTAGCCTCAAAGTACGCAACGTCGGCGTAACCATTTCAGCCGCGGCCTCGCTGGCCATCGATACGGTCTTTGGTACCGGCGACATCACTGGGCTGGACGTCGGCGTCGCGCGCGTCAGCACCATGATCATGGGTCTGATTGAGTAAACACCAGTTGAAAGCACCGGATGGTATGCTGCAGGAAACCACCGATGCACCTTCTTCACGGGCACCTCAGGGTGCCCGTTTTTATTTCCATCTATACTGGCTACCTCTGAAACCTGCGACAACAATAAAGAGGAGCCCGACATGCACGATAAAAAGGCCGTCGAACAGGAAGCCCTTGAGACCTACAAGCGTTTCACTGCGGAGCGCGACCGCGTCGATGAAGGAGAGCAAGGCTGGGAGGTGATGGCCGATTTCTTCACCGAAGATGCCGTCTATATTGACCCCGCCTGGGGCAGGCAGGAAGGCCGCGAAACCATTCGAGAGTTTTTTGTTGCCTCCATGGCAGCGCTAACCGGGCACGGCTGGACCAGCCCCAAGCGCTGGACCATGCTTGATGGCCATCGCATCGTCAGTCACTGGGACCAGGTCATCGGCGGCGATAATACCGACCAGACCTATGCTGCTCCGGGCCTTTCCATTCTCTACTATGCGGGCGACGGGCTGTTCTGCTACAGCCACGATTACCTGAACATGATGTGGGTTAATGAGATTCTCAGAGACATGGCCTGGCGGCCCCCGTCTGGCTTCAACATGCCGCCCGAGAAGCCGGTATGGCATACAGACCTGCCCGCGGCCTGGCAGCATCTTCCTGACGCCTTTACCGAGCAGGGGGTTTAGCTATGCCACTTCGCGTCATCCAGTGGGCCACCGGCGGCGTGGGCCGTGCGTCGATAGAGGCGATTCTCGATCACCCCGAGCTGGAACTCGTTGGCTGCTGGGTCCACAGCGAAAGCAAGGCCGGGCGTGATGCCGCTGAACTGGTCGGTAGAGATTTGATCGGCGTACTGGCAAGCCGTGATATTGAAGAGCTGCTAGCGCTGTCCGCCGACTGCGTGGTTTACAGCCCGGTCATGGCAGATCCGACTCTGGTCTGCCGGCTGCTGGCGAGCGGTAAGAATGTCGTGACCCCGCTTAACTGGTTCTACCCAGGCGACCGCGACGTAAGCGCGTTGGAGGCAGCCTGCGCAGAGGGATCAAGTACCCTGCACGGCACCGGCATCCACCCTGGGGGCGTCACCGAGCGGTTTCCGCTAACGCTATCGGCGCTGTCCAACCGCATCACCCACGTGCGTGCCGAAGAGTTTTCGGATATCCGCACCTACAGCGCACCCGACGTGATCAGCGACATCATGCTTTTCGGCAAGACCCCGGAAGAAGCCTCTGCGTCGCCGATGGTCGCCTTCCTGGGCGAGGGCTTCCGGCAGTCCATGGATATGATGATGGATGAGCTTAGCTTCGATAAGCGTGCGACCTTTGTTCCCGGGCACGAGGTCGCCGTTGCGACGGCACCTATCGACTCGCCGATTGGCCAAATCGAGCCTGGTAAAGTGGCCGCACAGCGCTTCACCTGGCAGTACCAGATCGACCAGGCATCGGTCATCACGGTGCGCGTGAACTGGTTCATGGGCCAGGAAAATCTCGATCCGCCGTGGAACTTCGGTGATGAAGGCGAGCGCTTCGAAGTCGAAATCGATGGCGACCCCGGCACTAAGGCTGTATTCCACGGTTGGCACCCGCACTCAGTCGCCGCGGGCCTGGAGCGAAACCCGGGCATCGTCGTGACGGCAAACCATTGCGTGTCAGCAATACCGTACGTCTGTGCTGCCGAAAGCGGCGTTCGGACCTACCTCGACCTCCCGCTCATTGCAGGCCGCGCCGCGCCGGGGCTCAGGGGCTGATCAAGCTTTCTACGTGCTGACCCACGCTGCTATTCCAAGCCGCTTAGCGCTTTGATAAAAACCTGATCTTGAACTAGCTTTCAGGAGTGGGCGCAGCGCTTTCTGTCGCCCAATCCCGCACCGCAAACGGGGTTAACAGGCGCACGATCATAAAAGGGTTAGTTACATGCTATACGCTATGCCAGGCAGCGATGATGCCATCTTCAGCTTCAAGTCACGCTACGAGAACTTTATCGGAGGCGAGTGGGTTGCCCCGGCAGAAGGCGCTTATTTCGACAATATCTCGCCGGTTAACGGCGTAGCGTTCTGCTCGATCCCCCGCTCCAGCCAGGCAGATCTGAACAAGGCACTGGATGCGGCCCACGCTGCGGCGCCAGCCTGGGGCAAAACGGCCGCTGCGGAGCGGGCCAATGTGCTGCTGAAGGTCGCGGACCGCATAGAGGACAACCTGGAAACCCTGGCCTACGTGGAAACGTGGGAAAACGGCAAGGGTATTCGGGAAACGCTGAATGCGGATATCCCGCTGCTCGTTGATCACTTTCGCTACTTCGCCGGCTGTATCCGGGCCCAGGAGGGAACGGCCACGGAGCTCGACGCGACCACCGTGTCCTATCACTTTCACGAGCCGCTCGGCGTCGTCGGCCAGATCATCCCCTGGAACTTTCCGCTGTTGATGGCCGGCTGGAAACTTGCACCGGCGCTGGCAGCAGGCAACTGCGTCATCCTGAAACCTGCGGAACAAACCCCGGTATCCGTACTGGTGATGATGGAAATGATTCAGGACCTGCTGCCGCCCGGCACGGTCAACATCCTGAACGGCTACGGATCTGAAATCGGCCAGGCACTGGCGAGCTGCGATCGCATCGCCAAGATTGCATTTACCGGCTCCACCGCTGTCGGCCACATCATCCTGGCGAACGCGGCCAAGACACTGATCCCCTCTACGGTGGAGCTGGGCGGCAAGTCCCCGAACATCTATTTCGAAGACATCATGTCCCACGAGGACGATTTCATCAGCAAATGCGTTGAGGGCCTGTTACTGGGATTCTTCAACCAGGGCGAGGTCTGCACCTGCCCGTCACGCGCCCTCGTGCAGGAAAGCATTTATGGCGATTTCATCGAACGCGTGCTCGAACGCGCTGGCCAGATAAAACAGGGTAACCCGCTCGATACCGAAACAATGGTCGGGGCCCAGGCCAGCAAGGAGCAGTTCGACAAGATCATGGGCTACATGGACATCGCCCGAGAGGAAGGCGCTGAATTTCTCTTCGGCGGCGGCAAAGCAGCAGTCGGCAGCGATATCGCCGGAGGCTATTACGTTGAGCCCACGCTTCTGAAGGGCAGTAACGACATGCGGGTATTCCAGGAGGAGATCTTTGGGCCAACCCTTGGGGTCACAACCTTCAAGGATGAGGCCGAAGCGCTGGCCATCGCCAATAATACCGACTACGGGCTCGGCGCCGGTGTCTGGACACGCGATACCAACCTCGCGTTCAGGATGGCCCGCAACATCCAGGCCGGGCGCGTATGGATGAACTGCTATCACGCCTACCCTGCCCATGCGGCCTTCGGCGGTTACAAGAAGTCAGGTATCGGCCGTGAAACCCATAAATCAGCCCTGGAACACTACCAGCAGACAAAAAATATGCTGGTGAGCCACGACATCAATCCGCTGGGCTTTTTCTAGGCCAGGGAGCGCGCTCTCAGCCACAAACCGCGGCTGTGCGTCCGACGCGCGCAGCCGCCCTAGTCCCCCGCTGCGGCGCTGAGTGTTACCAGTAGCGCCGCAGCGGCAGTGATGGCGAGCAGCGTTGAAACCACAATTAAGTACTGTGCCATACTGATGCCAAAAGGCATCTCAGGCGTGAAACCGCACAGGTTTCGAACCTCGAACAAGAATGGAATCCAGCGATCAAGGGCGAACCAGTCAGGGAAGCCCAGAAAGAAGCTACAGGCCCCGTCTCCCTTGCCATTTTCCAGGTCGAGAAGATATTTACATCGCTCCCAAAGTCCGACCGTGCACGCCAGGGTCAGTGCCTGACCAACAAGCGTTAACCAGGGGGTCGATGGTAGCACCAGCATAATGAGGCCAACCAGCGTGAAGCCAGCCACCCAGATACGGACGTGAATGCAAACCTGGCAGGGCTCATCGCCCAGCACGTACTGGTAATAAAGTGCCACGGTCTCTAGCGCTACGCCGACGGCCACCACGCACAGCCAGTACCAACGCGTTGTTAACAAGCGCTGCGCTCGCGTGTTCATCTTTACTACCCAGCCATTCATGAGGAAGTTCGGTTTGGAAGTGCCCGCAGTGTAACGGTCAGTGTGGCATGATCAAGTAAAATTCCAGTAACAACTCATGCATTACAAGCAGCTAGCGAATCTCTGCGTTGGCCATGACGCCAACGTAGCCTACAATCGCCCGAGGAGGCTACCGCAATGCATTTTATCGGCATAAACCTTGTCGGAGGTCCGTCACTGTTCCACCCTGAGTCCTGCGTCTGCGCGTCATTGGCTCTGACACCACAGGAGCAGTCGCTCATCGCCGAAAACGCGGGGGCACTTCTCGACAGTGCAGGCCCGCTCTTGCAACACTTTGGCACTGTTCCGGGCGACGTAGACGATACCACCGGTCAGGCTCCGGCCTTAGTGACAGTCGCCTCGCAACTCGTGACCGCCATGCTGCGCGCTTCGGCGGCTTACCATGGGCCTGCACGTATCGTGCGTGACGCATCCGGCGAGGTGTTTCATATCGCTTTACCGGAGTTCAACCATCGAGCGGAGGGCACCGCCCTGCAGGTGGCGATCACAGCAGCGATCGCCATGCTGCCTGCGCCCATCCGCGAGCCTTTTCTCTCGGGCTCCTCCGTACACGACCCTGTTGGTCTGTGCCAGCATTTTGTATCGACTGCGGCCTTCCGCAGCCGCGCGCTGTCTATTCAGGATATGGTCACAGAGCTGCGACGTAGAGGCCTGCAGTGGCTCTACCTGGATCGCCACCCGGGCCAGGAGCAACAGATTCAAATCGGCTTTGGTCGCTTCCAGCGCCTGTTCAACGGCACCGTCAACTTCGAGACGGCCCATGGTGGCGTCAACCTCTCGCGGAGCAAGTTAAACACCTCCCAATTTCTCAGCGACCTGGGTTTTCCGGTGACCCGCCAATCAGCCGTTGGCTCAGCGCAGGAGGCTATCGACGCTGCCAATCGTCTGGGCTATCCGGTTGTCTTAAAGTCAGACACCGGCACGATGGGCGCACAGGTATGCTGCGACCTGCGCTCCAGCGACGAAGTGGCCCGCGCCCATGCAGAACTGACAGCAGGGGCGCCGGAGGGGGAGTTACCGGTCCTATTAGTAGAAAACCATGTTGAGGGTGAGGATTATCGAATAACGACAGTTGATGGCAAGTTCCAGCACGCTGTGCATCGGGAGCCCGCTGCGGTCGTTGGCGACGGCGTGCATAACATTCGCCAATTGGTCGACCTTGAGAACGCCAGCCCCTTGCGCGGCCCGAAACACGAAAAGCCCACTTATCTCTCGCTGCAGTTGGGTGACAAAGAGAAACAGGAACTGGAACGACACGGCCTGAGCCCGGAATCAGTACCTGAGCGCGGCAGTACAATCAAGCTTCGAGCCAATGCGAACTGGTCAAGCGGCGGCAAGGCTCATTTTGTGGATGACCACTTGCATCCCGACAACCGAGCCTTCGCCGAGCGACTCGCCCGCGCGGTCGGTATCACGTGGCTGGGTATTGATGTTATATCGAGGGATATCAGCCGTTCGTTCCTGGAAGAGCCAATGACGGTGCTTGAGATCAACCATAACCCCTGGCTGCTTAGAACAGTTGACAAAAATGGCAAGCTTCGCAATGAGGCGATGGCTGCGGTGGATATGCTGATGCCGAACCTCGCGCGGGACTATATGCCGCTGATATTGATCATGGACATGACCCAGGGCTCAGACACTGCAGAGCATCTGGGCACCTGCTTGCAAAGGCTTGGCCGGCGGCCCGCGGTTAGCAGCGAGGCCGGCCTGACAGTGAACGGCCTGCGCTGGGCGCAGGCCAGCGACATGCAGTGGGCTGACCACAAGCTCACCGTTGTGCGCAATCCCGAGGCGGATATTGGCGTTATTGAGCGTTCACCAAAGACTGTACTGTCCGAGGGACTGGGTGTTGGCGGCTGCGACGTGGCCATTGTTTCAACAGTATCAAATGAGAAAACAGTGCTTGGGAAGTGGCCAAAGGGAGTGCAAGAAACTGAGGCAGCCAAGCTCCTGCTAGACCACTGTAAGCGAGGCTGCGTAGTGGACGTAGACAACTTCCCCTTATCGCTGCTGGCCGAGCATGCCTCGCCGGAGAGGCTTTGCCTAGTCTCCAAACAAGGGTGGTCGAGCGTCATACAAAGCTACTGTGACCGGGGCGCTATGGCCGTGGTGGCGAGCAGCACCACAGGTCCAGTCGATACGATTCTGGTGAAGACGAGAACGTCCGAAGAGCCTGGCGAGATGCGAATGCGCTTTACTGAATCGAGATCGCGCGACGCCCAACTCTCTGCTCTGGGCGCCCTGCTTTGCCTCGGCATCTCGGTGGATGACGTGCTGCAGTCGATGTTCGATAGCGTCTCGTAGATTGCGTCACAGTGTGCCTTGCGCGGCAAGTCAGTTTTTCGACCTGAACCGCACCTCAGAGCACTCGGCTTTTTCAACCTGGCAGAAAATATTGTAAGTGCCTTCGACCTTTTCGCAGCGCTTGTTCACCTTCTGCCTCGCGGCGTTCTCGCTGTAGGCGACATCCACGTACAGCCGATCGAAGGGACGCAGCACGCAGGCCTGCAAGGTGTGGGTTGTCGTTGTTACAGTATTCACTTGCGTTTTTTTGCCGCTCTGGGACGCCTTATCGCTCCCAGCGGCGCTCGCTGCACCGCCTACGACCAGCACCAGGCTGACAATGAGTGCAACAAGGCTGGCAAGTCGCGGGGAATCGATGCCGCTTTCTTCTTCTATTCCTATCTCCATCTCTCTTGCTATTTCTCTTTCCATGGGCGACTTCTACCTCCGTTCCCGGCAAGTTTTCAGTGTAGCCGCTTTCCGAATTCGCCAAGGAGGCTACACTTTAGAGGCTCCGAACGCCACAATACAGACACCGCAACACGCATACCACGAGGTTTTGATATGTTTACCATCGCTTACCGCCAACTCACTCTGGCTATGACCGGCGCCCTGTTTCTGGCTGCCTGCTCGCAGCAAGAACCACCGACGCCTATCGCTCAGGCGACCGCTGCGCCAGCAGAAGCGGCTCCCGCGGCGCCCCCGCCCGCCCCGGCCCCAATCCTGCCGCCCGGCGGCACTTACGAGGTCGATCTGACACACGCGACCCTGGCGTTCAGCGTGACTCACCTTGGCCTGTCGAACTACGTTATGCGCTTCAATGGCTATACAGCCACGCTGAACCTTGTACCTGAGGATATGTCATCATCATCCGTTCGCCTTGTTATCGACCCAACGTCGATCGATACGGATTATGTCGGTGACTATGTGGCAACCCACCCCGACTCCAGCTTCACTTCCTGGGAAGAAGACCTGGCTCAAAGCGACAAATTTCTCAACGCGAGCGAACACGCCGAGATCGTGTTCGAGTCCACGTCTGTCAGCAGCCTGGGGGGCAGCGATTACGACATCACGGGCAACCTGACCATGCTGGGGCAGACGAATCCGGTCAACCTGCAGGCCTCTATTGTTGGTGCGATGCCTCAGCACCCCTTCACCAAAGCCGGGGCAATTGGCTTCACCGCTTCGGGCAGCTTCATGAGGTCGGCTTTCGGCATGGACTACCTGTTGAGCCCACCGATTCTTGGCGATGAGGTGAGCCTGCAGTTCGACGGCGAGTTCGGCCAGGTGCCTGACGCGGGCGAGTAGACGGAGCAATCACCGACATGGCGGAGCGCCAGTACACTGCGGCCGCCATACTCCTGCACTGGGCCATTGCACTTGCCATCATTGCAAACCTGGCCTTGGGCTGGTGGATGCGCGACGCGATACTGGTACCCGGCAGTCAGGCCAGCGCCGTTGTGGTCTACCAGGTTCACAAGTCACTGGGGCTGTCTGTTCTGGCTTTAAGCCTGCTGAGGCTGGGCTTGCGGCTTATCTACCCGGTGCCGGGCCTGCCGGATGGCATGCCGACCTGGCAGCGCGTCGGCGCTACTGCCACCCATTGGCTATTCTATGGCCTCATGCTGGGCCTACCGCTGAGCGGCTGGCTCATGGTGTCCAGCCAATGGCGCGATGGCGCTCCGCTTGAGGTACCAACACTGTGGTTCGGCCTGTTCGAAGTACCACACCTCTTCGGCCTGCATGAAGCGGATGCTGCCATTCGCGATGTAAGCTACGGCCGCAGCCTGATGGCGCACGAGATCATGGCCATCGGCGCAGCCGCCCTTCTGCTGCTGCACGTGGGCGCAGCACTGAAGCACCAGTTCAAGGACCGGGATGGGCTACTCTTGCGCATGCTTCCCCTACCCAAGCCCGCGGCGGCGCCCGCCAGGCGCTGGACCCTACGCTTGGGCTTTGCGGCGCTGCTACTGGCCAGTTTAGCGGTAGCTTACCAGGCGCTCATGACACCGGCTGCGCCGCAGACAGGCGATGCTGTCGTCACGTCGAGTGACATTCGTTCCGTACCCGGCAGTTGGCCCGTCATTGCTAGCGAGAGCGTCATCGAGTTTGCCGGCAGCCACGCGGGCTCTCCTTTTCGAGGCCGCTTCAACCGCTGGCAATCGGATGTCGACATTAACCTCAACAACATCACAAAGAGCCGCATTGTCGTCACTGTCGAGACCGCCTCCGCGTCAGACGGCATCAAACTCCACGATGAAACGCTGCCGGGCAAGGAGTGGTTTTCAGTAGATGCTCACCCGACGTCACGTTATGAAGCCACACTGATCGAAGGCAACGGTGATGGTAGCTACCGCGTGGACGGTATATTGACCATCAAAGGCCAGCCCATCGCGATCAGCGGCTTACGACTTACCCTGGATGACGACGGCGCACGCATCGGCGGTCAGACGGTCATAAACCGCGCGGATGCCGACCTCGGCATGGCATCGGACCCGGGCGGTAGTTGGGTTAGTATGGATATCGACCTGTTCATTAAGAGTCGCTTTGCTCCACAGTGACCTATGGCGCATTAACCCGATCGTTCTATCGCCTGCAACACCCTCTTGGTCAACTCATCAAGATAGTCAAAATAGGCATCCTCGGACAGCCCGAGTCGAACAAGCACAAGGTTCTCGCTGGGCACGACCAGCACCACCTGGCCTCCCCAGCCCAAAAAATAACCCGTGTCTGCCGGCACGCCGGCCATTGACTGAGTAGCATTCAGCCACATCTGCCCCCCATAACGTTTGTTGGCGGGCGAAGGCTGGAGCAATACCTCATCTCGCCAGCCCGCGGGAAAAACGCGTTTCTCGTCGACTACGCCATCATTCAGAACCAGCAAACCCAGTCGCGCCCAATCACGCGCGGTGCCATAGACGAATCCCGATATAATCGGGTTTCCCGCAATGTCCGTCTCCAAAGTCATGGAAGCGGCGCCGATTTTGCTGAACAAGGCCTCATCGGCAAAGCGAAAAAAACGCTCATCGCCGAGCTTCTGCCGTAGCAGCGCCATGATGCCAAGTGTATTGGTATTCCGGTAGGCAAATTGCTCTCCCGGTACATGCTGGAGGGGCTGCCCAAGCACAAAGCTGGCCACATCCTGCGCTCTGAAGTAAACCGACTCATGATCATGAAGCTCTGTGTAATAGAGCATATCCCCGAAGCTCGGATTGGCGAATCTTAGGCCCGCTGCCATATTGAGCAGGTGTCGAGGTGTGACAGCTCGACGCGGATCATCGCCCCGCTGCCACGGGTCGATAGACACAGGGGCATCTATATCCAAATTCGATTGCAGCGCGTAAGCGCCAAGTAGAATCGCCGCGATGCTCTTGCCCATCGACCAGCCAAGCTGAGGTTTCGCTGCGTCAAAACCGGACGCGTAGCGTTCCGCGAGGAGCGCTCCATCTTTCACGACCAGCACGGCACGAGTATCTTGCTGACCGTAGCCATTGTCACTGTCGAAAGCCCAGTCAAGCACACGCTCGAGCTCGATATCAGGCTGCGCACGGGGCAGTTCAGATACAGGTGAGTCTTTCGACACGATTCGTGCGGGCCGGCTCAGCAGGAGACCCGTCGCGGAGTCTGGCAATAGCGAGCAGCCGTACCCTTCCTCGAACAGGGATTCGGCCAGCAGCGTGACCTTCGAATGAGAAGGTGAATTCAGCTCCAAGCGGGTCGTCCCTTTCGCACGATCAATCTGCCAGCTGACGTTCTGCCAATCAAAAAAATTGTATTGCGACCAATGCAAGTCTTCCTCGATGACTCGCTCAGCGGGGCGACCGGAAACAAATACACCCGAACACAGCAGTTTTGACGCCAGGCGCAAAGAATTGGCCACTCTCTGCGCTTCCAGCACAGAAGAGCTCGGTATGTCGAGGGACTGAGCGCGCACAGGCATTACATGCCCGCCAGAGACGAGCATGAAAACAACCACGGAAGTGGCAATACGCGCCGTGAGTGTTTGCCATCGACTTTCTTTCATACTCTTAAACCCCAGTGACCTTGTAGAAAAGACTCAGCGTTCGCCACTAGCGCTTGAGGCTTCACGGCGTCGCCACCACTGCGAGCCGATCGCCGGCAAAAGCACCAGTAGCAGCGAAGCGGCCAGAAGTGACACTGAAATTGACGACGAAAACACGCTGCCGACGTGGCCGTCACTCAGCAACAGTCCGCGCCGGGTATACAACTCAATAATCGGCCCAAGCACCACGCCTAGAATCACCGGCGCCAGCGGTATATTCAGCAGCCGCAGGCAAACGCCAACCACCGCGAAGCCCAGCATGACCTGCGCCGCGGCCACTCCGCCCGTTGCCAGGCAGCCACCCACCGACAGCGTCAAAATCATCGTTGCCATGAAGGGATAAGGCAGCCTGGTCATTCTTGCAAAAGGTCGTATGACAAAGGGGCTGGTGACGACGAAGAGCACGTTGGCCAACATAACGGCAAAAAAAATCGTGCTGACTACCGCCGGCTGATGCGCAAACAGAAGCGGGCCCACCTGCAGGTTATGGATCTCAAACGCGCCCAGTATTACGGCAGCCGTGCCGCTGCCAGGAATACCCAGCGCGAGGAGTGGAATCAGTGAGCCAACCGCTGCCGCGTTCTTAGCCGTTTCTGGGGCCGCAAGCCCGTGCAAACTACCCTGGCCAAAGCTGCGGCGCCCGGGACTTATGCGAGATTCTACACTGTGGGCCAAGAATGCTGCGCTGGAGGCACCGGCGCCAGGCAGCACGCCGGTTGCCAAGCCGAGCAACCAGGCCCTGGCAAAAGTCCAGCGCACTGCTGCCCAGTCCTTCAGGCTTTGCAAGGTATTCAGCTGCGCATCAACCCGGTCGGCACTGACGCCGGGTATGTCGCTAACGAGCAGTCGCCATAGCACATCGCCGGCGGCAAACAAGCCAATAATGGCTGGAATCAGCCCGACACCATCCCGCAATTCATTACTGACCACGAAGCGTGGCTCGCCGCTAAAGGGATCTGCCCCAACTGTCGATACCAGTAAGCCGAGCGAGAGCGCCAATACACCCTTACGGAGATTGCCACCCGAGCCTGCAATCACGGCGGCGCAGCCAAGCACGCCGAGGGCTGCGTAGTCACCCGGCCCGAATTTCAAGGCCAGCGAGGCCAGCCAGGGCGCCAGGCCAATCAACACACAGGTCGCCAATACGCCCGCGAGACCGGAGCACAGGACAGCCAGTCCCAGCGCACGCGCAGCCTGGCCTGATTGCGTAAAGGGATGTCCTTCTACCGCGCTCATGACAGATTCGGATGTGCCAGGGATTCGAAAAAGGATCGCCGTGATAGAGCCACCAAACACGCCGGCGCAATACATCGCTGAGAAGAACGCCAGCGCATGTGATTGCTCCATGACGTAGGACAGCGGCAACATCAGGGCCACCCCCGTCGTGATATCGAAGCCCGGCAGAGCACCGATCAGGTAGCCGATCAGCACGCCACCGAGAACCAGTGTCAGCAGAGTCATGAGCCCCGGCTGGTCAAATAAAAAAGCAAACTCCATGGCTTTACACGACCATCGCGTTTAAGGCGTAGAACCACCCCACGCCTCTTGGCAGGGGCACGTCCAGTACGAGCCCGAACAAGAGGCAGATTGAAGCGGTGGCGGCACAGGGCACAGCAAGCAGCCAGGCCCAGCCGCTGACTCTGAAGACGACGCGAAGTAACAACACTTGGAAGATGAGTGTTGCCAGCGGGAACCCGACAGTGGACAAGAGCAACATATAAAGAAGCAAGCAGCCTACAGCTAGCACCGCCGGGCGCAGGCCGCCGAAATCCACGTCAGGCAGATCCAGCACCTCTTCATGACGCGCGACTTCGTAGCGCAGAGAGAGCAGAGCCGCTACCACCACCAGTGCGCTCAAAAGCGCGGGCAGAACGTAATCCAGTCCCTCTGGGTAGCGTTCAAAACTGAGCTCATGTAGCGACCAACTTACACCCGCAAGCCCAGCGGCAGATGCCACGAGCAAGAACAGCCGCCGCATAAATGGCGCGATCATTCTACGCTGCGCGCAGACGCACGAAACATTGCGCTCTCGCCTTGAATGCTGGCCTGAAACTGTTCCCCAAGAAGCCGTTCATCGGGCGCATACAGGCCCCGCTCCTTCTCGAACCGCAGGTAGTCTTCGGAGTTCAACGCGCCGTCCAGAGCCGCGAGCAACTGCTCCACTAGACTGGGCTTGGTAGCTCCATGTACCACGAAACCGCGCCAGATCGGGGGCGGCGTGTTCAAACCAGCGACAGCGGCGAGCGGCGCGGGGGTGGGTAAGTCCTCTACCCGATGTGCAAAAGCGACGACTGGCACGATGCTACCCGACTCAATCAGTGATTTCGTAGAGCCGAACTCGTCATAGATCAAATCGAGGCGGCCTCCCAGCAGATCCATGAGCATGGTCTTGCTGCCAGCGTAAGGGATATAGCGATAGGCGATCTCCCCACCCGAGAAGGCGTAGTCGATGGCGGCCCGGTCAAAGGACCTCGCCCCGGTCCCACCCACTTTCAAGGTGCGCTGCTCCGCCCGTGCGCGCGTGACCAGGCTTGAGAAGCTGACCCCACTGCGTTTCTCGTTATCTGTCTCAGCCGCTGTGCCATCACTCTCCAGCTTGCGCGCAAGCAAGAGACCCGCTTCGCGATGCGAGCGCACGAGATACGCAAGCTTTGAGAGATCTACAAGCTCCGGGAAGGCGTTGTCATACACCACATAGTCAGACGTCAAGGCCAGCAGGGTGCATCCGTCCGCCGGCCGGGCGAGCAGTTCTCGGTAGGCCGCAACGCCACCGCCGGCCGGGTAGTTCTGGACCTGAACGGGGTTCTCCAAAATGGCCGCGAGGGCTCGGCCCGCACTGCGAGAGAAACTATCCGTGCCGCCTCCGACGCCAAAGCCCACTAATACCTCGGTCGTTCTACACGCATATCCGGCCTCATCACAGGTCCCGTCATGACAGGGCCTGTGATCACAGGCGGCCAACAAAAAAGAGGCCAGTCCGCTCGCCAGGTATCTCCATGCTCTAGTTCTGCCGCTTAACACTTTTGCCACTTGCCATGGATGCTCGCTGCCTCATCCGGGGTCTACGGAGGATCCGGGGAGAGAACCCGGTATCTCGATTATAAGCCAGGACCATACGATACCTGCTTATACGCTTGCGTCGCTCTATTGCCATCACGCTACTCGCTATGTGTATACAATATCTCAAGCGCCTTCCTAAATGCATGGCTAAAACGGAAAAATCAATATTTTATATAAATCATTTACTTAGGACAAAAATAGCTCAAAAAGACCACGACTGCCTAGCCAGCTAGAGAGATTTTGTATTTATTTTCAAACTTTTTGTATACGATAAGGCATCAAGGATAAAGGGCGACACTTTATGGGACAGTTGATCCGACGCGACGGTGATGGTGTTACCACCGTCGTCCTGGATAACCCAGGCAAGCTCAATGCAATGACTCGGGATATGTGGCTTGCATTCGAGCCGCTATGGCGAGCAATCAATGCCGATAGCGGCATACGCTGCGTCGTTGTTACAGGCGGAGACCCGCGAGGCTTCTGCCCGGGGAACGACATTTCCGAATTCGAGCAATTCCGCTCTAATGAATCTAAAGCCCGCGAACTCTCGGCCATCATGAACAAGGGCCGCGACGCGATGCTGGCGTGTCCACACCCGGTTATTGCCCGCATACACGGTGCATGCGTGGGTGGCGGCCTTGAAATTGCCGCCATGTGCGATATGCGAATCGGTAGCGAAGAAAGCCGCTATGGGGCACCGCTCAACCGTATTGGACTAACGATGGCTTACGAAGAGATGCTACCTATTTGGCGTATTACCGATGAGGCAACACTGTTTGAGTTTCTGGTAGAAGGTCGAGTCATCGATGCGCAGGATGCGCTTCGGAGGGGCTTACTCAACCGTGTTGTACCTACCGCCGATCTGGATCACGAGGTCGAAAAAACTGCTAAGGCCATTGCGGAGGGGCCACCACTGGTTAACAGATGGCACAAGCAATTCTTACGGCGCTTACGACACGAGGTCGAGCTGAGCCAGGAAGATCACGACGTTCACTACCTGGCCTTCGAGACAGAAGACTACCGTGAGGGCTATCAATCTTTTCTTGCTCGAACGAAACCCAAGTTCAAGGGGCGCTGAATCATGCCGGAAGCAACGGGAAAACAGGGGCCACTAGCAGGTATCAGGGTACTGGAACTGGCCCATGTCATGGCGGGGCCTACCTGCGGACGCATACTCGCTGACCTCGGCGCAGAGGTTATCAAATTGGAGCGACTTGAAGGTGAAGACTGCCGTCGCATGGCTCCGCCGTGGGTTGGCGAAGAAGCAGCATCTTTTCTTATGTTGAACAGGAACAAGCAGGCAGTCGCGGCAAACCTTAAGACTGCAGACGGTCGCGAGATCCTGCGCCGACTCGCCCTGGACAGCGACGTACTCATCGAGAACTTTCGCCCCGGCACAATGGAGAAGTTTGGTGCCGGCTACGACGAGTTGGCGAAGCAGAATCCCGCCCTGATCTACTGCGCCATATCGGGCTTCGGCAGGACAGGCCCCTATGCCAGGCGCGGCGGCTTTGATCTCGTTGCGCAAGCCATGAGTGGCGTAATGAGTGTTACGGGAGAGAATTCGGAAAGCCCGCCCATCAAAGCAGGTGTACCCATCAGCGACGTGGGCGCAGGGCTCTATGCCGTCATCGGCATTTTAGCGGCGCTTGAGAGCCGACATAAAACGGGGCGCGGCCAGCAGGTTGACACCTCACTATTTGAGGCGGCAGTGTCTTTCATGAGCTGGCCCATCGCGATGCAACTCGCCTCAGGAGAGGCCCCGCCCCCACTGGGGTCCGCACACCCACTCGATGCGCCCTACCAGGCCTTCGAAGCCAGCGATGGCTGGTTCGTCGTAGCGGCAGCCAACCAGGCGAATTGGCTGCGACTCGTCGAAGTGCTTGGCGAGCCTGGACTGCTAGAAGACTCACGGTTTGCAGACAACCCTGATCGTGTCGCCAACCAGGACGCCCTCATCGAGGTCCTGAAGCCCATTTTCAAACAACGGCCAAAAGACGAGTGGATGGTCAAGCTGGAAGGCGCGGGCATACCCTGCGGGCCGATCAACAGTGTGGCGGACGTGCTGGAAGATCCTCAACTCGCCGCGAGGGGCATGCTGTGCGACACCTGGCACCGAGACCTGGGGCCTCTTAAAACCCTGAACACCCCACTCACCTTTTCTGCGAGCCAATTGAACCAGCGCCACGGAGCGCCCGCCCTCGGAGAGGATACGGTCGCCATCCTCAGACGCGCAGGCTTTAGCGCCAGCGATATTCAGGAGATGCTGGAACGAGGATCTATCCACGTCAGCGAGACTTCAACGGACTCGGCAAAGTCCACCGCTCGAGCCCGCGGCCAGGCCTAGTATCCTCGCCGTACATCGACAACATTCAGCAGAGGGTCGCCTGCAACGTAGCGCCGCAGATTCTCGATGGCGATGACACGCGAGCGGTGATTACTCTCAGCACCTTCTGAAGAGGTGTGAGGCGTAATAATAACGTTATCCATCGACCACAGAGGGCTCGAGGAAGGCAAAGGTTCGGGGTCTGTCACATCAAGGCCGGCACCAAAGAGCTGGCCGGATTCCAGAGCTTCGATCAAGTCTGCAGTAACCGTGCTTTTTCCTCGCCCTACGGATAGAAAAATCGCGCCGGCCTTTACGCTGTCGAAAAACGCTTTATCAAACAGAGCCGTTGTTGCGGCCGTTAACGGCAGCGCATTGGCCACAACGTCCGCTTGCTGCGCGAGTTCAAGAAGCTCATCTGAGAGACCCACGTAATCAACAAAGTCAGGACCCTCCCACGACGAATTACGCGTCGCGATCACCCGCATCCCCAGGCCACTGGCCCGACGGGCGATCTCCGTTCCGATACCCCCCAAGCCCACAACCAAGAGCGTTTTGCCCTTCAATTCACCAAAAGTCACACCAGAGCGTAAGGATCGCTGCCACCGTCCGTCCAACTGCGCCCGATAATAGCCCGGCAGATTCCTTGTAAGCGCTAGAAGCATTGCAATGCTATGTTCAGCGATAGCAGGCGCGGACAAGCGCTGATTGTTGCTGAAGGTGACCAGACTGGCCTGTTCCGGGCTGAAACCCTTGCATAAGTCGATACCGACGGTGTAGTTGTGAACCCAGCGCAGGCGTTTATCGGCCGCTGCCAATAAGGGCTGTGTGCAGTGGCCAATGACAGCATCTGCGCCATCAAGCACCGCAGCATCAACGGCTAAAGGACTAACTTCGCTGAAGACAAGATCAGCCTTGCCTGCCGCCTGAATCAGGGCAGTTCGGTAGTCGTCCAGACCATCACGTATGCCGAATGGCATCCAGACGACAATCCTCTTTGGGTCCCAGCCGTCCATCTGACGAGAGGGCGCTGGCGACTCGCGCAAGCCAAGTTCGGCGATAATCGCCCTCGCCTCCTTAGACGGCTCAGTACCGGTCACCGCGCTCGAGGCGAACAACAAGAGCATAAAAATAATTCTCACAAGCGTCGCAGGCATACTGAGTCTCCAGGCCGATTAGGGGAAGCCGCGCAATTTATCTCGATACAGCAGATAAGGAGTTTAGTTGAGTCCCTGCAGGGAATTTACAGTATTTTGTATACTTGTTGTCTTGCGGGCTACGTCGTGCGCGCCCAGAGGCAGCGCGCTCCAGAAAGTGAAGGCCGCAGCAGGATGCGAACACAAGTAAGATAATTGCCTCGGCCAACAAGGGACTACTTCCCAGTAATGCGTATAGATACGTTTCTACAGCTGATCGTTACAACCGCGGTGTTGGCCCTTGGCGGCTGCCTGCACCCGCAGAATCCTTCAGGCGCCGCTGTAGTTGACGACTGCACGCCTGAGCAGGACGCCAACTGCGGTCAAGCGGAATACCTAAGCGGCATCTGGCGGCAGGGTCGACTGGCCAGCGATCAGCCCAAAATCGAAGGCGAGAGCTTCGAGGTAGATGTGGAAGCCGCGCTCTACACTGAATCAGCCCTACTAACCGACGCTTTCGCAAGGCTTAATCACAGCGATCCTGAGCGCAGCGAGGTCTACTTTCTCGGCATAGCGGGGGACGGCACAGAACGGGTTTTTACGCGAGAAGTCTCTGCAATGCGCAATCACTTCGATGCCTTACACAGCCTCGAAGGGCGGAATATCAGCCTCCTTAACGACCGTACCGCCATAGGCGAGCAACCCATGGCAACACGCACGAGCATCGCACGGTCAATTATGGCGCTGGCAAGCAAGATGGATCTGGACCAGGACATCCTGGTGCTCTATGTCAGCAGCCACGGCAGTGAGTCACATCAGATTTTACTGCGCAATCCAGCGATCGGCATCGCAGACCTGTCGGCACAGGATCTCTCGGCGATGCTGGAAAGCAGTGGCATCAAGTGGCAGGCGATCTTCGTATCCGCCTGCTTTTCCGGCGGTTTCATAGAACCGCTGAGACGAGATACCAGACTCATCATGACTGCAGCAGCCGCTGATAAGGCGTCCTTCGGCTGCTCCGATGACGCTGAGCTGACCTACTTTGGACGGGCACTACTGGCCGCCTTTGAAGAACCTGGGGACATTCAATCTGCCTTTCAGCGAACGACGCAAATCATCACCGAACGCGAGTCTGAGGAAGGTGTGGAAGCCTCGGAACCGCAGCTGTTTATCGGCCGGGAAATGGCCTCCAAACTGGAGGAAGAGCCAGGGGTGCTTTTAAAGCCGTGAGCAGCTGAAGGGCTCATAGAGCACGGGGCAGATAGCTCCGGGCAGAGGGCACAGGCTTTGCTTTACACCGGCAATATCTTTCTGCAAAGATATTCGTCTATCCGGCCCATCCCCGCAGAAGCGAGGCATCCACCATGAACAAACCCGACGCAAGGACACCTGGATTGACCTATCGTCAGTTATATAAGACTTTGAAAAATCGTCGCGTTGGTATCACGATCACGCTATTGATCGGCACTCTGGCAATACAAGGGTATGCGCGGGGTGAAGTCGAAAACGCACAGTCAACCGAGCTGCTACCGAAGATCGCAGTAATCGGTACTGGCGGCACTATCGCTGGCCTCTCTAACAGTGATGGCGGCTACGTGTCGGCAGAAGTTGATATCGATGCAATGCTGCAGGGTCTCACGGCAGCCCGGTCACTTGCGCAACTGACCGGGATTCAGATTTCCAATATCGGCAGCCAGGACATGAGCCACGCAGTGTGGCTGAAGCTGCTCGCGGAAGTGCAGTCCCAGGCGTCCAGTACGGACGTGGACGGCATCATCATCACTCACGGTACGGATTCCCTCGAAGAGACAGCGTTTTTCCTCAGCCACACCTACAGTGGCAGCAAGCCCGTGGTTTTGACAGCAGCGATGCGGCCAGCAGACGCGCTCAGCGCCGACGGCCCGGCCAACATTACGGACGCCATCAAAACGGCCCTGGCCTCGCGGCTCGCCGGGGGGCGTGTACTGGTCACCATGAACGGGGAGATTCATGAACCGCGCTTTGTTAGCAAGCGGCATTCCGAAAACCTCGGCGCCATTCAGTCCGTAAACGGCAGTCTTGCGGGTGAGATCGTTCATGGCTGGCCACGGTTTTACGGCCCGCAGCAGTGCCAGAAGAGAAAGTTCACGGTGCGCAAGAGCGATACCCTACCCTTCGTACCTATCGTTTACGCGCACGTAGACCTGCGTCCTGAAGTTGTCGACCTTCTGGTAGAGGCTGGCGCCCAGGGCATCGTGCTGGCAGGTTATGGCAACGGCAACACCAGCAAGCCCTTGTTGTCGGCGCTCTCTAGAGCTGGCGACGCCGGCGTTGTTATTGTTCGCAGCACCAAAGTCGGCAGCGGCTTCGTATCGAGGAATGTAGAGATCGACGACGATGACCTGGGCTTCATCGCCTCTCAGGACCTGAGCCCACAAAAAGCGCGCGTATTACTGGCTCTATCGATTCTCAACGAGGCCAGTGCAGAAGACACCCAACGCTTCTTCTTTGACCAAGCCTGTTCACTCGCCAACGAGCTCTAGGTTTATGGCTGGGAGTCGCCCGGTTCGCCGATAAAAATATCCAGCGGCAAATAGGCGGCAACGCCCACGTTCGGCATATCGACAAGTTGCGAAATACGCAAATCGACCGCCACACTGGCAATCAGATACGCCTGCACTGGCGTGTAGCCATAGGTTTCAACGATGTGATCGATCATCGCCGATAAGGCATTTCGTGCCGCTAACCCTATATCGCCGGAGAGATTCTCAAGTGGCGGCAGCGTCGGCGAGTCGAGGTAGGCGTGACGCGGGGGAACCGAACCGGCTGGCTTCAAAGGAAAGCCGGTTACGGCATAGAATCGCGTAGAAGGAATATCCAGCAGATGGGCCGGCCCTTCAAAATGCGGGCCGCCAGCGAAGGTCATGCCACCGCTGATGATCTCAACCGACACATCCACGTCTGCGGACATTTCCACGGCCGTACCACCGACTTCACCGTCCCCCTGTGCATAATGCAGGTCACCAATCCCCAGTCCGCATCCGTCAATAAAACAAGGCAGGTAGATCGTAACCCCGGCACGCAGGTGCTTGATGTCGAGGTTCCCACCGTGCTCCCGAGGCGGAATGGTTCGCAGGCACTCAGCAGGGGCGGTGCCATCGACACCACACAGAACGTCCGGGGAAGCCAGCGTTGCATCGGGCTGCAATGCAGAGCCCCCAACAGCGGCCAGCGCAGCTTCCCGGGCGAGCATCGCATTGAGCTCAAAAGGCCCCGGCAGGGTCGTGACAACACCGGGAAAGCTCCCGTTGGGTATGCGGATCCCGGGCAGGCCCTCGCTTGTGGCGTAGTTATCCTCAAGTTCCCAGAGAATCACAGCTTGCTCGTCCACCAGGTCTTGTGCAAAGCCGCCGTCGATACTGGTCCAGGCAACGCTGCCTGGATGGATAGCGTGTATAGTTACCGCCAATGCATCACCGGCCATCGCCCCCTTGATATGAACCGGTCCTGTTACGGGGTGAACTCTGGCCAGACTGAAATCACTCATCGCCAGGCTATCGGGGCCTACGCTGCCAGCGATCCCGAGTAAGTCGGCTGCATCGCGCGTCCGAAAGCGGATAATCTGCCCCGGGACAGCAAAGGCAGCGGCCGGGATTGAAGGATGCATGCGATTGAAACAGCCGGGATCTTCTCGGCAGTTCTGTCCTTTGCCACCAACCACGACCATTTCCGGGATTGCTTCCGGGGCCTCCTCTTCAGCCAATGTTGGCGCCGACAGCGCGAACAGGAAGCACAAAGCCAGTATAAGATTTTTCATAGTACCTCGCTGTTCACCCAAGAGGACTGGCCACAGGGCGCAGATATCTTTACATCAAATAATAATAGCGGATGATCACGCCCCAGGCCAATTCGCGCTGGGGCCGACGCTGTCGCTTCATCGCCCTCAATAAGTTACGCTCTTTTGCGTCATAAAAAGACCGGCTACGGAGCGGCACCTCAGATGCTAACTCTCCACGGATTCTCATCCAGCAACTACTACAACGCAGTGAAGTACGTATTGCTCTACAAGGACATTCCCTTTGAGGAACACTTGATCTATGGCGGCGGCGATAAGTGGCTGGCGATCAGCCCGGTTGGCAAAATTCCGGCGCTAAGCACCGCCGACGGTCAACACTTGTCAGAAACCACCGTTATTTGCGATTTCCTTGAGGAGGTTTATCCGGCAAAGCCACTCTACCCAGCCGACCCAGTGGCCAAGGCCAAGGTGCGACAGATTATGAAAGTGACAGAGCTGTACCTCGAACTTTCGAGTCGCAGGCTGATCGCCTACGCATTTTCGGGCAAGCCAACGCCAGACAAGGTCAAAGAAGATGCCCGCCATGTCACTACGCGGGGAATAGGCGCGCTTAGGCGCTTATGCCACTTTGATCCACACATTGCTGGCAGCGAATTCACCTTGGCGGACATCTATGTACACTACTGTAATGCAGTGATCGGCTCGATCGGGGGCAAGCAGCTTGAGTGGGATATCCTGGGGGAGATACCCGGTATGAAAGACTGGAATCGCGCGATGCGCGGTTCAGCCATTGCCCAGCGGATCGAAGCTGACCGTCGCGCCAACGAGCCTGATTTTATGGCGTATATCACAGCTTATATGGCGAAGAACACGATTCCGGGCAAGTAAGGCACGACATGATAGACTGCCCCCTATGAACATCGGTGAACCCCTCAAAGATCTCGGCTCAGTCGACATTGCTGCGTTGCAGCGCTCCATCCTGGGCCTGGAAGATAGGGTCTGGCAGGAGGAGCAGGTTCGCCAGCAGAAATACAGCGAGGTGCACTACAACACGGAGTCGGTCCTGGTCGTGTTCTGTGATCACGAAGACTGGCCCAATATCGACGTCGTGAAAGGCAAGGGCTGGGACCGGCTGGCAGAGCTTTCGGTGCCGTTGATGCACGGCCTGATAGAACAGTACTACCAGGCCGGGGGCACCATAATTCGTGCAATGGCCGCCAAGCTGAAAGCTGGCAAGACCATCACACCGCATACTGATAATCACCCCGTTTACCACGCAGCACATCGAATCCACGTACCGATCAGCACGAATTCAAAGGTGCGTTTCATGATCAACGGCAGGCCCCATCGTCTTGAGGTCGGCAAGGCCTACGAGTTGAACAATCAGCTCAGGCACGGTGTGATAAACGGCGGGGACGAGGACCGCATCACCTTCATATTTGACTATATACCCGGCCCAGCCTGACTACCCCCGGAGCACGGTCCTTATGCCAAAGTTGATAGCCAGCTCCGTTGTTCGCGGAAGCAACCAGGGCGAGAGCCACGGTGGCATTTACCTGATTGATACCGACACGGACCAGCTGCTGAATCCTGTGGACTGGAACAACGTTGACATCGACTGGGAAGGCCGCGGGTGGGACCGGGGCTTGCGCGGCATCGCTTTCCACAATGACAACATCTACGTTGCCGCGAGCGACGAGATTTTCGTCTTCAACCAGGGCTTCGAACTGGTCCAGTCTTTTCGAAACCCCTACCTCAAGCATTGCCACGAAATCAGCATTCACGGCGATCATCTGTTCATTGCCTCCACTGGTTTCGACAGCATTATCGGCCTGAATCTCAACTCCGGTCAGTTTGATTGGGGACTGCACCTGGTCTCAGACAACGGCATTTTCGGCATGCGCCGATTCGATCCACAAAGCGATAAAGGGCCACTGCTCCTCAATAAACTGCACTTGAACAGCGTGTACTGTGACCAGGGCGGCATGTACATCAGCGGCATTCGCACGGAGAACCTGCTGCGCTTCAACGGCAAGGCCGTTGGCGTCATGGCGACACTGCCCAAGGGCGTGCACAACGCCCGGCCCTTCAGGGACGGCATTCTCTTTAACGACACCCAATCAGATGCGGTGCGCTTTGAAGCGCCGGAATCACGTAAGGCTTATCGCGTGCCGCGCTATGCGCCCCATAAGCTGACGCATACGGAGCTCGATGACACGCGCATAGCACGCCAGGGTTTCGGCAGGGGGCTCTGCGTGATTTCCGAGAACGTGATCGCCGCTGGATCCTCGCCCTCTACAGTCACACTGTACGACCTACAGGAAGACAAGCCGCAGAAGGTGGTGAACCTGTCCATGGACGTGCGCAACGCCATTCACGGGCTGGAAGAGTGGCCCTATCCGTGGCCGCAGCTCTAGCGCAGGATTGCAGGCCGGTCTTCTTCCGGCAGCCGCATCAAGACTGGCTCAAGATACTCGATCAGCTCGCCCAATTGATCTTCATAACGGCGCCACAGGGCAACTGAACTGCTATAGATGGGCTGCCTTACCTGTTCAGAGCTTGCTGTCTTAACCGCTCGCTCGTTGGCATGGAACTCCAGCATGTTCGGCTCCCAGTCGAGCTTGCAATGCTCAGCAATCCGGCGTGCCTGGGTTTCGAGGTCGCCGACCACGTCTTCGTAATTCACCGTCAGGACTTTGCCAGGCAGCACGTCATTCCAATGATCGATCATCCGAATGTACTGTGTGTAGTAGTGCGCCAGATCGTAAAGGTCATAAGAAAATAGCTGTCCGTTCGCAAACAGCTGCTTGAATGTACCCAGGCAGCTATCCAGCGGGTGACGCCTGGCGTCAATCACCTTGGCATTCGGCAGGATCGTGTGCAAAAAACCGATGGCAACAAAGTTATTTGGCATTTTATCGGTAAAGTACGGGGAGCCAGTGCGGTGTTTCAGCGTGTTTTCAATGTACTCTTCGCCGATGCCACGCACATGATGCGATTTCAACTCATGCATCACCTGGGGGTAGCGAATGCCGTCGGCCCGGTTAAGGCCCGTTTCAGTAGCAGCTCGTATGAGGTAGTGCAGCTCCGCTGTTCCCTCCACCCCGGAGTGGCTGGCAAGAATCTGCTCCAGAAGCGTTGACCCGGAGCGCGGCAGGCCCAGTATCAGTATGGGCGAGTCATCGTCATACCCCCAACCCTGCCGTTCTTCGAAGAAGGCTTTGTTAAAAACATCGATAATGCGGTCGTTGTTGTCCTGGTAGGCGATCGGGTCGTAGTCGACCTTGAAACGCTTCTTGCTGTTACCACTGAAGTAGTGGTCAAAGGCTAAGGCGTAATCCTTTCGGTCCTCAGAAGCCTTACCGAGTGAGAAGTGGAAGGCAATCTCGGCATCCTGAGCCTCCTCATCCGTGGAGTCGGCCACTCTCGCCAGTTGTTCGTGCATCTGCTCGAGATCTTCGTCCTTGAAGCGGAAGGTTTTCAGATTCGCAAGACTCCAGTAGGCCTCGCCAAAGTCCGGTCTCGAACGAATACTGCCGTAATAGGACTCTATGGCTTCGTCCTGCCGGCCAATCGTTTTCAGCGCGTGCCCCATACTTAGCAGTGACGGGAAGTACTCCGAATCGAGCTCAAGGGAACGTTCGAGGTAGTCAATACACTTGTCCAATTCGCCCGCTTTCAGCGCGTTGGCCCCAAGGCGTTCCAAGGTCTGGACCGCCCCCCGATCCAGTTTCGCAGCGGACAGATAGGCTGCTTCAGCCTCGCTGAACTTCTGCTGCTCAGACAGTGCCCCGCCGAGATTCATCCAGGCCTTCCAGAAGTCCGGCGCAAGCTCTACAGCACGCCGGAAACACGCGGCCGCATCGTCGAAGCGCTCCCGCCTGACCAGCAGCACGCCCAGCAAGCGGATTGCATCAACACTGTCGGGTTGTTGGCGAATGATATCCCGGTAGCGCCTCTCGGCCTCTGACAGATTCCCCTGCTGAACGAGCTCCATCGCCTCAGATAACTCGCGCCGATTCGGGTCTGCATCCAGTGAGGCCTCGAATACGGACTCTGCTTCGCTATGTCGCCCTACCGCAGTCAGCAGTTCTCCCAGCCGCTGCTGCGCCTGGCTACCGCGCTCATGCTTCGCAGCGCTCCGCAAAGAGGCAATCGCGCCCTCTACATCCCGTTGGCGCAATTTGACATTCGCCAGGTCTTCGTGCGCCTGCGCACTCTCGGGCATCAAGCGGGTCACGTGAGTCAAACGATCCACGGCCTCTGCCAACTGGCCTTGATCCGCAAAGGAGAAACCCTGCAAGCGCAGAAAGTTGGGATCGTTGGGGAAATCCTGCAATGCTTGCGACAGCAGCGCATCCGCGGGCACATGGTCCCCTGCACGGATCAAGGCGGCCACCTGCTCGAAGATAGCCTTAGGGTCTCCCAAGGAAACGTGTTCGCGGGACAAGCGTCGTCTCCGTGACTGAAGTATCAGCTAAAGCTCACGGCGGAACGTTAGCCATTCCGCCAACCAAGCACAGTGTACGCCTCCGGTTTCCTGACGCCTAGCCCGGGTTTGAGTGCCACGCTAGAAGGAGTAGTACATACCCGCAGATATCTCCCTGGGCCTCACTGTGAACTGGCGATTGTCGGAGAATCGGGGCCAGATAAAGGTGACGGCCCGCTCGTCCCAGAGGTTGCTAACACCGAGCCACGCCGTCCATGCGCCTGTCGCAGATGCAAGCTCAAAATACAGTGCCCCAAGTTCATAGGATGGTTGCGTTTGAATCTCTGTAGCGCCCACGCCAAAGAGCGCGACCGAGGCATTGGTGCCATTGACCGACTCGCCGACGTAGTTGTAGTCAAAACGCGCCGTTCCTATCAATCCATTCCAAGGCAGCTCCGAGCTGTACTGCAGGCTTGCGGCCACTTTCCACTCCGGGACTACCGGTAGCGGATCGCCCTTCTCCGCGGCGGTGATCGCCCCATCATTCAATATGATGTCATCGTCGATCCTCGCGTCCAGATAGGTCGCAGCGGCTGATATTTCAAAGCCACCGCCAAACGCGTAGGCCACACTACCCTCGGCGCCATCTATGGATGCACTGCCTGCGTTGACCGTGGTAGGACCCGCAATGGGCAGATCTGACAGGATCTGGTAATCCTCCCAGTCCATGGTAAAGGCCGTAAGATTGGTAATGAGCGCTCCTTCCATCCAGGTGGCCTTGAACCCGATCTCATAATTTTTAAGAATGTCCGGCTCGTAAACCTCTGGGGCTCCAATAGCGATCGATCCGGGGTTTTGGGAGACACCTCCGTTTGCCCCTCCGATGCGCACGCCCTCTGAATAGGTCGCGTATATTAAGGAATCGTCCGTGGGCAGCCACGTCAGGGTGACCTTGGGATTAAAATCGCTGGTGGTTTCTTCGACAGAGAAGTTGTCGTCCGGTTGGCCAACGAATAGTGAATTTTCCTCGACGCTAAACTCAGTCTCAAACCACCTGCCGCCGGCCGATAAGCTCAAATTGTCTGTAAAGCGGTAGCTCACTTCACCAAATACCGCGATAGACTCCAGGCTCTGAATGAAGCCATTGAAGCTATTTCCGGGTAGGCCATTATAGGTTTGCCCAGCGCGGAAGCCCTGGTCAAACCAGTCGTTTGTGGGCTCAACGCCGTAGTAGGCGAAGTATCCGCCATTCAGACCATTCTCCGCGAAGTCATCGACAAACGAGAGGTAGTCGTAATCATTGTCGGTATTTTCATAGAATGCGCCGACCAGCCAGTTGAACTTATTACTGCCATCGTCTTTCGACGCCAAGCGGATTTCCTGTGCAAATGACTCCACCTCCTGCTCAAGAAAGATGGTTCCGGTAGGATCCGGCCCGAAGTCGTTGTAGCCGATAAAGCATATGTACGCGGCTGCACATTCCTCGTAGGAAGGGAACTGTCGGACGCCCGTGTAGTACTCAGCAAGATCGAGGCCGTTTTCCTTGTAGGTTGTCATGTACGCGGTCGAGTCGAACTCGTAGTCGATCTTCCTGTTGTGACTTCCACCCGCGATAGTCAGGTCGGCCCAGCCGAGATCGCCTTGAATGGTCAGCGATATGTTGTACCACTCATCGTCTCGCTTTTCGTCCTTGAATTTGACCGTATTCAGGTCACCGAACTGGGGGTTGAAGTCAAACAACCCGTCAACTTCGGACTTCTGATATATGTAGCCAAGGTCAACGATCCAGTTGTCATTAGGTTGCCAACGCACCATTAAACGGCCACCTTGGGCGGTCCAGTCGTTGACGTCGTCCTCTACCTGATTTGCATTGTTCCCGCTGCCATTATCTGGAGAATAATCACCGGTAGTCCCCAGTACATTGTCGATATATCCGCCTTCATGCTCGTAGAAACCGACGAGACGCACAGCCAGGGTACCCGGTGAAATTACCCAATTGAGTGCACCGCTCAGGTTATAAGACGACTCACCCTCTTCAAGGTAGCCGCCTTCCGCCATCACCCAGCCGCCGGTTTCTTCGGTGTTCGGCTTGTTGGTGACAATTTTCAAAGTACCAGACTGCGAGCCCGCTCCGTAGAGAGTGGGCTGCGGACCAGACAAAGCTTCCAGGCGTTCCATGTCATACAGGCGCACGTCAGGATTCTGGCCGTCGCGGGTGATGGGTATTTCATCAAGATACAGGATGGAGGAGCTGATGCCGTCAAAGCCACTCGGCTGAGAGACCGTGCCGCGGAAGGCGATGGTCGAAGCGCCGGGCCCCGATGTGCCGAAGGTCACACTGGTAAGATCCTTGGCGTAATCCTCGAAGCCACGAAGCATCCGCTCGCGCATCATGTCCTGGTCAAAGGCCTGCAGGTGCATGGGAACATCCTGCACGCTCTGGGTTCGCTTACGCGCTGTTACGATAATTTCTTCGAGTTCCTGGGCGCCAGCTTCTTTCGGCATGGACACCATAGCGGCCAGCAGACCCAGCGCTATGCTGGTTGGAACGAATGGAATATTCTTATCTAATCGACGCACGATTCTCACCCCTTGTGTGATTTGTGCTTGTTTTACTCCCTTGTTTCGGGCCTGACATCCGAGCCTATAGGCAAAATGCCTGGATAACCGGAAGCCTTACACGCGCACCGATTTGGTGTTGCAGCACATTTTGGGTGCATTTTTGGGGTGTGTAGCAGCCCTGGTCGGTCCATCTAGACCGCTTCTGACCCGCATTGAGCTGAATGAAGCCGACGTTCTGCCCATCAGGCACCTGATACAGTGCACGTTAATGGGGCGGCCAAGAGCAAATAGCGCGAGCTATTTCTGCTCGTTGTTCGATAAGATATTTCCCGCCACGGCCGGCGAAATCTTCGGGGCGACGCCGGGCAGCTCGACTGAATCGGACACGACAGAGGCACATAGCGAGCGAAAAGCGATGAAAGTGCATGCGAATTGAAGAAAAAATAGACAGCTCGGCCATGACGAGACTGCAGTTCACCGTTATCGGTATCTGCGTCTTGCTCAACGTGCAGGACGGCTACGATATCGTGGCGATCGCCTATGCAGCGCCCGCTATTTCCGATGCGTGGCAGATAGAAATGACCACGCTGGGCGTCCTCTTTAGCGCCGGCCTGTTCGGGATGATGCTGGGCGCCCTGGCGCTAGCGCCATTGACCGATGTCTTTGGCCGTCGCCGGATGATTATCGGTGCGCTCATCCTGATTTCTCCATCCATGTTCGCATCGGCGAAAGCGACCTC
>JBCDJG010000010.1:0-121238 GCA_038748065.1 Pseudomonadota bacterium
ATTTCACTTTGGTTTGACCTATTCTGCCCTGAAAAACCTGAATTCGGGCGAAGCATCATTAGGAGGTCAAGCTGTGGTGCCTGGTCGTTTCTTAAACAAGACAACATCAAGTTGCTGCAAACGGGCAGTCTTGGGGCTCATATAACCTCGATTGATATCCCATATCTCGAAACCCTTGGCAAGTAGACCCTCTAGCATTTCACTAGCATAGCTCTCACCTTCATACAGCGGCACTAAAGAAACTTCGATCATCACTCCAGCCGCTCGCTTAAGAAATTCCTCTGCCCCTGCTAAGACAAGCCGCTCTGCGCCCTGAACATCGACTTTCAAGAATGATGTATCATCTAAATGAATCAACTCACCCATCAGAGAATCAAGTTTTCTTACAGATACGTTGATGACGCTCTCTATCCGGGCTCTTGGCAAATCATGGAGCAACTGGGCAGTTGGTAGAAGAAGCGAACTGACAGAGCTCGCGACAGCAGCATTTAGACTAGCACTCCCATCATGGTCTGAAATAGCCACGCACGGCCCTACCTTCCAATTCTTTCCACTCGTTTCAGCCTTTGACAACAAATTCTCATACGCCTCCGGTATCGGCTTTAACAAGAGTATTGACCCACTATATCCCGCTTTGAACAACGCTGTCGCAAACTGCCCATAATTTGCGCCCACGTCAACTACGGTTGTAAAAAGAGTCTAACACTGTGACCAGACTCAGATCGCTGCGGGATCTTACTGAGCTTTTCCTAACTTCAAGACCCAATCTCCTGAAGACGACGGGCAAAAAATTCATACATCCAACTGCCTTGGAGCTGGAGTTACGGAAGAAAGTAGCGAACTAGGCATGTTTACGACCTCGAAGGCTGCGCCAATCTATCCAGAAAGATCTAGTTAGGCCGCTAAGCCCGGCTAAACGATCGTTCTCCAAATAAAATGTCATAGCATATGTCCGGATTATCAAGGCCTACTACTTCAGGTTCACTGTTCAACAGCTTCACCGTGGCGCGAATGCCGATGAACCTAGAAACAACAGTATATAGAACTATCGACTAGTACCTTTCAAAGCCCAATACACTCCATTCAAAATAATTAGGCTGGCGTAAAGCCCTTGGCTGTTAGGCTTATTCTAGAACTTTCTATCTATCAAATGAGCGAGAGGGTTCGAGATACCTCATATTAGAGACCGATATTTTCTCTGAGCATAAGGACACGCAAAGAAAGCGGAATCTTAAATCGCTGCAAAACTAATCAGGTATTCCCATTGAGCCGGGCTGTGCCCATGCGTCGGCGTATCTTCAAGCAACTATGGTTTCCACTGTATATCGACTTTCCGGTCCTTATTGGCACAGTCACGTAGGTAAAGATTAATCAGGCTTTGGTAAGGAACACCCGACTCCTCGGCCATCGCCTTAAAGTAATCAATGACATCTTCGCTAAGTCGAATAGTCACCGGTTTCTTGAGTTTTGCAGCGTAAGGATTACGCCGCGCTTTCATCTTGGAGAAGTCGTACTCGTCTTTCATCTTGACCCAACCTGGTACTACTGCCGTTCTCTGGAGGTGGCTTTTCTCGCAGAGATGATACGTATTTCCTCATCCCGCCTGTCTGGCTCACAATGTACTACAACAAGCACGCGAGTCTCGTTGCTCATGCCCAGCATCAGGAATCGATCTTCGTGCACGGCGTCTTCGTCATTGAACTGTAGTGCAAAGTCATCGAAGAGAACTGATTTAGCTTCCTCGAATGACACTCTATGCTTCTTCCAATTCGATCGCGCCTTCGCGGGGTCCTAGCTTAAGACTATCATACATACATTGTATTTACGACAGATATCATGCCTCACTCCTCTGCGCGCTCAACATGGTCTTGGCGTCAATCCAGCTGCCAGGCGCGCAGGTAACGCATCATATTGATCTCGGTTCGCCAACCTCCGCGGAGCATAATCATTTCAAGGCTCACACCCTTCTGCAGCAAGTCCAGCGCGCCGCCTACCCTGAAGGAATGGCAGCTTAAGGGCCTTGCCAGCTCAAGGCCTGCCCGGCGCTGCATGTCCCGCAGCGCCGCATTAACGCCACTGGGTTTGAGGTCTCGGCAAATGTCGCCGCAGTGGTTTACTCGTCACAGCAGGAATCCAGTACCACCGGTTTCGTCTGCCCAGGCGCGGATGTCTGAGTGCAAATCCTTCTGATCGGAATCAGGCGGCCATCTCCGAACTGGTCATTCTTGGCAAATCGCAGGTTTATTGCGGCGGGCCAATCGGGTCGTTGATAAAGGTCCTCAAAGCGGAAGGAGCAGAGCTCCGCATGGCGCGCCAGGCTTTCGTAGCCAAGGCGAAGCAGCACGCGGTCTCTTAGTCCGTGCACGCTGTCATCACATACCGCCAGCAGCTTAATGAGAATCTCTCGTGTGACTGGTGATGCCTGCTTCTGCCAGTTGCCCTTCTTTCTATGAAATCGCTTCAGCGCCAGCAACACCTCCGGGGTATCACCAATGGGGACGCGGTCGCTCAGGCGATATATGGTGTTGATCGCTGCTATGTGGTGCTTGATGGTACTGCTGCTCCAGCGCGGCATCATGGCATCGATGAAGCGGGCCAATTCACTGGGGCTGACCTCGAGGGTATCGATGCCCTGCGCCTCACACCACTTCGTGAAGTTCGTGAAGTTCGCGAAATCGCTGCGGTAATTATCGATAGTTCTAGGGGCATAGGCGCCGTCAAACTTAGCGAAGAGTGACTCGAGCATGCGGTGTCCCGTCCCTGGGATTGCGATAGCTCATAGAATTGGAGTGCGGATGGGCTCCTCTTAACAGGTAGCCTTCACCGCCCACACGCTCTCGCCATTGTTCGATCAAGCCAAAGAGCTTGCCCGAAATCGGTATCGACTTGTCCTGCCCTGCCTGGTCGGTCTTGGAGAAGCGCAGCAGCAGTGCTGCCTGGCCTTTAAGTTGCACTTCCAGGTCTTCGAATCTGAAACGGCAAAGTTCGGAGCGCCTACGCATCGCCTCATAAACCAGGCGCAGCATCAGTTCATCTCGCAAACCCCGATCGTCGTTGTCACATACTGCACGGAGTGTATCCAGTACGCCTCATGTTAGGGGTATCGTGCTCAAGTAGTACACGTTCCGCTCAATCGTGCTACTGGCCGCAATCGGGGTCAGGGATTCACGTAGCGCGCTACAGCGTCCGGGCTTGCCTGAAGTAGATCAACATCTTGTTCCGCACACCAGGTCGAGAAACACCAAAAGTCCGTTTGGTAGCCGCGAATGGTGTTTTGGGAAAGGGCACCATCAAGTCTTTACCAGCGTTCCTCGGGCATAGTGATCTCCCGTCCATGGGTAAGATTCTCCTGCAAACACTAGGGTTTGTAGCTTGATAAGCAAGAAATGGCTCTGAATTGACCAATTAAAACGCGTGTAAGCCAGCGCTTTTTGCTGCTTGAATCAGCGCCTATTCAACAGACTTGGTCAGGCAGGCGTCAAGAAAGCACGTTTTAGGGTAGAGATAATCTTCGTCAGATTCGTCGATTAAGCGAAGATGTCCGGATTTTGCAGGATCAACATATGGTAGAACCTGATAAATCTTCCGAATTTCCAGGGAAGCCGTATATTCCGAGTTCTCTATGCAAATCACAAAACTGGGAGTGTTCATATAAGCTCAGAAACCGGTTGATCTTGCATTCTCTGCGGCCAATACCTGACGCTCCGTACCAGCGTAACTCTACTTACCTACATAGGGAACTGGATCTGTATCAATTTCATCACTGCTATTATCGCTTGCTCAAGCTCTAACTACACTTGAGGCAAGCTTTCGGTAACGCCCCCGGCAATCCACTAACACAGCTGCATTTGCCATAAGCATTTGATAGTCCAGATACTCATGATCTGTGGCGAGCACCACGCAATCATAGGATTTGATTGTTTCTTCAGTCAGCGGCACATTTTGCAGATCAAAACTGTAGGCTCGCATCGACGGGAACGCGGGGAAGTAGTTGTCGTGGTAATCGACGACCCCACCCAGCCTATCCATCAGGTGCATTATCTCCGCCGAGGGTGACTCACGCACATCATCCACATTGGGCTTGTAGGCTAAGCCCACGATCAGTATCCGGCTGCCCTTCACAGGCTTGCCTTCGTCGTTGAGAGCGGCCGCCACTTTAGCCACTACATACGCGGGCATACTCCGGTTGACCTCACCCGCTAATTCGATAAAGCGCGTGTCAACGCCGCATTCACGAGCCCTGTACGTTAGATAAAACGGGTCGATGGGTATGCAATGCCCACCCAAGCCCGGTCCTGGGTAATACGGCACAAAACCAAAGGGTTTCGTGGCAGCCGCGTCAATCACCTCGTAAATGTCGAGCCCCATCTTATCAGCCACCATCTTCATCTCATTCACAAGGCCAATGTTTACGGCGCGGTGGATGTTCTCCAGCAACTTGCTCATCTCGGCTACTGCTGGCGAGCTTACGGGCACCACCTCATCGATAACCTCAGCGTAGAGCGATTGTGCTACAGCAAGGCATGCTTCGCTGACGCCGCCCACTACTTTGGGGATGTTGCGCGTGTTGAACTTGGCGTTGCCCGGGTCTTCTCGTTCGGGCGAGTAGCCGACGAATAGCTGCTCGCCTATTTTCAGGCCGCTCTCCTCCAGGATTGGGGAAAGCTCTTGCTCTGTTGTGCCGGGGTAGGTAGTGCTCTCCAGCACTATGAGCTGTCCTGCTTTAAGGTAAGGGCAGAGGCTCCTAGCGGTGTTGAAAACGTAGCTAAGGTCCGGCTGCAAATGCACATCCAGCGGCGTAGGCACGCAAATGATCAGGCAGTCCATCTTTGCCGTCTCGGCATAGTCCGAGGTGGCGCTGAAGCCTTTAGCTAAGGCATCTGCGATACGTTCGCTGGAGTAGTGTTTGAAGTAGCTCTCGCCGCGGTTGAGCTGTTCGGCCTTCGCCGGGTCGATGTCAAAGCCGGTTACATTAAATCCTTCTTCGCAGAAGCGCAGGCACAGGGGCAGGCCCACGTAGCCAAGGCCGATGATGCCGACTGCGGCCCCGTGTTGCTCGATGCGTTCTATCAGCTGTTCTTTTATGGTCATTGCAGCGCGTGCTTCTGGTCAGGCTCTTCGTCATCGTTATAGCCAGCGGGGTTATTGCTCAGCCACAGCCAGGTGTCTCGGCACATTTCATCCAACCCGCGCCTGGCTTGCCAGCCGAGCTCATCATTGGCCAGGCTGGGGTCAGCGCGCAGTTCGGCTACATCACCAGCGCGGCGGCCTACGGTTTCCTGGTGTAACTCGATGCCTGCGGCCTTTTCAAAAGCAGACACCATTTCTAACACAGAGTGCCCCGTGCCAGTGCCCAGGTTGTAGGTCACGCAGCCTGGCTCGTTGGCGAGGTGCTCAAGGGCTGCCAGGTGGCCCTCTACCAGGTCCATCACGTGCAGGTAGTCACGCACGCCCGTGCCATCCGGCGTAGGGTAATCGTCTCCGAAAATCTTCAGAAGGGGCTGCCGCCCAGTGGCTACCTGGCCGATGAAGGGCATCAGGTTGTTGGGTATGCCCAGTGGGTCTTCGCCGATACGGCCGCTGGGGTGGGCACCCACGGGGTTGAAGTAGCGCAGCAGGGCGATGTTCCAGCTCGGATCGGCCACGTGTGCGTCTCGCAGCATTTGCTCAATCATCGCTTTGCATTGGCCATAGGGGTTGGTGGGCCGAATTGGGGCGGTTTCATTAACGGGGTTTTTGTCGGGTGGGCCGTATACGGTGGCGGTAGAGCTGAATACGAGTTTGCGGGTGCCTTGCTGCTGCAAAGCCTGGAGCAGGTTCAGGGTGCCGGTCAGGTTGTTGGCGTAGTAGGTGAGGGGTATCGCTACGGATTCGCCCACGGCCTTCAGGCCGGCGAAGTGTATTACGGCGTCGGGCTGGGTCTGTTTGATCAGGGCTTCCAGGGCTGGCGCGTTTAGCAGGTCCAGCTTTTCGAACCTCAGGGCTTTGCCCGCTAGCTCTTGCACGCGGCGCAGGGATTCTTCCGAGGCGTTTACCAGATTGTCCAGGGCGATTACCTCGCAGCCTGCCTCTAACAGCGCCAGGCAGGCGTGGCTGCCAATGTAGCCGGCGCCGCCGGTTACGAGGATAGTGTCAGCCATTGGTGGCCTTCACCTCGCGTTTGAGTTCGGCGATCTCGGTTTTCAGGGATTCGTATTCGTCGAGCTTACGTTGTAGGTAGCGCACGGTAATGCTGGCCTTGGCCTTAACGCCCTTGGGGGTCAGCAGATAGAGGTAGGCTGCCTTGTTGTCGCTGTTTTTAAAGTTACCGGCTTTCACGTGGCCCCTCTCAATCAGGGCTTTCAGGCAATAGTTTACCTTGCCCAAGCTTACACCCAGGGCGGCGGCCATGTCGCGCTGCGAGGCCTCTGGGTTTTCTTCCAAGAGCTTCAAGAGCTTATAGTGGGATTCTTCGTTCACGAGTTTTGATAATGGGCAGGTACGCTACCGCCCTACCCGTGCAATTTAGGTATGGCGGAGTGTCCAGTGTTCAACAATTGAACAGCCTGATTGAAGACTAGCCCGATTTAGATCAGATGGGAAGGCGCGTGTGCTGTTTTTCGCTTGCTGTGAGCGAGGCTATCGGAGGTCTTTCGGGGCGGAGGTTATGCGCTCTAGGGCAGAGCACGTAGCGCGGCACTGCATATTAGAAATGGAGCTGCAGATTGACTCACGCCGAGGGCCGCCCGGCCCTGATCAAGCCACACACCTCCTCCACTTTGTCTGGATGTAACTCCGGGAAGATAGGTAAACAAATGATTTGCTCAGCGATGCGATTTGCGCAGGGCAAGTTGTCCGCCCGAGAAGAGGGCAAGCCACGGTACATTGGCATGTCACTCAAGAGTGGATAGAAGTATCTCCGGCCGTTTACATCATGCTCCTGCAGCCGGAAGTAAAGCTCGTCGCGCGATTCGTCAAAAGCTGGCTCAACAAACACGGGCATATAGGCAGCATTCCAGCGATCAACCTCCGGGATATCAAGCACTCGAATCCCTTCGATGCCCGCCAACTGCTCCTTATAAAGCCGATAGAGCTCACGGCGGCGCTCCAGCACGGCGTCGATGCTTTTCAACTGAACAAGCCCCAGTGCAGCCGAGAATTCATTCATTTTGCCATTGATGCCGGGCGCCGCGATGGTGGTCTCATCCGCGAAGCCGAAGTTCTTTAAAAAGTCGATGCGTTGCTTCATTTTGGCATCGCTGCATACCAGGGCGCCCCCCTCGAAAGTATTGAACACCTTGGTCGCATGAAAGCTCAGCGTCGATAGGTCACCATGCTGGCAAATACTCTCATTGGTATCTGTATAAACGCCGAAGGCATGCGCTGCATCGTAAATGACTTTCAGGCCGTAAATATCAGCAATTTCTTGCATGCGCTCTACATCACAGGGGTTGCCGTAGCAGTGCACAGGTAAAATGGCGGAGGTCTGCGGTGTTATGGCCTGCTCAATAAGCTCAGGATTCATATTGCAGGTCTGTGGATCGATATCCACAAAGCGCGGCGTCAGATTGTTCCAAAGCAGTGCGTGGGAGGTCGCCGCAAAGCTGTATGGCGTCGTGATAACTTCCCCAGAGACCCGCAGTGCCTGCAGGGCTGTCACCAGCGCTAAAGTACCGTTAGCAAACAGAGCGATGTGGTCAACCTCGAGGTGCTCTGCCAGGCGGGCTTCAAACTCCTGATGCAATGGTCCATTGTTGGTTAGAACGCGCTTTTCCCATATTTGTTCGATGTAGGGCAGCACATCCTCCAAGGGCGGCAGAAAGGGCCGGGTGACATAAGTTTTATCATCGCTCATTCAGCACTACTCCAAAACGAATGGACCTACTTTGCCAGTAATCCTCGGGTTTGTCGCCGCTCTAGGGTGCCCTACACGCATTATCTCGCCATTAGCTTAGCAACGATGCACGCAATCGACGTACGTTGCGTACGAAACGCAGGGATCCGTACTTCAGCCTGACGAAGTCGTGGGTCTGGCGGTCGAAATGATCGCTGAACAGGCCGGCATACGCCTGGGAGAGCAGCAGGCCCAAGGCCGCACCGCTGACGCCCATGAGGGGAATGAGTACGAGGTTGGCACAAACATTGATAACCAGAGCGACCAGCGTGCGCCTCAGAACAACAACCTGAGCCCCCTCAATCACCAGGTAACGGTTCGTCGCCACACCCCAGAATACAAACAGCGCGGTCCACACGTGTATCGCCAGTACACTGCTGGCCTCGGCGAATGCGGCGCCAAAAATGAGCCAGATAATCCAGGTCGCCATCACAGTTACCGGCAGGGCGATAGCAAGGGCTAGCAGAGATAGCGCATCCAAAACTAACTGGTAACGGGCCATATACTGCCGCCGCGAAGTCTGACGCAGTTCTACTAGTACAGGTACCGTGGCAGTCATAATCGCCAGCGGGATGAAATAGCAAATCTCACTGAGCGTCGATGCTGCGGCGTATACGCCGACCGCTTCCCGGCCCATCATTTTGCCAATCATCAGTTGATCCACTTTCATGTAGGCTGCCACAGAGAGCCCGGCTATCAGCAGCGGCCAGGCTTCTCGAGCGAGAGTGCGCAACCAGTAGCGCGAAGGCGCGAGTTGCCCCAAACCGGGTCCATGCCGGTGGTACATCAGCAGGAAGAGCGCGGCGGCCACCAGGTGTTCAATGAATATCGCCCAGGCGAAACTCACGAGCTCCGCCTGCGTGAGAATCAGGCCTATCTTCAGCAGAGAGGCAATCAACATGGCAGCGGTGCGCACACCGGCGATCACGTTCGTTTGCATGCCAGCCTCGAACCAATACATGCTCACATCTGTAAAACGTGGCAGCAGCGACAGCGCAATAATCGCTGTAACAAGCCGCACCGTATCGTCAAGGGCGAGCCAGCCCATCGCTATTATTGCTAAGGTAAAACCGAATGCGGCCCCCAGCGTGTGAAGCACCACCGCCGAACCCAGAATGCGGGAAGTGTCGTCCTGATGGCGAACCAACTCGCGCACAACAACGTTCTGCAGGCCGCAGACTGCAAACACCATGAATAAGGCGACAACCGCCCCGCCATAGCTAAGCGCACCAAACCCATCCGGTCCGAGATAGCGCGCGACCCAAGCGCTCACAAAGAGGTTGACCATAAGCCGGAATATCCGCTCTGCCACTAACCAGCTGGCATTAGCAACGATCCGGTTCTTCAAATTCACGAGGGGTGCTTGCGGGCTCTGCGCCAACGATTAAGCCAACCAGCGACTCGTTCAAGGCAGGCTATAAATTGGCGATAGGCCGCAAGCCTTCCCAGGGGAAGGTACACGGCACGAATCCACAGCCGGCTGCTGAGGTCAGGTTTCCGAAAACGGCGCACCGCCCCCATCGCGGTCTCATTCAGCTGGACAACGGGCTCAAAACTAAAGCCGTCGCACTTGCCCCACAGCGAATCGTGTTCGAAGCGGTCGCTCACGCCACAGTGCACTCCAGTGCCATCGTGGCCAATATTCTGGACCAGGCTGCGCACGGGAAAAATCGTCTGCGCGTCCGTTCGAGACTGCAACACCATGGCGCGGACATCCCACGCATTCAAGCGATGCCTTGCTTGCTGGTAGGCCATCCAGGGAATGTCTTCACCGCAGCGCGAAAGGCGCTTGCGGCCCAAGGCGAAAATATCATCCAAACTGACCTCAGTCACTTGCATAAAACGATCCCGCCAAATACCCATGCCCCATGCCGACACGCGCGGTACCCCATAGCTGTCTCCGCTCAACTGAATATCCAGCGGGGGAGCGTAGGCGCAGATACTAAAGACTTCCCGGCAGTCGCGATAGAAGTCCAGGCCCTGGTTCACAAAGGTCAGAAAGCCTGGCGCGGTAACGATATCATCTTCCATAAAAATGAGGCGCCCGTGGCTGTCCAGTACCCGCTGCATCGCCCCTTCGGTATTGGCCAGATGATCATTCACACGCTGCTCGACCACGGTCACGGAATTAAACCCTGTCACCGAATGCAGGTACTCGCGTACTTGAGCAACGATGGGCTCATCGCCGGGGCGAGGAGCGTCCGAAAACAAGAATAGATCGCTCGCAGGTGCCAGCGTATTACGCTGCAGCGCCTCTATCGTCTGTCGCAGGTGCTCCAGCCTTGAATAGGTCGGCAGCACTATGGGTGCATATTTGCTATCTGGAGCAGCGTCGCTCACGTACCCGCTTTCCTATCCAGGTCCTGCATGATGCCGCGCAAGCGCTCAAATACTGCCATGTCAGCTCCCACTGGCGCCGGCTGCCGCTCCCGATCACGATAGGCCGGTAATTCAATGGAGAAGCCCAGATAATCTACGACCTGGTCGATACGGTCCCAGAGCTGCTCGTAGCGAAGCAGCAGCACACGGTCGCGCGGCGCACCACCCCAACTGATCAATTGCCGTTCATAGTAAAGCGCGTCGCTGAGCAATAGTTCTTCGATGGATGCCTCCGAATGCATATTAGCCATGTGCTGGCGAAACCACCCTGCGCCTTCAGTTTGGAACATGCGGCGTACGGAGAGGGCCGCATCCAGGGGGTCACCATATACAAATAAATATCGAGCATCATTGCCGTACGCGGGTGCAAAAAAATCGTGGGTTTTTTGCACAGGCACAGGCTTGCTTCGTACTTCACTAAGATCCTGCGTGAAGCTCATGGCCAGGAGCTGCATCGGCTCAGCCAAGGGCGTGCCCCGCAGGCGAGGGTAGCGGGAAGCTATCAGGCCGGCTGCGATGGCTTCCTGTAACAGCGTAGAGCCGCTTCGGCCGTTACTGGCTATCACGACTTTATCTTCAAATAACAGCGGCGCAGCTATTTTCTGCAATGCGCTCTTCGGCGATGTGCGACGCACGTTCAAGTCCCTGGTATTCGACTCGGCACAGGCAAAATCAGAGTCGCCCCACGCTCAGATCGGCCCGGTTTACAGTGACCTCGCTCACACGTCCCAGCAGTTCAATAAGCAAAGAAGCACGATCCTTTGGCTCATCCATACTGTAAATTCCACTGAGCCCGGCCAATGCTCCCGCCAACATCTCTACACGATCACCGGGCCGAAACGGCCAAGTGTCATCAACCCGCCGACCCGCATCAACTTCCTCAGATTGCCTTAAATAGTCAATAACCTGCGGAGGCACAGGCCGCAGCAGCTCCCCGAAGCGCACGAGCCTGGCTACGCCGACCGTGGAGCGCACCGGGGCCAGGCTCTGCTCCTTCGGGTCAGCGCGGATGAAGAGATAGTTGGGAAATAGAGGTTCCGTCGCGTAAATCCACTTGCGGTTGCGCTGTTTGCGGCGGCGGATAAGGGGCAGGTAGGTGCCATACCCTTGCTGTTCCAGCTGTTCTTTAGCGACGATTTCCTGTCGAGGCTTGGATTGAACGGCGAACCAGCTTTTCATTCGGACTCTGAGATAAAGGGTTAGGACACTGGCTCGGAACGCTGGGCCGCGCGGTCGGGTTGGTAGTAATTATCGTATTGGTAATAGTGGTTCTTGCCATAGTACCGACTAGCCCTTTTGATATTAAACTGGTTAAGGACGACGCCTTTGACAGGACCATTGCTCCCTAAGATCGTATCGATGCCCTTCCTCGCTTGGGTAGCCGCCGTATCGTCGGCCTTGACGACATAAACCAAAGCGTCGCTATAGGAGCCTAACACCAGGGGGTCACTCACAGCTTGAACCGGTGCGGAATCGAGGACAATACGATCAAATCGATCTCGAAGGATGGCAAGAGCGTCCATAAATTTACGCGAACTTATCATTTCGAGCGGGTTGGGTGGTACGATGCCCGCAGGCATGAGGTGAATTTTCAGTTCATCCAGATATCGGATGCATTCGTCCAACTCAGCGGTGTCCGCCACAAAATGCGAGAGCCCCTTGTGATTCGGCGGCAAGCCACATTTGCCAGCCAAGCTGGGTCGACGTAGATCAGCCCCTATCACAAGCGTTTTTTCCATTTGGCCGAGCGCTGAACCAAGGTTTAGAGCGATGGTGCTCTTGCCTTCTCCTGGCACGGTGCTCGTCACAACAATAACCTGGGCAGGCTCATCTACACTAGCCAGGAGCATACTGGTCCGCAGCGAGCGTATTGATTCGGCGAACTGACTTCGAGGATCTTCCCAGGTGTGCGAAATGAAACCGTGATCGCCCTGGTTAGCGATGGGCACCACACCCAGGAGATTCGTCTTGAGCTTGTCGCCAACCTCGTCGCCGGTTTTGATGGTGTTGTCCAGCACATCCAATAGGATGGCCGCGCTACATCCCAGTATCACACCTAACACAAACGCCAGCATCAGGCTCTGTTGCTTGTTCGGTTTGAACGGCGCGCTCGGTGTTATGGCTCTATCGAGAATGCGCGCATGAGGCTTCTCAAAGCCGCCTGTTTCGCTCACGCTCTTGATTCGCGTAAAGAAAATCTCATAAAGCTGGCGGTTAGTCTCAACCTCGCGTTGGAGTTCCTGTAACTGGAACTCTACACGATTAAAGTCCTGCATCTCGCCTTTGCGCGCTTCCCAGTTGGCCTGCAACTGCTGCTCATTACGGAACGCCAAGTCGTACTCGCGGCTGATACCGCTCACCACTTTACGCACCTCCGTCTCGAGATTTCGATTGGCCGCCTGCAGATCAGATTGCGCAGCCTGCATGGCGGGGTGTCGTGGGCCGTATCGCTTGCCGAGCTCCGCTACCCTGCGCTCTGCGGCATTTTGATCGCGCCGTACATCAGCAATCGCTTGGTGACGTTGCACGGCCGGCACAGTCAAAAGTTCCTCTACCGTTGCGTTCCCCATGCCCTGTACGTCCTCCTTGACGTTCTGGGCTTCAATGCGAGCGCGAGTGGCCTCCTGCAACCGCTGCCCCAAGCTGATCAACTCATTTCCACCGAGGCCAGTGACCCCTTCTATATTAACCAGGCCTTCCTGCTCTCTGAAGTCCTGCAGCGCCTCTTCGCTGCCACGCAGCTTGATCTGCAGCTCAGACAGCCTGGTGTCAAGCCAGTCGGTGGCCTGCAGTGTGCCGGAGAGGCGATATTCGAGATTGCTGTTTATAAACTCCTCGGCGACAGCATTGACTATCAGCGAGGTTAACTGCCGATTTGTACTCTCGTAACCGATATGAACAATGTAGCTGAAGTCCACTGGGCGAACCGTCATGCGGCTCGCCAGAGCACTGGTGATGCCCTGAATCAGGCGTTCTTCTTTTTCTTCTGGTGTAAGCTGCTCTGGCGGCTCTTGCTGACGAGCAGGTAATAGACTCCGCGCCCACTGTTGTATGCTGAACTCGTCCTGATCTTCATCATTCGGTGCGAAATGAGGGTGTTTGTGCAATTCCAACTTGCGAACGACTCGTTCTGCCAGACTACGACTCTTTAAAATCTCAAACTGCGTTGTGGTGTATCCAATGTTGTTTGTATTGACCGCATAGAGCTCCTCTACGTTGACCACGTTCGCTCTGCTGCTGTCCAGCTCTATCGTTGCGCCCGCGCGATAGACCGGCTGCATGCTGAACACAAAGAACCCCGTCACGAGCATAGTGGCAAACGCGAAACCTAAAATGCCCCACTTGTAACGCAGCAGGACCCGTAACAGATGGCCAAGATCAATAAAGTCATCATCAGGTTCTGTAACCTGCTGCACAGGAAATTGGGATGCGGGGAACTGATTCATGAAGGTACACGCAGGGTTAGACTCAGCCCGTGCCTTGACTTGCTCTTCCATCTAACGCCGTTGTTAGCCGTCCGCGTCAAAAGAAGGTGTCCTGAATCGTGAAGATGTCACCTGGATGCACCTCATAGTCCAAATCGACCTTCCGTTCTTCTCTGTCAGGGTCGTCATGAGCAATGAGCAATATCGTCTTGCGATTTGCCCGCTCGGTAAAGCCGCCTGCCAGGGAGATCGCTTTTCTAAGCGTGAGCCCTGGCTGGTAGTCAACGCCCCCAGGTTTCTTCACTTCCCCGTTCACAAAAAAAGGCCGGTATTTGACAATGCTTACACTGATCCGAGGGTCAATCAGATAATCTGGCTTGAGGCCCTGCTCAATCGATTGCTGAACCTCAGTGCTGGATTTGCCGGCCACTATCAACTCGCCCAGAAAAGGGTAGCTAATGCGCCCATTCTGCCCAATCAATAAGGAATCAAAGGTCAAGTCAGGCTCGCCATATACATAGATTCGCACGGAATCACCGGCATTCAATCGGTAGCCGTCCGTTTGTGCCTGTACGGCACTTACCATAGTCAATAACACTAAGAGAATACGTAACATCATGCCGCGTGAAGCCCCTGCCAGAGCTTAGTTTACCTGTGTTTCCCTACAAGCTGGAGCGCTTTCGCCTGAGCTCTCGCTATTTCTTGCAAGTCTCTGTCTCTGGCCTGTTCCGCGTATCGGGCCAATTGAACCCAGCCGACCAAGCGCGCGGGACGTTGCTGCAGGGAGGCGTATTGAAGGCTCGCTGCCTCAGTGCGAAGGCTGGCATCTCCGGAGTAAAAGGCCTCCCAGGCTCGCTGATTCGCGCCCAGGGAGAGATAGTCAGGGTGTCTTGGCGCACTACCCAACAAATCGTCCACGCGGCGCTCGGTAGTTTGTCGAATATTGGCACTGGGCGTGAAACCTTCGCGCGACCAAAAGGAGAGCTGCGCCTCAATTGCGGCGAAGTGTAGGTTCTGGCTAACGGTTTGAGCTCCGGTCGTGACACAAGCCAGTGATGCGACGATGCCTGCTATGTTCAAAAGTGCTCGGAACAAGCCAGATTCAACGCAGGCCTAGCACGACTTCCAGGAAGAACTCGTTGAGTGTGTAATCGAAGATGTCAAGATCGGAATCTCGCTCCTCGAAGCGATAGCCGCCCCCAAGCTTAAGATTGGGGTGCCAGTTGAACATGTAAGCGGCCTTGGCGGACACACGATCATCGTTTCGCTCTGACCCTTCGTAGTCATCATTGGCGAACGTCACGCCGAAGTGCGTGCTGGAACGAGCACTCCAATCGTGATCCCAGAGTAGTGAAGTTTCGCGCGAGTCTATGAAATTACCAAGGCCATTTGTTTCACGCGGTATCCGCAATGTCTCAAAGTTCAGTTGGCTGTAGGTACGTGGGCGCCAAAATAGATCGATCTCCCATTGAAACCCTTCCGAATCTTCCCGCAGCCCGCTATCAAAATCGCGATCAAACCGACCTAAGCGTATCGAGCCATTGGTCTTCGATGTCGCATCCCACTCGGCGCCCACTAGATACATCATCTCGGTGCTATCCAGGCTACCCCCGCCGTCGTTATTCACAGAACTATCATATTGCAAGTCCAGCCGGCGGACTTCTGCTAAAACCCGGCTACGGGGATGGGTTTTCCAAAAGAACGTACCAGAATACGTGCTCTCATCCCGATCCCTGAAAGCCGTGAACTCGCGGAAATTCTGGTACTCGTACTCCACGTTCTTCGCCGCCAGAACCAAGCGCCCCTTACTTCCAGCACCACCATAGGTGTAATCAAAACCGTAGCTCGCCCGATCAAATTCGATAGGCTCATCTACAATTGGCGCGATGACGCCCTCTGTCAGCCCTGTGCCTCGCTGTTCATGGCCATCAAAGTATTCGGCGTTCACATTGATCGCATTGCGCGAATTGAATTCGTGATGCACGTCGAAATTCACCTGATAGTCGGTAAAATCGTCATCTGAACTGTTTTCGTATCGGAAGTCCTGAAGCTGCGCAGAGAGCGCGTAGGTGCTGGGTCCATCTTGTATCCACGCCTTGACCCGCGGAAGCGTATCAAGCACCCAGGTGGATTTTTCGTCAACGTCCGTGCGGAACAGGTTATCGACGTACCGAGTCTCGACTTCCAACTCGGGGGTAATATTCACGGGGCCAGCCTGCCAATTGCCGGGCCGGTAACTCCCGGTTTGCAGAGTCTGGGCGTAGAGCGCCGGTGCGACCATTATTAACGCAATGACCGCTAGCTTAATCATCCTGAATACGATCCCAGTCATCCTGCGACTCAACGACACTGGCCCTAGTAGCCCCGGAGTATAGGTCAATATCAAAGTAGATTAATAGCGTATTGAGGCCCTTTAGCACCAATTATGCAGTGATTTAGTACACACTTTTTGTACTCTATGCGGGTAACCGCAGGTGGATGTTGCGAATCAAACCGCGATCCTCACTTTACAGCGAGGCCACGGCAGCAGAACGTCAGGGCCAGTAAAGTGAGGAATGTGAGGCTATTCGCGGCGATCTGAAGGTTAAAATCGGTGGCGGAATGCATAGTCACCCAGACAAGCGTCATCGTGACCGCAAAGCCAACACCTCTAGCTAGCGGATTCTCTCTGCGCTGCAGCTGATACGCCGTGAAGCCGGCCCATGGCAATATCGCGCCCAACAAGACCGCTGCGGGCACTCCTAGCTCAACCGCAAATTCGAGGTAATCATTGTGGGCGTGAAGATAGAGTCCCCGCAGATCGGGCTGCTGAAAATTTTGGAACACGCCGTAGAAGGACCCGGCCCCGCTGCCAGTGAGCGGAAAGGCTTGTAGATAGTCGGCGGCATAGGCACTTGACTGTACGCGCGCCTCCTGAGGGGCATTCGTTTGCGACAGGCGCTCCAACAATTCGTCGAAGCCAAACCACTTTCCCAGTATCAGCATGTCGACCAGAAACAAGCTCGCAAGGAATATCGCAAGGCGCCAGTTGAAATTGTAGCTGCTACCAATCTGACGGCTGGCGTACAGGGCGATCAGACCGGCCACTGCCAGCGCAGTAAAAAAGGCTATGTTTCCCATGCGCGCCCGCGTGAGTACCAGCGTAACCACCATAATCGCAATATAGATACGCAGGCGCATCTTCGGGCTGAGCAAAAGCTGGAGCCAGGCTCGCGCCCTCTCCCTCCAGTTTCGCGGGCTGCGAGTGGCCAACTGAGAAAGCAGCAAACCAATGCCTGCCGCTAGGCACATATTCAAATAGCCCGCCAGATGATTACGGTTGACGAATGTTCCGGTTGCGACACCTCGACCGCTATACTTTTCCACCAAGAAACCGTACTCAAGACCACTTAGCACCATAAATGCGCCGTAGACCGCCTGAAACGTGCCGCTGAATACGAGCACTTGCAGGAGGAGTACGACTCGCCGCTGGCTGTTAACCAGCGCGAGACACAGGAAGAAGCCTCCGCATAGTGTGAGGCCCTCTAACAGGTGATGGCGAGTAGCGTAGGGATCAAGGCTTATTGGCCGCCATCCTTCCACTACCTGCCAAGCATAAGCCTGCGGCGAGAGGGCAGCCACAACCCCAGGCGGTAGAGGGACAGTCTGCAGAAGTATCCAAGCCTGAACGAGCAGGAGCAGAACAAGTGGTCCACACCCAGCTTGCCAAATCGTCGTCGAGAGACTGGCCCGGTTTAGAAGCGCCAGTAACAACCAGAGGCAAAGGATGCTCCCAATGATCACTGCCAGCAGGCCGACACCCCAGACTCGGGCACTGGCAAACGGTAGGGGCGCCCACACAAGCGAAGCCAGAAACAGAAAAAAGAGTATCGACTCAGCCTTTATTTCGCTCTGAATGCCCTTAGTCATCTACCCCGCACACAACCTGTCGAGCGCCGATCTTTGCTCACGATACTAAAGTCACGCACATTAGCGCGACACGAAGAAGTGCGCCAGCGTAAGAATTTCAAACACTCATAGGCTGGTCCGCCTTTGCTGATCCTCCGCGGTCACCCCATTACCTGGGTGCTTTCAGACAATATATACTCGGCCCCATGAACTATGACAGCATCAATTCTCAGCGCGGGATGTTCTTCGACGAAGTGCGCAACAGAATGTATCGGCAGGCGATGCAAGAGGTTATCTCATCAGACTCCGTGGTACTGGACCTAGGCTCAGGCCTCGGTGTAATGGGCTTCATCGCTGCGGAACTCGGCGCCAAACGGGTCTACATGGTGGACCCAGCGGAAATCATGGATGTAACGCGCCAAGCGGTTGCGGCCAGCGCGCACGCGCAAAAGATTCAGTGCTTTCGCGACACTATTGAGGGCGTTGAACTACCAGAGCAAGTGGACGTCATCGTCTCCGTCATGACCGGCAACTTTTTACTGACTGAAGACCTGCTCCCGTCACTATTGATTGCACGTGATCGATGGTTAAGGCCCGGGGGCGCGATGATCCCCAGCGCCGCTACCATGCTAACGGCTCCCGCGAATGCGCCGAGATTGTTCGATTCGCGCATAGACTGCTGGAGAAGTGAGCTTTACAGCGGCGCTCTCTCACCCATTCGGCAGTTTTCGGCAAATTCGCTACAGCATGCCAGTCCCCAGCAGCATGAGGCGATTCTGCTGGCTCCGGAGCAGCAGCTTTTACATCTGGACTTTATGGTAGACACCTCGGTGAATTGTAGAACAGAGAGCCAGTTTACCGTTACTTCTGGGGGCGAGTGTCATGGCTTGTTGGGTTGGTTTGAGGTCGAGCTAGGGCAGCAGTGGCTTTCAACCGCGCCCGGTGCCGAAAAGACACACTGGCGACAGGTACTCTTACCTATCGCTAAGCCGCTATCGCTTAGCAAAGGCGACGAGATTCATGCAAAGGTCATACACTCTGCGCATCGCGATTGGACTTGGTCATTAAAAACTCCCGACGCCTTAGTCCGCCAATCCACGTTTCTCGCTTCACCCCGCAGCCTGGCAAACATGGCCAAGCACGCTCCCGACTACATGCCCCAGCTGAACCGTGATGGCCGTTTAGCGCTGCAGATCTTGAACATGCTTGACGGTGCACGCAGCCTTCACGACTTAACCGAATTTCTGCAGACTAAAGATCCGAAGCGCTTTGACAGCGAGCACACTGTTATGGACTACTTGCACGAATTGATCGATCGTTTCACTGATTAAACGGAATTCAATTTGTCCCTTCAAGTTGCCTTAGACTTCATTCACCATCTACGATCTCAGGACGACAGGCTTGGACTCAGCGTTGCGTCCAGCCTAGAGGATGTCATCGGCATCGCCAGGAACGCGGGCTTTCAGATATCAAGGGAAGAACTGCTTCGCGCACATGCCGTTGATTGGCAGATGCGAGCTCGGCGTTACATGGATGCTGATGCAGCTAAATCGGAACCGGTAACCAAATGCTGATTCGACACGGCGAGATAAGCTTTCGCCTCAAGAGGCTTATCCGGGTTGCATACCAGTTTTAGGTGATTGAGACGACAGTCTATCTGCATCACTTCCTCCTCAGGACCCAGTAAAGATTCCAGCACAAAGTCCTCAGGCCAGTTCAGATTCTCGAGTGAGGGGCTTGCATAGTATGGCAACGCTAGCAGCTCAGCTTTTTTCTCTCTGGTACACAGACTCGCGTCTTCCAGTGCGACAATCATGTCGGCGAGCCTAGCGCCAGGCACCAGAGAAGCTGAAAAGGCTTCCAGCCCAACCCTAGCTTGCAGAGTGGGAGCGAAGTCTACGCAGAGTACCACCCTATCGTAGAAGTTCATCAGCAGGCTGACTGCTTTGTCTATTGCATTCACTGGATACAAATAAGGCACACTCTCAAGTAAGGCCAGGACCTGGTTCGGGCGCAAACCACTGAATTGGACACGCAGGGACGCCGGCTGCCGAGAGAGCATTAAACCAATATAACTGGGCTGTGCTGAGCACGCGGGAAGCGCGCTACAGCGCAATGCCTCAAACAGAGCAACCTTGACATCCGCGGCGATGCCCAACAGGTTTGCACACTGACTCATCCATGCGATGACTCGCTCTGGCTGGTCATAATCACTGCGATCTATGTCAAAAAAGACCGCTGGGGCGGCGTCAACTCCGGCTAGATCGAACTCCAACCATATCCCCTTTAGCAATCGATACCACTGCTCGTCACGGGCCCAACGCTCTATCAGATTCGAGATTTCTTCCGAGCCGTGAAACCTGGGCCGGGACAAGGCCCAGGCGCGCTGCCACTGCGGCAGTTGTTCCCGCAGTAGACGCTGCGAAAGATCTACTTGTTGACGTTTAGACTGTAGCCGGCACTCAAGCAGCACCTCAGCAATGCAAGGCAGGCTCTCGGAGGCTTCGAGCACCGCGGCTTGGGCGGCAAAATCCAACAAAGATCTGGGTGCCGGCATACCCAAGCGTAGAAAATCGCTCAATATGCTCATACTAGCACTGATGGATACTACTGGCGTGATCGCTGGAGACTGCCGAAAGCTTCGCGAAGTCGCTTTCAAGGTTTTCGCACAGGGTATCAAGCTGTGAGAACGAGCGCTGCCAGGCGACCAGACGCACAGGCACAGCATCCATCAGGGCTCGAACTAGTTCCAATTCTCTCGCTCTATGTTGCGCTTGCAATCGGTAGTAGTACCCCGGATAGGTATTGCCAAGGAGGTGGGTCATCGCGGCTGTTGCGCCCAAAGCTGATATCTCAACCCCCTGCTGGGTGGTGGCACCAAGGTATATCGCCTTCAGAGTAGGTGGAGGATGAGTATCGCGGTGCGCCGCTATTCTGAGCGAATGTTTGTCGCCGTGTTGGTGGTTTGGGCCTGTATCGAGCCCTAAGGCCAGCAATGCATCTTCGCATAGGCGAAGTTCAGACTTACCAGGCAGTGCTAAAGCGCTGGAAGCCGAAAACTGGAGCGCAAGCACATCGTCGCTCACTAAGCGGTGTCCCCGCGCAACAAGAGCCGCGGCAGTGGTCGACTTACCGCTGCCACTGGTACCCGCCAAAGCGATCGCCCCGCCTTGCATATCAATGACACTCGCATGCAAACACAAGTGCCCCTGCAGCCTTAGCGCATAGGCCAGCACGGGCCCAGTGAGATAGGCTTCCACATCTCGACAAGCCATACTCTTTGGCGAATCGACCCAAATGTGACGGCCGCTCGCATCCAGCGTGAATGACAGCCCACCCCAGTAATCAATACGATAGCCTACTTGGTCCGGTTCCAGGTCGTCATGTTCGGGCGCATGCTTCGCGTGATCGACGCGTCCCGCGGTTTTATGGCTAAGCGTATGTACAAAGTTGAAGTGTTGGCTGCTATCTTCGGTTGAAGCGATCAGTATGCGTATGCCCGGGTCTCTGGTTGGGGGCGCTATATCTAGGCTGGTCAGTTCAAACGGGGCTTCGATACTAGTACCGTAGCCGTGAAAGTAATGGACTTCTTCCAATGGGGTGTTGCGTGCTGCCCTCAGGAGGGCGGGTTCATCTCTTGATAGGCACCCTCTTCGGCGCTGTATGCCAGCGTTCCTTTAGACAAAGCTCTCAAGTCACCAAACTGTTTTACCGCCGGAGAGGAGTATTCCTTTCGGCGTCTAACTTCACGTCCATCGCCATCCTCTTGGATGTCCATCGCTTCCCCACTCCTGCCATCTAATCGCTTGTCCATAACCCTTGCCTTGTCGGCTCGCCGTCAGCGAGTACTTTCACAGCTGTTGGCTTTGCGCCCAGTTCGAGAAGTTCAGCGGGAGTGTGGCGACTTGCGTCTCTTCTGGCCTCAACTTACCCGTGGCTCTAATGATACGTTGATATCTGTCAAGGTCAATATACTCCGCCAGCACCGGACTCATGGCTTGATTCCCTTTTTTGCCGGCCTTGGGCGATAGCATCGCGCGATAGACAGGGGAGACTCGCGGCATGGCCTTGCGCCGCATACGGACTGCCTCCGGCAGTTCCCCTCGCATGGCCGTGCGTAACAGTTGCTTACTTTCGAACCACGGGCTTGCCGGCATGCTCAGCAAAAACTCAACGAGATTGACATCCCAAAACGGATGGCGAAAGTCGATGGGCGCGCCACAAACCCGGGCATCAAAACGCCCCAAAATGCTGCGCCAGATCGGTGAGCGCACCTGGGCCAGCGCCTCCTCGCGTTCGCAGCCTGGACACTCGCCAGCTGTAGCGTAATACGTGTCCGTTGCCTCAAAGCGCGCCTGCAGTCCCGCGCGTTCCGCCTGTTCGGGACGAAACCACGGCGGCAGGCCAGGCTGCAACGGCGAGCGCTCGAACCGAGTTTTCAGCGAGCTGCGCAGGCGCAGCGCCGGACGACGACGGTGTACGCGAAGAAAATCCAGCACATCCCTGGTAAGCCGCAACCAATGGCCCTGCTGCAGCAATCGAATAAAGTGCATTCGGCTGGACATCATCAGTGGGTCTGCACCCAGCCCACTAAGCCCAACTCGACAGCCCTCAGACATCTCATCAAGCACAACGCGAAAAGCCAAGCCGAAGCTGTCGAAACTAGGTTCTGCCGCTAGCCAGTCTACAAACCCCTCCGGTTCCGCCTGAAAGCACATTTCAGGGCGCAGCTCATGGGGATAGACCGGAAATCCACACTGCTTCCCTACATTGCGCGCATGGGCAAGCTCTTCATCTTCAGGCCAAAGGCTGCTGATATCGAGGGTATGGGCAGCCATGCGCCCAGACCTGAAGCTGGATTGCGCAGCCAGCGTCGCCACGGCTGTGGAATCCAGGCCCCCGCTCATAGCTATGGCGAAATCGCCATCCGGCAGCCTCGCATTCACCGCCTGGGTCAGCTTTTCTTTGAAAAGGTCTACGAAGTCATAGACGCTCCTCACCTCGGTTAGGGCCTGAGGTGCAAAATCCCAGTATCGCTCTTGAATGATCTCAGCATCGCAGGAGCGCATGATGTGGGCAGGCGGCAACGCTTGCACATGTTTGTAGATAGTTGATGCAGGATTCGTGTTGAAGCCAAAGGCCAAGAATTCCATCACCGACTGATCATTCAAACTCCTGGGCATACCCGGGAACTCACAGATGGCATTCATTGCATTGGATACTAAGAGCGCTCTACCCAAGCACGCATAGTAGAGCCGCCGTACACCCAGTTGATCACAAAACCCATAGAGAGCGGCAGCATCCTGATCCCAGATGACAGCCGAAAAGTCCCCGCGCAGGTTCTCGATGCCGGCCTTACCCCAAATTCTCCAAGTGCTTAGCATGATCGCCGCATCCGCTGCGTCATCACTGAATGGGACACCGTTGTGCCGGAGTTTTGCCAACATCGCCTGACGGTTGTCTATACGTACATCTCCGACGATTACATACCGTCCATCATTGACCGGTTGAACGCTATTGATACTTGCCGGTGTTGTCTTCAGCAAAGCATGCACAAGGCCAACACCGGGCGCTGTCCAGACTTCTTGCAGATCAGGGCCGATACGTGAAAAGTATTTTGCGATGCGCTGCAACTCATCACGATCGACTGGCGATCCATCAAAATGTACCAGCGCGAAAAACGCGCTCATTTGCTTGAGCCGCCGAGGCTTTGTGGAAGTTCATCCATGGGCGTATAGATTTCACGGACGTTCGTTAATTGTTGCAGTGGTCGACCATCAAGCTCCAGCCACGCGTGTGCCTGAAACTGGCCTGTCAGCGTGCGTACACCAAACACAAGCCGCGGCCGCCAACCTAAGCGCTTCAAGTGGTAATGCAGGACGAGTGATTTGGTCAGACAGTCGGCTGGATACAGCGAGAAACGTTCGTTTGCATAATCCACGATCTGCGCCAGCCTATCCGCTGCGTCATACCCGCCCCGCTGGGTTCGATAAGGCGGAACGTATTGGGCCAGCCATTCAAGCGAGCGGTAACAGTGGCGACAACTCGTCATCCGCAACCAGACTTCCATCAGCGGGATCTGGCAACTCACTCGCACTACGAAGAGCCTGTCTCGGAAGGTTAGTAACGGTGTGATCACGAGTATGCCTTGCTACGGCCACCCAAAACAAAACGTCGATAATAATGCTCGGGGGCCTCATTAAACGGTAAGCTAGCGAAGCGCAGAATCGGCAGCAACTGAGGCTCTACCTGACAGCGCACATCCCGCTCATAAGCCAGGCAGCCCATTCGATGCACCGCTCCGCCAAAACTAGCGTCAAGGACACCAGCTATTGTCTTTCCGGCAAGTGCTCCGCTAATGAGAGCATAGCGAATTCCTTCCCCCGAAACAGGGTCAACCAGGCTTGCAGCGTCCCCGACGAGACACACTCGACGAGTTGCGACGGCTCCTTCACCGCGAAAAGCAGGTATCGGAAAGGCGATCTGATGCTTCGAGATGACATCCGCTTCATTTAAGTAGCTATCAACAAACTGCGCGAAATGCAGTGCTACCTTGGCCTTACGGTCCCAGCTAACAACACCAACGTTCAAAGTCCGGTCTTGTTTCGGGAAGATCCAACCATAACCTTGCGGCAGGCAAAAGTAATCGAAGAAAACGCTTTCAGAAAAGCCCGCAAAAGCTTCCGAACTTACTACTATGTCCGCCTCAACCGACGGCCCGGCGACACCTCTGGGCGGCATAGACAAACAGCGCGCAGTAAGGCTTGCGACACCATCAGCGGCGATCAAGTAGTCTCCGCGGAACACGGTGCCGCCCTCAATCGTGACCTCAACTGAATCCTCAAACTCCTCTACCCGCACCACTCGGCAACCTTCGTAGAGTCGAATGCTGCCATGGCTAGCACACAGCGCATTAAGGACAAGCGCCGCATCAAATTCGGCGCGGTCGACAAGAGAGAGAGGAGTATCCTGTCGTTCCTCGCCATGCAGATCGCCGCCTCGAAACCGATAAGACCGCCTGACGATTCGGCGCTGATATACGTCAGATAACAGCCACTGAAAGTCTCTCAACGCACTGCACAGCGTCAGTCCGCCGCAGGCCTTAGGGCGCGGGAGTTCAGCGGCTTCAAGAACTGCAACTCGAGCGCTCGTTGCAGAAAGCTGCGACAGTGCGGCCCCAGCCCCAGGGCCGGAACCTATAACGACTACGTCTACATCGACTCTAAGCATCTAAATGATCGACCAACCATGAAGCAGCGACAAAGGCGTCGCTGAGTAGCTCAGCTAGCATATGCAGAAAAGTCCGCGCCCGCGAGCATTACTGCGGCTCAAGCAAGTCACTCGCTGGCCGTACCCAGGCGCCCAAAGCGCGAATCTGCCCTGGTAGTTCAGCGAGAGTGGCTCGGGCATCGTCTTCCGAGAAAGGACCTAGCCCAAGTATATGCCAGGGTTTACCATCGCGTTCAGTGGTCAGTATCTTAATGCCAGGCCCCAGCGCATCAGCGTGCTCGCGGGCATAGGCCTTTACGCCGGATAACGAGCTGGCAGCCACCACCTGCACAAGGAATGACGTTGCTGGCTGTGCCTCAACAGGTGCTGCCGGCTCAGACGTAGGCCCAATCGGCATAGGTCCAAACACGCTGGTATACTGGTTATCGCTAAGTAAGCCCTCATCAAACATAACGAGCAAGTTGTACCGAGCTATCTCAGAACCGTTGTTTGCAGCCATGCTGTACCAGCGAATAGCTTCCTGCAGGTCCCGCTCTACGCCACGACCCTGCCGATATAGCTGCCCTAGATTCAGCTGAGCGGTAGCGTTACCGACCGCTGCAGCAGCCTGCCATTCACGTACGGCGGCATCGACATCACCCGCCTCGAAAAGGTCATAGCCTGCTTCGAGATCGGCGTATGTAACAGCGGAAATCGATGCACTCAAACAAAAAAGGCAGCTCACAAGCTGCCTTGCCAGAAACAGTCTGAAAGTCACTGCGACGGACTGACACCTCCAGCAGCGGATGAGCCACCGCTGATATCAACAGCCGGTGGCACAAAGGGATTCACGCCAGCGCTGGTATCTAAAAATTCGTTGCAGCTCGGCGTATTGAACAGAGCGACAGAATCATCTATGGCGCCAGCGGCATCTCCACCGACGGCCATGGCGGCATCTGCGATCTGAGCGGCCTCGTCCGGCCCGCCAGCGTTGCAGATACCCGCTTTGGCAAATCTCAGCTTATTCGCACCTGTAGAGACATCAACGGCCGCCGCTGTCGCAGCAGCACGATTGCGGCCGTCAGCAATCAGAACTTCTATGATTTCAGGTAAGGGGGTGCCCGCGCTAAGAAGCTCTTCTACTTTCTCAGCGACTTCAGACTTGGTCATGAGTGCATTGGCAGACAAAGGTATGAGAACGCAAGCTGCGGTTAACAATTTCAACTTCATGGGCTGCTCCAAGTAAAACAGGGCCAGGGGGCATACGCAAACTACACATTAGGTCCTTTGAAGAGTGCAGTCAATCTGGATTCTATCGGCACTAGCAACAGTTACCAAGGCTCGTAGTAGGGCTCATTGAGGCTTTGCAGTGGTGACGCAGGGCGGCTCGCTGTGTAGTCTGGGCTGATGAATTTGCACATGCACCTATGAACTTTCGTACGCTGCTGGGCTACCTCGTCCCGCACCGCCACGCCTTACTGCTGATCGTACTGATCCTGATGGCGGAATCAGCTCTGACCCTGACCCAGCCCTGGCTCGCAGGCCAACTCACGGCCTCGGTACTGGAACCGGAGGCATCGCCCTTCTCCATGCAGCAGGTACTGGCCATCTGGATCGGCGTGATGCTGGTGCGCAGCCTCGTCGGCTTTGCGGCGGCCTGGTACGTTGGCAGCGTGGGCATGCAGATGGGCGCACAGCTCCGCACGCGCCTTTTTCAGCACCTGCAGGTGCTACCGCTGGGCTACCTGCAAGACGGGCGGGCCGGCGATCACCTGGCCGTCCTGACCAACGATTCACGCATTATTGCCAGCTTCGTTACGAACACGCTGGTGAGCCTGCTGCCGCTCACGCTGACCTTTGCCGGGGCCGTTGCCCTGATGGCCCTGCTCGATCCGCTGATCGCCTCAATGGTGTTGGTTCTGCTGCCCTTCTATTTCGTGGTGATCAAGCTGGTGGGACGGCGTATCCGGCCCCTATCGCGGGCCTTGGTCGACGCCTACAGTGGCCTGATCGCCTTTATCGAGGAAAACCTGGGCATGCTTCCGGCGGTAAAAGCCTTCGCGCGGGAGGGCGAGGAGCGCGAGCGCTTTGAGGCGAGGAATAGCGAGCTCTACAGCCTGTCGCGCAAAACGCTCCTTGCCGAATCGATCATGGGGCCGGCTGTGACCCTGATTGCGGGCCTTGGCTTGATTGGCCTGATGTGGCTGGCGGGCAGCCGCGTTAGCGGCGGTGCGCTGGCGCCAGCAGAGATGGTACAGCTGCTGCTGTATGCATTCATGATGGTGGAACCCATCCGCAGATTGGCGGCGGTATGGGGCAAGGTGCAATACACGCGGGGCGCGGCCGAGCGCATCATTGATTTCCTCGATACCGCGCCAGAGCCGCAGGACGCAGGGCTGCCAGCACTGCCCCCCGTATCAGGTGCGATTACTTTTGAGAATCTGCACTTTTGCTATGGCGAAAGCGAGGACGAAAGAGGGGCCGAGGCAATGGGCAAGGCCGTTCTCAGCGGCCTGAACCTTGCCATCGCGGCGGGAGAGACCGTGGCTCTTACGGGCGAGAACGGCTCGGGCAAGTCCACTCTCGTATCGCTGTTGATGCGCTTCGCTGACCCCCAGCAGGGCCGCGTGCTACTCGATGACACAGACCTACGCGAGGTCACGCTGTCGAGCCTGCGCAGCCAGATCGGCCTTGTGCCACAGCACACGCTGCTCCTGCACGGCAGCGTGGCCGAAAACATTGCCTACGGTCGACCCGCTGCAGATGAGGCCAGCATCCGCAGGGCAGCGCAGCGTGCCCATGCGGCAGCGTTCATTGAGGCGATGCCAGAAGGCTACAACACGGTCATCGGCGACCAGGGCCTGAAGCTCTCCGGCGGCCAGCGGCAGCGCCTGGCGCTGGCGCGCGCGCTTCTTATCGATCCACCCATCCTGGTGTTTGACGAAGCCACGGCCATGTTCGACCCGGCCGGGGAGCAGTCCTTTATTGATGAGTGCCGTGAGCTACTCAAAGATAAAACCGTGCTGCTGATCACCCACCGGCCCGCGAGCCTGGCGCTGGCGGACCGAGTGCTGGTTTTGACGTCGGGGCGTTTAGCGCCTGCCCTGCGTGACAAGGCCTCTACGGGCACCTGAGCAAGCGCCCGGGCAGGGGATCGCGGCGCTACTGATCGATACCGTAGTTCACATTCACCGTCACGCGATAGACGTTTTCTCCGGCCGCTACGGGTACGGATTCCGCCGCAGCATCCGCCGCCATCATTGCCACACCGCGGGCCATGGGCCGCGGGCTGCGCTGCTGCTCACTGACCTGCAGCAGCGGGCCGAGATCGACGTTTGCCGCATCGGCCAGGGTGCGAGCCTTGGCCACCGCATTGAGCATGGCGCGCTGGCGCGCCAGTGAAATCGCCGCCTCAGGCTCTGCATTGCCGAACTGAATATTGCCCCCTTCGTTGATACCCAGTTCCACAGATTTTTGCAGGATATCACCGAGGTCATCCAGGTCGCGCACGGTGACGGTGAGCGTATTGCGTACCGTGTAGCCAACAATACGCGGCTTTTTGCCGTGCTTGGCCTGGTTCTTCGGGTAGACATACTTTGGCTGAATGCTGAAATTGCTGGTGCGCAGGTCCGCCTCGTCAACGCCCTCTTCCTCCATGGCCTCCATGACCATGCCCATGGCCATTGAGTTGGCCTCGAGCGCGTCGTCCGCCTCTTCCGCTTCGCTTACTACGCCCAGGGTCAGCGTGGCCATATCCGGCTCGAGCGTCTCCTCGCCCTCCCCCACCACGGCGATATGCGGCACCTGGCTGGAGAAGCCCATCTGGGCGCTGTTGCCACAGGCGGTGAGCAGCGCGGTGGCCGCTAGCACGGCGGAAAGATGAAGGATGGCTTTAGGCATGTTGAGTTTCCTTTGTCGATAACTGGCTTGGTGTGTGAACGTATTTGATGGCGAAAGTTCGTTTCGGCTAGCGCATAATAATAGCTCACCGGGGGGCGCGGCTGGATGAGTTTGACGCGCGCATGGACAGCAGGTTTGGCAGTGAGTTGCGGCTCCACCGCTGGATGTTAGCGGTTTTGGTGGTCACTAACCTGATCCCCTGTTGCAGCAGTTTTGAAACTGCGCCGCAGCGGATCTTACGAGCATATGCCGCTCTGCCGGCTCAGCGCACTCAGCACTTACCCAAACGGATGCCGCAGAACAATTGTCTCCACCCGATCAGGCCCCGTGGAAATGATATCAATCGGCGCGCCCACCACGTCTTCGATCTTGTGAATGTAGGCGACGGCAGCCGCGGGCAAGTCGTCGAGCGACTTGGCACCCAGCGTTGACTCAGACCAGCCGTCAACCACTTCATAGACCGGGTGCAGACCCTCGTAATCATCAGAGTCGACCGGATTCGGCACTTCCTTGCCATCATCATCGGCGTAGCCCACGCAAATCTGGATAGTTTCCAGCCCATCGAGCACATCAAGCTTGGTCAGACACAGGCCGCTGACGGAATTGATATTCACGGCATTGCGCAAGGCCACCGCATCAAACCAGCCGCAGCGACGCGGCCGGCCCGTGGTAGCACCGAACTCGTGGCCCTTCTGGGCCAAGTGCTCGCCGGTCTCGTCAAAGAGCTCCGTGGGGAAGGGCCCGGAGCCCACGCGGGTGGTATAGGCCTTGGTAATCCCGAGCACGTAATCCAGGTAAAGCGGGCCGAAGCCGGAGCCCGTGGCGGTGCCGCCAGCGGTCGTGTTAGAGCTGGTGACAAAGGGATAGGTGCCGTGATCAATGTCGAGCAGGCTACCCTGGGCACCCTCAAACATGATGCGGGCATTGGTTTTGCGAAATTCATGCAGCATGGCGGTGACATCGGCCATCAGCGGCAGAAGTTCCTCGCCCATGGCCAGCGTATCGGCCAGTACCTTGTCACTGTCCAAGGGCTCCACCTGGTAGTAGTGCTGTAACTGGAAGTTGTGGTACTCCATCACCCCGCGCAGCTTTTTTTCAAAGCGCAGCGGGTCTTTCAAGTCGCCCAGGCGCAGACCGCGACGCGCGGCTTTGTCTTCGTAGGCGGGGCCGATGCCGCGCCCGGTGGTACCGATTTTCTCGTTGCCACGTTTGGCTTCGCGCGCCTGGTCCAGAGCCACGTGATAGGGCAGGATCAGGGGGCAGGCCGGGGAAATTTTCAGCCGCTCGCGCACCGGCACGCCGGCTTCTTCCAGGCCCTTCATTTCCTTCAACAGGGCATCCGGCGCCAGTACGACGCCGTTACCGATCAGGCATTGCACGCCCTCGCGTAGCACACCGGATGGGATCAGGTGCAGCACCGTTTTGTTGCCTTCGATAACCAGCGTGTGGCCTGCATTGTGGCCCCCCTGGAAGCGCACAACGGCGCTCGCCTGGTCGGTCAGCAGGTCGACGATCTTGCCCTTGCCCTCATCACCCCACTGGGTGCCAAGAACGACTACGTTTTTGCTCATAGGTGTTTCTCTACTTCCATTGTCACCGCAGAACGCTAGGTGATCTTTTCCACAACCCAGGCAGCGTCCACTTCAAGCAGCTGCCGGTCACAGCGCACATCTACCTCGCCACCGAGGCTGGTAATCACTACCTCACCTGCAGCGCGCAGTTCGGCCGCTTTCGCAGCCAGCGCCGGGTCGTTGTTCTCGGGCATGCTGATCGCGCCCGCAAGCGCTTGATCTTCCTCTGCAGGCAGCAGTTCGATCAGCGCTTTCAGGTCGGTGCCGAAGCCGGTCGCCGGGCGCCCGGCGCGGCCGTACACTTCGCCCACATTGTCGTAGCGGCCGCCGTTGGCCAGCGCCTGGCCATGGCCCGGCACATAGGCGGCGAAGACAATGCCCGTATGGTAGTGATAGCCGCGCAGTTCCGCGAGATCAAAGTACACGGTTAGTGCCGGGTTAACGCAGCGCAGAGCCGCTGCCACCTGCTCCACTGCCTGCACCGCAGCTGTCGCCGCAGGCACGCGCTCGCCAAACAGCGCCATGGCCTGCGCCAGAACCTCGTCGCCGCCGTGCAGGTTAACCAGCGCAAGTATCAGCTCAGCGGCCTCAGGCGCGAGCCCCGCGAGGGCCTGCTCAAGGTCGGGCACGCTCTTGCGCTGCAGGGCGTCAAACACCACGGGCTCCAAATCGTCGTCCAGCCCAGCCTCCGCCAACACCGCCTCGTAGACGCCAACGTGGCCTAGATCCAGGGTGATATCCGTCAAACCGGCCTGCTCCAGAGTCGCCAGCATCAGGCGAATAATCTCCACATCCGCAGAGAAGCTGCCGTCGCCATAGAGTTCAGCACCGAGCTGAATCGGGCTGCGCGAGGCAGCCAGGGTCTTGGCGCGCGTGTGCAGGACACTGCCGGCATAGCACAGGCGACTGACGCCGTCCTCGCGCAGGCTGTGGGCATCGATACGTGCCACCTGCGGGGTGATGTCCGCGCGCACGCCGAGGCTGCGGCCAGTGAGCTGGTCGGTCATCTTGAAGGTGAGTAAATCGAGGTCGGCGCCCAGGCCCACCAGGAGAGACTCGGTAAATTCGACCAGGGGCGGGATAACCAGCTGGTAGCCCCAGCTGCGGTAGAGGTCCAGCAGCTCGCGCCGCAGGCGCTCCACAGCAGCCGCCCGGGCCGGGAGTACTTCCTCCACCCCGTCCGGGAGTTGCCAGCGGTCGACGGTTGCCATCAATTCACCAGATACAAAATCAGCAGGCCCAGGCCCATACTGCCCAGGCCAATATTACGTATGATGCGGTCGTCCATCTGCGCCACCACCGCCAGCAAATTACGCCAGCGATTGGGGCTGATGAAGGGCAGCATCCCCTCAACTATCAACATCAGCGCCAGTGCGGCGGGGAGCACTTGCCAGAAGTCCATGGTCCCCCCACTTTTATCAGGCATAAAAAAACCGTGGGAACGATGTTTGGCAACAAACTCCGTAGCCCACGGTTGACGAATTCTACCATAGCCGGGGGTCAATGCAGTGGTATTTTTGCGGCCTGCTTCGGGGTGCTTCAGATGTGCCTCAGGCCAGCCAGCCCGCGACGGGCTTATCGAAGCAGCCGAGATGCAGTTTCATGTGCCTTGCCACCCCCGCGTGCGGGAGTGGCGTCAGAACTACCCGCCGCTGGGGTCTTTCAGGTAGCGGAAGAAGTCGCTGTCGGGCGCCAGCAGCAGCACGTCGCCCTGGCCGGTAAAGGCGTCCTGATAGGCGCGCAGGCTACGAGTAAAAGAGTAAAACTCCGGATCCTGGTTGAAGGCATCGGCATAGATGCGCGTAGCCTCGGCATCGCCGTCACCGCGAATCTGTTCAGCGTCGCGATAGGCGTTGGCGCTGATCACCGTGACCTCGCGATCCGCCGCAGCGCGAATACCCTCTGCCAGTTCCTGGCCCTGAGAGCGCAGCTCGCGGGCTTCCTTCTCACGCTCGGCGTTCATCCGCTGATACACCGACTCCGACACATCCGGTGGCAGGTCGATCTGCTTCACTCTGACGTCGACAAGTTCTACCCCCAACTCGCGCTGGGCAACCTCGTCCAGCGCATTGGTAATGTTGATCATCAGCTCGTCACGTTCACCTGAAACCACTTCCTGTACGGTACGAACGGCCACTTCGTTGCGCAGCCCATCGTTGATACGCTGGGCCAACAGACTCATGGCGCGTGAGTCGTCGCCACTGGTCGCCGTGTAAAAAGTCGCGGTATCCGCTACGCGGAACTTGGCGTAGCTGTCGACGATCAGCGCCTTTTTCTCAAGCGTGAAGAAGCGCTCGGGCTGGCTGTCCACGGTGAGCACACGGCCGTCAAACTTGCGCACGTTATTCACGAAGGGAATCTTGATGTGCAAGCCGGGCTTGATGTCGGGGTTTACCACTTCACCGAATTGCAGCAGTACGCCGCGCTCGGTTTCCTTAATGACGTACAACGAGTTACTGACGATAAAGGCAACGACGGCCAATAACAGAATAAAGATCGGGCTGCGTAACATATCAACGACCTCCTCTACGGCTGGATGAAGCGGCGGCATCGCGACGCAGCTGTTCGGTTACGGCATTGGTCAGCTCGCGAATGTTCGAGCTGTTGATGTCCAGGCTGCGGCTGGCGCCGCCCATGGCGCCACCCTGCGGCACGAGCTTGTCGAGCGGCAGATACATCATGTTGTTGCCACCCTCCACGTCGACCATCACCTTGGCTGAATTGCCGTAAACGGATTCGATCGCGTCGAGGTAGAGGCGCTCGCGGGTCACCTGCGGTGCCTTCGCGTACTCCGCCAACAGCTTGTTGAAGCGGTCCGCCTCACCCTCGGCGTTGGCAATGACCTGCTCCTTGTAGGCGTTGGCCTCTTCCAGCTGACGCTGGGCCTGACCGCGGGCCTCAGGCACGATACCGTTAGCATAGGCTTGCGCCTCGTCCTTCACCCGGTTTTCATCCTCTCGTGCCTTGATCACGTCGTCGAAGGCCGCCTGCACTTGCGTGGGCGGCTTCGAGTCATCAACCGTGACCTGTGACACCTGGATGCCGGTTTCGTAATCGTTGAGGTACTCCTGCAGGCGCTGTTTCACGTCAACCGCGATCTGGGCACGACCCTCGGTCAGAACCGGGTCCATCATGGTGCCGCCGACCACATGGCGCAGCGCCGACTGGGCGGCGTGCCCCAGAGAGCGCTCCGGATCGCGCACCTTAAGCACGAAGTCTTCTGGATTGTCGATCACGTACTGAACCGTCAGCTGTACCTCGACGATGTTCTCATCCTGGGTCAGCATGATTTCCCGTAGGCGAGCGTCCCGCACTCGGGTTGTGTTGACCTTGATAACCTCGTCGACCAGGGGCGGGTTCCACTGCAGGCCCGGCTGGTTAGTATCGAGGTATTTACCGAAGCGCAGCACCACGGCCCGCTCCTGCTCATCGATCTGGTAAAAGCCCATCAAGCCCCAAACCAGCAATGCGCCTGCCGCCACGACGCCCAAGAGCGCCATGGGAATACCCCTACTGCCACCGCCGCTACCGCCGCCGGATTTGCCGCCGAACAGGCCGCCAAAGCGCTCCTGCAGGCGCTTCAGCGCCTCGTCGAGATCGGGGGGACCCTGGTCGCCGCCGCCCCAGGGATCCCTGGGTTTGTTGTTGCCGCCGCCCGGTTCGTTCCAGGACATAAATTGAACTCCTTATCTATGGACGCGCAAGTCTATCACTTTTTCTACCGTGTCATGCCCGCATTCGCGGGCGTGACAGAAGGGGCGCAAGCGCTCTTAATAAACCGGCTCCGGACCCTTCTTTGTTAATCTGTTCCAGTCAGCCCGGGGTAGCCGCACCTTCAGGGTGGCACCGCCGTCTTCGCCATAATCCTCAGATTGCACCGCTCCCAGGCTGTACAGGGCGGCCCTCAGGCTACCCTGGTCGGGGGCCAGCGCCAGCTCTTCATCGACCATGTCTTCACCGAGCAGTTCCGCGATGGCCTCGAGTAGCAGGTCGCAGCCCTCGCCCGTAGCCGCGCTCAGCCATACGCGCTCTGGCTTGCCGTTTTCGCTGCGATCTATACGCGGTGCCTGCTCCAGCAGATCGAGCTTGTTAAAGACGAATAGCTGCGGAATCTGGTCAGCCCCGATTTCCTGCAATACGTCCGCCACCTGGTAAATATTGTCATCGCGCTCTTCGCTGGCCGCATCAATCACGTGCAGCAGCAGATCCGCTTTCAGCGTTTCCTCTAGCGTGGCTTTGAAGGCTTCGACCAGCTTATGCGGCAGGTGGGCAATAAAGCCTACCGTGTCCGCCAGGACCACCGGGCCGAGGTTATCGAGCTGCAGGCGACGAATGGTGGGATCCAGCGTGGCAAACAGCTGATCCGCGGCGTAGACCTCAGCCTCGGTCAAACGGTTGAACAGCGTCGATTTACCCGCATTGGTGTAGCCCACCAGCGATACGGTGGGGATATCCGCGCGATCACGGGCCCGGCGGCCCTGGTCGCGCTGCTTGCGCACCTTGTCTAGGCGCGAGCTGATGGACTTGATCCGGGCGCGCAGCAGGCGTCGGTCGGTCTCGAGCTGGGTTTCACCCGGGCCTCGCAGGCCAATGCCGCCCTTCTGCCGCTCCAGGTGGGTCCAGCCGCGCACCAGCCGCGTGCTCATATGCTGTAACTGGGCGAGTTCCACCTGCAGCTTACCCTCGTGGGTGCGGGCGCGCTGGGCAAAGATATCCAGTATCAGTCCGGTGCGGTCCAGCACGCGGCACTTCAGCTCCTGTTCCAGGTTACGTTCCTGGCTCGGGCTCAGGGCGTGATTGAACATCACGATCTCGGCCTCGTGCTGATGCACCTCGCCTCGGATCTCCTCGAGCTTGCCACTGCCCACGAAGGTGCGCGGGTGGGGGGCTTCCCGCTGGCCCATCACATAGGCAGCCGGGTCTCCTCCTGCAGAAAGCACGAGTTCTTCAAATTCCCGGGGATCTTCACGCTCCGACTCGCTGGCCAGATTGAGATGTACGAGTACGGCGCGTTCGCCCGACTCGGGTCGATCAAAAAACAACGGAACCTCGGTGAAACCTCAGCTGGGGCCGCGCCAGGGCGGCCCCGCACGCAGCGCTAGCTATCACCGTCCTCTTCCGGTGGGTTCTGCATCGGCAGACGCACCACGCGAGACGGTACCACGGTTGAAATGGCGTGCTTATACACCATCTGGCTCACCGTGTTTTTTAGCAATACTACGAACTGGTCGAATGATTCGATCTGGCCCTGTAGCTTGATGCCATTAACCAGGTAGATCGAGACGGGAACGCGTTCCTTACGCAAAATATTCAGGTACGGGTCTTGTAGCGTATGCCCCTTGGACATGATACCTCTCCTCAACGTGAGCAGGCTCAACTCGAGCCGAAAAAAATCAAACTGGCCTCTGTTGGGTCGCGGAATCCACAGCCGGGTGGCTGCCCTACCGGATCCGATCGCAACGCGGGCCCTCGTTACTACTGCTTACGAGTATAGATCATCTCAAGATCTTCACTCGTACCCAGATAGGTTGGTCAAGATATGGTGTCGCTGCCCAGTAATTTCAATGCCCGGGCCACCACCGTTAGCTTTTCCTCAGGTTCAGACCCGTCACTTTCCAGAACGTTCCCCTCACGATCGGTGAAAATCCACTCAAGGTCGGGCCATTTACGTAACCAGGTCAATTGTCGCTTGGCCAGCTGCCGGGTGGCCGCAATGCCGCTTTGTGCGGCCTCTGCCAGCGTGCACTCCCCCGCCAGGTGCTGCCACAGCTGCCGATAGCCCACCGCGCGAATGGCCGGCAGGTCCGCGTGCAGGTCTCCGCGCTCGTGCAGGGTGCCCACCTCCGCCAAAAACCCCGCATCCAGCATGTGCTGGAAACGCAGGGCAATTCGCTCGTGCAAAACGGCCCGATCCCAGGGGCAAATCGCCAGCTGCCGCACCTCATACCCAGCCAGCGGGCTGCCCTGCGCCTGCCGCGCGTGCCACTCGCTCATTGGCACCCCGCTGGCCCGATAGACCTCAAGAGCGCGCTCCAGGCGCTGGGAGTGATTCGGATGAATGCGCGCAGCCGACTCCGGATCGACCTTAGCCAGTTCCGCGTGCACATGAGGCCACCCCTGCTCAGCAGCCATAGACTCGATCTCGGCCCGGATGGCCGGATCACCCGCCGGCATCTCAGCCATACCTTCCAACAGCGCCTTGAAGTACAGCATGGTGCCGCCAACGAGCAGCGGGGTCCGTCCCCGCGCCCTGATTTCTTCGATGGCGGCAATTGCGTCTTGGACAAAATCGGCGGCGGAGTAGGCCTCTGAAGGGTCTCGAATATCAACCAAATGATGCGGGTATTCCGGTTTCGCAGAGCCGATATCCAAGCCCCGATAGACGAGGGCCTAGTCAACGGAAACCAATTCGCAGTTCTGGTAATCGGCCAGCTGAATAGCCAGGTCCGTCTTCCCTGATGCTGTCGGCCCCATCAGGCAGAATACTTTCGGCTCATCTGCAGACATGAGTGCGACAATATGCCAGAAGGTAGGGCTCTGGGGCGGGGGAGTTCCCCCAGGGATGTCTGAGGCCATGGAGAGCCCACCCCGCTGTACCGGGTGTGGCCGAAGCCAAGCTGGCATGGATGCCCGCTTTAAGCGGTCCCTGGGGGAACTCCCCCGTGCCAGAGACCGGCGAGTAGAGAATAATCCTATCTACCTCTGAGAAAGAGCTTATCCAACTCATCTAAGGACAGCTGCGTCCAGGTTGGGCGGCCGTGATTGCATTGGCCGGAGCGTTCGGTTTCCTCCATATCTCTTAGCAGTGCATTCATCTCGGGGATCGTCAGTCGGCGGTTGGCTCTGACGCTGCCATGGCAGGCCATGGTCGAAAGGATTTCGTTCTGGTGCGCCTGAATGCGCTCTGAGGTGCCGTATTCGATCAGGTCGGCCAGTACGTCGCGCAGAAGCAGTTCCACGTCTGAGTCGCGCAGGCTGACGGGAATCTGACGGATCACCAGGCTTTCTTCGCCCGCGACATCGACGGCGAGTCCCAGCGATTCGAAAAGCGCCGAATGTTCGCTGGCCACCTGCACCTCCTTCTGACTGACGGCTATCGACTGCGGTACCAGCAAGGGCTGGCTCTGGATGCTGCCTTCGTCCCGAGCCTGCTTGAGGCGCTCGTAGGTAATGCGTTCGTGGGCGGCGTGCATGTCGACAAGGATGAGGCCTTCGGCGTTTTCGGCGAGGATATAGATGCCTTTGAGCTGCGCCAGCGCGTAGCCCAGGGGTGGGGGCTCTTCGTCAGTGTCCTGTGCTGGCAGCGGGTGTACGCGGGCGTAGGCCTGCATGGTGGACTGGGTCATCATGGGGGTCAAGGCCGAGGACGTTGGAGCCCGCGCAGCTGGCGCGCCCCAGCTCAGCGCTCCCTGCTCGGCGATCTCGCCGGTTTCGCGATTAACGGCCAGGCCCTCTTCCAGCGGCTGGTGCTGGGTGGGCGCGGTGGCGGCTTCCGGGCGCACGTCGGCCAGCGCCTTATGCAGTGTGCTGAAGATGAAGTTGTGTACTTCGCGGCCATCGCGGAAGCGGACTTCGTGCTTGGTGGGGTGCACGTTGACATCGACCTGGGCGGGGTCGAGCTCGAGGTAGAGCACGAAGGCGGGGTGGCGGCCGTGGTAGAGCACATCGCGGTAGGCCTGGCGTACGGCGTGGGCCACGAGCCTGTCGCGGATAACGCGGCCATTCACGAAAAAATACTGCAGGTCAGCCTGGGAGCGCGAGAAGGTCGGCAGGCCAACCCAGCCCCAGAGTTTCAGGCCCGGCACTTCGCGTTCAATATACAGGGCCTGTTCCATAAAGGCGGGGCCGCACACGCTCGCCACCCGGCGCTGCATTTCAGCCTCACTGCTGCCGGGCCTGATGTTGTGGATCACGCGCTGGTTGTGGCGCAGACTGAAGGCGACGTCGAAGCGGCTCAAGGCAAGGCGCTTGACCACCTCCTCAAGATGGCCGAATTCGGTTTTTTCGGTGCGCAGGAATTTGCGTCGGGCCGGTGTATTGAAGAACAGGTCGCGTACTTCTACCGTGGTCCCCTGGGGATGGGGCGCCGGCTTCAGCGTCACCGCCATCTCGCGGCCCTCGCAGTGGGCGGCGGTGCCCTCACTGCCGCTTTCACGGGCGTTGGTCGTCAGGGTCAAGCGGCTGACGGAACCAATACTGGCCAGCGCCTCGCCACGAAAACCGAGGCTGCCCACCCGCTCCAGATCATCCAGCGTCTCGATCTTGCTGGTCGCGTGCCGCGCCAGAGCCAGCGGCAGGTCGTCAGGCTCCATACCCGCGCCATTGTCGCGGATGCGAATCAGCTTACTGCCGCCGGCCTCCACCTCTACTTCCACGCGGGTGGCGCCGGCATCGAGGCAGTTTTCCAGCACTTCTTTCACCACCGACGCGGGGCGCTCCACCACCTCTCCGGCGGCTATCTGGTTGGCCAGGCGGGTATCCAGGCGTTGGATGCGGCTCATGGTGCTTGGGGCGGTCTCAACTTGTGGGAATAATCAGTTTTTGACCAACGAGAATGCGTGAGCCGCTGATACCGTTACGGTTTTTCAGGGAGGCGACCGAAACATTAAAACGCTGGGCGATGTCGGACAGTGTATCACCGCTGGCGATGGTGTACTGCGTGCCGCCCTGCTGATTCTGCCAGGCGACCAGGGTGCCCGAAGGCGGGTGGCTGAGGAACCAGTCGCGGATGCCCGCGTGAATCTGGCGCGCCATTTTCTTCTGATAGCTGGCGGTGGCCAACTTGCGCGCTTCGCCCGGGTTGGAGATAAAGCCGGTCTCCACCAGAATGGATGGAATGTCCGGCGATTTCAGCACCGCAAAGCCCGCCTGTTCCACCCGTTTCTTGTGCAGGTGGGCGATGGTGTCCATGCGCCGCAGCACCCCATCACCGAGGCTGAGGGAGGTATCGAGGGTAGAGGTCATCGACAGGTCAGCGAGCACGCCGGCAAGCATATCGTCCTTGTCTGACAGCCTTACGCCACCGACCAGATCAGCCGCATTCTCACGCTGGGCGAGGTAGCGCGCGGCGGTAGAGGTCGCGCCAGACAGCGACAGCGCGTACACCGAGGCCCCATGTGCCTCCTTGCGTGTGAAGGCATCGGCGTGAATCGACACGAACAGGTCCGCCTGGGCCTTGCGCGCCAGGTCTCTGCGCCCCTTCAGGCTGATGTAGTAATCGCCGGTTCGAATCAGGACCGCATCAAAGCCCACCTCGGCGTCGACCAGCCGGTGCAATTCCCGTGCGATGGCAAGCACCACTTTCTTCTCGCGCACGCCGCCAGGGCCAAGCGCACCGGGGTCCTCGCCGCCGTGACCGGCATCAATGGCAATGACGATGTCGCGTTTACTGCTCTGTGCCGCGCTCTTTTTCACGGCGGGCTGGCTGCTCGATGCGCGGCGGTCGTAAAGATCCAGCACCAGTCGATCACCGGCCTGGGCGTTGGCCTTGAGCGCAAAGGAGCGAGGATCGACCCGCTCTTTCATGTCGAGCACCAGGCGCAGGTCGTCTCCCTCGCGTACGCCGGAGCGAATGCGCGCTACCGGCGTATCAGTAAGTGAGAGGTCATCGATTGACGACTTGAGGGTGGTATCTTCGACATCAACCACGATGCGGGTCGGGTTATCGAGTACGATCAGCTTGTGTTCGGCGGGGCCGGTGAGATCAAACACCAGGCGAGTGTGGTCGGGGGCGCGCCACAGGCGCACGTCGTGAACCTCCGCAGCCTGTGCGGACGCTGCCAGCAAACTCAGGATCGCCCCGATCCAGATTGCCCTGCCCATATCACTCCTCGCGGACTGGTATGAGACCTACCGAGCCACGCCCGCCTGTGCGGGCATGACGGTCGGATGCATTACTGCACAGCGCTGTTCAGCACTTCCCGTCCCAAATCCGTCAACGCCTGCCAGTGCAGGCGCCGTCCCCTGTTATCGGGTGCTATGTTAATCACTATATCGGCCCGGGGCAAAACCCCCGCGCCGCGCTCCGGCCACTCCACCAGGCACACGCTGGTGCTGTCAAAGTAATCGCGGATACCCATGAACTCGAGTTCCTCCGCGTCGCCCAATCGATAGAGATCGAAGTGGTAGACCTTGAGTTCCCCAAAGGCATAGGGCTCGACCAGCGTATAGGTTGGGCTCTTCACTGCGCCGCCATGCCCCAGCGCCCGCAGCAGCCCCCGCGAAAAGGTTGTTTTACCCATGCCGAGCTCCCCCTGCAGGTAGACCACGAGGCCCGGCCGCAGCGCGGTGGCCAGACGCTGGCCAGCCGCTACCATGGCGCCCTCGTCGGGCAGAAACTCAGACGGTAACTCGCTCTGGGAGGCGCTCATGACAGCAGCGCGCGCAGCCTTGGCGCCAGGTCGCTGGCAGCCAGGCCACGCTGGCCGTCTTCTGCCGCCAGGTCAGCGGCAGCGCCATGCAGGCATACGGCAAGGGCTGCCGCCTGCAGCGGCGGCAGCTGCTGCGCCAACAGCGCCCCCATCACGCCGGAAAGCACGTCGCCCATACCGCCGCTGGCCATACCCGGATTGCCATAGCTGGATAAAACCCCCTCACCGGCGGCGGCAATGAGGCTGCCATTGCCCTTCAGCAACACCACACCACCATAGCGCGATTGCAGGGCCTTGACGGCGGCAAAGCGGTCAAGCTGAACATCTGCGGTGGAGCTGTCCAGCAGTCGCGCCGCTTCCCCGGGATGTGGCGTCAGTATCCAGCTGTCTCGCGGACAGTCCTCCACCACGCGGCCAGCGGCAAGAATGTTCAGGCCATCCGCGTCCAGCACCAGGGGCCTGCCGCTGGACGCAGCGACCTGCAGCAACTGCTCCGACCAGGGGGACTGGCCCAGCCCGGGCCCGATCACAATGACATCTGCCATCGCCACCAGCGGCGCGAGTTCCTGGCCGGAAAGCACGCCGTGACACATCACTTCCGGGTTGCGCGCAACGACGGCGGCTACGTGCTCAGGGCGGGTAGCGACCCGGGTCAAACCAGCGCCGCAGCGCAGTGCCGCCTCTGCAGCGAGGCTTGCCGCCCCCGCCATACCAAAATCCCCACCCACCACCAGTACCTGGCCATATTGACCTTTGTGGGCAGAGGCCGGCCGCGCAGGGAGCGAGGCCAGCAAAGGTTCCAACTCCAGACGCGACCACTCGGCGGGCACCCGGCCGTACACCTCCGGCGGCACGCCCAGGTCATTGAACTCAATTGCGCCGGTGAAGTCCGGCGCATCCAGGGTAAAGAGGCCCCGCTTCAGGCCGATGAAGCTCACGGTGCAATCGGCCCGCACCGCCAGGCCCAGCACCCGACCGGTGTCGGAACATAGCCCCGAGGGGATATCCACCGCCAGCACGGGAACGCCGCTGGCAGTGATCGCCTCAATGGCCTCGACATAGCCGCCGCGTACGTCACCGCCCAGGCCCGTGCCGAGCAGGGCGTCCACCACCACGCCTATGGGCAATACGTCGCCGCTGAAGGGCAGTATCTCCACACCATTGGCCTGGGCCTGGCTCCGCGCCAGGGCCGCGTCACCGCTGATTTTTCCCGGATCGCCGACCTGCAGCACCGTGGTCGGGATACCACGCTTGTGCGCCAGGTCTGCCACCAGAAAACCATCGCCACCGTTGTTGCCGGTGCCGCACAAAACCTGCAGACGCTGCACATTGGGCCAGCGCGACAGCAGGATGTTGAAACAGGCATGGGCGGCACGTGACATCAGCGTGATGCCCGGTATGCCATGGTCCTGAATTGCGCAGCGATCCAGTTCGCGCGTCTGGGCGGCCGTATAGAGGGTTTCGGTACCTAACATGAGATCAGCATAGGTTCAGCAGTTGTTTGCGTGCAGTTCAGGTTCTGCGAAAATTATACCGACATCCCAAGGGCTTGGATGCATGCAAGACCTCTTACAGCAGATACACGATTGGGCCGAGGAGCTGGGCTTCCAGCAGCTCGGCGTCAGCGATGTGGATCTGGAAGAGCACGAAGACTATCTGCAGAAGTGGCTGGACGCCGGCTACCAGGGGAGCATGGAGTGGATGGGTGCGCACGGCTCGAAGCGCTCACGTCCCGCAGAGCTCGTTCCGGGTACAGCCCGCGTGATTTCCGTGCGGATGGACTACCTGGGCAATGACACACAGCCCCTGGCAGTTTTAAACAATCCACAGAAGGCCTACATCTCTCGCTACACACTGGGCCGCGACTATCACAAGCTGCTGCGCAAACGTCTGGCGCAACTTGCCAAGCGCATCGATGCGGCGGCGGGCGGGCACTATCGCGCTTTCGTCGACAGCGCGCCGGTGCTGGAAAGGGCGCTGGCAGAAAAAGCGGGGCTCGGATGGATCGCCAAGAACACCATGCTGATCAATGAAAGCGCCGGCTCCTGGTTCTTCCTCGGCGAGATTTACACTGACCTGCCGCTGCCGGTGAGCGGCGCGCAAACCACCAAGCACTGTGGTAGCTGCACCGCCTGCCTTGAGGTCTGCCCTACGCAGGCCTTCACCGGCCCTTTCAAACTCGACGCCCGTCGTTGCATCTCTTACCTGACGATCGAGCACAAGGGCAGCATTGACGAGTCCCTCCGCCCGCTGATGGGCAACCGCATATTCGGCTGCGACGATTGCCAGCTGGTCTGCCCATGGAACAAGTTCGCCCGCCCCAGCAGCGAGGGCGATTTCAAAGCCCGGCATGGCCTCGGCGATGCAGAGCTGCTGGACCTCTTTGCCTGGGACGAGGCCACCTACCTGGCGCGCACCGAGGGCTCGGCGCTGCGGCGAATCGGCCACGTGCGCTGGCTGCGCAACCTGGCTATCGCGCTGGGCAACGGCCGCGGCGGCGACAGCGTATTGGCGGCGCTCGCCAGTCGGCAAGACCACGCCTCGGCACTGGTACGCGAACATGTGAACTGGGCCATAAAACGCCTCTCCTCTTCAGGGGCTTGAATGGTTTACACTGCGCCTATGATTCAATTCGCGGCGGGATCCAGCGCTGGCGCGGTGCGGGACCACAACGAGGACAGCTATTTTGCAGGCCCCGACATCGGCCTGTGGCTGGTTGCCGATGGCGTGGGCGGCCATTCCCATGGCGAGGTGGCCAGCGCCATCGTGGCCCAGACCATCAAGAACGGCGTCGTTGCAGGCGACAGCCTCGTCGATGCCATTACCGACAGCCACCAGGCGGTTCTCAAGGAAATGAGCACGGACTCAGCCCATGCTGGCATGGGCTCGACGGTCGTGGCGGTCAAGCTGCGCGATCGCCAATTCGAGCTGGCGTGGGTCGGCGACAGTCGCGCCTATCTATGGGATGGCCAAATCCGCCAGATCAGTCGCGACCACAACACGGTCAGTGAGATGCTGCGTGCCGGCGCCCTGTCCGAGGAAGAGGCAGAGCGTCACCCCGAGCGCCACGTGCTGAGCCAGTCACTGGGGGTTACTCCGGATATGCCGCTGGCGCCCGGGCAATTGCGCGGGCAGCTGGAACCGGGGCAGCAGCTGATCCTGTGCTCCGACGGGCTCACTGATGAGCTTACCGACCAGCGCATCGCCCGTATCATGCGTCACAATCCCGAACCACAGGCTCAGGTCGACGCCTTGATCAAGGCCGCCGAGGATGCCGGTGGCCATGACAATGTCACGGTGGTAGTGGTGGGAGAACCCCCGTCAGAGGAAGACCTGCCACAGCTGACCGGCGCCAATACCCTGAACCCGGCGGCCGCCATGTCGGAATCGGGTGGCATAGTCAGCCAGGATCAGGTGGTATGGGGCCTGGCCGCGCTGATGGTCATCCTGGGGCTCTGGTTCATCTTCTGAGGCAGCGCGCGATCCTTTCCGAGGGCGGCAACTGCGCTCAGCTCGCAAAGCTTGCCTAGGACTTGCTGTCGTCTTCCGCGGAGCCTTCCACGTCTACAGCGCGAATGAAGGTCGTCTTGTTCATCGTCTCCAGCTCGCGATCGGGGCCCGTATAGTTCTCGGCAATTTTGAACACAATGTCGTGAAAGCGAAGCTCGTCCTTGTCACGCACGGCAGAGCGCGTCTCAAGGCTGCGGCCGTTCAGGTTGGTGCCATTGGATGAGCCGAGGTCCTCAACAAAGAGCTTGTTGTTCTCTTCGAGTGTCAGCTTGGCGTGCTGGCGAGATATGTGCGGCGACAGCATGGCCAGGTCACACTCAATCGCTCGCCCGATGATGATGTCCTGATCAATCCCGAAGCTGAGCCCCGCCAGTGGGCCGCTCTCTACCGAGATCACCCAGCGGTAGTCTTCGGCCCGCTTGGTATTGCGGAAGTAGCCGCCGACGCTGCGCCGGCGATCATTGATGGGCGGAATGTTATTCAGCACGCGGCGCTCAACAAATGAGGTCGTGCGAACAATACCCTCGGAGGTGATCTGGAAAAACCAGGCGATGGCGAAACAGACGGGGAAGCCCAGCACCGCGATATACAGAAAGTTACGTGACGCTACCGCCTCATCCCAGCCCAGCGCATCGTAGAGGATGTCGCCTACCTGGAGTACACCCCAGCACACCAAGATATAGAGGATGCAGGTTCGAGTGACCTTGCGACGACGCAATTCACGCAAGAATGACCCCAAAGCCCCCTGGCCCTCAGCCATGCGCAATCCTTATGCTGTTTTTCTTGGCGTCAATATAGCTTAAGAGACGCCAGAAAAGCCATGGGCCTTTCCAGCGGCAGGTGACCGCGCAGGCGAGCGTGACTGGCAGTTCGCTGGCCTCAGGTCTCCAGGCTGCCAACGATGTGGCGATAGCTATCCATGCGGCGGGGCAGGATGTCACCGCTAGCCAGTGCGGCGAGGATGGCGCAGCCAGGCTCGGACTCGTGGCGGCAATCGCGAAACTTGCACTCGCCGATAAAGGGCCGGAACTCGCGGAAGCCGCGCTCCACCTCTTCACGGCTCATGTGCCACAGGCCGAACTCGCGAATTCCGGGAGAGTCGATCAGCCGACCGCCACAGGGCATGTGAAACAGCTGTGCGGTGGTCGTGGTATGCGTGCCCTTATCAGTGTTTGCAGACAGGGCGCCCACGCGCAGATCCGCGCCGGGTAACAGGGCATTGATCAGCGATGACTTGCCAACGCCGGACTGGCCGACGAACACGCTGGTTCGCTCCCGCAAAGCCGCTTCCAGGCTGTGCAGACCGCCCGCGAGCTTCGAGGTGCGCAGCACGCGGTAGCCGAGGCCAGGATAGGGAGCAAGCAGCTCCTCCACCTCATCGGCCAGCTGCGCGTCGTTTAGCAGGTCGGTCTTGTTCAGCACAACGACCGCCTCTATCCCGACGGATTCGGCCGCCACCAGGTAGCGATCGAGCAGGTTGGCATGGGGCTGAGGCCGCGGCGCCATGACCAGCATGATTTGATCGATGTTGGCGGCGACTGGCTTTAGCCGACCGGCCGCATCCGGCCGGCAGAGTTCGCTGGCCCGATCGAGCTGCGCAACCACAACCCCGGTGGGTTCCCCGGCGCAGAAGATAACCCGATCACCGGTGACAAGACCGCCGACATTGGCGCGGAGGTGGCAGCGCAGGCTATCGCCGGGCGCAAGCTCAACTTCAACCTGCGTGCCGAAGTGCGCCGTCACCAGCCCCTCGCGCTCCGGCCCGAGCTCGCCGGCGGACAGGGTCTCGTCCGCACGCTGCTCCCGCCGACGGGCGCGCTCAGCGCGCTCAGCCTGGATTTTCTCCACGCGCCAGGCCTGGCGCCGGGTCAGCTTGCGTTTGCTCATGGCGGCATTATTGGGGTGACTGCTTTGCCTGTCGAGGCAATTTGTTACACTGCACGGCCTGACTGCGTGGACCGGGACTATGCAAGATCCCAACAACCTGATCTGGATAGACATGGAGATGACCGGGCTGGACCCGAACGCCGATAAGGTCATCGAGGTCGCTACCATCATCACGGACACCCATCTCACCACCCTGGCCGAGGGGCCGGTGATCGCCATTCATCAGCCCGACGACATCCTTAACAATATGGACGAGTGGAACACCACCCACCACGTCGGTTCGGGCCTGGTCGATCGCGTGCGCGCCAGTGACTACGACGAGGCGCGAGCTGCCGCTGAGACGATTGCTTTCCTGAAGCAGTGGGTGCCGGCGAATAGTTCGCCCATGTGCGGCAATACCATTTGTCAGGATCGGCGTTTTATGGCGCGACACCTGCCGTCGCTGGAAGCTTACTTCCACTACCGCAATCTGGATGTCAGTGCGCTTAAGATACTGATGCAGCGCTGGCGGCCGGAGCTGGAAAGCGGCTTTCGCAAGACTGCGACGCATCTGGCGCTGGACGACATTCGCGAATCGATCGACGAATTACGCTACTACCGCGAGACCTTTTTGAACCTCGGCTAAGCCGTCACCTGAACCTCGGCCAGGCTCTCGCCAAGCCGCGTGGGGGTGCCGGCCACATAAGCTTTGTCCCAGGCGATACTGTTCTCGGGGAACAGCAGGATAACAGTCGAACCCAAACAGAAGCGCCCCATCTCCTCGCCTTTGCCGAGGCTGACCGGTGACGGTAGCGCCTGATAATCGAGCAGCTGCGGCACGCGCGGCGGCGGCGCCACGCGACCAGACCAGACGGTCTCAATACCGGCGACCACCATGGCACCCACCAGCACCATCGCCATGGGGCCCAGGGCCGTATCGAAGTAACAGACCAGCCGCTCATTGTGTGCAAATACGCGCTCAACATGATCGGCCGTTGTGCCGTTTACCGAAAATAGCTTGCCGGGAATGTAGCTGGTGGCCGTCAACGTGCCTGCCAGCGGCATATGCACGCGGTGATAGTCTCGGGGCGAGAGGTAGACTGTGGCGAAGGCGCCATCGGCGAATTGCGCCGCTCTCTGCTCGTCGCCGCCGAGTAACTCACGGGCACTGTACCACTGCCCCTTGGCCTGGAAGATGCGCCCGTCCTCGATGCGCCCCAGCTGGCTGATGGCACCATCTGCCGGGCACACAACAGAAGCCTCGGCGATGGGCCGCGCGCCCTCGCGCAGCGGGCGCGTGAAGAAGGCATTGAAGTTAGCGTAGGCCTTGAGGTCAGGTTCTGCAGCTTCGCTCATGTCCACCCCGAAGTGGCGAACGAAACGGCGCAGAACCCAGTTCTTCAGTACTGCAGGATAGCGCAATTCCGCCAGCCAGCCGGTCAAACGTGACAGGCCGTGTTGAGGCACCAGATGCTGAAACCAGATAAATAGAGTGTCCATGGGCGCTAGTGTATCCTCCGGGCTGCGAAAGGAAAGGCGCCCTCTATGAAGACAACCTCCACCGCAAGCCTGCAGTACCTGGCCCCCGGGCAGGCCCGGCCCGTCTACGTGGCCTCTACCGGCGGCGCCGATGCGGCCCTGAATATCAGCGCAGAATTCGAGCAGCGAACGATGCCCGTGGAAGACGCGCGACAGCTGGTGCCTGCGGCGAGCCTTGAACGGGAGGGATTCGCCCTGGTGCACGCGCCCCTAAAGGGGCGCGATTTCTATGCGCTTGACAGCTTCAAGGCGGCTTACGAGGCCGAGATTAGCGATATCGTGCTGGCAGCCAGCGGTGCCCGGGAAGCCCTGGTGTTTGACCACACGCTGCGTTCCGACTCGCCAGCGCTCAGGGCGGCACACGAAATTCGAGAAACCGCCTCAGTGATACACAACGATTACACAGACGCTTCCGCGGAAAAGCGGTTGCGTGACCTTGTTGGCGACGAGGCGGCTGAGGCAAAGCTCGCCAGGCGCTTCGCCATTATCAACCTGTGGCGCTCCATTGGCCCGCTGGTCGAGGGCAGTCCTCTGGCCTGCTGTGACGCAGCGACCATCGATAGCGCTGACCTCGTGGCGAGCGAGCGCCGGGCCGAGGAGCGTGTCGGCGAGCTTGAACTGGTAACCTGGAACCCAGCGCATCGCTGGTATTACTTCCCGGCCATGACTGCCGAAGAGGGCTTACTGATCAAGACCTTCGACAGCGCGCAGGATGGTCGCGCCAGGCGCTCCATCCATACGGCTTTCGACAACCCGCTGGCGCCGCAGGATGCGGCGCCGCGGGAAAGTATGGAGTCGCGCTTGCTGGTGTTCTACTGACGGTTCTCCTAGAGGTTTTCCTCGGCAAAGGCCGCCAGCCGCGAGCGCACGATGCCGTTCACGTGCATGATGCCCGCATGGGGGTAGCCCTTGGATTTCTCGACCAAGTAGGTCAGCCCCGAGGTTAGCGGGCTGATGTACTTGTTGTCGATCTGGGCGAGGTTACCCAGTACCACGATCTTGGAATCCGCACCCACCCGGCTGATTACACTCTTGAGCTGGAACTGGGTCAGGCCCTGGGCCTCGTCGATAATCACGTAGGCGTTATTGAAGCTGCGACCGCGCATGAAATTCAGCGACTTGAACTGAATATTAGCGCGCTCTTTCACGTACTCAATTGAGCCGTGACAGCTTTCGTCCGTGCCGTGAAGGATTTCGAGGTTGTCGTCGAAGGCCGCGAGCCAGGGCGCCATTTTTTCCTCTTCAGTGCCCGGCAGGAAGCCGATGTCCTCGGCAATCGGCGGCGTCGAGCGGGCCACGATCAGCTTGTTGTACTTCTTTTGCTCCAGGATGGCATGCAGGCCGTAAGCCAGCGCGAGCAGCGTCTTGCCGGAGCCGGCCGGGCCGGTCATCACCGTCATATCGACGTTGTCATCATCCAGCAGTGCCATGGCCATGGCCTGTTCAAGATTCCGCGGGGCGAGGCCCCAGAAACGCTTGTTCATCAGGTTGTCGCGACTGTCGCAGCGCAGGTACACATACTCAGAGTCGATGCGCTTGACGAAGGCCATAAACTCCTGGTCGTCATACAGGAACTGGTTCGGGTAAGCCGCAGGCAGTGACTTGCGGGGGATGCGGTGCAGGGTGCAATTGCCCTCACGCAGGGTATCGACCTCGGCAATGCCGGACCAGAAGTCTCCCTCAATGTGCTCGTAGCCTCGGGCCAACAGGTCAATGTCGTCCAACACCCGGTCGCGACGGTAGTCCTCTACATGCAGCAGGCCCGAACCCTTGGCCTTGATCCGCATGTTGATGTCCTTGGTCACCAGGCAAATGAACTCACTGGGATTGTCTGCCTGCAGCTTCAGGGCAACGTTTATGATGCGGTTGTCGTTGGCCTGATCCGGCGTGCCATCGAGAAAGGGCACGTCGGAGTCATCCCCGAGAAGCTGGTCGGGATAAATAGCCAGCGTGCCAGGCAGGCCGGCGGCTTCGCCGGGGAGACTGACCTCCACGCCCTCCTGGATCTCCTGGGGTGTCGCCTCGTCGACGACCTTATCGATCATCTGGATGGCGATACGGGCTTCGCGACTGACGGTCTTGTCGCGGCGGTCCTTGATGTGGTCCAGCTCCTCAAGGACGGTCATCGGAATGACCACGTGGTGTTCCGCAAAGGCCGTGACGGCCATGGGGTCGTGCAATAAAACGTTCGTATCCAGAACGTAAGTCTTTTTGATAACTGGTTTCAGATTAGTTTGTTCAATACGCAGGGTAGCGCCTGATTCCATACATGGATCCTCTGGATAGTTTCACTTCTTTAAGGTCTGAAGGGGGGGATGGTCTGAAATAAAAGGGTGAAGCAGGGTTGAGCTCCGTCGGCTCGATGGCAGCGCTTCTGCGCTTGTTATGTGGCACGAATCGACCCTGTAGGCCGGCGTCCGGAAATGATTCAAAGGCAATTTCCAGGCTGTGCGTTACCGCACGGTTATTCGATTATTGAGGCCCGGAACCACGCTGTCAACGACTATTGTCGCGGCGCTGTCTCGCCCTGACAGGGGCGGCGTTTTCCAGTAGGATACCGGCCCTATGTCTGCTGTTAACAAGTCACCCACCTAATGCTCAATCAGGACTCTATCTCCCAGCTCAAGGGCCTCAAGCAACAAATGGAGGCGGAGAAGGAGCGGGCCGAGGCGGTGGTCAAAGGCACTCAGGCGCGCTACGGCTTTGCCGTGCTCGACGATGGGCGTGAGATCTTTATCCCCCCGGATGAAATGCTCAAGGCCTTTCCGGCGGATCGCGTCAGGGTTTGTATCCGCCCGACCAAAGACAACAAGACCATTGCCGATATCGAAAAGCTGGTCGACAGCCCCCTGGCGGATTTCACCGGCCGCTGCGTGAAAAAGGGCAAGGCCATGTTCGTACAGCCCGATCTGCCCCACCTCAGGCGCTGGCTATTCCTGCCGCCACATGCCCGCAACGGGGCCAAGGAAGGCGACTACCTGCGCTGCGCCATACTGCGTCATCCGATCAAGGACGGGCGACCCCAGGCCAAGGTGCTGAGCGTTATCGGCGACGTCGCAACGCCCGGGATCGAGAATCTGTACTGCATGGCCAAGTACAGCCTGGCCAGCGAGTGGACTGCCGGGAGCCGCGGTGACCTGGAAAAGTGCATACAGGATGGCGCACCGCTGGCCCAGGAGAGCCGTCATGATCTCACGCACCTGGAGTTCGTAACGATTGATGCCGCCAAGACCCAGGACATCGATGACGCCCTCTATGCGGAAGTAGCCAACGATGGCTGGACACTCTATGTCGCGATTGCTGATCCCACTGCCTACATTGCACCCGACTCCGAGCTGGCACGGGACATCGCTCAGCGTGGCACCTCGATCTACTTCCACGGCGACGTACTACCGATGCTGCCGGAGGAGCTGTCGCAGGAGACCTGCGCCCTGTCGGAGGGCGCAGACCGACCAGCCCTTGTCTGCAAGCTGTCGGTTACCGATTCCGGGCAGGTCGGTGATTTCGATTTTATCGAGGCCACCATCCGCTCGCGGGCCAAGCTCAGCTACTACGCCGTCGACAAGTACCTAACCGGCCAGGACGACGGCCTGATGAGCCACGCCAGCCCCTTGGAAGCCCTGTACCAGGTCTATCGCGCCCTGCGTGCCTACCGGGAGGCACATGAGCTGGTTATGGAAGAGCGTAAGGAGTACCGCTGGATTCTGGGCGACGACAAGCAGATTGACCATATTGAGCCCTACGAAAAACTGCTCTCACAGCGCTTGGTAGAGGAATGCATGGTGGCGGCGAACCGCTGCGGTGCGCGCTTTCTCAGCGCGCATGAGGCCAGCGGGCCCTTCGTTAGCCATCCGGGATTTCGGGCCGACCGGCAGGAAGAAACGCAGAAGTTTATCGCCATGCACATCCCGGAATACGCCGAACGAGATTTGAGCACCCGCGACGGATATCGCGACATTATGCAGGCGCTGAGCGCCCCGGGGCGCGAGCAGCCCCTGCGAGGCATGGTCAATCGCCTGCTGACTCGCGCCAGCCTGCGCTGCGAGTCTGGCGTACACATGGGCATGGCCCTGGATAGCTACACCAATTGCACCTCACCGCTGCGCAAGTACGTGGATTTTCTGGTTCACCTCCAGATCAAGGCAGCGCTGCAGGGCCAATCGCCCACGCTGGTGCAACAACCGGTGCTGGACGCCCTCGCTGAGCGCCTTGCCAACGCGCGCGCCGCCACCCTGGAAGCGGAGCGTTGGCTCGCCAGTAACTACCTGGCACGCCTCGCCGGGGAGGCAAGCGAAAGGGTCTTCACGGCTACCGTCAGCCACGTCAACAGCTCTGGCTTCGTGGTGCGTATCGATGAAATGGGGCTGGAGGGTTTTGTGGACTTGCGCAAGGACCCGGAAAAGTTCAGCTTCGACAAGTGGACGGCCAGCCTCACCAGCACGACGCGTCGTTTCCAGTTGGAGCAGTCGGTGGAGCTAAACTACGCAGGCATCGATGCGGACACGCCGCACCAGACCCTGTTTACGCTGGTAAGTGGTTGCGGCTTGAAGCCGCCGAAGCCTGAGCTGCCTGCTGAGGAGGTTGCCGCGAGCTGAGCAGCATCTGCTGCTGCACCCGCTCGACCAGGGCGATCATCTCGCGCACGCCGAGGGCACGTAGGTACTCACCCATCTGTCGATGATTGTCCAGGGACACGTTGTCATCGACATGGCGCAGGGCTTGAATGATTTTCAGCTCCTGATTGCTGTAGCCGTCGCTCTCGCCAAATATCAGCTTGGTGAACGTATCCACGATAGACAGATCACTGACGGCGCTGCACTCTGCTGACTGAATTGCGCGCTTCATTCCAGCTTCCCCAAATCATTATGTTTGCTGTGCTTACACTTAGTATGGTCGAGCTGGATGGGTCGATTGCACGAAATTTAGGCAATATTTCACAAAACTGCTCATTTTATAGCCAGCCTTGCACACATTTAGGGCGTTTTACCCCCTGCCGCAGCGGTCAGAAGTGAATACTCCCCGGCGTTCTGGGGAACGGAATAGCGTCACGGATGTTCTCCATACCGGTAATGTAGTTCAGCAGGCGTTCAAAGCCGAGGCCGAAGCCTGCGTGCGGTACGCTGCCGTACCGCCTGAGATCGCGGTACCACCAGAGCTCATCGCGCAGTTCCGGCGCCATGCGGGCCTCCAGCACATCGAGGCGCTCTTCGCGCTGGCTACCGCCTATGATCTCGCCAATACCGGGGGCCAGCACGTCCATGGCCGCCACGGTTTTCTCGTCATCGTTGAGACGCATGTAAAAGGCTTTAATCTCCCGGGGGTAGTTCATCACAACTACCGGGCGCCCAACGTGGGTCTCGCTTAAGTAGCGCTCGTGCTCGGATGCCAGGTCGGTTCCCCAGGCCACGGGGAATTCAAAGTTTTCGCCGCAGTCCTTGAGGATATTAACCGCCTCGCTGTAGTCCATGCGCTCAAAAGAGGCATCGACAACGCCGCGCAGTCGCTCGATGACGGTCTTATCAATTCGCTGCTGGAAAAAGGCCATATCGTCCTCGCATTCCTCAAGGACTCTCGCCAGCACTTGCTTGAGCAAATCCTCGGCCAGATCCGCGTTGGCGGCGAGGTCGGCAAAGGCCACTTCGGGCTCCACCATCCAGAACTCCGCCAGGTGTCGACTGGTATTCGAGTTCTCGGCGCGAAAAGTGGGCCCAAAGGTATACACCTTGCTCATGGCCAGGCAGTGGCTCTCCACCTCGAGTTGGCCGGAGACGGTGAGGAAGGTATCGCTACCAAAGAAGTCCTGGCCGATATCTACCTTGCCGCTGCCATCGGTCGGCAGGTTGGCCAGATCCAGCGTACTCACCCGAAACAGCTCGCCCGCGCCCTCGCAGTCGCTGCCGGTGATAATCGGCGTATTCACCCAGTAGAAGCCGCGCTCGTGGAAATAGTTGTGGATGGCATTGGCGAGGCAGTGACGCACGCGGGTGATGGCACCGAAGGTGTTGGTGCGTACGCGCAGGTGCGCCTGCGTGCGCAGGTACTCGAAGGTGTGGCGCTTTTTTGCAATGGGGTAAGTCTCCGGGTCTTCGACCCAGCCGACTACGGCAACCTCACTCGCCTGAATTTCCACGCTTTGGCCTTTGCCCTCGGAGGCCACCAGCTCACCCCTTACCTCAACCGCGCAGCCGGTTGAAAGCTTCAGCACCTCGGAGTCGTAATTGCTGAGCGTCGAAGGCACCACCGCCTGCAAGGCATCAAAATGGCTACCATCGTGCACCGCAAGGAAGGAAATGCCAGCCTTGGAATCGCGCTTGCTGCGCAGCCAGCCGCGCATGCGCACGGTGCTTCCCTCAGGCACCTCACCGCGCAGCAGTGACGCTATCGAATACAACTCTGCCATGGTCTAACGCTCCAGTCTTACGAATCGGCTGCCCGCCAGCGGCAGGCCCACCTGCAGGCGCCCGTTGTCCCAGCCCAGCCGGACGACATCCTCGGGAGGAGGCTCAGCCAGCACGCGCCAGCTGCGGCCACCGTTCAGGTCGGCGAGGGCGGTGTCGCTCAAAAAAACCAATAGCTCAGCGGCCGGCCCGTCGGGCCCGCCCGCGGTGACGTAATACGAGCGCGGCTCACCGCCAACCCATAGCGAGCCCTCACCGTAGCGCCCACCCTCGCCAAAGCCCATAGCGACCATGTCTGGAAAGACCAGCACCGCCGCAGCGCGATCCAGCAGCTCTGCGGCCTGCGGCGAGTGCATACGAAGGTGCGCCAGGAAGTCGGCGCCCTGGCGATTTAAAGCAGGGCGGCCATCGGCGAGCGCAGACACAGTGGTAAACGCCAGTAAGCAAGCAATGCGCACCAGGCGGTAAGCGCGCCCCATGGTAATCCTCGGTCTGCCTCAGTAGTGCTCCCTCATAGCGGAAAGCGCTGGCCCACAAGTTCTTCCGACAGGGTCCACAAACGCTCGGCTGCTTCGGGATCGAGAGCGTAGGATTCTACACCATGGCTGGCCTGATCGTCTGCGCGCGCCGGCGCTACCTGGCAGTCTTCGAGGAACAGGGCACCCTGGCCATCCAGCGTCGGACTGGTCGCCGCCCACAGCGACGTCGCAGCGCCCTGGGCGACGGTCTTGAACTCCCAGCCAGCAGCGGCGCCGGGTGCGCTCATGAGTTCCTGAGTCGTTGCCTCGTCCAGATGCCTGCCGAGTTCGGTATGGATAGCGCCGGGGTGCACGGCGAAGGCGCGCACTCCGCGGCCTTTCAAACGCGCGTCCAGCGCGACACTGAATAACACATTGGCCGTCTTGGACTGGCCATAGGCCTGCCAGGGCGAGTAGTCGCTGCGCTCATAGTTCGGGTCCTGCCAGAGAATATCGCTGAAGTAGTGGCCGGTCGATGACAGGTTTACCACCCGGCTTCCTGCCACAAGGGCGGGCGCGAGCAGACACGTCAGCAGGAAATGGCCAACGTGATTGGTGCCGAACTGCATCTCAAAACCCTGGGCGGTGCGCAGCAGCGGGCAGGCCATGACGCCCGCATTATTGATCAGCATATCGATCTCGGGAAAGCGCGCCAGTATCTCTGCCGCTCCCCGCCGCACGGCATCGAGGTCGGCGAGGTCAAGCACGACGGTCTCGAGTGCCAGCTCCTCGCCGGCGTCGTCGATAATCTGTGCCCTCGCCCGCGCCAGCTTGTCGCTGTCACGCGCCACCATCACCACCGTTACCCCGGTTGCAGCGAGGGCCCGGCAGGTCTCGATACCGATGCCGGCTGAGGCGCCCGTCACGACGGCGGTCTTGCCCGCCAGCGACAGACCCGCGATGACCTCATCCGAGCTTGAGTCTTTGTTGAATGTGCTCATAGCGGATCTTTCCTTTTCATTGTGGCTCGTTGTTGTGGCAGGGCGCTGTGGCTAATTGCTGTAATGATGGCACGTGGCCAGGACGATTAACTACCGGCCAGTTGTTCCTCGCGCACGGCGCGCAGCTGCAGGCGGTAGGTCTCTTTATCAGTCATCAGATGGGCTCCCTCAATGGCCTGACTGATGTAGTCATCGGCGATCTCATAGTGCTTGAGCTGGAAATGCAGCAGGCCCACCGCATAGAGCATGCGGCTGTCTTCCGGGCGCAGAGACAGGGCCTTTTCATAGTGCACCAGCGCCTCGGCCAGGTCCCCCGACTCGCCCGCCTTGTCGCCGCGCCAGGTGTGGTAAAAGGGGTTGCGTTCGCGGTGCCGTCGTACCCGGTCTTCCCAGTAGGCCTGTTCGGCCTCGCGGCCTTCGAGCTGGTAGAGCACGACCAGGTTGTTCATGGCCGAGCGATCCTGACCGTTAATCTGCAGGGCGCGCAAGTAGGTGGACTCGGCATCGGCGTGTTGGCCCGCATGGCGGTAAATAGCGCCCAGGTTTACCCACAGGTGCGACATCTTCGGCGCCATCTGTAGAGCACGAATCGCCTGCAGCCAGGCACTCTCAACATCACCCTCGGCTAGCGCATCCATGGCCACGTTGTTGTGGTATAGCGCTGCCGCCTCGTGATCGCTGAGTATGCGGGTATCGGCTATATCACGAGGCTCCAAGGGATCGATGTCGGCCATATACTCCTGGCCGCTGCGCAGCTTGACGCGCACATTGACGTGCAGGCGAACGGCGACCCGCTCGCCCATGCGCGTCCACTGCGGGCGCATCTCGACCCACTGATAGCTGGCATCCAGCCCGCTTTCGCGCGCCATGGCCACGAACATGTGCGCATAGGAGAGACAGTTCGCCGTACCGCGGTAGAAGGCGTCCTGGCCGGTGCCATCGGCGAAGGGGTCGTAATCGAGGTCGAGCATGCCGCTGCCACGAATGGAGCGGTGCAGGCTCATCAGACGCTGTCGCTCACTACCCCATTGACCGGTATAGCGATCGACAAAATCGAGCATCTCCTGATCCATCGCCAGCAGTTCCGGCGTCTGAACCAGGTGTGGCACTTCATAGGCCTGGAAGACCCGCTCGCCAGACTGCAGGGCCGGCACCGAGGCGAGATCAAGTTTCTCGGGGCCACTTGCGCAGGCACAAAGCAGCCCCGCCAGGGCCAGGGCGACCAGTGCCCTCACCCGGCTATCGAGTCCGCTAGCGACCACGGCCCGTGTAAGCATGGCAAAAGTATAACGCAGTTGACGCAGGTCAATGCCGAGGTGGCACGGGTGCGCCATAGTAGCCTTGGGTTCTATCACTAGCCCTCGCCGCATTGAGCGCCGTAGGGTAACCACAAAAGGTAAAAATAAGGGAGCAGTGCCATGACTCAGCACATTCTCGAAGAGCACACACTTGAAGATCAGCGCACCATGAAGCGCTTGGGGATAGTTATCGCTATTTTCGTTCTCGCAACCGCCGTGATGGCGACGGCGATCAGTTTCATTTTGTAGCGCCTTCAAGAGCGCTGGGCCGGGATACCGGGCCAGCCTTCGCTCGCCGGTGAGCTAGGCTGCCGTATGCAGCCCGCACTCGCGGCCGTCGTGTACCTTGGTTGGGTCGAAGTAGTGCTTGCAGGTCGGCAGCTCATGCTCGGCCATATAGGCCTCCACCTGATCCTCTGACCAGTAGAAAATCGGCGCCACTTTGATAATGCCGCGCGCATCCATCGAGACGATGTCGAGGGTTTTACGGTGGTCGGTTTCCTCTCGGCGAATGCCGGTGAGCCAGATGTCTGGCTTGAATTCAGCCAGTGCTCGGTTGAAGGGCTCCAGCTTTACCTCTTCCGTAAAAGCCTGATGACGCTCTTCTTCATCCACCGTCGGGATGCCACCCATGATGGCGTTGCGTCGCTCAGAAGTGATCAGCGGTGAGTACACATGAATGTTAACGTCGAGATCCTTGATCAGGCGCTCCGCCACTACATAGGTATCACGCAGGTTGTAGCCCGTATCCACCCAGATCGTCGGCACGGCTTTGTCTACCTCGGCCACCAGGTGCAACATCACAGCGGCGTTGCGGCCCATGCTGGTTGTGGCAATGGCGCGACCGCCCTGGGCAAGCGCCCAGCGCACAATATCCGACGGTGCGGCGTCGCGCAGGAGCTGGTTAGCGCTGTCGAGGTCAATATCCACGTGATGCGTAGGTGCTTTTGAACAAGGCCAGCGACTTTAAAGAATTAGAGCGCCACTGACAAATAACCAGCAGCTATATGGATATGCGGTCGGGTTTGTGGCTCAACGCAGCTCCGCGTGCAGATCCAGGTACTGCGCCGTCAGCTTATGACTGGGGGCGAGGTCAATAAGGGGTCGGTGGGCACGATGCGATTCCTTCATCTTCACCGAGGTATTCAGATAGGTGCCAAAGATCGGGTAGCCCTCCTCCTCCAGCTCACTGACCAGTTCCCGAGGCAGGTTGGCCTGGGCATTGAACTGGTTGATCACAATACCCTCCACTTCGAGCTCCGGGTTGTGATCCTCCTGCAACTCGTCGATGTTCTCCATCAGGGAGTAAAGGCTCTGGCGGGCAAAGCTGTCACAGTCGAAAGGCACCAACACCGAGTTGGCGGCAATCAGCGCACTCTTGGAATAGAAGTTAAAGTTCGGCGGTGTGTCGATATAGATACGGTCGTATTCATCGGCGAGCTTAGCCATGGCATCGCGTAGCTTGTAGATTTTGTAGCGCGACTCCAGCTCCTTCTCCAACTCCGACAGTACCGGCGTCGAGGGCATCAAGAACAGGTTTTCATAGGGCGTTTCCCAGACGAAGTTATCCGGGTTCTGGCGCATCTTGCGCGAACCCACCGTTTGTTTAAACAGCCCGGCCACGCCTTGCGCCTCGGCGGGAAAGGCCTCGGCGTCGATCTCGCCAACCAGGTAGTGGGTGGTATTGCCCTGCACATCCAGGTCGACCACCAGGGTCTTCAGGCCCATGGCCGCACCGATGGCCGCTAGATTGCAGGTGATGCTGGTCTTGCCGACGCCGCCTTTCTGGTTGAACACTACTCGTATCATGCTGTTCGCCGCCGCCGGATCAGTACCAGGAAAAGGCCCTCGATTGTAAATCAGCCTTCTTGACGAATGTAAGAAGGCCGAGAGGTTTTTTGCTCGGGCATCGCCTATTTGATGCCCAACAGCTGCACCTCAAAAACCAGCGGGGTGTTTGGCGGTATCACACCACCAGCGCCCTGTTCGCCATAGGCGAGATGCGGCGGACAGGTAATGCGCCACTTATCGCCAACAGACATCAGCTGCAGCGCTTCTGTCCATCCGGGTATGACCTGGTGCACACCGAATTCCAGGGGCTGACCCCGATCGACTGAGCTGTCGAAGACGCTGCCATCGATAAACGTGCCATGATAATGCGTCACTACGTTAGCAGTGGGGCCGGGCTGGGCGCCGCCCTCGCCGGACTCAAGGACCTCGTATTGCAGGCCGCTCGCGGTGGTCGTGACCTCGTCACGGGCGGCGTTGGCGGCGAGAAAGGCTTCAAATTCAGCTGTCATCAAAATATTCGCTATGCTGGTTTCAAGGGGCGCCTACCATAGCATAGGCCTGGGCCCATCAGGGGGATATCCGGGCGCAAGGGGTGAATTGCAGCGGCGCAAGGGAGGCGTGCCATGCACAGCGACAGCGACATGAACATCGACATCGACGCAGTACATGATTTCTGGTTCGGTCCACTCGACACCTCCGGTATGGCCGCGCCTCAGCAACACGCGCTGTGGTTCACTAAAAGCGAGAAGACTGACCTGCACTGCGCTGAAAACTTTGGCGGCCTGGTGCGGCGGGCACTGGCCGGCGAGCTCGCGCACTGGCGTGAAAGCCCCCGCGGCCGGGTGGCCCTGGTGCTGCTGCTCGACCAGTTCACGCGCAATATCTACCGCGGTAGCGCCGAAGCCTTTGCCGGCGATCCACAGGCCAGGGCACTGTCACTGCAAACGCTCGCGGCCGGCCAGCACCGCTCGTGGCCGGCTATTCACCAGGTTTTCCTGTTCATGCCGCTGGAGCACAGCGAAGACCTAGCGCTGCAGGAACAATGCGTGGCGCTATTCGAACAACTGGCCGCGGACACCGGTATCGCGCAGATTGTCGACTTCGGCCGCTATGCCCAGGCGCATCGAGCCGTGATAGAACAGTTTGGACGCTTCCCGCACCGCAACGCCGCTCTGGGCCGCCTGAATACTGCAGCGGAAGCGGCTTATCTGGCGACTAACAGCGGTTTCTGAGCTGCCGCTCACCAATCAGCAACAATCAGCCGCTACCTATTCAGGCCTGGTCTCGCGTGCGTACCGGCCGCAGTTCGTAGTGCCCAGGCAGCATTTCAGCCTGCCAGACATCAAAGCGCCCGCTGGCAAGATCGTCATAGGCCTGCTCGATACAGTCGTTGACCTCGGGGTAGGCAAGCTGCTCCCAGGGGCACTCATTGCGGCTGAAAAAACCACAGGCGAGAGACTCGGGCCCAGCCAGGAAGTCTTCGCTATCGACACGGGCGCGAAAAGCGACGTAGATCTGGTTAATGAAGGTGATAGTGCCCGTCATGTAGAGCGACAGGTCATCCGGGGATATCCGCACACCAGCCTCTTCATAGAGTTCGCGGGCGGCACCCTGTGCCAGGGTTTCCTCCTGCTCCAGATAACCCCCTGGAATCGCCCACAGGCCACGCTTCGGATCATGCGCACGCTGCACCCACAACAGTCGATCGCCGCAGGCAACAAAGCAAGTCACCACAATCATCGGGTGCTCATAAAACGCGGCCTGGCAAGGGTCGCACCAGAAATGATTGCGGCGTTCCCCCTGAACCCAACGCGGGCGCAATTTCGCACCGCACTCGCGGCAATATTTCATTGGGTTAACAGGGGGTTACAGGGTGTGCCAGCCATGGCCGGACCATAGCATTTTGCCTTGGGAAAAGCATTGCGGCATTCTGCATGCTGCACACCGCGCAACGACGCACTCAAAGGCACCGAACACATTGAAGGCATTTAAGGTACAACTCCTGCTCACCGGCAACGAAATTATGAGCGGTGACACGGTCGACTCCAACTCTGCACTGATCGCTCGCCGCCTCGGTGAGCTTTCGCTGGCGGTACATCGCAAGGTAACGGTCGGCGACGACGTGGCGCTGCTACAGCGTGAAATGGCGGCCATGGCGCAAGACGCGGACCTGCTCATCGTCAACGGGGGCCTGGGTCCGACCATCGACGATCTCACCGCTGAGGTCCTCGCCGCCGTGGCCGGTGTGCCGCTGGTCGAGCACCCGGGCGCCCTGGCGCACCTCGAAAGCTGGGTGGCGGGACGGGGTCTTACCCTGAACGCCGCTAACCGCAAGCAGGCGCTGTTGCCCGATGGCTGCACGCTGATCGACAACCGCACGGGATCCGCAGTGGGCTTTGAGCTCAGCGTGCATGGCTGTCGCATCGTATGCACCCCGGGCGTGCCCAGCGAACTGGGTCACATGCTCGATGAGATTGTCGCTTCACTGGCAGACCAACTGGGCCGGCCCGTCGAGCGCGATATCCTGCGACTACAAACCTTTGGCCTGGGCGAATCGAGCGCCCAACAGTTGATCAGCGACACCCTGCCGGACTGGCCGGCCGAGGTCGAACTCGGCTTCCGTGCCGGGGCACCGCAGATGGAAATCAAGCTGACCGTCGACCAGGCGGCTGATCTGCCCGCCCGTGAACGCTGCCTGACAAGCCTCAAGGCACTCTTCGGGGACCACATCATCGGCACAGGCGACACGCTGCTCGCCGAGGTTGTGCTCGCGCTGCTGCGCGAGCGTGGCGAGACGTTGACCACCGCTGAATCCTGTACCGGTGGACTCATCGCCTCCATGCTCACCCGTATCGCCGGATCATCAGACGCCTTTCACGCCGGCTTTGTGACCTACGCCAACGACATCAAAACCAGCGTGCTCGGCGTCAGCGAGGCAACGCTGGCCGAACACGGGGCGGTGTCCGAGCCGGTGGTGAAAGAGATGGCTCTAGGTGCGATGTCGCGGGCCAACGCGGATTATGCGATTGCGGTTTCGGGAATCGCGGGGCCGGGCGGCGGCACAGCGGACAAACCGGTAGGCACTGTCTGGCTGGCCTGGGGCAGTGCTGAGCGCCTGCAGACGCGCGGCTTGTGCTGGCCTGTAGAGCGCAGCCTGTTCCAGACGATGATCGCCGCCGCAGGCCTCGATATGATTCGGCGCACTCTGCTGGGTATCGAGCAGGAGCCCAGGTACTTCGCGCAGCGCGCAAGTAAAGCGTCCTCCAGCGCTTGAGTAGGCGGACTTCCAACCTTTTACGAGGAAATCAGCGACTCAAGCGCCAGATCGGTGCCACACCAGTGAATGAAAGCGGGTAACACCGCGAAACTCGTCCTTTCCTGATAGCACCAGCGTGTGCCCGTCCAGCTCGGCGTGGCGCAGTTGCTCACTGCCCGGCATGTTGGGGTTCAGGCTTTGCGTGACGTAATGGGTGACGTCGCCATCGGCCACTACATAGCGCCCGGCGTAATGAAAATAAGAAGTGAAGGCCTCCGCGCGCACGGCCTCAGGCATCTGCCTGTAGGGCACATCACCGGGAAATGCCGCTCGCCCCGGCAGACCTATCGAGGCGCTCATCCAGCCGTCTGGCGTATACAGCAGCAGGCCCTGGGGTTCCTCCCCGTAGGGATAGGTGAACTCATCGCTGTTCGAATAGCCAATGGCCCAGGACTGCAACTGCCAGGTGCCGATCAGGTCGTCTACGGTAATCATGGCCAGGCCTCCGTCTTGTAACCGTATCAGGTTGTAACCCGCTCAGGGCTGTATCCCGCTCAGGGCTGTAACCCGCTCAGGGCTGTATCCCGGTCAGGGCTGTAACTGTTCGATAATCCAGCCGCCGTCTTCGCGCTGATAGACAAAACGGTCGTGCAGACGATGGGCGCCGCCCTGCCAGAACTCGATCCGCTGCGGTTCCACGCGATAGCCGCCCCAGAAGTCGGGCATGGGAATCTCGCCATCCTTGAAGCGAGCCTTCATTTTGCTGAACTGTGCCTCCAGTACGGCACGGGTGGGGATGCTGCGACTTTGCTCCGATGCCCAGGCCGCAAGCTGGCTCTCGCGCGGCCGCGTGGCAAAATAGCGCAGTGATTCAGTAGACGACATACGCCGAGCAGTGCCGGCCACAATGACCTGGCGGTCCAGGTCATTCCAGGGGAAATGCAGGGCTACGCGGGGCTCGCCGGCAATAGCATGGGCCTTGGCGCTGTCGTGATTGGTGTAGAACACGAAGCCTTCTGTCGATACGCCCTTCAGCAGGACCATGCGCTGCCAGGGGGCGCCGCTCGCATCCACCGTCGCCAGGACCATGGCCGTGGGGTCTGCGATATCGCCGGCAACGGCCTGCTGCAGCCAGGTCTCAAACTGGCGGACGGGGCAGTCATCCAGCATCTCTCGGGAGAGACCGCCGGCCAGATACTCGCGCCGGAAATCCTCGTACTCCACGGTCAACTCCTGTTACGCTGAAAGCCTGCATGGTAACGGCCCCCGCAGTCGAGGGCAAAGAGGGTAGACGATGGTGGGGACCGTGAGCGATGCGTCGCTCGATCGTGCGCCGGTTATTCGTGACGGGCGCAGTGACGATATCGAGGCCCTCGTAGACATTTTCGTCGACAGCTTCACGGACGATCCCTTTCTCAATTGGATCATGCCAGAGCCGCGAATTTATCCCGGGTTCTTTCGTCTGATCATCGAAGAGCTGTTCCTGCCCAAGGGCGTAGTGCATATCGACAGCGCAGGCAGGGGTGCGGCTCTTTGGCTGCCGCCGGGCGTACCTTTCGATGTTCCGTTCCGGCCCACCCTGCTGTTTATGTTCGTCCGAATTATTCTGAAAAACGGCCTCACGCCCGTTCGGCGTATCAGGCGCCAGGGTGAGTTATTCGGCAAGTACCTGCCCGGGAACCCCCACTATCATCTCCTGTTTATTGGCTGTCGTCAGAACTGCCAGGGCCAGGGCGTGGGCTCAGCCTTACTCAAGCATGGCAATCGCATGCCAGATACAAGCGGCAACATTGCCTACCTGGAAAGCTCACGCGACGTTAACGTACCGCTCTACGAACGGCACGGCTACGAGGTCATCGGTGAGGGTTCCTTGCCCGGCGGCGGGCCCACGGCCTGGTTCATGCTGCGGGAGCCGCAAACGGACCCTTAGTTCGCGGGGCTGTCTAAAACGGCGGAAACTCGGCGAAGGAGGCGGCCGCGGCTTCGCGGCGCAGTGAGTCATCCTCGTTGGAGGTGCTGGTGGAGTTCAGACGCGACTCGATGGTTGATCGCCACACCGACTGATTACGCAGGGGGTCGATCATATCCACGATGAAGGTGCCCTGGGTGTACTGTCGCACGCTGACATCGGAGACCGCCGGCCCACACCGCCAGCAGTTGTAATAGCTCATGCTGTTGTAGGTCCGCACATCGGTGCGTTCCTGCGTGACAAGGTGCCACGCCATCAACAGGTCGGCCTCGCGATCGTCTTCGACCACGGTAAAGCCCTTGCGGAACAACTCGTCGGTCAGCGCGGTCGTAATACGGTTGATATCCATATCGCTGAGCATGGCAGCATTGGCCGCAGCACGATCAACCGGCAGCACCCCGATTTTAGAGATGCCCGTGAAGTCGTAGCGCTGGTCAAAATCCATTACCGCTTCCAGCGGGGTGGAACAGGCCGTGACCAGGGTCAACAGGGTGAGGGCGGCAAGAGTGCGGCGCAGAATGGCTTTCATACAAAGAATCCTTATGGGCTGGACGGCATTATAGTCAATGGGCCGCACTGGGGAAGACCGGCGCGCGTCGCGCCAGCGCAGGAATCTGGGGGAAGGGGTAGAAGCTGACCCAGTCGGCGCCGAGATCATCGGCGACCGTGTTTCCGAAGCACTCACAGTAAACTTCCGCCATTCGCTCACGCAGGGTGTGAACGTCAGTTTCACCGCTCAGCACAAGCGCTTCCATCAAGCCCTCCGTGCGCAGACGCAAGGTGGGCGGGCAGTCGAGTCCGGCGGCCAGCTCAGAGAACAGCTTACGCCAGCGCGCCTCCAATTCGTGGTACAGCGGGCTCAAGAGCGCAACTCCTTCTATACTTGCTGTGGGAGACAGCGACATCGCCTAGCCTCGTGGCAGTGCCAAAGCCTCGTGGCAGCGCCAAAACCAGAACCAGTCGCGGTCTTGGCACGTATTTTGTTTGTATGGGGGAGGAATGTATATACTTGGAGACAGTCAGTGTTTTTCTTCGGCCATACCCTTGAATCCGCAGTGACCGCGTCCCTGACATCCGCCTGTCGTCGCGGCAGGACCCTCGCACTGTCCGTCCTTGCGGCCACGACGGCACTCACCGTGCAGGCCACGCCAGAATCGGCTGACGTCCACGCTGACCGTGTTGACGACCTTCCTGCAGCGAGCGTCGCAGCAGGCTCGCCGACCCCAGCGCCCGCCGCTCCCAGCGCATCAACCCTGGGCCCCATGCTGCCCGGTGGCGCGACTGTTGACCGTGTCGAACGCAGCATCCAGCGCCTGGAGAGTGACCAGGGAGCCTACTCGCCCTTCCTGAGCGAGCAACTGCTGTCACTGGCCGAATCGCTGCAGCGAGATGGGCGCCACCAGGATGCGATCAAGGCTTACAAACGCGGTAGCCACCTGGCTCGTATCAACGGCGGACTGTACACCAGCGAACAGATTCCCCTGCTGCAGGGTGAGATTCGCAGCCACCTCGCCCTACAGAACTACGAAGACGCCGACGAGCGCCAGTCCTACCTGTACCGGGTGCAGAAGCGCAGCCTGGACAGTGGCGAGCTGTTGGTCCGCTCGCTGATGGAACAGGCACGCTGGCATGAGCGCGCTTACCATTTGTCGCTGGGTGAAGACGCCTACGTGCGACTCCTGAACATGTGGGATATGTATCGTCTGGCCCTATCTGACATCGCCATGCGCCAGGGTGATACCAGCGTGGAACTGCTGGAGCCGCTGAACGGCATGCTGCGCTCCCAATACATGATCTCGGAGCATCAAATGGATAGCTCAGGGAGTGGATTCAATTCGGGCGGCAGCAGCCTTACCCAGCGCCAGGACCAGGGCCGCTTCTGGGCCTATCGCGCCCAGGCCTATGACAAAGGCAACGCGGTGATCAACGCGATGTACGATGTTAGCGCAGCGCAGCCCGAACCGGACCCCGTATTTCAGGCGCAGCTCCTCACCCGGCTCGGCGACTGGCATCTGTGGCACGGGCAGCGCCAACCTGCCCTCGCCGCCTATACCGAAGCGCGCACGGAACTTGCGGCGCTGGACGATGCCCAAACCCATATCGCGAGCCTCTTTGGCCAGCCCGTCGCGCTACCCGATCTGGACGGCGTGCGACCGCTGCCTGCTGAGGCTGACCCCGATAATGCTGGTATCGTACTGGAGTTTGGCGTGACCGAACGCGGTAAGGTGGTCGATTTGGAGCGTCTGGACGAACACAGAAGCGGCGACGGTGGTTACCGGCTGATGCGCAGAATGCGCGATGTCGTGTTCCGGCCGCGCTTTGAGGAGGATGCCCCCGTGGCAACCGAACAATTGGTAAAGGCCTATGTCCTACCCTGATACAGATAGCCTTCGGCTGCGCCTGCTCGGGCTGGCCTCGGTTTGCCTGCTGCTGAGCGGCTGCCCGAGCGCGTCCAACCCGACAACGCCATCGACACCGAGCGTGCCATCGGCATCCCTGCCCTCACCCAGTTCTTCCAGCTCGAGCAGTTCGTCAAGCTCCAGCAGTTCCTCGAGTTCCAGCAGTCCTTCGTCAAGCAGTTCTTCGTCAAGCAGTTCTTCGTCAAGCAGTTCTTCATCCAGTTCGTCGTCCAGCAGCTCGTCCTCAGGCTCTCAGGGCAGTACGGCGAGCAGCAGTATTCCTATGCCATCGGGCGGCGTGCCTTTTCCGACCGGCGGTGGGCAGTCCCAGGGCAGCGGCGAGCGCAGCAGCCAAGGCCAGCAAAACGGCGATCAGGGCAGTCAAGGTGCGGGCGATGTAGCCGAATCCGGGGGCAGCGAAGACGGCGAGATATGGGGCAAGGCCGGTGGCGGCGAAGACGGCGAGCTCTGGGGTGAAGGTAGCGGTGGCGAGGGCGACGGTGAAGGCCAGCCTGGCGGTGAAAATGGTCAGGGCGAAGGCGGTCAAGGTGAGGGCGGCGATCCGGGCTTCGGTGATTTCGCAGGTGGCGGCGGTCTACCCAGCATGAGCGACGAGCCCACCTTTGATCCGGGCAACGGCGGCAGTGGCAGCGAAATGGGTGATGCCGGTCAGGGCCAGCAGAGCGGCGACATAGCCGGCACAGGATCGGGTGGTTCTGGCCAAGAGGGCCAGGGTGGCCAGGGCCAGGGCAGCCAGGGTCAGGGTAGCCAAGGTCAGGGCAGCTACGGCGACAGTCCTTATGGCAGCGGCACCGGCGGCCGTATCCTTACGCCGGCCGAGCAGGTGGCCATACTCGACGCGCAACTCGAGCAAGGAACGGGCGATTTTGACGCCATGATCCTCGACGAACAGGCCGACCAGCGCCGCAGTACGCGCGAGCGTGCACCCACCACCGCGACCGAGGCCGAAAGCGCCAGCCAGGGAAGTGGCGGCAACAGCCCCTACGGCGGCAACAGCCCGTATGAGCAAACGGCAGAGGCCGGCGGCTCCAGCCAGGGTGGCGGCATTGGTGGCGCGACGCGCGGCGGCGGCATGCCTCAAAACACAGCCAAGTACCCGCCGCCGACTGATATCCCCAGCGGTGATGATGACGACGTCGTTGCGCGCCAGCTGCGCGAAGCAGCGATGCGCGAGCCGGATCCGGAAGTCCGCGACCGACTGTGGGATGAATACCGCAAATACAAGGGTATCCAGTAATGGTCCGATTGGCCCTGCTTCTAGTGATTAACCTGTTTCTGGCGGGCTGCGTCAGCCAGACGGTTAAAAGCACCCAGGTGCCGGCGGTCAAGACGGCGGCAGAAGTCGTCCCGGAGGAACTCCTGCTGGACGTTGGCGTGGCGGTCTTTGACCCGGGCCTTGAGGGCTATGAGGAAAAAGAAGGCGTCGAGCGTGTCTACCCTGAAGTGCGGCGCGCCGAAGCCTTGTATATGCCTAACCTGATGGCCGAAGCGATCCAACAGAGCGGTGCCTGGGGCGCCGTTCGCGTCGTGCCCAGTTCGGAACAGATCACCGACGTGATGGTGCAGTCCACTATTCTTAAGTCCAACGGCGAAGAACTGGAGCTTCAGGTACAGGCTACCGACTCCAGGGGCTATACCTGGCTCGACAAAAAATATTCAGGCAAGGCCAGCCGCTACGCCTATGACAGCACAACCCGTATGCAGGTCGACCCCTTCCAGGCGGTTTACAACAACATCGCTAACGATCTACTTGACCAACTGCAAAGCCTGCGCCCGGAGGATCGTCGCAATAATCGCCTGGTCACCGAACTGCTGTTCGCACGAAGTTTCTCCCCGGACGCTTTCGACGGCTACCTTCAGCAGAACCGCAAAGACGTCTGGTTGGTGATGCGTCTGCCTGCCGAGGGTGACCCGATGCTGGAACGGGTTCGCGGTATTCAGGAGCGGGACCACCTGTTCGTCGACACCATGCAGGGCCACTATGAGACATTTGGCTACGACATGGTTGGCCCCTACCAGGAGTGGCGCAAGCTGAGCTATGAAGAGGTGGTTGCGCTGAAGGAGTTAAAGGCGGAGAGCACGAGGCGTCTCATCGCCGGTGGCGTTGCCGTGCTGGCGGGCATCGCCGCTGCTGGCAGCTCTGACGGCTATAGCCGCTCAGCGGGCAACGTGGCCATCATAGGCGGCGGCTACCTGCTGAAGAGCGGGCTGGAGCAGCGCGCCGAGGCTCAGATTCACATTGGGGCGCTGGAAGAGCTGGGCATGTCCCTCGAGGCCGAGATCGCGCCCCAGGTGATTGAACTGGAAGACCGTACCGTAACCCTGAGCGGCAACGTCGAAGACCAGTACGCCCAGTGGCGCGCCTTACTGGCCGAGATTTACCGCGCCGAAATCGGTTCGCTCGAACCGCTGGCAGCCGACCCAGAGGCAGCTGATACACTGCCGGATTGATTCCGGCCAAGCCAAGGTTTCTCCACCGCTGATGTCCTCTTCGCACGATCCGATTACGCCCACCCAGTTTGACGCGGCGGACCCCACTCCCGCCGGCCCGGAGCCGTCGCAGCCTGCCGCAAAAGACAGCACCCGGCCGTCCTGGGTGCTGCCCGGGCTTGCAGGCCTGGCAGTACTCGCCGCGTTGGTCGTCTTCGTGTTACCGAGCCTGGTAGCGCCCGGGGACCCTGCGGCAACAGAGCCCGCGCCCATACAGGCAGACGCTGGCGACAGACCAGCGGCACGACCGGCGACGCCTGCCGAAGACGCCGCAGGCCCGGAAGAAGCCAGCCCCTGGCAGGACGCGCAGGCAGCCAAGCTTCGCAAGGAAGCACAGGATGTGCTGCAGGCCCTATTGGAGATCCAGTTTGACCTGGAGGAGCGCGGCGTGAATCAGTGGGGGGAGGAAGCCTTCGCGGCGGCTACTGCCCTGGCGCAGCAGGGCGATGAGCAGTACAAGGCCCGCGACTTTGTAAGCGCCAGAGAAAGCTATGAGCAGGGCCTGGCCGCTATGGAGGCGCTGCAGGCCGCGCTTCCCGGTGCGGTGGATGCAGAACTCGCGCGCGCCACCCAGGCGCTCGAGGAGGTCGAGCCTGAAACCCTGGCCTCTGCGCTGGACCTGTTGGATGTGATGGAACCAGAAAACCCGGGTCTGCCAGCGCTGCGACAGCGCCAGCAACAACTGCCGGCGCTGGCCGCTGCGCTTGAGAGCGCAGCCAGCGCAGAAGCCGCCAACGATCTGGCGGCGGCAGAACAGGCGCTCGTGACAGCGACCGGCATTGACCCTGCACACCAGCGCAGCGCCGCTGAGCTCGCCCGCATCAGCGCCGCCTATCTTGAGCAGCGATTCAACGCGGCCATGAGCGAGGGCTACGCGGCCCTGGACGCGGGCCAGTTGAGTGACGCGCGGCGCAGCTTTCAGGCGGCGGCGAAACTGCGCCCCGGTTCTTCTGAGGCCCGCGCAGCGCTCACCGAAGTAGATGCGGCCAGCACCGCCTCGCGGCTGGCCAGCCTACAACGCAGCGGCGAGCGACAGGAGCAAGCCGAGGACTGGACCGCGGCCGTGAGCAGCTACCAACAAGCTCTCAAGCTCGACGCTAACGTCCTCTACGCTGTGGAGGGCATGCAGCGCGCACAGCCCCGCGCCGCTCTGGACGCCGCGCTGCAGCAGGTTCTGGAAAAACCTGAGCGCCTGAGTGAAATTGGGGTCGCGCAGGATACGGCCCAGCTGCTCGCCCGAGCGCAAGCGGTCTCCCCCCGTGGCCCGGCACTGTCGCAGCAGATAAGCACCCTGGAGCGGCTATTGGAAAAGGCCAATACGCCCATTCGCGTGACGCTTCGCTCTGACGAGGAGACCGAGGTTATCGTGCTGAAGGTGGCACGGCTCGGCCTGTTCGAACAGAAGAGCCTGAACCTCAGGCCCGGTACCTACACCGCTCTTGGCACGCGCAACGGCTATTACGACGTCCGCGTCAGCTTCGACGTGAGCCACGACAGTGCGCCGCCAAACGTGCAAATCGCCTGCACGGAGCCCATCTAGTTGAACGAGCGCAGCCCCGAGCTTATTACCCCCAGCGCCTTTGAGCCGCTGGCTGATGATGCACGCTCGCCGCAGCGAAAGCGCCATCCGGTACGCTGGACACTGCTCGGCGTGGGGGTGGTCTTCGCCCTGATCATGCTCTTTCTCTTCCTCGCGCGGTCCGTGCAGATCATTGTTGTCGCCGAGGCAGAGGCAGAGATCGACGTCGGCGGCCTGTTCCTGCCCTTTGGTGAACGCGTTCTGATTCTGCCCGGCGAATACCCGGTGGCGATTGCCGCGCCGGGCTACCATCCCCAGGAGGTGGAATTGGTGGTTGGCGACGCCGCCAGCCAGACACTGGAAGTCACCCTGCGCCCCCTACCCGGGCGCATTGACATCGGCAGCACACCGGCAGGCGCGCGCGTATTTGTGGATGGCGAGGAGCTCGGCCTCACACCGCTCACGGACCTGGCGATCGAAGCGGGGCCGCACAGTCTGCGCCTGGAAGCGCCGCGCTATCTCCCACTGGAGCAGCCGCTGGACGTCACCGGGCGCCAGGTGCAACAACAGCTGGCCCTGGCCCTTGAGCCCGCGTGGGCCGACGTAACGGTGAGCTCTGAACCCGCCGGTGCCGATATCATCGTAGACGGCGAAGTCCTCGGACAAACGCCGGCGACGGTCGAGCTTATGCAGGGTGAGCGAGAGCTGCAGCTGTCGCTTGCCGGCTTTGCCAACGACATACAGATGCTGGACGCCGCGGCGGGACAGCCACAGACCCTGGACCTCGTGACCCTGGTGCCGGCCGCAGGTCTTGTCGCCCTGACGAGCCGGCCAGCTGGCGCCAACGTCACCCTGAATGGCGAGTTCCAGGGCCAAACGCCGCTGACGCTCGAGGTTGAACCACAGCGCAGCCATCGCATTACGCTGTCGCGGCCCGGCTATCGTCGCAACAGCACCACGGTTGAGCTGGCCGCGGGCGAGCGCATAGAACGCGAGATCGGCCTGGTCGCACAGCTCGGCGAAGTGGTCTTTCGCATCAGCCCGGATGACGCTTTGCTGCGGGTTGCAGGCAAGCCCAGAGCTCGTGGCAGCCAGACGCTTTCTCTACCCGCCTTTGAGCAGAGTGTGGAAATCAGCCTGGAGGGCTACGCCACGGTCAAGCGCCGTATTACACCACGGCCTGGACTAACGCAGGTGGTAGAGGTGGCCCTGCAGACCGAACTGGAGGCGCGCATGGCGCGCATTACGCCGGAAGTTACTACCGCAGTCGGCCAGCAGCTCTTACTGTTCACACCCGAGGATCACCCGCAGGGCCAATTCACCATGGGCGCTTCACGCCGCGAGCCGGGCCGACGCGCCAACGAGGTCTTACACCCGGTGCAGCTAACTCGCATGTTCTACCTGCAAACAACAGAAGTGACCAACGCCCAGTTCCGCCAGTTTCAGGCGGACCATAAGTCCGGACAGATCGAGGGCCGCAGCCTGAATCGCGAGCAGCAGCCGGCCGTCAACATCAGCTGGCAGCAGGCGGCACAGTTCTGCAACTGGCTGAGCCGTCGCGAGGGTCTGCCGCCCTTCTACCGAGAAAACCAGGGCATTGTCACCGGCTATAATCCCTCGAGCACGGGCTATCGCCTGCCGAGCGAAGCGGAGTGGGCCTGGGCCGCACGCGTAGACGGCGAGCGGCTGCTGAAGTTTCCCTGGGGTGAGGCCTTCCCGCCGCCCGAACCGCTGGAGAACTACGCCGACTCGAGTTCCGCCTTCATTACCGGCCGCGTGCTGTCCGGCTACGCCGACGGCCACGTGGTCAGCGCACAGGTCGCGTCCTACGGCGCGAACCATAATGGCCTCTACGACATGGGCGGCAACGTCGCCGAGTGGGTCCACGATGTATACACCATCCCCAGCGCCAATGGCGGCCTGCAGGTCGATCCGCTGGGCCCACAAAGCGGCGACAACTTCGTGGTGCGCGGTGCCAGCTGGTCGCTCAGCAAGATTGCGGAGCTACGCCTGTCCTTCAGAGATTATGGGCAAGCCGGGCGCGATGACGTAGGATTTCGGATTGCACGCTACGCGGAGTAAACCCTGATGCGTCGACGACTGCTGATGACATCTCCCTCACTTTTTCTCGCCCTTGCTATGGCAGTGGGTTCGGCCGCAATCGCCCAGGAGGCGATCGACGTCGAGGAAAATCAGCCGGCTGAAGACGTCGCAGAGACTCCGGAGCCCGCGGTGGCCGACGAAGCACCGCAGCCCCAGGGATCGCCCTTTGAATATGAGGCCTCCGAGCAGATTTCTGAGGACCTTTCTGTCTCTTTTCCGGTCGATATATAAGGCCAACTACCAGGACCCGCCATGAAACAACGGATGTCATCAGAATTCATCTTTCAGCTTTTTGCCCTGCTGATCGCCGTCATTCTGGTACACGCTATTTACGTGGGCTTCGTGCGTCCCGCCGCTGAAGTGCAGCTCAAGGAGGAAATGGAGCTGCAGGCCGCAGGCGGCGAGTACGTCCCGGAGCGCTCTCTGGTGGTGGTGATCCGCGATTTTGAACAGGAGGCCTGTTTCATCCTGCTGTTCTGGGCGCTGGCGATCATGGGCTACAAGGGCCGGCGTAATATTCAGGAGCAGACCATTCTCGATCGCGCCCTGCTGGATATTCCGGACGGCACCAGCGTTTTGCCCGAGGACGCTAGGGTATATAGTCGCGGCCTCGAGGCTCTGCCGCCCGTCGAGCAGGATTTTCTGCTGCCGCGAACGCTGCTCTCTGCTTTGCAGCGCTTTGCGACCACCGGCTCCATCCAGGCCGTATCCGACACGATCAAGGAGAGCTGCGAGTCCGAGCAGGATCGACTCGACTCGGAAATGTCCATGGTGCGCTACATAGCCTGGGCCATTCCCTCCATCGGCTTTATCGGCACCGTGCGGGGCATCGGGGATGCGCTGGGTCAAGCCTATAAAGCGGTAGAAGGGGATATCTCAGGCGTCACTGTCAGCCTCGGTGTTGCCTTCAATAGCACCTTTGTCGCCCTGGTGCTCTCCATCATTATCATGTTCTGCCTGCACCAGCTGCAGCTGTCACAGGAACGACTGGTGCTTAATACCCAGCGTTATGCCGACAAGCGCCTGATGCGCCATTTGGTGGCCCACTGATGCCTCTGCCGCTACTCGATATACAGGACAGCAACCTGCAGCTCTGGCAGGGTACAGAGGCGCTCTCGAGCCCGGGCTATGCCCTGCTAGAGGGCCAAAGCTACGCGTTTGGACAGGCGGCGCGCGCAGCCGCGAGGTTGCAGCCGCGCAGCATTAATACGCGTTTCTGGTGGCAGCTCAGCACCGAAGCCCTGCAGCCTGCCCTCGGTCCGGCACGGCACACCGCTGACCTCGTCCACGCCCACCTGAAAGACATTCACGCCAAGGCCGGCGAACCGACCGAGCTGCTGCTGGCGGTGCCCGGTAGCGCCAGCCGCGAGCAGCTCGCACTGTTGCTTGGTATCGTACAGCAGTGCCCCTTTAACGCGGGTGGCCTGGTACATCGCAGCGTGGCGCTTGGCTCAAGTTTTGCCGGCTCAGGCCCGCTCTATCATCTGGAGATTCAGCTACACCAGGCACTGCTGACCGAGTTGAGCCGCGACGCCGGCGAGGTCGCGCTCAGCCGCAGCACGCCATTGCCCGGCTGCGGACTTTTGCAACTACAGGAACGCCTGGTCGAAATTATCGCAGCCGCTTTCATCCGCCAGACCCGCTTTGACCCACGGCGAAAGGCTGAAAGCGAACAGCAGCTCTACGACGCCCTGCCCGCAGCCCTGGCCAGCCTGCAGACCGGCCCGGAAGCCTTTATCGAAATTGGCGGCTACCGCACGCGGACGACCGCCGATGAATTGCGCGATGCCGGCACTCGCCTGTTCAGCGCCCTCGCAGACAGTCCCATCAAGGCCGAGGGCGCCGAGGTAATCGTCGACCCGCTCTGCGGCCTGCTCCCCGGGCTGCTCCAAGCGTTGCCAGCGGCAAGCTCTGTCCTGCCCGCCGATGCCTTGTTCAGCGCCGTGCAAGCTGCGGGAGAGCGACTGGTTCAACGGGCAGAAGCCCTGTCGCTGGTCACGCGGTTACCGCTTGCCGATGCGCCCATTGCGCCGGTGACACCGCCCCCACCCCCCGCCGAGGCGCCGGCAGCGGCGCCGCTGCCGACGCCGGCCAGCCATGTACTAATCGGACACCAGGCCCGGCCACTGCAGCCCGATGGACTGGTGCTGGCGCCAGACTGCGAGATTTACCAGCACGGTAAGGGCTGGTACCTGCGCGGCGCAGCAAGCCGTGATGCCAGGGTAAATGATGCGCCGGCCGCCGATCAGGCCCTGGGGCTGGGTGACAGCATCGCTCTACCCGGCGGCGAGCAGGCGCTGCTGATCGAGGTCGCTACAGACCATGGCCAGACGTAAGCGCGCCTTTACCACCTTCAACCTCAGCTTTCTGGACATCATGTCCTGTGGCTTCGGCGCAGTCGTGCTCGTATTTCTGATCATCGACCACTCCATCGACAAGCAGCAGAAAGAACTGAACGTGGATCTGCTTTCTGAGGTCAAGCTCCTCGACGAAGACGTGCGTGTCGGTGAGGAGGGTCTGGTGCGCCTGCGCAACACCCTGTCGGAGCTGGATATGGAGATGGTGGAGGCCCAGGGTCGTGCCACACGCATCAGCCAGGAGATTGAAGAGTTCGAGGCGCTGATCCAGGATCTCGCCCGCGATGGCTTTACCGCCGATGCAGATATCGAAGAGTTGAAAGCCGAGGTGCAATCACTGGAGGACGAGGTAAAAAAACTGCGCCAGGCCTCCGAGGAAGACAGCGGCACCAGCGCCCGGACCTTTGTCGGCGAGGGCAACCGCCAGTACCTGACCGGGCTGAACCTCGGCGGCAAACGCATTGTTATCATGCTGGACGTATCCTCTAGCATGCTTGCGGATCGACTGGTTAACATCATCCGGCTGCGCAACATGGGCGAGGATGTGCAGCGGCAGGCGGACAAATGGTCCCGGGCCCTGAATACCGTGGACTGGCTGACCGCGCAGCTGCCAGTCAATGCCGACTACCAAGTCATCACCTTTAACACGGCGGCTGGCGCTGCACTGCCGGAAACCAACGGTGAGTGGCTGGAAGTCGCAGACGAGGTCCAGCTCGAAGAAATTTCCACGGCGCTTCGCAAGATCGTGCCGACCGGAGGCACTTCGCTGGAAAATGCCTTCCTGGCTCTTAACGAACTAAGCCCCGGCCCTGACAACATCTTTCTTATTACCGACGGCCTGCCTACCCAGGGCACCAAGCCACCGCGCGGCAGCAAGGTCTCTGGCAATGAGCGGCGCAAGCACTACGCCAGCGCCGTGCGCCAGCTGCCCTCGGGCGTGCCAGTCAATGTCATCCTCGCCCCCATGGAGGGCGACCCCTGGGCCTCCTCAGAATTCTGGCTGCTGGCACAGCGCACCCGCGGATCATTCATGAGCCCGTCCCAGGATTGGCCCTGAGTTAGGAGGAAGTTCACATGGCGAGAGAACGGCGCGGACCCGAGGAGTTTTCCCTCTCCTTCCTGGATGTGATCTGCTGCGGCTTTGGCGCGGTGATCCTGCTGCTGATGATCACCAAGACGGTAGAACCACAGATCATAGAGGCGTCCACGGTCAACCTTGAGGGCAAGGTTGCGGAGCTCACCGAGCAGGTTTTTGAGATTCGCGGCGAGACCACTATCCTGAACCGCGACCTCAACGCCAAGCACGAACAGCTCTCAGAACACGAAGAGCGCATCGCTATCCTGCGCGGGCTGCTGGCCAGCGCCAAGAGCCGTCACGACAGCATCCAGATACAGAAAAACTCCAACAGCGTTGTCGAGCAGGAACTGGCCATCGCGCGCCAGAGCCTGACCGACGAGATGAGGCGCCTGCTGGGCGACCAGTATCAGTCCAAGAACAACCTGATCGGCGGCATCCCGGTCGACTCCGAGTACATCATCTTCATCATTGATACCTCGGGCTCAATGTTCTCCTATGCCTGGGAACGGGCCCTGCGCGAAATCGAGGCAACGCTGAACATCTACCCGGAGGTTAAGGGTATACAAATCATGAACGACATGGGCAACTACATGTTCAGCCGCTACCGCGGCCAGTGGATTCCCGATACCCCGAGTCGCCGCAAGATCATCATGCAGAATCTTCGCAACTGGAATGTGTTCTCAAACTCCAGCCCCGTGGAGGGCATCACCGCCGCCATCCGCACCTTTTACGACCCCAACAAGAAAATCAGCATCTACGTATTCGGCGACGAATTCACCGGCGATTCCATCGCGCGCGTGGTCGATACCGTGGATCGCATCAATCCGAAGGACGCCAACGGCAACCCCGCTGTGCGCATCCACGGCGTGGGCTTCCCCGTACAATTCATCAGGGCCCCCCACCTGCAAACGACGGGTATTCGCTTTGCTACACTCATGAGGGAGCTGGCTTTCCGCAACGGAGGAACATTCGTTGGTCTCAACGATTTCCAGAATTAGGACGTTTACGTCAAATATTGGTTCCGGCTCAGTTAAACGGGCCCGCCCCTGCGACCTTCTTTCAGTCGCTCCCCGATACACGCTTTGTGAAAGAAGGTCCCAGCGCCGGTCCCTCCTCCCAGTACAGTTCCACCCAACCCCAATCATAAAAGCTGGCTCGTGGCGGAGCGTAGCGGATGGAGGGGCTGGTGGGGAGAGACCTTTTCACCAAGCGAATTTCGTGGAGCGACTGAAAAGGTCTATCGCCGCCAGACCCGGCAAGAAAGCGCTCAACCTGGTTTCAATGACCTTGCTAGCTTTTGCTCTGTCCGCTTGTGGTCCAAATCAGGTGGTCGTGGAAGGCAACTTCCCGGATCCATTGATGTCGAAGATGCCAATGACCCTTGGGGTTTGGTATCCGGAGGAATTCAGGACCCATGAGTTCTTTGACGAGGCGAAAGGCCGCCGCGAGTCCGGGTGGATTGTTAAGACCGGTGATGCGCAGGTGGATATGTGGAACACGCTGTTCAACGGCATGTTCAGGGAAGTGGTGCTAATGCGCGGCGAGCCGGGCGGTGAAGCCATGAACCAGGTTGCGGATGCGGTATTGATCCCGAGCGTGGATGAGCTGCAGTACACCATTCCGGCGCACACCAACGTCAAGGTGTATGAAATCTGGATGCGCTACAAGTTTGACCTGGTCACCATGTCGGGCGAGCCGATTGCCAACTGGACGATGACGGCCTACGGCAAAACGCCGACGGCGTTCTTGCGCTCGGATGAAGCGGCGGTGAATCTTGCTGCCATCGTGGCCCTTCGAGACGCCGGGGCGAACTTTGCGACCAACTTTGCCAAGGTTCCCGAGGTGGGCGATTGGTTGGCCGTGCGCGGTGATACGGCGCCGGTCATCAAACCCGAGCTGCAGATTGTGCCGGTGGACGTCACCGAGGGCGAATCGGTAGAGGAGGCTATCGAGGAGGCTGTGGAAGACGCCGAGGAAGAGGCGCTGGAGCAGGCTGAGGAGAACGCGGCATGAGGTTACTCCGGCTGGTTTTGCCACTGGCCCTGGGCACCGGCCTGTCGGCCTGCGTGACGTCAACGGTTGACGAGATGGTGTTTAATGAGCCCACCGAGGGCATTGGTGATTCGCAGGTTGTCATCCTCGGCCGCCGTCACTCCTCGGATTACGAAACTGAGCCAGACTTCATCAACTGCGTCGGTAAGCACGTGGTTGCCCGCGATCGCAGCATCGGTATGGTCAGCGAACTCGACTTCCTGAATGCCCTGTATCCCTGGTTTGAACCGCGCACCGCACCGCTTCACCCGGAGGACATCAACAAGCTACTCGTACAGGAACCGGTGGCCGAGAAGCTTAAGGAGATGAAGATCGAGTACATGATCTGGATCGATGGTAGTACGGTGCGCACCAACTCGGCGGGCTCCATGACCTGCGGCATCGGTCCGGGCGGCGGTGGCTGTTTTGGCTTTGGTACCTGGGGCAACGATTCCAACTACGAAGCGACCATCTGGGATTTCACCGATCGCGCCGAGGTCGGCCGGGTGAACACCTTTGCCTCTGGCCAGTCCTACATGCCGGCCGTGGTCATCCCTATCCCGATTATCGCACCGGTGCAGGGCACTGCCTGTGACGGCATCGGCGATCAGCTGCTGGAATTCCTGTCCAGCGAATACTGATGAGCCAGCGCTATCGCTCATTTCTCGCCCGCTGGTCTTTGCTGGCTTTATTGCTCGCGGCACTGCCACTCAATGCTGAGAACGTCGGCGACGAAATGTACCGCGAGTTCGAGAAGGCCGGCGCCTTCTACGACGACCCGGAGCTGCAGGCCTATGTCGAGCGGATCGGACGGCGTCTGCTGTCGCACAGCTCTATGCCGGACAAGCCCTTCACCTTCTCGGTGATTGACAGCCCGGATATCAACGCCTTTGCGACCCCGGGATACTATGTGTACGTCAACCGCGGTTTGATTGCCTACATGAATAGCGAGGCAGAGCTGGCCGGTGTGCTGGGACACGAGATTGCGCATATCACCGCCAGCCACCACCGTCGACAAAACACGGCCAATATCACCAACAGAATTCTGGCGACCACGGCTTTCATTCTCACCGGCTCCAGCGACGTCGCCACGGCCGCCACCATGTACGGTGCCGAAATCAGCTCAGGCTTCGGACGCGAGCATGAGCTGGAGGCAGATGAACTCGGAGCGCAGTATATGCACGCCGCGGGCTACGATGTGGAAGCGCTGCTGGCGGTCATCGGTGTGTTAAAGAATCAGGAACAGTTCCAGCGGCTCAAGGCACGGGAGCAGGGCAAACCCACAGGCACCTATCATGGTCTGTATGCCACCCACCCGCGCAACGACAAACGGCTGCAGACAGTCATTCGTGCTGCCAATGAATTGGGCAGCGACGAGTACATCGAAAATCCGGAAATCCCGGGAGAGTTCCAATCGCACGTCAACGGGCTGGTCTGGGGCGACAGCGTGCAGAACAACCGGGCGGATGATCGCTACTATCACAACAAGCTGGGCTTCACCTTTGAGAAGCCCGAGGGTTGGACGGTGGATGCTGGCGGTTCCTCCGTCGTTGCAAAGGCGCCGGACGGCAGCGCAAGCGTCAAAATCACGCTGATGCGGCGCAGCAACAATACAACCCCAAAGAGCGTTCTGGAATCAGGCGCCGGTGGCAGCCTGTCGGATGGCCGCGACCTGGAGCAGTCCGGGCTGGTGGGCTACACCGCAGTGGCCGCCGGCAGCGGCAGCTCGGCGCGCCTCGGCGTGATTGAGTTCAATGGGCTCTACTATCTGTTCGACGGCAAGGCGGGCAACTTCGCCGGCACCGACGCGGACCTGCTCAAGGTCATTGAAAGCTTCAGGCCAATGCATCCGAAAGAGAAGCAGGCGGGTACGCCGCGCTACGTGCAGTACATCCAGGTGCCGCGGGGCGCCACGCTGGCCTCGCTGGCGGCAGGTATTCCGATTCCGAACGCGGAGGAGAGGCTGCGTTTGATTAACGACTTCTATCCGCGGGGGGAGCCCAGGACGGGGGACTGGATCAAGATCATCCGCTGACCCCCACCCGTCATCCCCGCGAAGGCGGTGGTCCGCCATCGCGGGATCCAGCGTCTTCAGAACATCGCAGCATCTCAACCGGTCGCGCATCCGGGTGTACTTCCCAGTCGCTCCGGTATGCCGGACCACCCGACACACGCTTTGTGAAAAAGGCTCCCAGCGTCCGTGCCTCGACCAGGGCTTTACTCACTCAGGCTTTTGACTGCACCAATACCCAAGGCGCAGCCACCACTGCCCAGAGCCGCTGATTCACTTCAAACCACGCCCTGGCCAGATCATCGCTGACCGGCGCTATCTGGCCGGCGCCGATCCATGCTTCGAACTGTGCGCTGTTATCGAGGCCCAGTTGCACGGCGACTTCGACGAGGTCGAGCTCGGCGGCGACCTGCACGACGTTGCCGCCGGCGAAATAGGTCTGCAGTTCGTGCCAGTGGATCTGGGCGGTCTGGCTCAGGTACTCGCGGCGCAGGAAGGCTTCGCGGGATTCGCCGGGCGCGGGGCCATCGCCCGGCAGAAGCTTGTCAGCCATAGCGGGTGTCGGCGACGAAGGGGTTGGTAGCGCGTTCCTGGCCGAAGGTTGACGTGGGGCCATGGCCGGGGATGAAGGTGATGTCATCGCCCAGGGGAAAGAGCTTGTCCCGGATGCTGCTGATCAGCTCTTCGTGGTTGCCCATGGGGAAGTCGGTGCGGCCGATGGACCCCTGGAAAATGACGTCGCCAACCCAGGCGACGCGCTGGGGCTCGTAGAGGAAAACCACGTGGCCGGGGGTGTGGCCAGGGCAGTGGAAGACCTGGAGCTCCAGCGCCCCGACGGTGACGGTATCGCCCTCCTCAAGCCAGCGATCGGGCACAAAAGCATCGGCGTGGGGGAAGCCTGCCATCTGGCACCACTCGGGCAGCTTGGCTATCCAGAAGTCATCGGCCTTTTGTGGCCCTTCAATGGGAATCTCCAGCTGCTGACGCAGCACGTCCGAGGCGGCACAGTGATCCATATGACCGTGGGTGAGAATGACTTTCTCAATCTCGCCACCGAGCTGCTTCGCTGCTGCGAGTATCTGCTCAATGTCGCCGCCGGGGTCTACCACCGCGGCCTTGCCGGTGGTCTCACACTTAATGATGGAGCAGTTCTGTTGATAGGCCGTAACCGGCACGATAGTTACTTTAATGCTCATAGATGGTTGCTTCGATACTCATTAGGGCGCCAAGCCCCGGCAGTGGAAGTACTAGACGGTCAGCGTGGGCTTGGACTCCTCGCCTTCTTCCTCGTCTTCATCTGGATTTTGATCGGCGTTGGGGTTGAGATAGGTACCGAGGTCAAACTGTCCTTCACTCTTGCCTACAATAACTGAAACGGTTGCATCGCCGGTGACGTTAACCGCGGTGCGCACCATATCCAACAGCCGGTCCACCCCAATGATAAGCGCAATTCCCTCGACTGGCAGCCCTGCCTGCTCCAGAACCAGGGCAAGGGTGATCAGGCCGACACCGGGCATTCCTGCTGTACCGATCGAGGCAAGTGTCGCCGTTAGTATTACCGTGACATATTCCGATAGGCCAAGCTCAATGCCGAAGACCTGCGCGATAAACACGGTGGCGACGCCCTGCAGGATCGCGGTGCCGTCCATGTTGATGGTGGCGCCCAGTGGCACGGTGAAGCCGGCCACCGTATTGTGCACGCCCAGCCGGCGCTCTACCGTACGCAGTGTAATCGGCAGCGTGGCACCGGAGGACGCCGTACTGAAGGCGAAGGCCCATACGGGGCGAATCTTGGCCATCAGGATGCGCGGCGACAGGCCGGTGAAGGTCTTCAGCAGGGTGGGATAAATGAGTAGCCCGTGCACCAGCAAAACGCCCAGCACCGTAAAGAAATAGCCTGCCAGATCCATGATGGCCCCGATACCGAGGTCAGCAAAGAGCCGCGCCAGCAGCGCAAATACGCCGTAGGGCGCCAGCTCCATAAGTACGCCGACCATCTTCATGATGACCGACTCAAGGTCGCGGAAGAAGCTGGCGACGCGCCGCCCCTGCTCCCCGGCGTGGGAGATGGAGTAACCGAACAGCAGCGCAAAGACGATGATTTGCAGCATCTCGCCCTCAGCCATCGCCTTGACCGGATTGGTCGGGAAGATATTCACCAAAACGTCGATCAGGGGCAATGCAGGCCGGGGGGTGAAGGTGCTGTCGGTGGTCATATCGGCCCCGGCGCCAGGGCTGACCACCACAGCCACAACAACGGCTGTGGTGATGGCTATGCCCGTGGTTGCCAGGTAAAAGCCTATCGTCTTGACGGCGATGGGCCCCATGCGTGCGCTATCTCCCAGGGAAGAGGAGCCACAGATCAGTGAGACCAGAACCAGCGGCACTACCAGCAGCTTTAATGATGCGACAAAGATTCGCCCCACCGCATCAAACAGGCCGCCGATCAAATAGGTATCGATCAGTGCCTTGACGCCTTCGGGCAGCGCTGTGCTGTGGCCCACCAGGTTGATCAACGAACCCAGGGCGATCCCCGCCACCATGGCGATGAGGATCCGGTTAGTCAGGCTCATGTGTTATTCGTCCTCGGGGCAAGCCGCGGGTAAATGGGAGAACACCCGGTCATCGGCGCAGGCATTGCAGGGCGAGGAGTAGGTCTCCCAGCCTCCAGCAGTGCGCAGTGCACACACGGGATTGTATTCCATGGTGCAAACCTGGGGCCGCGGGTCCTCACACAGCGTGCGCTGCGGGGGCTCAGGCTGGCTGGCACAGGCGCCGAGCATCAGGGCCAGAGCAATGCCAGGCAGGCTGCGTGGCATGCGGGTTCTCCTTGTTCTTTGCGGGGTTTTTTAGAGGGTGCAAGCCTAGCATTACTGCGCGCCTCGCGCATCTTACGTGTAGAGCATTAGCAGTCAAACTATTTCATCATTAAGACAGTTGGCAAGGCCTTTCCGGCACAAAAAAACCGCTGAGCTTGCGCCCAGCGGTTTAGACCTCGGCCTTGCGCCGATAGTTCAGGCGAGTGTGCCGTCGCGGAAATCGCGTATAGCCTGCTCGATCTCCTCGGCGGTATTCATCACGAAGGGCCCGTAATGTACCACCGGTTCGGCAATTGGCGCACCGCGCAGCACAAGCACTTCCGCGCCGTCCTCTCCGGCCGTCAGCTGCCAGGTGTCGCCCGGATTACTGATCGCCATCTGGCGCGCGACGACCTGCACCTCCGGCTGGGCCAGGCTGCCTTCGTAGACATAAACCAGCGCATTGTCATCGGCGCCGGTTGCAAGACTCACGCTGGCGCCGGGTGCCAGTTGCAGATCCAGGATCGAAGCCTGTTCCGCCAGCGCCGCTAGCGGGCCGGTGACGCGACTGCCGGAGATATCCCAGGTCCCGGAAACCGCCGTAGCACCGAAGCCGTCCGCGGTCGCGCGGGCCAGCTCATCGGCGGGCACGTCGCGGTAGCGTGGTTCATCCATCTTTATCGCCGCAGGCAGGTTCACCCAGAGCTGGAAGCCGTGCATGCCCACGGTATCTGCAGTGGGCATTTCCGAGTGAATCAGCCCGCGCCCCGCTGACATCCATTGAGCACCACCACCGCGAATCTCGCCGCGGTTGCCGCGGCTGTCTTCGTGGATGATGCCGCCGTGTTTCATGTAGGTCAGGGTCTGCATGCCGCGGTGCGGATGGGGTGGAAAACCGCCCCCGAGGTCTTCGCGTTGTTCCGCGCGTAATTCATCAATCATAAGAATGGGGTCCATACCGGCATGCCCCATGCCACTGATGCGCTGAATGGCCACGCCGTCACCGTCTCGCGAGGGCTGAGCGGTGCGAATTTCGCGGATGTTACGTGCTGTCATAGTCGTATCCTCCTGTTGATGCGATGAAGAATACGCTCGATTTTTACGTAAGAAAATCGCAGAATATGGGCCAAACCTTACTACTTTTTAGAATTTATTATGAATAGAACAACCCTCGAGCAGTGGCGAATGTTGAAAGCTGTTATCGATCACGGCGGCTTTGCCCAGGCCGCAGAAGTGGTCCACAAGAGCCAATCCAGCATCAACCATGCCGTTCACAAGCTACAGGACCAATTGGGACTGCGCCTGCTGGAGGTTGTCGGACGCAAGGCCCAGTTAACCGAGGCAGGCGCACTGATGCTGCGGCGGGCCGAGCAACTGCTGGAGCAGGCGGCCCAGCTCGAAGCAGTGGGCGATAGCCTGGCAGAGGGCACCGAAGCGGAGATCCGCATCGCGATCGATGAGATTTATCCCTACGATGCGCTGGCGGTCGCGCTGGCGGGGCTCGCTGCGGACTATCCAAACACCCGTGTGGAACTGCTTGAAACCGTGCTCTCCGGCGGCCCGGAGCTGCTCATAGCCGGCGAGGTTGACCTGCTGGTAGCAGGGGAGGTACCCGCAGGGTTTCTCGGTGACCCTCTCATGCAGGCTGAGTTCGTTGCGGTAGCCCGGGCCGACCACCCACTGCACCAGATCGGCCGCGGCCTCACCCTGCAAGATCTGTCCCGCCATCGACAGCTCGTCGTGCGCGATTCGGGCCGCCTGCACAACCGTGATATGGGCTGGCTCGGGGCTGAGCAGCGCTGGACCGTGAGCCATGTGTCTACGTCCGTCGATATGGTGCAGCGCGGTATGGGATTCGCGTGGCTACCGGCCAGCCGCGTGGCTTCCGGGCTTGCCAGCGGCGTCCTCGCTGAACTACCGCTGACCCAGGGCGTGCAGCGCTATGTCACCCTTTACCTGAGCTACGCCGATCGGGATCGGGCTGGCCCAGCAGCCTGCCGGCTGGCTGAGCTCCTACATGCCGAGTGCGCAGCCTACGGCGCTGGCTAACGGTAGCCAACCTCGGCCAGGAAGCGTGACAAGGCCTCGGCAAACTGCCGATAGCCTGCGGCGTTGGGGTGAATGCGATCTGCGCGCAAACTGCTGTCAGACAAGATGGCGGACAGCTCACTGGAAAACAGCGCGACGCCCTCCTCCTCAGCCAGATCTGCATAAAGCGCCGCATCTTCGAGCAAGCCAAGCGCCCCCCGCGCCAATGACAGCCTCGGCACCGCCACCAGGACCACTTCCACGCCCGCAGCGCGCGCCTCGCGGATCATGGCTCTGAGATCTTCCTTGACCTTCAGCGCCTGCCGCTGTCGCAGAAAGTCGTTGCCGCCCAGCTCCAGTATCAACAGCGCAGGCGAGTACTGTTCCAGAGCCGCCGGAAGCCGGCTGACGGCTTCACCCGCGGTGTCGCCCGGCACGCCGGCGTTGACCACGCGCCAGCCGGTCAGCTCCGCCAACTGCAGCGGGTAGGCGGCCGACGTCGCGGCGCCGGTACCAAAGGTAATACTGTCGCCAAAGGCGAGTACCACAGCCTCGTCGGGCAAGCGCTCACGGCTTGATTCAGGCGCACCACAAGCGGCCAGAAAACCCAAAAGGCACAGCAGCACCCACAACCTTTCGTATTTATAGAACGGAATCGCCAATTTTATCCGATTTAACTTCTTCAAAAGCGAAAATATAGTGAATCACGTCGCGGCGCACACCGCTCAGCCAGAAACCCAGGAGACTCACCATGACCACGCAGAACTCTAGCGCAAACGTCCTCTCGCTGCCCGACCGTTTAATCAGCGGGCTGCCTTCAGGATTTGTTGAATTTACCGGCCGCGTTTTACTGGCCACCATCTTCGTTCTCGCCGGCTACAGCAAGATCGGCGGCTACGATGCCAATATCGCCTATATGACGAGCGTGGGCGTGCCCGGGTACCTGCTCCCCGCGGTTATCGCGTTGGAACTGCTGGGTGGCATCGCTCTTGTCATCGGCTTCCAGGTGCGACTCGTCGCTTCCCTGCTGGCAGTATTCTGTGTCAGTTCAGCCATACTGTTTCATGCAAACCTCGCCGACCAGATGCAGTTCATCATGTTCTTCAAGAACGTCGCCATAGCAGGCGGTTTCTTGCTGCTAGCGGCCCAGCCCCTGGGCGCGTGGACCCTCGACCGTAAGCTGGGTGCCTCCTGAGGCGCCCTAACGTAGGAGATTGATACCATGGGAATGCTTGTAGAAGGCCAGTGGCAGGATGTCTGGTACGACACAAAAAAATCTGGCGGACGCTTCGTGCGCGAGGATGCCGCCTTTCGTAATCAACTGGCGCCGGCCAACCGCGAAGGCGCAGACTTCCCCGCGGAAGCGGGCCGTTATCACCTGTATGTTTCGCTCGCCTGCCCCTGGGCGCACCGGACCCTGATGGTACGCAGCCTGAAGAGCCTCGAGGACCTGATCCCGGTATCGGTGGTCAGCCCCATCATGCTGGAAAACGGCTGGACATATAAGGTGGAAGAAGGCAGCAGCGGCGACCAGCTTGGCGGCCATGCATTTCATCACCAGCTCTATACCACGGCAAAGGCCGACTACACCGGGCGGGTCACAGTGCCGGTGCTGTGGGACTGTAAGCTAAACACTATCGTCAACAACGAATCCTCCGAGATCATCAGGATGTTCAACTCGGCATTTGATGCAATAACGGGCAATACCCTGGATCTCTACCCCGACGCGCTGCGCACGGGCATCGACGACTGGAACGAGCGCATCTACCCGGCAATTAACAACGGCGTTTATCGCGCCGGTTTCGCGACCAGCCAGTCGGCCTATGAGGAAGCCTACGGCGAGGTCTTCGCCGAGCTTGATCACATCGACGCCCATCTGGCGGACCATCGCTATTTGCTGGGCGAGCAGCTGACAGAGGCGTATATCCGCCTGTTCACGACGCTGATCCGCTTCGACGCGGTTTACCATGGCCACTTCAAATGCAATCGGCAGCGGCTCGAAGACTACACCCACATTCCGGGCTACGTGCGCGATATCTACCAACTGCCTGGCATTGCAGCGACGGTAGATTTCGATCACATCAAGCGCCACTACTACGCCTCCCACCTGAACATAAACCCAACAGGCGTAGTACCGGCCGGGCCGGATATCGACTACGGACGGCCACACGGCCGCGGCTGATGCGATGTGCCATGCCGCTGACGCGCGGTCGTGGTAGATTACCGAGGGTCGATATACGGAAATTGCATGAAAGCTGTCTTCGCAGTCGTCGCCGCGCTTGTCGCGGCGGCCCTTTTTTATGTCTGGCAACAGCCCGTCGCCGAGGTGGCGGCAACCGCTAGCACCAGCCGGCCGGCACCCACGGTCAGCGCCTGGACCGTCCAGGTCGCCCCCTTCACCGACAAAGTGTCGGCCCTCGGCACACTGCGCGCCTGGGAATCTGTGGTGATCACGGCCAGCGTGGCAGACCGTGTCACCCAGGTGCATTTTGAGGACGGGGATACGGTTGCCGAAGGCGACCCCCTGGTGACACTGCGCCAGGCCGAGCAACAGGCCCTGCTGCGGGAGCAGCAGGAACTGCTGGCCGATGCCGAGCGCGAGGTCGCGCGCCTTGCAGACCTCGCCGGGCGCAACCAGGTTGCCCAGACCGACCTTGACAGCGTGCGTACGCAGGCTGCGGTGGCGCGGCACAAGATTGACGAAATGCGCTCGCGTATCGCCGACCGCAATATTCGCGCGCCTTTTCCGGGCGTCCTCGGCTTGCGCGAGGTGAGCCCCGGCGCGCTGGTATCGCCGGGTCAGCAGATCACAACGCTCGACGATATCAGCCGCATGCGCCTCGACTTTTCCGTGCCCGCTACGCTGCTGCGCTTTTTAAACGTCGGCCTAGTCGTATCGGCACGCACGCCCGCCTTCGACCAACAGTTTTTAGGTGAACTCAGCGCCGTTGACACGCGGGTTGACCCCAGCACACGGTCCATCACCGCGCGGGCAAGCTTTGACAACGCAGACAGCCTGCTGCGGCCCGGCATGCTGCTTGAAGTGACTCTGCAAGCCGCGCCGCGTGACGCCCTGTTGCTGCCCGAGGAAGCGCTGCAATCGCGGGCCAGCTCTCACTTTGTTTGGGTGTTGGAGGATGACGTCGCGCGGCGCACCAACGTCATCCTGGGCTCGCGACAGCCGGGGTGGGTAGAAATCACTGACGGCATTGAGCCGGGCACCCAGGTCGTACGTAACGGCGTCGGCAAGCTGCGCGGCGCCCAGGTCAGCGTGCAGGTGGTCGAGTCCTAGACTATGTGGATCTCGGACACATCTGTGCGTCGCCCCGTGCTGGCCCTGGTCCTCAATGCGCTACTGCTGGCCTTTGGCCTGCTGTCCTTCGAGCGCCTGCCGCTGCGCGAGTACCCGGACATTGACGCCCCGGAAGTGACCGTAGAGACACGCTACCCCGGCGCTTCGGCCGCGGTGGTCGAGAACAAGATCACCGAGATTCTTGAGGATCGACTCGCCGGTGTTGAAGGTATCAAGTCCATGTCCTCACAGAGCCAGGACGGCGAATCCTCGGTGCGCATGGAGTTCAGCCTGGAGCGCGACATCGATGCCGCTGCCAACGACGTACGTGACCGTGTGTCGCGCCTGGTAGGCACACTGCCCGAAGAGGCGGACCCCCCGGAAGTACAGAAAGCCAGTGACGATGAGCAGGTCTTGTTCTGGATTCACCTGGTCGCCCCTGCGCTCAATGCCCTGGAGTTAACGGACTATGTGGCGCGCCACCTAGAGGACCGGTTTGCCGTGCTGGATGGCGTGGCCCGTATCCGCGTCAGTGGGCAACAGGTCTACTCCATGCGTATCTGGCTGGATCGCGGCGCGCTGGTTGGCCGCGGCCTGACCGTCGCCGACATCGAAGATGCGATTCGCGCCCAAAATGTCGAGCTGCCTGCAGGTACCGTGAAATCCTCGGCCCGGGACTTTGTGGTACGGGTCGAGCGCAGCTATACAGAACCCGACGATTTCCGCGAGCTGGTGGTCAGTCGCGGCAGTGACGGCCACCTGGTGCGACTTGGCGACGTGGCCCGCGTTGAGCTGGCCAGCGCAGAGCACCGCAGCCTGTTCCGCGGCAACACCGAGTCCATGGTCGGCATTGGCGTCGTCAAGCAGAGCACGGCCAACGCAGTAGAGGTCAGCCGCCAGGTACTGCAGCTCGTTGATCGACTCAACGAAACCTTGCCCGAGGGCATGCGCATAGAAAAAAGTTACAACGCTGCGCTGTACGTGGAGGCTGCGATTTCAGAGGTTTATCGCACGCTGGCTATCGCCGCCTGCCTGGTAGTGCTGGTGATCTTTATCTTCCTCGGTGACCCACGCAGCGTCCTGATCCCGGCACTGACGGTGCCCATTTCACTGATCAGCACGTTCACCGTGCTCGCGCTGGCGGGCTACAGCATTAACCTGCTCACGCTGCTGGCCCTGGTCCTGGCGATCGGCCTGGTAGTGGATGACAGCATCGTTGTGCTGGAGAATATTCATGCACGAATGATGAAGGGCGAATCGCCACTGGTCGCCGCCTACCGCGGCGCGCGTCAGGTCGGCTTTGCCGTGGTCGCAACCACCGCCGTGCTGGTCGCCGTTTTTGTGCCAATTTCCTTCATGCAGGGCGACATCGGGCGCCTGTTCGGGGAGTTTGCAGTCACCCTGGCGGTCGCGGTGGTCTTCTCCAGCATTGTCGCCTTGACCCTGGCGCCCATGATCGCTAGCAAGCTACTGCGCGAGGATAAAATTCATAACCGCCTGGCAGATGCCGTTGAGTCTCTTGCTCGGCGCAGCGAGCGAGCTTATCAGCGCATCCTTGCGGGCGTTCTGCATCATCCCTGGCTGTCTATGGCCGTGATCGTCGCCAGCATCGCCGGCAGCGCCTGGGAGTTTCAGGCAGTACCTCAGGAATATACGCCTCGCGAAGATCGCGGCACGGCTTTTATGGTCTTGCAGACCCCCGAGGGGTCGTCCTTCGATTACACCGTGGAGCAGATCCTTGAGGTAGAGCAGCGCCTCTTGCCGCTGGTCGAACAGGGTGAGGTCCGGCGCTTGCTGATAAGAGCACCCAGCTGGGGTAGCGGTGAGGCCTATAACGCAGCCTTCGCGATCCTGGTGATGGCCGACTGGGACAAACGATCTCGCAGCACAGAAGAGATCGTGGCTGACGCACGGGCACGCGTGCGAGACGTTGCCGGCGCCAGCGTTTTCATTCGCGGCTCCCGCGGGCTCGGCGGCGGCAACTCACCGCCGGTGCAGCTGGTTGTCGGCGGCAACAGCTACGAGGAACTCGCCACCTGGCAGGACCAGCTGCTGGATCTGGCCAGGGTCAACCCGGGCCTGGTCGCTACAGACACCGACCTCAAACCGACTAAACCGCAGCTGCGGCTGCGTATTGACCGCAACCGTGCCGGCGACCTCGGGGTCAGCGTGCTGGATATTTCTCGCACCCTTGAAACACTGCTTGGCTCGCGCCGGGTTACGACCTTCCTGATGGGCGGGCGGGAGTATGACGTGATCGTGGAGGGCGAACGCGAAGCCCAGCGGACGCTCACAGACCTCACTGACATCTATGTGCGTTCAGACACCAGCGGCGAACTCATCCCACTGTCCAACCTGGTGAGCCTCAGCGAGCAGGCCGACGCCGGCACGCTGAACCGCTACAACCGGATTCGCGCGGTTACGCTGTCTGCAAATCTGGTTGATGACTACGCACTGGGGGACGCCCTGACCTATCTGGAGGACCTGGTGCGCAGCGAGCTACCACAGGACGCCAGCATCGATTACAAGGGCGAGTCACTGGAGTACAAGGTCGCCGGCAGCTCACTGGTGCTAACCTTTGTTATGGCGCTGCTCATTGTGTATCTGGTGATGGCTGCGCAATTCGAATCCCTGGTGCACCCGCTAGTGATACTGTTTACCGTGCCACTGGCCTTGATTGGCGGACTCGGTGGACTACTGCTGTTCGGCCAATCGCTGAATATCTACTCACAGGTAGGGCTGATCGTTCTCATTGGCCTGGCCACCAAAAATGGCATCCTGATCATCGAGTTCATTAATCAGAAGCGCGACGCGGGGCTGCCCTTTGAGCAGGCGGTTCTGGAAGGTGCATCCCGGCGCCTGCGGCCAATCCTGATGACGGCGGTAACAACCGTGATGGGCGCCCTGCCCCTGGTACTGGCCAGCGGCCCCGGGCATGAGGCCCGCACGGTCATCGGCGTAGTGATCATGTGCGGCGTGCTGACCGCGACGATTATCACCTTGCTCGTGATACCCGCGGCCTATAGCCTGCTGGCCCGGAGCACTGGCTCGCCGGGAGACGTCAGCAGGCGGCTCGAGACCGAACTCGGCCAGGGTTAGCGCTCGAGCCAGTCAAGTATCAGCTGCGGGCAGGCGTTTGGGCACAAGGCTGAACTGCAAGCGCCCCACGCCGCGACGCAGATCGGCCCAGTGCTCAACGTCAAGGGCCACCTCGGCATAGCCTGCCGTTGGCAGATTATCCAGTACGCAATGATCACAGAGCAGATTGATAAGCTCGGTGAGCGCCGGGTTATGGCCGATCAAGAAGCAGCTTGGGGCAGCGTCGGGGAACTGCTGTAACCAGCCAAGCAGATCCCGGTCGGAAAAAGTGTACAGGTCGTCGTGCTCACGGTGTGCCATCGCCCTGAGCCCCGGCCAGCCCTCCTGCAGACCGTGCAAGGTCAACTGCGCGCGTCGTGCACTGCTGGTATCGATGATCGGCGGTGCCAATCGCTTCGAAAGCGCTCTCCCCATCCGCGGCGCGTCACGCTGGCCCCGTCGATTAAGCCCACGAGCGTGGTCGCTGAGGCCAGGTTCGTCCCAGGCTGACTTTGCATGCCGCAACAGGTGGAGTGTTTTCATCGTCTATTGCGTCCGGCCCTTGGCGCTCATCCTCCGGGCAGTATAGTCTTGCGACCGATCATCGCGCTCGGGTGGGTGTGCGCGGAGCGTCTATACTTCGGAGTGACACCACTATAAAAACCGGGAGTCATTATGCTGCGCTCCGTGAATCTCCGTGACTACATCCTGAAAAATCCGGTTAAAGTCCGCGCCGACGACCCGCTCCCTGAGGCCATGCAGGTGATCATCAACAATAAAGTTTCCGGCGTCTGCGTGGTCGACGACGATGAGCGTCTGGTTGGCATTCTGTCGGAGCTTGACTGCCTGCGAGCCGTGCTGGGCGCTGTTTACAATAAATCCAGCGTCGGCCTCGTGCGCGACTTTATGGCCAGCGATAACCTTGTTGTCGCCCATCCGAACGAGGATATTGTGGATGTCGCTCAGGACATGTTGCGCAAGAACAAGCGGCGTCGACCCGTCGTGGAAAACGGCAAGCTTATCGGCCAGATCACCTGCAGGCAGCTACTCGCGGCCGTTAACACCTTCAGCTGATTACTGTGGGGGCCCTTATACCGAGAGCTGTTCCAGTCCCTCAAAAGCATCGACAAATGCAAGAAACTCGGGCAGCGGTAGTGGCCGGCTGATGCGAAAGCCCTGCGCGTAATCACAGCCAAGATCGCGCAGCATAGCAAGGCTCTGGGCATCCTCTACACCTTCAGCGACCACGTCGAGATTAAAACGATGTGCGATCTGAATCATGATTTTGACCAGTTCGAGTTCCTGCGCATCCTTAGTCATTCGCGCGACGAAAGAGCGATCAATCTTTAACTCAGTCGCCGGAATGTGCTTGAAGTACGACAGGGAGGAATAGCCCGTGCCGAAGTCGTCGATGGAAAGGCCGACGCCAAAGTCCTTCAGGCGAAGGAGGTTATCGAAACCCGATTCCTTGTCCTCCATGATGGCGGTTTCGGTGATCTCAAGGGTCAGGCTGTGCGCCTTAATACCCCAGAGCGCAACGGCATCTTCTACCAGCGAGCACAGATCAGGGTGATTAACGAGCCCAGCCTGCAGGTTGAGGGCCAGGGCAAGGTCAGTCTGGCCCTGCCACTCGCTGAGCACGCGCGCGCCGTTATGCACCACCCACTTGGCAAGCTCATAGTCTCGGCCCATGTGCTCTGCGAGTTCGACCACCACCGTAGGTGATATCACCTCACGTCCCGCGGGGAACCAGCGCAGCAGGGCCTCTGCGCTGCGCACTTCACCGCTGGCGAGATGAACCTTGGGCTGGTAGTGGAACTCAAACTCGTTGTCGCGCAAGGCATCCAGGAACAGCTTTTCCAGCTCGTAGTCACGCTTGGGCGGCGCAGACTGGCCAACCAGCTCCTCAATCTGTAGCTTGCCACCGCGCTTGAGATTCGACAGGGAGTCCTCGGCCGCTGCCAGGGTGCTCATGGCATCGCGCTTACCGCCATGGCTGACGGCGACGCCAACGACAACCTGCACAGCCACCATTCCTGCGTCCATCTGCAGGTCCTCGCTAAGGGCACTCTGTACCCGATTCACCGCCAGCGGCACAAAAGCCGGATTGCTGAGCTGCGGAAGAATGAACGCAAAATGGTGGGAGCCGATACGAAACACCGAGTGCTCCAACTTGCTGAGGTCGAGCAGCGCGCTATAAGCTGCCGCCAACAGCCGGTCACCAAATTCATAACCATGGTAGTGATTGATCGAGGCAAGATTGGTCAGGTCGATTAACAGCAAGCCAAGGTCCGAAGCCTGCTTGCGGGTATCATCGACAGCCGCGTCGAGAGACTGAATGAACTGCTGACGGGCGATGTCCGGGGCGGCGTTCAAGTCCGGTCCTTCAGATCTTGATCGCCGCCATGTCGATTCCGTGGGCCTCAGCTTCCAGGCCACTGACGATATCGAGGGGGCGGCCGTCCTCAAGCTGCGTTTCCTTGCGCAAATCGATTAGCTTGATCTCCTTTACCGGCTGCTTGTTGGCGTCGAGCATCACCATGACATTGGGCCGCAGCCTACGCGTGCGATACTCCGCCACCACCACGGCCACCTCTCCCGAGGTGAGCTCGACCAGCGAGCCCGCAGGATAAATGCCGATGGCCTGGATAAACTCTTCCACCAGCTCTGGTTGGAAATCCCGGCCCTTGCGCTGATGCAGCATCTTGATCGCTTCCGACGGCGCAATCGCAGCGGCATAGGGCCGATGACTGGTCACGGCGTCGTAGCAATCCACGATCGCCGCTATGCGGGCAAATATGGGTATGGCGTTACCCGCAAGCCCCCTGGGATAGCCATTGCCGTCGTGCCGCTCATGATGATGTTGCACCATGTCCAGGACGTCCTGGTTCATCAGGCCCGAATCCTTGACCAGTTCGGCGCCGAGGCGCACATGCTCGCGAACAACCCGGTGTTCCGGTTCGGTCAGTGGCCGTTCAGCCGAGAGCAGCGCCTTGTCAACGCTCAGTTTGCCGATATCAAACAGCAGGCCGCCTATCGCCAGTGAACGTAAGTCGCTTTTGGGTAAGCCCAGCTGCCGGCCCAAGGCAACCGCCCAGATCGATGCGCCGAGCGAGTGGCGATAGGTGTAGCTGTCCTGCTGCTTGAGACGCACCAGCCAGATGCAGGCGTCGGGATTGCGCAGAATACTATCGATCATCGGCTCCACTGACTTACGAACCTTGACCATGTCGAGCGATCCGCCACCAGCGGTCTCGCTGAATATCTCCTCGACGCCTTGGGACAGCTCTTCCAGCGCCTGGTCTGCCTGCTCGAACTCATCGCGCCAGGTCGCACCGTCATCGTAAGCCTTCAGCTTGCGGCCAGCGAACAACTCTTCCTTGGTTTGGCGTGGCGTATCCCGAACTTTGCCGGCGATACTCTCAGGCCTGACGCGGCTGCGGCGGCTGTCGATATACACGAAGGTACAGTGCTTCCTGAGCTGCTGAATTTCCTCAGAGGTCTCGATCAAAAACCCCTGCAGCAGAAACGGAGTCTCCAGCCACGGCCGGTCGAGGCTCGAGACGTACATGCCCAGCTCAAGATCGTGGGTAAAAATTTTCTGAACTTCCAACATGCCGGAAACAACCTGCCTGAACGCACCTCAGGATACTCCATTCAGCAGTCTAATTCCGCTTCGCCTTGTGAACTGGTTCTCAGGCTGTTCAACCGGATAACGCGCATCGCACTGGCTAGCAATGTCAACTGAGCGCTGGATCAGGTAGCTATTCCCATCCGAATTCGTCAGTCGTCAGCGCCAGCGGCTGCAATTCACCCGCGAGCAGATAACGGCCCCACGGTAGGCAACGCGCAACAACAGCGGGGTTGTCGGCGAGCAGCGGCAAGGGCAGCAGCAGTGCATCGCCGCGGTCATTCAACGTTATCAGGTGATCGCTGCGGCCCTCTAGCGCCTCGATGGTCACAGCCTCCCAGTCCAGCATCACGCCGTGGCGCTGCTCCCGCGCCATTCCAGTGAATAACCTGCCAAGCTCTGAAAAGAGCTGCTCACAGAGCATCCGCGCCGCAGGTAGCGCCATGGCCGGGGTAAACTGCAGGCTGAGGGCTCGACGGGTGCACACGGGCCCGTCTACCGAGAAACTCCAGGCCAGCGCGAGGCCTTCTTCTTCAAAATCAATGATGGGTGTCTGCGCATCACCAAGTGTAAGATCCCGGCAAAACTGCAGGGCGCAGAATTCAGCCAGAACCTGCTGTTCAAAAGCCGATTGCAGTGCACTGCGTGGATGGTTCAAGAGCACTCGTTCACCCTGCACGCCTAGCGCCACCGTGCCAAAGGGATAAACACTGATCTCGGGCAGATCGCCATAGTCCAGGGCGTCGAGCATGGCGAGCAGATTCTCACTGTAACGCTCGACGCCACCCGACCAGCTGGCCAGTTTTGCCGGACGGCTGGAGTTCTCAATCTCTGAACGCGCCAGCTCTACCTCAGCCAGAAAGGCCTCGCTCAGCGTTATCAGTGCAATCTTCGCAAACGTAACCCGCGTGTCCGGGTCAGCATCTGCGAGCGCTGCGGCGGTGCGCTGGAAGCGTTTGCGGTCTGAGGCGCCAGCCGTATCGCTTGCCGACGGCTGCAAGGCTTGTGCAAGGACAGGCGGATACGCCGGTACGAGCACCGTCAAAACAGCAAGGCCAAGCGCACGTAGCGTTGGCGGTATCCATAAGGCAAGCATTATGTCTAGAATAGCACCCCTCGACTCGACGCCGCCTGACATAATAACCGGCCTAGAGAAGCCCAAGGGATAGGCCCGCGCCTTGTTCGATCTTTATCTGCAATACGAGTACTGGCTAGCTGTCGCCCAACTGGTGCTGGCCATGTTCGGCATGGGCGCCACCCTGAAGGTGCGCGATTTTGCAGCGGTGCTGGCCGCACCAAGGGCCATTGCGGTAGGCCTGGTGGTGCAGATTATCGCCGTGCCACTGCTCGCGGCACTCTTTCTGTGGGCACTGGAGCTGGATACTGGGGTCGCTATTGGCCTTGCAATGTGTGCCGCCATTCCAGGTGGCACCGTCTCCAATGTCTTCACCTTCATCGGCCGCGGGCACGTCGCGCTCTCTATTGCCCTGACCGGCATCACCACCGCAGCCTGCCTTGTCACCACGCCTATTGTCCTGGGCTTCATGATCACACAACACATGCCGGCAGACTTCTCGATGCCCGCCGGCGCCATCGCACGCGAGATCGGGCTGGCCCTCTTGCTACCCTTGGTGCTCGGCATGGGCTTCCTCAGCCTGCGCCCGGATCTGGCCCCCACAGTTTCTCGCTATTCAATTCGCGCGTCACTAACCCTCATCATCGTTATCGCCGTCGGTGCAACTGGTTCAGGACGCGTCGATCTACCGGCCTTTGGTATTTACAACCTGGTCGTCGTCAACCTCTTCATGCTGTTTCTCGCGACAAGTTCCTGGCTTTTGCCAAAACTGCTGGGGCTTGAGCGCCGGGATATTACCGCCATCAACATCGAAGTGACCGCGCGCAACGCGAGCCTGGGCGTGATGCTCGCCGCGAGCATGTTCCCGGCGGCCACGGCGGGCCCGGGCTCACCGGGTGCCAATGCCTTATTTACCGTGCTGATTTATGGTGGTGCGGGCATCCTTGCCGGGCTCGCGCTGATGAACATACACCGCAGGTTGAATCGCCTTGAGCCGATTGGCGACTAGACGTCCAGAACAATTTTGCCGACGTGCTCCGCGCGCCCCATCGCAGCGACCGCCCGTGGCGCTTCAGACAGCGGAAAACGATCGGCGATCAGGGGGCGTATAGATTCAGCGTGTTCCATCCCGACCTCTAGCAAGGCGTCGAGAAGACCGGGCCGGCGATAAACACGAAAAATCGTGAAGCCCTTAAGGGCCAGGTCTTTCATCATCACTAGCGGTATTGGCATCAGCGGCTCGCGGCCGCTGATCATCTCGTAGCTGACAATGGTCGCCCCGGTGCTCGCGGATTCTAGAAGACCCGGATAGAAAGCCTGCCCCACAGGATCGAGCGCCACATCAAAACCGCCGCCGGCAGCCTGCACGCCGCTGGCCAGGCTTTCGGCGTCCGCACAGACAAGGGCCTCGTCTGCAAGCTCAGCGAGCACAGAGGCTTTTGCAGCATCGCGCGTGGTGGCAATGCTGGTCGCACCCCAGGCGCGCAATAGTTTCAGAGCCACCACCCCCATACTCGAAGAGGCGGCCGTGAGCAGGACGATTTTGCCTGCCGCATTATCAGCACTTACGCCGGCCAACTCGAGCGCGCCGCCCATGGTCAGCACCGCCATCCACAGGGCTGCGCCCTCGGCATCGGAATAAGACTCCGGCACGGGCGCGAGGGCGGACTGCTCATACAAGCCGACATCGCGGTAGCTGCCCATACCGGCCATATCCATACGCCCGGGCAGCAAGGCAACCCGCTGCCCCACCTTCAGGGGGCCCAGAGGCGCCGGGTTTTCGGGGTCAGGTTCACCTAGCGCGACGACCTCGCCCACGGCTTCCTGCCCGAGGCAGGAGGGGAAGGCCGGCGCCGGCATATAACGGCCCTGCACGTAATTGAATTCGGAACGGTTCAGGCCGATCGCGCGAATGCTGACCAGGGCCTGGCCAGCGCCCGGTGCAGGTAGCTCAATGGTGGCTTGTTCGAGAACATCCTCGGGCAGGCCATAGGCCTCGAACTGCCAGAAGTTAGATGTGGAACCTACCAACTAGAAGCCTTTCCACAGTGACAGCCCGAAGGTGCGCGGCTCACGCACATAGGCGATCTCCTTGCCATCCTGCAAGGTGCCCGGGAAGGAAGTGCCGTGGTATTCCTCATCGAAGATGTTGCGACCCCAGAGCGTCAGGTTCAGGTCCATGCTCTCAAAGACCAGACCCAGATGCAGATTGACCAATTGATAGGAGTCCTGCAAAGCCAGGGGATCATTGTTTTGGCCCATCATCTGGTCACCGGTGTAGGTGTACTCGCCCTTGAGCCAGAGCATGGTGCTGTCGCTTATCATCCAGTCCTGACGCGCCATCACCACGAAGAAGTCCTCCGGGTTGGTGCCCAGGCGCCCGCCAGTCCGATCACAGTAGGCAGGGTTAAAGGCCTCCAGATCATTCGCCGGCAGGGAACCGTCCGCGTTCCGAGCCCCCGGGTCAGGGACGCCGTTGCGGAAGGGTGTAGTCACCCAGCAGTTACCGCGCTCAAACTCATCGAAATCAGCCACCGCCTTGGCATAGCCCGCCGTCAGGTTGAAGTTCGGCGTCGGCTGCCAAGTCAGTTCCACCTCTCCGCCGTAAGTGTCGGCGACGGCCGCGTTCTGTACGTTGTAGCCCGTTCCGGTAAAGGTGCCCACCTGCAGGTCATCGACCTCGGCCTGGTACAGCGCCACGTTCAAGCGTACGCCCTGCTCGGGCCACTCTGCCTTCATGCCGATCTCGTAGGACGTGGATGTCTCAGGCCCGAAGACCTGGTCAAAAGCGATATCAATACGGTCCGTGTTGGTGCCGCCCGCCTTGTAACCCGTGCTCACAGAGGCGTAGGTCATGATCGTATCGGTCGCAAACCAGGCGACCTTAAGCGTGCCTGTGGTCTGGTCGTCATCGATCTCTTCATTAACGTTCGGCCTTGCCGTGGTGGGCGGGAACAGGCCGGAGGTGAAGCCTGCCTCATCGCCGCTCTCGATGTAGGTGGCCTTGAGTTTCTTGTTCTCGTCCGAGTAGCGCAGGCCGGCGGTCAGAACGATGGTGTCAGTCAGATTGAAATCCGCCTGGCCGAATACCGCCCACGCCGTGTGGTCCTGCTCGTTAAAGTCCATGGCGAAGCCACCGGGCGGGAAGAAGCCGCCCTGAAAAATCTCCTCAACAGGGAATCCCAGAAAAACCCCCGCCAGGTATTCGGTGTCCTCGCCGAAGGTCAATGTATAGGTGGTATCCAGATCCTGGGTAAAGTAATAGGCACCGGCCACGTAGTTCCAGCGATCACCGGTGTACGCCACCCGCAATTCCTGGGAGAACTGCTCCTGATCTGCCGTACGCGTATTGGTGATGCCATCAAGATCAGTGAAATCAGCATCGATGTCATCAAAGGCCTCGAACTGGCGCCAGGCAGTGATCGAGGTCAGCGTGTGGAAATCGCTGAAATCCCAATCAACCTGAACAGAGAGACCAGAGTCCTCGTTCTGGGAGATCGGGTTCAGGTTGTAAGCGACTTCGCGTTCGTAAATATCTGACTCAGGGATAAAGGTACCGCCGCGCTCTTCAATCAACGCGTCACTGCCAGGGTTCATAAAGGTATCCCCCAGGCGCTGGTCGAGGCGGTTGTTGTCCCTCCAGACGGTGGTACCACAGCAGACCTCATCAATTTCCGAGTAATCCGCGATGGCGAGCACGCTCAGGGTGTCTGTCGGCGTCCACAAAGCCTGCAGGCGGCCACCCCAGCGATCGCGATCAAAAATCTCGTCATCGTCACCGGTGGCGACGTTATCGACATAGCCGTCCCGTTCCGTATAGAAACCCGTAGCGCGGAAAGCAAGCACATCATCAATAGCGCTGAACGACTTGGCACCGCTCAAGGTCACCAGGCCGTAGTTGCCCACCGCAGCCTCGGCAAAGCCGGTACCCTCGTGATCGGGTCGAACCGTGGTGAACTGGATAGCGCCGGAGAGGGTGTTGCGTCCGAACAGTGTGCCCTGGGGCCCGCGCAAGACGTCCACCGATTGAATGTCGACCAGCTGGCTGATCATGGAGCTTTGCTGGGAGCGAAACACACCGTCTACATACAGGCCGACTGCAGACTCGAAGCCGAAATTGGTGCCGCCTGTGCCAATGCCACGAACGGCGAAGTTGGAGGTCGTGGCATTCTGGTTCTGATCCACCACCAGGCCAGGCGTGCTGGTCTGCAGATCGAAGATGTCGCGAATCTGGGATTCCTGCAGGAATTCACCGCTGAAGGCGGCGACTGAAACGGGGACGTCTTGCAGGTTTTGTTCGCGCTTCTGTGCGGTTACCACCACCTCTTCCAGCATGGGCTGGGCGATGACGGGAGTGGATGCGGCGATTACCGCGCAGGCGAGTGCCTTGAGCCCCTTGCGGGCGGATTTGCGTGTGCTCATTGTTTACCTCTATTTATGGTTTTATTTGGGCTGCTGGTCGAGTGTTAGCCCTGTCAACACTGGGCGCAGGATAGTAATCACATCGCCTCTTTGCAAGCGCCCATAGGGCTCAAGAATACCGCGCTTGCGCTCCGCTGGCACGGGTCAGAATGTGACAATTTTTGCGACATGCTGGCGGCACTCAGCTCAATTCAAACCGCGGTAAGCCCAGCTACCAAGGGCCGCGGCCTCGCTATCAGTCTGCTGGCATGGCGCTTGCTACACCAGGGTCAAGCAGTCACCCATAGCTAAAGCCCATGGAAACAAGGCAAGGCAAGCAGCGCGGATTCACGCTCATTGAGCTGATGATCGTCATCGCCATCGTTGGCATTCTGGCGGCCGTCGCGCTACCCACTTATCAGAATTTTACGGTTCGAGCGAAAATTTCCGAGGGCGTGACGCGCCTGGCCGAAGCCAAGACCTCAGTGAGCGAATATTATGCAATTAACGGCAATTTTCCTGACGATGACGCCGAATTTGGCGCAACTGTAGGCATAATCGGCACAAAGTATGTTTACCTGGTCGACGTCAACTGGTCCGGTGTTGAGGGCGAACCCGTGTACATCGTGATTGGGGTCAAGGGCACGCTATGGGGCAGCAGCGGTAACTTCGCCTTCTCCATGGAAGGCCGACCCAGCACAAACGGGCTTATTAACTGGGACTGCGTTCGCGCCGACCCGGTAGTCGGCTGGGATCTCGTACCCGAGGTCTACCTGCCAGCAAACTGCCGGGATGGCATTGATCCTCCAACGGTCACTTAAAGCCTCCTCAATGCACTGAAAAAGAATGCACTGAGAAAGGGTTTTCTCTACATTCCTCCAAGCCTGTCTCGACATGGCAAAACCGCCATGCTAGAACTATTGGCACTGTGACTTGCTGCGATGTGGCGCGTTGCCAGCGGCCCGAGCCGCGGCACCCGGTGCGTTTCGAATGCCCCGGTTTTGAATAGACGGGTTTCGAATACACAGGATTCGTTTTGGGAGACCGTAGTGATGAAAAGCAAGACGAGTAAGCCCAAGGGCTGTTTACCAGCCCTTCTCGCGCTCAGCGTCGGCATTGGAGCCAGCAGCGCATATGCCAACGATGACACCTACGCCTCCTTCGAGCCAGGTTTCTTGCGCCAGGCCGAACGCGCTCTGGTGCGTGACGACCCGGAGCGGGCCCTGCAGTTGGTGGGGGAGAATCTTGTACGGGATTTGCGTACTACACATCGCGCTGATGCACATGGCCTCGCCTGTCGCGCCCATCTAGCCCTCGAAAACTCAGAGGGCGCCCGCACGTCTTGCATGGATGCACTTGAGATAGAGCGCGGTCGTACGCGCTGGCGCTACCTCAATAACCTCGGCGTCGCAGAGATGCGTCTGGGTAATCAGGAGGCGGCCATCAAAGCCTTTGAGGAAGCCGTGCTCACCAGTGGCAGCGCCAGAACGCCGCGGCGTAACCTGGAGGCTGCTATTGCAGCGGCAGACGAAGGTGGCACCAGCGACCAGGCTATCGCGCGCAGGCGTTGAGGCCAGAAAACAACGATCTGGCATGCTCGCCCAAGCGGGATGCACTGCTAAGCGATGCTCTTAGCATCGTGTGATTGCTCAGTTAGCACCGGCACCCTCAGAAAAACAAAAAGGGCGATGATGACAGTCAAAGCCAGAATCGCTACACCGAGGTAAGCGTAGCCGCCAGAATCAACAATGATACCGCCCAAGATCGGCGCTACCGTCACACCAGCGATGAAGGCGCTTCCGGCAGCCGACGCTATGCGCCCGTCCCGGTCGATCATAGCCGCGACCGCATTCAGCTGAGCAAAGGCCAGAAAATAGATCGTCGCCCACACCACGATCCCGATGCTGAATTGCGCTGCGTTTCCCGCTGAAACCGTGAACATCCAGGCAAAAAAGCCGGCCAGCGTCAGTGAATACAGCAGTATAGTTCTAGGCCCGACAACGCGGGCGAGCAACAGCAAAGCGGCGGGGCCAAGAATGCTAACAGCGTACATGATTGAAAACAGATCGCCCATGGCAGCGACCGAGTATCCCGCGTCCGTTCCCAACTGTTCGGCAACCAACCAGGGCAGAGTCCCCCTGGCCCCAAAAAGAAACGCCACGGCCAAGACAGCAAGCGTCAGACCTCCCAGAAGACTTACAGTAACAAGGCCGCCCTTCGACTTTGTATCTTTCAGTTCTGAATCCGGGCCATCAGGCAGGAAAAAAATAGACAGCCCACCAATCACAACCGTACCCGCAAGACCCAGAAAAACGCCCTGGAATCCAAAACTCTCGCTGAACCGTGATAGCACTGGCATTATAACGACCATGAAGGCCACCAACGCCACCGTAAGGTGACCCGAAAAGCGCTCGGGATCGCGCGCGTTCGCAATCGTTGCATTGCCCACAGCCAAAGCGAGACCTGCGCCAAGGCCAGAGACAAATCGCAGCACAATCATGGGGCCGTAACCCAGATCCACCAAGCCACAAAGTAGATTCACCAGAACAACAATGACAACGCTAACCAGCGCTACCATTCGTCTGCTGGTACGGTCGACGTATTTGGCGAGCACCAGCGATGATAGAAACAGACCGCAAAATTCTACTGTACCAACAAGACCCGCCTGCGTTGTTGACAGACCCAGCCCGCTGATAAGCGCTCCCGCCACGAGTGGCAGCGCCCAATAAGCCAGCAGGCCGATGCCTTGAGAAAAAGCAAACGCAGCGTAGAGTAAACCCCAGCTCTCTGGGAGGAGCTCCCTGAATTTCATCGCTGCATCCGATCGCGGAGCGGCGTTACCACTCGCCAGCGACCTGTCTTCCCATGCGCTCTCCACCCAGGTCGAAAGAGATGAGTTTTGGCTCTGTGAAAGACTCCATAAACCAGGCGGAAAGTTCTCGGCCAACGCCGCTTCTGCCGGCGCCGCCGAAGGGCGCCAATTGATCCCAGTAGTTCGAGGTCTCGTTGACGTTAACACTGCCATGCGGAAGGGCTTCCGCCACCCGCCAGGCAACCGCTAAATTCTCAGTCCATAGCGACGCCACAAGGCCGAGGTCAGACTGGTTCGCGATGGCCACAGCTTCGTCGGCTGAGCCAACCTTCTTGACGATAGCCACCGGCCCAAAGGTCTCTTCCTTCAGCAAGGTCATGTCCGCACTCACATCCGTGATGAGAGTCGGCGGATAAAAGAGACCTGTTTCTTCACCGAAGTGCTCAATGGTGGCCCCTTTATCGCGCGCGTCTTCGACATGGTTTTTGACCCGAGCCAGGGTTCGCTCATTACACAGTGGGCCGACATCCGTCGACTCCTGTGCAGGGTCGCCAATCACCAGCTGCCTAATGCCCTCGCGAAACTTGCCCATGAATTCCTCATAGACGGCTTCATGGATCAGCAGTCTTTCGGATGACGTGCATACCTGACCCGAGTAGTAGAAACAGCCCGTCAAGGCGCCCTCGACAGCCCTGTCGATGTCGGCATCCTCGAGTACAATCTGGGGGCCGTCGCCACCGAGCTCCAGCAACATCGGGCGCAGCGGGTTTTTCTTTGCAATGGCCTCGCCTGTGCTCGTGCTGCCGGTGAAGAAAACACCTTTAATCTCGTCACTATCGACAATGGCGGCGCCGACATCGCCCAGCCCCTGCACCATGTTAATGACGCCATCGGGCAAGCCTGCTTCTGCAAACAGTGCCGCCACGAGCGCACAACTCTTCGGCGCATACTCGGTAGGCTTCCAAACGACCGTATTGCCCGCAGCAACTGCATGGGCCATGGCAATCGACGGTATGTCCGTCGGAAAGTTATAGGGTGTAATGATGCCGATCGGGCCGAGCGCCCTGTGACCCAGAACAAGCCGTTTGTTGGTCGTTGTTTCCTGGGTGGAGGGCAGTAGCATTCCGCGATGCCGCAGCGTTTCTTCCGCCGCCTTACCCCAGGCCGGGGCCGCATATTCGTAGACCTCTTCGAGCGATGCTTGCAGCGGTTTGCCGACCTCGCTGATGATCACCTGCGCAATCTCGGCCGCGTTATCAATGAACAGCTGCTGCATCTTACGAAGAATATTGGCCCTGACACTGACAGCGGTGGCGTTCCAGGCCGGAAAGGCCGCCGTTGCCGCCGCGATAGCGTCAGCGACCTCGTTCGCCCCACAGGCGCCGACGCGATGAATAACCTCCTGCGACATCGGCGACTTAACCTCAAAGCTATCCGAAGTTTCCCGCCACCGGCCATTGATCAGCGCGCCCGGGAGAATCCCGTCGGCATTTTCTCCTAGCGTTGCCATTACTCTCCTCCTGTCCGTATGCAATAAGGGCTTATGGGTCTTGTTAAATGTTGGGCCGGAACACGCCGTGACGGCAGATCAGCGGCGAAGGATTTTTCATTGCAGAGACTTCAATAAACACACGATCGCGTTGCGGTCAGCTTCGTTGGTCACGCCACCGAAGGCCATACGATTGTAAGGCAGCATATCTTGCGGCGCAGCCAGGAACTGATCGAGCGTCTCCTCATCCCAAACAAGACCGGATTTTCTCAGTACGGGCGAGTAAGCAAAGCCTTCTATAGCGGCCGCCGGGCGGTTCCAGATACCATAGAGATTAGGCCCGGTTGTGTGTGGCGCCCCCTCCTCGAGGGTATGGCAGACCTGACACTGTTGCTGGACTTTCTCCGCTCTTTCCATGTCGCATGCGGCAGACGCCGATAAGGCACCCGCAAACATAAGACAGCCAGCCACAAGTGACACCGGCAGTGCTGCGAGATGCCGGCCGACGCCAAACACTAGGCCATCTCCCTGGCGATACTCTGGCCAGTGCGCGTGCCCATCTCGATGGCACCATCGATCCAACCGCGCCACATCGTGGCGTTGTCGGAACTGGCAAAGTGCACATTACCCTCGCGTTCCTGCAACTGCGGAATCAGTGAGAACTGGTGGGGCCTCAGCGTGCACCAGGTACCCTTGGAGAAGGGGTCATACAACCACTGATAGCCATAAGTCGCCTTGAGCTCAACATCCGGCATGAACATCTGGATCATTTTGGTGACAGTCTCCAAGTGGTTCACGTCGAACTTGCCATCGAGGCCATAGGACAACAGGTGCGTGCCTTCGGGCCCAGTGGTATCGGTGTAGCCATACTGGAGCGGACCAAAACTGTCATCCGCGGTAAGAAAGACATTGCCGATATCTTCCTTGGTCATGATGTGGAGCTTGTTCCCTGCACCCACATGGCGCTCTCCGGAGATCTTGAGTTTAAGGTCACTCAGCTCTGGGGAATACTTGATGTCGCCCCAGGTGTTCAGCGGGGTGGTGACAATGACGTGCTTAGCAGTCATGCTCTGCCCATTCTCGGTTTCGACCTTCACACGACCTTGTTTTTGGCTGATCCGGCTGACGGGCGTTGACAGCTGTACCTCTGCATTGCTGTCCTCGATCATGGCGTTGATCAAGGATATGGTGCCCTCCTTGAGCTTGTATCGTGAGACCGCGTTGTTAAAGTCGATGGAGTTGTTGCCCAGATTGGCCCACCAACGCAGCATTTCCAGGAACCCGCCCTCCGAGCAGTTCGCGTGCGACATGATCGACCAGATCGCGTTCAGCGTCAGCGCCACATCCTCCTCGAGGTCCAGTTGATCGATGCGATCCTGGATGGTCAGGCCCTGATAGTCTTTCCAGCCATCGCTGAAGTAGGGATCGTAAGGCCGCGGGAAAACCTCCCGCGCCGCACTGCAATACTCCGTCATAGCAGCGTCGACCTTGGGCCAGAATTCCTCAATATTGGCCTCTACGGCTTTCCCGTTCTTGAGGTAAAACCAGCGATCTGGATTGACAGCAGCCGGGGAATCGCCGATCGGCAACTGGTAGCGACCGACCTCGGCCCAGACATGCGGCTGCAGCCAATAGATATAGTTACCACCAAGCTCCACTTTTTTACCGGCAAAATCTGCAAAATAGGTACGACCGCCAAGTCGGTTGCGCGCCTCCAGCAGCACCGTGCTCAATCCAGCTTTGCTGACCTCCCTGGCGGCACTGCAACCCGCCATGCCGCCGCCGATCACAATGACGTCGTAGTCGCTGCCACCACCCTTTGCAGGCTGTGCTGAAGCGCCGGCCGCGACGCCGGCCAGTGAAGCCGAGGATGCGCCCACCGCCGCTGAGACGAGGAAACCCCGTCGCGAAAGTCCGTTATAGGTAATGTCCTTATCTTTCTTATCCATGTTGACCACCTGTCACTGCCTTGGAGTATGACTGTCGTTAGAAAGTGTAGCGTACCCTTGCACCGTACCAGCGGGGTTCACCGAAGGCCTGTATCGCGCTACCAAAGAACAGCGCCAGGTCGAAGCCGTAGGTCCAATACTCTTCATCGGCGAGGTTGTTAACGAAGGCTTCGAATAACCAGTTCTCACTGGGCGCATAGCCGATACGGGCATTCCAAACTGAGTAATCTTCGTTGGCCGCCGCCTCGCTATTGATCGTGTTGAATTGCTGTTCATCGGTATAGAGCCCGTCGATCTGGCCCCAGATGCCACCAATATCGGTTTCCCAGTGCTTGCGTATGAGCAGGTTAATGCTCAGATCGGGCGCGAGAACCATGCTCTGGTCACGGATGACGCCACCGCCAATGTCAACGTCTTCCACCGTGGTGTCCAAGGCGGAGACACCCAGCATGACATCCCAACCTTCACCCGGGTTGGCAATTAACTCGAGCTCACCGCCGGTGACCTCTGCGTCCTGATTCGAGATGACGCTGGTAATGCCCTGGAAGACGAAGGCCTGGTAATCCGAATAGTCATAGTAGAACAGGGAGCCATTCAGGCGCGCCATGCCGTCAGCGAGCGTTGACTTGAAGCCAATCTCGTAGGACGTCAGAATTTCCGGCTCGAAAGACAGTTCGTCCAGGGTCGCGCCACCGTCGATAGACCCCAGGAAGCCACCCGCTTTCATGCCACGGCTGACGCCCGCGTACAGCAGCAGGTCATCACCCGGCGTCCACTCCAATTGCAACTTGCCGGTATAGTCTTCATCCGAGCGATCGAGCGACAAGGGCGAGAGATCCGCCACGGTCGGGAGCGGCTGCACCGGGCCTTGCACCAGACCGAAATCACTACAGCCGTTGAGCTCTGTCCGGTCTTCACAGGTAGCATTGGTGTCAAAGTCTTTCTCGTCCTCGGTCCAACGCAATCCGGCGATAAGCTTGAAAGAATCACCGAGGTTGTACTCCAGCTGGGAGAAAATGGCCCATGATTCAGTTTCAAGGCTATAGAGGTTGTTCGGGAAGATGCTGTAGCCGAAGTAATCCGGGAAGTTGAAACTCACCCGGTAGTCACCGTCAATCTGCAGGTAATAAAGGCCTGCAACCCAGTTGAGATCATCGGAGCTGCCCTCTAGCCTGAACTCTTGACTGAAGCTGTCTGCATCCTGCTGGGTCAGGAAATCGCCAAAATCGGCAGGGCTCGAGTCAGAGTCTTCCTGGTAGTCCTTCTCGTTGTTCTGAGCGTTAGTCACCGAGATAAAACGCATACCGTTGGCGAGGTCGTAGGTCAGGTTGAATGTGGCGTTCCAACCTTCCGCGTCATTGGGCCCGGGAGAGCCGAGATCGCCGGAATAAAAATCACCATCTGTGTCGGCATATTCCCCAAAGTCGACGGAACCGGGAGGCCCATATTCACCAAGGCCATCTTCGTTCAAAACGGCGGTGCGGTGCACATAGCCCGCCGCCGGATTATCAAACTCCCCCCAGCCGAGAGACAGTAACGCGCTGAGCTGGTCGCTGGGATTAAACTGCAGGTGACCGCGCACATGTGTAGTGTCCAGCTCGCGCAAATCCGGGCCGATCCTGTTGTCGAAATAGGCATCACCCGACTTGTGCATAACCGCCAGGCGGCCCAGCAGAGTATCGCTCAGGGGCCCGCTGACCGCAGCCTCTACGCGCGTCGTGTCGTTTTCGGAGTACTCCAGTTCAGCGAAGGCTTCGAACTCTTCCGTGGGCTTCGCGGTAATCAGGTGAACAAGGCCACCGGTGGCGTTACGGCCATACAGCGTACCCTGTGGCCCTTTCAAAACCTCGATGCGCTCCATGTCAAAGATCGCGGCACCCGCTGCACTGGTCGCGGGAATGTAAGCCTCGTCCATGTATACAACCGTGGGGGCCTCCTGGTGATCATTAAAATCCGTCTGGGCGACACCTCGAATGGAGAACAGCGAGATCGTACCCGCATTGTTGTAGGAGGTGGCTACCAATCCCGGCGTCTGGGCGGCGACCTGCTCCGCATTGGTCCAGCCGAGATCGGAAATCTGCGAGCCCGAGAAGGCGGTGATGGCAATACCGACATCCTGGATACTCTGCTCACGCTTTTGAGCAGTGACGACAATCTCCTCCAGCATCTGCGCGCTGGCAGATGGCGCCAGGGCAAACACCAGCGGCAAAGAGATGAAAGGGCCAGTTTTCGACATTATTTTCATGGCACAGGTACCTGAGTTATGAGGTTCGAAGGCCAGGGTGCTACCGAAGAACAAAATCTGCACCCTTAATTTCACAAGCGTGATATTAAACTAGCATATTTTCATCTAAAGGCAAAAAGAAAATATCTCGGCCGGCAAAATGTGAAATTTTTGGCCGATCCAGGCGTGTGGGCGCACACCGACAGGTGTTCGCCAAAAGACTAAATTAGATCAATAGCTGGGCGGAGAAACGCACCAGAGGACCAGCGTCTCCGTATCGCCCGGGTTGCAATACTGATGGGCCAGCGTACTGGGGAAGGAGAAGCTGTCGCCCTCGCCGAGATCATACAGCTCGCCATCTATTTTCAGGTGAAACTGTCCAGACAGCACGTAGCCGCACTCCTCTCCGTCATGGTTGTAGGGCTCACCCTGCATGGGGCTGTTGGGCTCAAAGCGGCATAACAAGAGCTCAAAGGAGTCAACGGCTTCAGTATTCAGGCGGGAATCGCAGATACCGCTGTCATACTCAATGGTGGCCCTGCGATTTGCCCGAACCACAAACCGCTCCGCTGCACCTTTCTCGGTATCTACAGCGTTAAAGAACCAGTTAATCGTCACCCCCAGGGCATGGCTGATATCAAACATGGCTTTGACGGTCGGTGAAGACCGATCCCGCTCAACCTGGCTCAGGTAACCAACAGAGAGACCAGTTGCCTCGCTGAGCTGGGTCAGGGTTTTCTTGCGGATTTTCCTCAAACGCCGGATTTCGGCGCCTAACAGTCCATTACGAGGGGGTAAATCGCCCGAATTTTCAGCCGTCACTTACTTCGCCATCTGCTGTGAGCTTTTTCACAACAGTAGCATTTTTTCACCTGAATGAAAAAGGGTGTTTGCCTGAAAGCAATCCTAGGCCCGCGCCCTGGCCCCGCTGGGATCATACATCGGCTTCAGGGAAGCTCTCGCAGGCAGGCGTTTGCCTTCCACTGAGACTTCGAAACGACCGTCTTTAACCAGCTGGTCGCTGACACCATCGGCGCACTTGATATAGCCAAGTGCCACCGCCCTCCCCAGGGTATAGCCATACATGCCAGAACTGGTGTGCCCGACCAGTTCATCATTCAAAAAGACCGGCTCGGCGTGATAGAGCAAGGGCTCCGGGTCCTCCAGGGCGATCTGAATGAGGCGCTTCTTCGGCGTGCCAGCGGCGATAAGCTCCTGAACGCGATCCGCGCCAAGGAAGCCATTTGCCTTATCGGTCTTACAGGTGAAGGCCAGCCCAGCCTCAACGGGACTGTCATCAGCCCCAATATCGTGAGCAAACTCACGGTAGGCCTTTTCTATTCTCAGGGAATTCAGGGCGTGATAACCGCAGTGCTTGAGCTCGAAGCGCGCGCCCGCCGATACCACGCGATCGTAGACCTGCTGCAGATATTCGGTGGGAACGTACAACTCCCAGCCCAGTTCACCACAATAGGTCAGCCTCAGGGCCATCACCCGCGCATAGCCTATGTTCACCGCCTGCATGTACCCAAAGGGAAAGGCTTCATGAGAGAAATCATGATCGCTTACATCCTGCATCAACGCCCTGGACAGTGGACCCTGAACATTAAGCAGACCCAGGCCGCCGGTAATGTCCGTAACCGTTGTGCGATGACTGTCGTCAATGTTGTCGCGAATCCAGTGCAGTACATGGGTCGCCGTGAAGGCCGGAGTCACCACCATGAACTCATCCTGGCTGAGTCGGGTCACGGTGACGTCAGCCTCGATACCACCCCGGCGATTCAGGAACTGGGTATACACGCTACGGCCATTGTCGACATCCACATCATTGGTCGCAATCCAGTTCATACTAGTGACAGCATCCGGTCCCTGAACGAGCAGTTTGCAGAAAGAACTCATCTCAAAGAGCCCTACCCGCTCCCGTACGGCCCGGTGCTCGTCTCCCGTATTTTCAAACCAGTTCTGCCGTTTGAAGCTATAGCTGTAGGCCGGCTCCTGCCCCTCCTTCGCATACCAATTTGGCCGCTCCCAGCCGGCTGACTCGCCCATGCACGCGCCCGCCTTCAGCAGACGATCGTGCAATACGAGCCGTTTCACATCGCGTGCGCTCTCATACTGTCGGAAGGGCCAGTGGTTCTGATAAACCAGGCCGAGCGACTCGACTGTCCTGTCGACGAGGAACTTTCTGCCATTCTGGAAGCTGTGCATGCGACGAATATCGGCATCAAAAACATCCATCGGCGGGTGGCCGTCCGCGATCCAGTGCGCCAGAACCTGGCCAACGCCGCCAGCCGATAGAATACCCAGGGAGTTAAAACCGGCAGCGACGAAGTAGCGAGAAATGTCCGGCGCCTCGCCCATCAGGTAATTGTGATCGGGGGTAAAGCTCTCCGGGCCGCAGAAAAACATCTGGATACCGGAGTCCACGCTGATCGGCACCCGTGCCATCGCGGCCTCAAGGTAACCGCTCATCCTGTCCCAGTCCGGTGGCAGGTCATCGAAGCTGAAATGCTCCGGCATACCCTGGGTTGCCCAGGGCGCCGCAACATCCTCGAATAGACCAATCATCAACTTACCGGTCTCTTCACGGTAGTAAGCACGCTTATCCGGGTCTCGCAGGATCGGCATCGCCGGGTCAATACCCTCGATGGTATCGGTGACGAGGTAATAGTGCTCCGCCGCCTGCAGCGGCACCGACACGCCGGACCGAAGGCCCAGTTCCCGCGCCCACATCCCTGCGCAGTTCACTACATACTCGCAGTTGATGGTGCCCTCAGCAGTAACCACACCAGTGACGCCACTGGCGTCCGACAGAATGTCAACTACCGGCATTTTCTCATAGATGCGGGCACCGCCCAGGCGAGCACCTTTGGCCAGGGACTGCGTCAGATCCGTCGGATTGGCTCTGCCGTCGTTCGGAAAGTAGAACGCCGCGCGAATATCGCTGACATCGGCCAATGGCCAACGCCGCTTGACCTCATCTTGCGAGATTTCATGAAACTCAACGCCAAAGCATCGCGCCATGTCACAGCCGCGCCTGAGCTCCTGCTCTCTTTCGTCAGTACTGGCCAGCTGAATGGAGCCGATCTGGCGAAACCCGGTGGACAAGCCGGTTTCTTGCTCCAGATCTCTATAGAGCTCTTGCGAATACTTGGCCATGCGTGTCTGGTTTTCTGTGTGACGGAGCGTGGTGATCAATCCGGCAGCATGCCAGGTGGTGCCACAGGTCAGTTGCTCCCGTTCCAGTAGCACGACATCGTTCCAACCGAGCTTGGTCAGGTGGTAGGCAATACTGCAGCCGATAACACCACCGCCTACTATCACCACCTGGGCCGAGTCCGGGATCGATTGCTCTGCCATACCGTTTTCCTTATCTATCTTCAACCGCGGCGCACAATCTGTATATAACGCCTTCTGTGGCAGCGGGAGTGCAGAATGCGATCAGTCAGCCCTGAAGCTTGATGTCGTAAGTATGGATTATTATGAAAAAATATCAAAATTTTTTCACTATGGTGATGAATTAGGGAAATAGCGCGCGAGAAATGCAGAAAACGCGCTCATATCTCGAGCAACATCTGTCTGATGACAAGCCTTAAGCTGTTGCGCGTCAACGTGGCGACTCGCTGAACGCCAGGCTCCGTTAAGACCACTCACTTGCCAAAAAATGAGATATGAGCCATTATTTGTCTCATGTCTCATATTTGACTGCCATGAATGACTAATAAAAACCAAAAACACGAACTGATTCTCGACGCCGCCAAAGCCTGCTACCTGAGGTTGGGCGTCGCCAAAACCACGGCCGCCGACATCGCTGCCGAAGCTGGCGTATCCCGCGCTACGCTGTACCGCCGCTTCCCCAGCCACAACGATATTTTCCTGGCTGTCCTTGAGCGAGATTCCTGGGAAATGGTGGAAGCAATCAACGGCAGGCTCGCTGACATCACCGATCCTGCCGAGCACATTATCGAAGGCATTCTGTACGTACTCGACGAAATCGTGCGCCGCCCGCTCCATGCCCACGTGTTTTCCGCCGCGGGTGAGTCCTGGGCCTTGACGCAGGCATTGGGTACGGACGACATGCGTAACCTGTCCGTGCAGATGATTGTCGCAGCGCCCTGGATGCCCGCAGCCCCTGACAAGGCAGCGGAGCAGAAGATCGCCTACCTGGCCGAGTGGATTCTGCGCATTTTGACATCCTACGCCGCAACGCCCAGCCCCTTGGCCCGTAATCGAGATGAAATGCGCGAGCTGTTGTACACCACGCTGGAACCGACCGTGCGCGCGTTGATGCAGGTCATCAGCACGAAGAAGAAAACCGACACGGTGAAGTCTATCCGCTAACCCAAACCCAGCTCGAAAAAATACCTGACGGCTAGCCCCCATAAGAGGAATCCCGACATGAAAGCGCTACAGGCAACACGCAACGGCCCTCCGGCAGAGGTGCTGGAGATTGTGGACGTCGACAAACCAGAGCCCGGACCTGGCCAGGTTCTGGTCAAGGTCAGCGCCGCCTCACTCAACTTCAACGACATCGACCGCTGCATGGGTAAGCGAGTTTCAGTACCGCTGACACCGCCCTTTACGCTGGGCATGGATGTGTGCGGCGTGGTCGAGGCCACGGGCGACGGAGCAGAAAAATGGCTGGGCAAACGCGTAATGGCGCTGACCATGATGGCGCAGGGCGGCCTCGCCGAGTTCGCGGTGTCTTCCGCTGACGCCGTTTTTGAAGCGCCCGACGCCATGACCGACGCCGAGGCAGCCGCCTTCATCATCCCCTTTCATACGGCCTATCTCGCCATCGTACGCCGCGCGAAGATTGTGGCCGGCGAAACCCTGCTCGTTCACTCCGGCGCGAGCAGCGTTGGCGCCGCTGCCATCCAGATCGCCAAAGCGCACGGGCTGCGCGTTATTGCCACGGCAGGCTCCGATGAAAAAGCCGAGTTCTGCAAGACGCTGGGCGCAGACTGCGCCATCAACCATCGAGAAGAAGCCTTCGATGAGTTTGTGATGACAGAAACAGACAATAAAGGCCCCGAGGTCATTCTCGATCTGGCCGGCGGCGAATTTGTTGAGCCCTCCTGGCGCTGTATTGCGCTGGAAGGTCGCTACGTTGCGGCCGGCTTCGCCGACGATGAGGAGAACGGCTTCTCCGGGCAGGCCCTGCGCCCCCTGTGTTCTGCCAACTTCTCGGTGCTCGGTGTCATGCTTTCTTACATCAGCCACATGCCGCCGGAAATTCGCGCGTTCGGCTTTAACATGTTTACCCGCGACGTCGGCGATGAAGTACACGCAGCGCTCCTCAAGCTGCTGGCAGAGGGCAAGGTCAAGTCGGTACTGAACCGTACCGTTCCGCTGGCAGAGGCCGCGCAGGCCCTGGGGGAGCAGGCGGAACGAAAGACCACAGGACGTACGGTGGTGACGCTCGACTAAACAGTTCACATGAACGCACCCGTCTATACCTTCCGCGACGCGCGCCTGCGCTCGCCCCTGCTGCGAACCGTGAATGCCCTGGGCTCAGGGCTGGGCGCGGTCGGTTTGAAACTGCCCTCCCTGACACCCGAGCAGATCGCGGCCAGCGCACGGACACAGTCAAACACGGCGCAGCAGCTCGATGCACTCAGCTCTGAAGCGCTAGCGCGTTTCATCGAATCAGCCGAGTCCGACAGCCGCATGAATACGCTAGGGCGCCTGGCCGTTAAGAATATGCTGACCGGCGCCCTCGCCTCGCGCTTCGCCGTTCTGGACTGGCACGAGCAACATCCCACCTTGGCCAGTGAGCGTATTGACCGGCCCTGGATTATCGTGGGTTTGCCCCGAACGGGCAGCAGCATTCTCTCCATCCTGTTGGGCCTGGATCCGCTGAACCGGCCCCTGCTGCAGTGGGAAGCACGCAACCCGATCCCGCCCTCAACGCTTGCCAGTGCCGCCGAAGATCCGCGCATTGCTGAAATGTCAGGCGAGCTACAGAAGATGAAGGCGCTCAACCCGGTAGTGACGACCATGCATCCTTTCGGCAGCACGCTGGCTGAGGAATGCACCGCAATATTCACCTACTCCTTGCGCACGATTGGCATGGAGACGATCGCCTTCACGCCGAGCTATGGCCAGTGGCTGGACGACGACGACATGAGCCCTGCCTACGACATTCACCAGAAGACGCTGCAAGCACTGCAGCAGCCGCAGCCCACCGAGCACTGGGTACTCAAAAGTCCCAATCACCTCGGTTACCTGCCAACCCTGATGGCGACCTATCCCGATGCCCGAGTGATATGGACGCACCGCGACCCAGCCAAGGTACTGCCCTCACTCGCCAGCCTCAATTGCGCGATGCAAATGCCCCTGACGCAACACTGTGAACCCGAGCGAGTGGGCAATTACTGGGCCGACAGGATGGAAAGCATGATCGGCCGGGCAACCGCTTTCGATGCCAGCGCCAGCGAGGGCTGGTGTTACCACCTGCAATACGGCGAACTCATTAAAGACCCCATGGCCGCGCTCAGCGCCGTGTACACCCATTTCGGTGCTTCTATGAGCACGCTGCACGAACGCCGCATCGCCGCCTGGATGGAACAGAAGCCACAGCATGCGGACGGCATTCATGCCTACGACTCAGCCGACTTCGGCTGGAGCAAGGCATCGCTTCAGGAGCGATTCAAACACTATCAGCAGCGCTACGCGGTAGCGACAGAGGATTAGTTAGCGACGCAGATCGATTTAGTTCAAAACCCAAGTTGGAGAACATCAATGGATAATAAAACTGTGAATACGCCCGACGCAGCACGGCAAAACCAAGCCAGCCGTCAAAGCACGCTAGCGCTGGCAGTCTCCGCACTGGCGATCGCCTTGCAGGGGCCGACGGCCTCGGCGCAGGTTCTTGAGGAGGTCATCGTGACCGCTCAGAAGCGCATGGAGAACCTGCAAGATACGCCTCTTTCCATCTCAGCCTTTCAGGGCGATGCGCTGGAGGCCTTCGATATCACCGGCCTGGACGATTTAGCAAGGACCACCCCAAGCATCACCTTTGCACCCTACCCGAACTCCAACAATCTGCTCATCATGTTCATCCGCGGCCAGGGTGTAGGAGACCCGGCGCAAATCACCATTGACGGCTCAGTGGGCATTTACCTGGACGGCTTCTACATCGCACGACCACAGGGCTCCACTTTTGACCTGGCAGACCTTGAACGTGTTGAGGTGTTGCGTGGGCCGCAGGGCACACTTTACGGCCGCAACACCACCGGTGGCGCGGTGAACCTCATCAGCCGCCAACCTTCCGGCGAGTTCGGTTTCAAGCAGACCCTGACCTTCGGCAGCCGCGATGAATTCCGCTCCCTGTCCGTCGTCGATCTGCCCGAATGGAGCGGTATCTCTACCAAGCTTTCGATACTGGCAAGCAGTATCGATGGCTGGGTGGACAACCCCGGGCCGGGGGAAGACTTTGGGCAGCAGGACGAGCTTGCAGGGCGCCTTGATTTAAACTGGCAACTGACGGAGAGCCTCGTAGCTGACTTTATCTGGGAGACAGGCGAACTCGATTCCACCCCCAACTACCATCAGAACCCTGCCTGGAACGGCCAGGATATCGCAGTGGGGGGAGAGCTCTTTACCTACCACCAGAATGCGGGTGAACCGAAGAACACAGCGTATCGCCCAATTGAGCTAGATGAGAGCACAACTGACTACGACTTCTATGGCCTGACTCTCACCTGGGATATCAGTGATTCCTTGTCAATCCGCTCACTCACCAGCTACCGCGAACTGGAGTGGCAGGCGTTTCAGGACTTCGCGGAAGCCTTTGCCTTCATTCCGAGCCAGGATCCCGACTTCTTCCTGCAGCCCACACCCATAAGCTTCATCTCCGACAATGCCATTGAGGGCGATCAGTTTTCCCAGGAGTTCACGCTGATCGGCGATTTGGAGGAGTCTGCAATCAGCTATGTAGCCGGGCTTTACTACTTCGAGGAAGACTACGACTCCGTCGGCCTTGGTGAATCCGCAGCGCTCGGCCAGATCAACAACATCAACCGCTTTGTTTCCGCGGAATCCAAATCCTATGCAGCTTACGGACAGGTCACCTGGACGCCTTCGATTCTTGATGATCGACTGCACCTGACACTCGGCGGCCGCTATACGCGCGACGAACGCGCTGCCGAGCGCGACCTCTTCACCCTCGTCAACGGCATTATTGATGAGGACGCCTCTCAGGTGGGCGCCTCCAACGATGACGACTACAGCGAATTCGACCCAGCCTTCACAGTGGCCTATGACTGGCAGGACGATCTGAATGTCTATCTGCGCATTGCTACGGGCTACAAATCTGGCGGCTCCAGCGAGTCTGCGCCCGTCGACCAGTTCGACCAGACCGTTGATCCGGAGAAAGTCACCGCCTATGAGATTGGCATGAAGTCCTACTGGTTCGACCGGCGCCTACGCGCCAACCTCGCTGTGTTTGAGAATCAGTTTGAGGACATGCAGTTCAACTTCGCCGTAGACCCGGAAGACCCTGGCCTCGTGCAGAGCTACAACGCGGGAGAAGCCACCATTCGCGGCTTTGAAGCTGACCTTGCCTGGCAAGCAACCGATAATCTTGGTTTTATCCTGCAGTACGCCTACCTGGATACGGATCTTGAAGAGGTGCTGGCCCAGTCGGGCACGATTTTTGATCCGCAGTCCAATCCCGCAGCAGAAGGCTTCTATGAGGTCGGCGATAACATCGCGGGCTCTTTTGTGATTCCCTATGCACCCGAGCACAGCGTTCTCTTTGCTCTGGATGCCAAGCTCTATCAAGGCAATGGCTTCTCATTCGATGCCCACATCGACTATCGCTACCAGTCTGAAGTCTATGGGGGCTCGTCAGCAGGCCGCGATATTCCCGGCAATGAGATTCTGGAAATACCCTCATTTGATACGGTCAACGCCAGGTTCTCGCTGAGCTACGAATTCGCACGCGGTGACTATCTCGAAGTCGCTATCTGGGGCCGCAATGTCTTCGATGAGGAATACCAGCAGCAGGTCATCGGACAAGGCAGCGTGGCACCTTCCCAGAACGCGCTTGGCCAGATCATCTATGGCTACGAGCAGCAGGTTTCGGTATGGGCCGAGCCGGCGCGCTACGGGGTGGACCTGAACTACGTATTCTAGATCGGGCCAGGGCGGGCACCAGGCGACGAAAACCAGGTCTAACGTGCGCGCCCGATAAGCAGCGCTGTGATCAGCACAAGCCAGATTAAGTGAAACTGCGACAACAGCGGAACCGATTGTGCTGAGGTCGATGATCCGTCGCTAATCGCCGTCGGGTCGTCGGCCGGCGGCGCGGGGGCCGTAGCACAGTCCAACCCATCCGATTCCCGCACGCCTGCGGTTAACTGCACACGGCTCAGTTCCTGGCTGTTACCAAATGGTCCGGCGATCCGCAGGACACCAGATAAGGTCCCTTCATCCGGTAATACAACACAGCCCCCCTGCGACGTCCAGGTGAAGAAGCCGTTGGCGTCTGGAATGAAATCACCCAGCAATTGGCCATTTTGCGTGAGCCCGATGATCTGCACCGTGCTACCGGCATCTCGTTGCGCGACATCGATCTGCAGGATATTCAGATCATCGTAGGTGTAGTTCCCGCTCGTCTTGCTCGCTATCTCCGCAGAGAAATTAGGAAACGTAAGCGTTTGACCATCCACATCGACCCGCAGTTCATCCGCTACCCGGTCAAGTGTAAAGGTGAACGGGAAGTCTCCGTCCGTCCATGTCCGGTTGATTTCCTGCCGATTAGCGCTGGCACCCAGATCGCCAACACCCACATAGATTTCTCCACCTCCCGTGTTGCCGAAGGAGCGAAATCGCGCCGCCACGAGCGCTTCATCGTAAGGCTCCAGCCCCACGGCTATCTGGGCACTGGCAAGGGAAGGTAGAGTGGTCAGGCAGCACAGGGCGGCCACAGGCAAGAGGTAGCGTATAAGCATGGGTTTCTCCTAATGCAGCTCGGATCAACGCCCGCTTTTACCGCTGCGGTTAACCTTTTCGGTCATTCCAGGGGCGCCAATCGTAGGCAACATGAGCCGCAGGGGCAAATTGTATGGCGGCCAAGTGAGAGTCAGGTCACAGAATTCTGTGATCGTCGGCTGCTGCTAGTACGGCGCTTGATGGATGACCTGCTTGCGCCAAGGCAATCGGCTATTCAGTTGCAGGAGTCTCCTGGCCTTTCAGGATACGGAGCAACTTCGGGGTGAAAGAGTCGATGACATATCCTGTGCCACTAAACGTGAAGGCAGTATTGCCACCAGAGAGGTCGCTGAGGGGCGCTGAAAATATAGAACACCCCGGACAGCTTAATGTGCCGATCAGGGTGAACACGCTGAATGCATTGGCGGCAAGTAGGTTTCTGGAGATCTGGCCCGGCGGGCGCCATCCATCGAGCTTAACTTCCAGATAGGCGACGCCACCGTCCTCGACCAGTGAAGTGGTAGACCAGTCCGCACCTGAGCAGCCCCAAACATTGATACCACTGGAGTAGAAGCTGCTGTCTTTGTCGAGGGCCTGAAAACAGTGCATTAGCGAAAAGAAGCTAGTGTCGAACTGTAGCGCAGTTGGCACGCCGCCAACGCGAAGACGCAGGCGATTAAAGGTCTCTGTCGCAACATCGTATTCAGCATCTATCCAGGCACCGAAGCCGCTCGGGGGCTGAAAAGCATCCCAACGGCCAGAGAAACCGGACGGCCGATCCATCTGTCCGGAGAAGTAAAGGATTTGAGCCTGCACAGGAAAGCTTAACGCAAGCAACACAGCTGTGATGAGTTGCTTCACCGGCCCACCTTCTGCTTCCGACCCACCTTCTGCTCGATGGTGGTAAGCGGCAAAGATGCCAAGATGCGCGGACGAACACGGATGGCCATCAGTATTGACCTCCCATATCATCAGGATGGGCAGTCAAGGCTACTCTCCAATAGTCTACTAGTCCAGCGTTGCCTCTTAATGGCCAGTTGGCAGGCTGCTCGACGTAGACAGGTGTACTTGAACTCCAGAGGCAGTCACTGCAGGGTCGGCGTATGCCCCATTCATCGCTATTCTGACAAGCCGTGTCATCAGGTGCGACACAACACAGCGTTCGTCGTTAGATGCCGCATTGCCGTGGGCCATCGGAGAGCAGCATTCTGTAGGACTCAATGCGCGCTTGCTATCATGTGAGGCTTGTATGCTCGATTCACGAGCCGTGACAGAACCGACCATCAACGTTTGATCAAAGGGAAGTTTCTTCTATGGGCGCTCTCACATCCAAAAATTGCATATTGGTCGTAGCTGCAGCATGCCTTCTCTTCTCTACCATGGGAGCCAGCGCATCGGAATCTCTTACAGCTGAGCCCGACGAGATCGCCGCGGAGAAAGCTGAGATGCAAGACAACTCAGCACGCCTTAACACAGTCCTGGCAGCACAGCCCGAGAACACAAAGCAACGCTATCCCTATCGTCATCCGAAGGACACTATTGAGTTCTTTGAGATTGAGCCCGGCATGACCGTTATCGATGTGTATCCCGGGGAGCCCGGGTGGTATGCCCCGATTCTCGTAGACTTTTTGGGTCCCGAAGGGAGACTGATCGGCGCAGATTTTTCGCTGGAGATGTACCCCCTGCTCGGCTCTTTCGCCACGCCTAAGTTTATGAAACAAAAGCAAGGTTGGGTCGAGCGTTACATTGAAAAGGCCGGAGCGCTAGGCGAGGGCGATGGCGCTGCAGTCGACGCGTTCTTCCTGGGGTCAGCTCCCGCGACCTTGAACAAGGCCGTTGATGTTGTGCTTTTAATACGGGCTTCACACCCGCTTAACCGGACCGGGGATGCTCGATTTTATCGGCAAGCTTTGGAGGAGTTTCGACGCATTCTGAAGCCTGACGGCCACATAGGCGTGGTACAACACCGAGCCCCGGAAAACGCAAGCGAGGAGTGGGCCCAAGGGTTTAATGGCTATGTCAAGCAGTCGCGGATCATCTCACTATTTGAGGAGGCTGGATTCGTTCTGGTCGCTGAGAGCGACATCAACGCTAATGCAAAGGATCAGCCGACGGAAAGTGATAAGGTCTGGCGCCTGCCGCCGACATTGCGTTACAGCCGCTTCAACCCCTTCGAGAGGGCTCGCATGCTTGAGATTGGCGAGTCAGATCGTATGACGCTAAAGTTCCGGATGGAGCAGTAAAGATTAAGGCTTCCGGAATTCATTGCGCGCGTCAAGCAACGCCAGATAACAAAATCCCAGCAGTGTCCAATCACTATCTGCTCGGGCTTCATGTTCAGAAGCCGCCACTGTGGCCATAGTCCGCGACAACGAAACCCTTCCGTGTAAGTTGATCCTCGGATTCTAAACAAAACACCCCCAGCCCGGAGGGCTGAGGGTGTTTTATTTAGGAGCCTGGCGAGGGCCTGCCCCGCTTTATCGGGCATGACCTACAGAAAGCAGCGAGCATGCTCGCTGCCCTGCGGCCGGGGGCGCGCACGCCTGCCTTCGGCACTTCTCCGCCGTTCCTTCGGAACAGGCTGCGTCACATGTAGCCCGATATTCAGTAACAGAAGATCATTACCATCCCAAATAACAAAGGGCCCACCCTTACGGGTGAGCCCTTTCTCATTTAGGAGCCTGGCGATGACCTACTCTCACATGGGGAAACCCCACACTACCATCGGCGATGCACCGTTTCACTACTGAGTTCGGGATGGGGTCAGGTGGTTCCAGTACTCTATGGTCGCCAGGCAAACTGGTTTGTTTGC
>JBCDJG010000011.1:0-111070 GCA_038748065.1 Pseudomonadota bacterium
CTGTAACCAAGCTGCCCGGCCCACTTGTCTCCTCCAATCAAGGACTTAGTGAAACCGGACAGAATACTTGCTACACAACCGGACAGATTATTTGCTACCTACACCAAGGCGCATAAGCCCTTGACGATAAACAGCTTCCTCCCTATAGTACGCCCCCTCACGCGCCTGTAGCTCAGCTGGATAGAGTACCTGGCTACGAACCAGGCGGTCGCACGTTCGAATCGTGCCAGGCGCGCCAATAATATCCCAAAATATCAACCACTTACGAACGACAGGCTCTCTGTCGGTGTGGGTTGCGCCCGAGTGTTTGGGGAATGTTTTGGGGAATTACCCCAGTTTCAGGCCAAATACTTCGCTAAGATCAATTCGGCTTTCGTAGACCTGCTCGCCATCTGCGGGGGCGACCAGTCGACCGCGACGGTCGTAAACACTAGCCATCTTTTCGGACTTGTGCCCCGCGTCCTGCTCTTCCTGGTCCGTGTACCCTTTGGCCTTCAGATCGTGGAAAGTGAAGCGTTCTATGCCTGCCGCATCGGCTGCTTTTTGGAGCCTTGCCCACTGTGATTTGTGGTTCGAAATCGTATAGCGCGACCCCTTTCTATCATGCAGAAGCCACTCACTTTGAATCGGTTGTTTGTCAACTTCTGCATTCCATTCAAGGCTGTCTTTGACGGCAGCGATCAGACGCGGGGTCCATTTTGTGATCTCTCCGCGTGATCCTTTGCTTCGATACACGCGCAGTCCAGCCTCACAGATATCATTTTTTCTAATTGAGTAAACCTCGTTGGCTCGCAGCCTACACAAGTAGGCCAGTTCCATAGCCAGCGGCATATAGCTTCGTTGCGAGCAAAGCGACTTGTATCTTTGCAGTTCTTCATCCGTGACGTAACGGTCTCGCGACACTTCTCTGTTCAAGGTCACTTTCTCGCATGGGTTTATACGTGGGACGCGTGCATCTCTCTGAGCCATGTAGTTCCAGGCGGCTTTCAGAAACTGAACCCTTCGGTTCGCAGCGACTGGGTGTTTTCCATCCTTGTAACGATCCAGAAAACGTCGGATGAGGGGTGACTGGATATGCTCAAGTTTTTGCGCGCCGAGTGTCCGACCGTCGTTTGTGGGCTGGCCAATCAATGACTTTTGATATATTTCAAAGTCGGCTTGCGTCTTTGCAGGTAGACTCTTGACGTGTGGTGAATTCATATACGCATTGATAAGCCATGCAACGGTGTACAGATTTGCGCTGTCGCCGGTGGCCATATCGTAGGCTTCAAAAAGCTGACGCACGGGTGCTCTAAGCGAACACAAACGGACGCGTTTGCCGTAGGTTTTCTTGCCGTTTACAACACCCAAATAGGGCCGGTAAACCCAATTGTTCCCACTCTTCTCGACACCCTTGGGTAGGTGGGCGTTGGCTCTCATGCGGCGGCGTCCAGCAGTCATAGCTCTTAACTCCCTTTAGATTTCTCTTCAATCAAATCGGTTGTCTCGTCCGCATTCGATCCTTCTTTGATCTGACCAAAGCTGGAGATGGTTGCGGATTGAATAAACTCGACGCGATTAGTCTCTGGTATCCAGATCAGGTGATAGGCGCCTACGACGCGCACCAAATTTCCTGTGATCTGCTGTCCGTTGACCGTGAACAGGTAGTCTTCTTCGGATTTTGTTTTCTCTGCGTCCGCGTATCCCCTCCAAGCCATGTATGAAAGTGCAAGTGGGGCAACAATCATTGTAATGACAAACCATAGTGGAGTGCGCTGCCTGATCTTCTCGACCCTGAAGATTAAGAACCAAATAACCAGCCAAACTACTAGCGCCGCCATAGCAAGCGTATCCCATGAAAACGGAATAACACCCGCGATCATTAATGGCACAGCCAGTATAGGAATTGCCATCATGAACAAGTAAGGGAGGTCTCGCATTAAGCGAGTTCGCTTTGGGTTCTTACTCTGATCTATGATCTCTTCTTCGCTTCTTCCGCCTTCTATTGCTCGGGTGATCATTTCTAAAGTGGCCAAGATGAAACCCAATATGACAATGCCAGGAAGCCAGAGCAGGGCAGAGCGCATGTGATCGCTCACGGTCGTAGGTAGTTGTCGGAAACTTAATTCAAAGTACCCATAGAAGCCCAGATCATACGTCACAGACAAAATGAGAAGCGCTGCTGTGGAGAGACTGATGTAAGCTGGAATCCGCTCAATCATCTATTCAAACACTCATGGTCTGAATCGTTGATGTAGCTGATAGACCGTGCTCCACGTAGGGTATCGCTCCGATGCCGCCCAGCTCCTTAATTGAACGGATTTCGTCGATGAACTGAGTGGCAAGAATTCTACGATAAGCTGCTGCTATCTGATCGCCAGGATTCAGTGACTCTCTGAGCCGGGCCGCTAGCGCATACAGCCGCCAGCATGGCCGTTCCTTCAGGTCTCGTTCCAGTAGCTCCAGGTAGTATTCGATTTTATCTCTTGGTGGTCTGGCTGGGTTCTCGTCGGTATGATTTTCGATAACGATTCCGGAACGCTTCACACGAATGTTTGGGTCCAGTTCATTAATAGTGCAATGCACTCGTCCCAAAAAACGGATGTCTGGCCGATTGCGGAACAGTCGAATGAAGGGGTTGTCGAGAAGCCACCGCATCGGGTACTGCGTATCACGAACATAGCCCGGCAGGGGCCTGCGGGCCACGCATCTCTGGTTGATCATAATGGCATCGCAGTCAGGCTCCTCCACAAGCGCGCGTAGCCTTCTCGAGTCTCTAGCATGCATTAGCTCATCTGCATCCAAGACTAGAATCCAGTCACCCGTGGCGTGTTCGATGGCGCAGTTGTAAGCAGCGCCGAAGTTGTCGCACCACGGGAATTCACAATAGACATCCGCGAGTTGCTTGGCGACTTGTGCTGCTTCTGGTTGCGAGCCCGTATCGCAAATGACAACTTCATCCACGTACTGGCGTACCGAATCTACCGCGCGTGTGAAAAGCTCGGCCTCATCTTTTACGATCATGCAGACTGACAGTTTCAACCCTTAAGCTCTCGTTCGATTGCTTTCCGCACAATGTCAGAGACGCCCACGCGCTCGCCAGTGGCCGCCTGACGCTCTCCAGCGAGCTTGACTAGCTGAGCATGTACGTTGCCCGAGACGCGCACGGTGAGCGTGTGGCTGTCTCCCAAGTGGCTTGGCCGTCCACGGCGGGGCTTTGCTCCTGGTCTGGGCATTTCTTACTCCCGGGTAAGTAACTGAGCCGGTGCCAGCCTCCTGCTGGCGTAATTTGACGGAGTGGCGTGGTGCCTGTGGGGCGGGGAGTCAGCCCGCTGGGTGGCGCAGTCTTGCGGCTTAAGGGCCGCTTTCCTCTCGCGCAGTGGTATTTGTATTACAAAAATACAATAATGCTGGCGGGGTTGGATGTCAACAAAGATCGCGGACACGCCAGTTGTTCGATAACTTGCGAGCGTAGGATTACTTCACCACCTTGAGATAGGTGTCCCAAACGGAGAAAGCGCCATCCAAGAAACCCTCGCGGAACGATCCACCCAATGCGTCCATATCAGCCTCGCCATCCAAGAGCGCAATCCTCCAGTAATCTCCAGCATGCGTTTCCCAGAAGTCTCGCGTTTCATCTCGACCTTCCTCGACAGCGAGCAGCATATCGTCCTCCGACATTGCGGGATTGAACCTTATAGCTATGGGCAGGCCAGATGCACTGGCAGTGGTCCCGTCGGGATCAACCTCGTTGCTGTCACTGAGATTCTTCAGCTCCGAATACTCTGCATGTTTTTCGGCCCAGATCATTCCTAGTCTCCGGCCTTTTTCTTCCATCGTTTCACCTGACTCCGCAAGGTGCTTTTGCCGTGATGCCTCAAGTCTCTGTGTGGTTTCGCTCATACCTTCCTCCTTAAACAGCTCTACTGATTCGATTCGATCTAACTCCCTTTCGAACGCCCTGGCGGCGATGCCGCTCCAGTTCGGTGGTGCCTTTACTGTGTCCATCCGCGCCTTGAGTTGGTCTGGAATGGATATAGTTGTGCGTGCCATAAGTCCCTCCATATGCATCAATTTATTTTATTATGCATAATATAAAAATATTATGCAAATAGAAATTTGCTATGCATAACCTGCGCGAGCTGGCTGATAATCCAGCAACAGCTTAAACAGCCCCAGGCAGGCCGCAGCCTCCTGGTTCAGCCCCGTGCTGGTCTTCCAGAGCTTCCCCAGACGAACGTCACGCGATTGCCAATATGATTGGACGTACTTAACGTCTTTTGCAGAGTAATTGGCCCAGTGGAAGCTCATGGACGATCCAGAGACACGTTCAGGGTTATCTACCTCCGATAAGCACTGACCAGAGCGGTTGGTGCTGGACAGGGTTGGCTCTCCGAAATGGACCCTACGGTTTTTCCAGCGCTGCTGGTAACCGAGGCCTGTCTTCTCAAACGCTTGCTTCACCAGCGGGAGGGTATCTTTATCCGCGACCACTTCACCATGGATATGGAATCCCGCAATGTCAGTGCCTGAGTTCTCCAGCACGAACCAAAAGGGCACGGCTTGACCTGGCAGGAACTCATTGAGACAGGTTTTTACCCTATCGTTGATGAGTTGAGAGAGGTTGTCATGCGTGCGCTGTGACAGACGCTCCAGAAAATCCTGCCCCAGTCTGACAGTGAACGTACAAACGTTTTCATCGCCCAGCGCTACTTGGTACATGGCAAATCGAATGAAGGGGTCGGCCTTTGAAAGGTCGCTTGAGATGGTCTTACCCTTGAGCCTGGCAGCAAGCAGCATGGCGTCTACAGGATGGGATTTAAGGAATTCAGTGATCAGTGATTGAAGGTCTTCAGGTGGTAATGACTCCAGGGTGTTCAAAAGTCCCTGGTTGCTGGGTGCTGTGAGTGTTGAAGTGGGGGAGGGTGAGTTGGCATATATAACTACATGGTTTTTTCGCAGGAAACGGACGAACGCAGCCGCAGGCCGCATGTAGACTGGGCTCGGCGACGTTTTTAACGCTCCTAATCGAGGTGACGAAAGTCGGGTTTTCGCACGAGATTCGCTGTCAGTGGCGTCTCGCTGCTCAATGTGGCTCAGCAGTTCGGCCAGGACATAGTCAGGATCGTTCGGGTTCGTGGGGTAGGTCATGGTAAAATTAGAACGCTTTCAACAGAGCACCGCCCCTGGTCAGGTTGGTCGCCGCCAGGGGCATTTTCTCAGCCGTCGTGATCCATCGCAGCCTTCCGCGCAGCATCGAGCCAATCAGCGACCTCATTCGCCATGCTTGGCGACAGTGTTTTTATATATTTTTTGCCGTCTTTCGTGAAGACTTCTAGTTTCACGGCTTTTGCCTGCTTCGACACGTGCAGAATTTTCCCGTCAAACTCTGTCGTAATTGGCCGCGTCTCAGGCTGACCCCTGTTTTTCGATGCCGAGCGTAGATAGCCGGACAGATACTTTGCCTCTAAATCGGCCAAGTGAATCAGGGGCGTTGATTCTCCCGTGTTCGACATTTTGAAGCAGAGAAGAACGTGCCCCGTCTCAATTGAGAAGGCTGCAATCAAACCAGGTAGTTTCACCTTCCGCTTCCTGGCGTCGCGCGCAATCATTTTCTCCAGGTAGTCAGTGAGAGGAATCTGATCAATCTTGGCCAGTTGCTGCGCCTGCTGGACGCGCTCTGTTGGCATGGCAATCGTTTTGCGTGATGCGCCCATGGCGGGTTCTCCGTTAAAAATAGGAGGAACCATTATACCACAATAGTGTACTAATGGTATAGGGCTCTATTGAGGGGTGCGAACGATTGTGTCTGCTGTGGGCCTACTGCGGACTCTGAATTTTAGGCCTCGAGCTGGTTAGCTAGTGTCACGACTTGTGGCAATCGCATCGACGCGAAACTTTATCTCAAAGTCTGCCCCGCGATACGAATCAAAGTGACTCGCGAACGTATCGACCCTTACTCTGAGGCTCTCGCCACAGTGCGGCCCCAGTGCTCTCGTCAGCATATCCTCAACTTGTTTAGCTGATAATTTCCGAAGCTGTGGCTGGATGTCTGGGGGAATGTTCCCAAAAATGTCATCGAACGTGCCGGGCTCAGGCAGTGCGCCGTCAACTGCGTCTCTCAACTTCCGTAGAATCTCGTCGGCATAGGTGGGGTGGGGTTCTATCCCTCCAGAGTCTATTCTGGAGAGCATTTCTTTGGCATCTTCAGGGTCGGTTGGGACTTGATTAGGTAGCAGTAAATCGCCTGACATGTTTCGCTCCGGTGAGTGGTCCAGCCTGCTCGGCAAGACGGTTAGGCTAACAGTTCTGTCGGCGGTAATAAAAGACTGGCAGATATCCGATATGTAGGTGCTCTGGTAGTTCGTGTTTAGAGCTCACCCATTATCCGCGAGGCGTCGTAATACTGGTATTCACACCCGCCTTCTTCAGTATCCTGTGCACGGTCGGCTTAGTGCTTCCTAAAGCCTTCGCGGCCTTGCCTATGCTGCCCTGGTCCTTGTAGGCGGCTATAACGTCCTCTGTAGCCAATTCCTGCTTGCGCCCAAACTTAACTCCCTTTTCCTGCGCTGCGCGTATCCCCGCCATTTGACGTTCACGGCGAAGTTCGTTTTCAAATTCTGCAAACGTGGAGAGGATGCCGAACAGCAGCTTGCCTTCACGTGTCGTTGTGTCGATGTTTTGATCCAGCACCACGAAACCCACGCCCTCATCATGCAACTGGCCTACGATGGTGCTCAGGTCGTTCAGGCTCCGGCCCAGACGGTCCAGCTTGGTGATGCAAACAGTGTCGCCCTCCCGAACGAAATTGAGCATTTCCCTCAGCTTGGGCCTATCAGCGGTCATGCCTGACAGTTTCTCTCGGTAGATGTGTTTCGGATCGCAGCCAGCCTGCTTCAGGGCTTCTACCTGAAGTTTCAAGGACTGGCCGGTGCTGCTGACGCGTGCGTAGCCAACTTTCATGCTCGTTCTCCTGTGCGCCCGTGAGCGCATTTCAATTTTCGGGTGAGGTGGCCCAGGTGGTCGGCCCCTAGCCCTCGGAGGTGGGAGGGTAGGGCGGATGCCACCGTTCAACAATGTTGGAACTATATGTAACGCATTATAGTTGAACGGATATGGAACGGCAATAGAAGAGAAGAAAAAAAGTTAAGAAAAGTATACTTTGTGTAACGCGAGATTAGTCGCCCAGGATGAGTGCCGCGTGATCATCTGGCAGTTCCTGGTCAGCTTTGGTTATGTCGCGAGACTTACTGGCTAGGCCTAGCTGCAAGAGGATTGCCCGCAGCTTGTCCGCGTTGGCACGGTACTCACTGGACTTGATAGATTTGCCAGCCAGTAGCTTGGCTTCGTCAGATTCCAGTAACAAACACAGAGTGGCTGCACGTCGTAGCAGGATGCCCTGGCTGGCTGTTGGCGCGCCGCCAAGCTGAGCAGCCAGTCGTCGTATGTGGTCGCGCCACACGCGTCCCTGGCGCGTTCTGAGATCGATCCGCTTACCGTCATGTTCAAGGCCATCGGTGTTTACGACAGCTTCTACGGCTTCTGGTAGCCGCTGAGGGTTAGTGGCCATCGCTGAGCAAGGCGACCGTTTGCGCCCGATTGCCGACAAGTGGCCAAGTATAAGTACGCTTCACGCTGCCAGCCTCTCTTGGCTCTCTGCTTTCAGGCCCTTAATAGTCAGGGCTTGTGGCTTTCCTGTTCGGTTGAATTCGTTGATGCGCTGGATGGCGACTGTCCGCACGGTGTCGTAATCGACGTCGATAAGTTCACAGATCGCCCGCAGTGCTGGACTGGGTTCTTGGAAGAATCTTTGCGCGTTGTTAATGATCATCTGCCGCTTAGTGGATTTCACATAGCTAACTGCCCCGCATGCATCTCGCAGCGCCATCAGCAAGACCGATGTCCACAGCTTTTGCTCCGGCGTTGATGGGATGGCGGGCGCTTCATCAAGAGGCGCGTATTCGCGGATCATCGCGGCATAGCCAGCACGATTCGGCATCGGCAGTTAACCTCGATTGGTGGCAAGTGAACTGGACCCAGCGGCGTCTGGAAGGGCTCATGAAGACCGCGACCAACGGGGTTTAGCCTAGAAATTGCGCGATGTGTGACCCTTACGCGTTCGTCTCTGGCATCACGCCAAAAGCGTCTGTAGCCATTGATCTGGCCTTGGCGGTCCAGCTCTTCCCAGGCTGTTTGTTGGGCGGCGTTGACCAGTCTCACTGCCTCAGTTCGGGCCGTGGTGTTGGCACGATGTTCAAACATGATGCGGCGCTGGCGGTTGGTCAGACGGTCGATGTCATCCTCTGAAATGCCGTTGGCCAGGTTGGCTCTCAGTACAGATCGTTGGCTAGCACTGAGGTTGCGTATGCGGTTGGCGGGCAGGGTGGTGTTGCCTGTCCGTAGTCCATCCACCAGGACGGCCCTGAAGGCGTCTAGGCTTCGTTGTTGATTGAATGACAGGCCGATATTCCTACCAACAAAACCAGCGATCAGTCGCGGGCTGTCACCTCTGCCTAGCATTGAATCTACGGTGACTCCCATTGCCTGACGCATGGCGCTCGTGAAGTCCCGCGTGATGCGGTAACGCAGGTTGTCCCTGATGACTGTGGCGCTTGTTGGCGGGGTGAAGCGGGGTTGTCCCAACGCTGTGGCCGCTGTAATTCCTACGATGGCGAAGGCTGGGCCGAAGACGGCGGCCAGTGCAGTGTCCAGATTGGCGGCTAATGTGTCCGTGGCGATGTCCAGTCCCAGGGTGATCGCTTCCTGGTTGCCGCTGGCGATGGCTTCAGCCAGTTGCTGCGTATCGAACTCCGCTCGCGTCAACTCGACGGCAGCTTTCAGGGCCTGGTAGATTTCCTCCTCAAACTGCGACAGCAGGCGCTCGTACTCGGCATCGTTCATCTGATGGCCTTATCGACTTTGTCCTGGATGTCTGCGCGCAGCTCTGGCTCGTACTGCCACGCGGCGCGATCCAGGTACAGCGGGCCTACATCGTTTCCAGCGTCTGCCTTGGCTTGTGATCTGGGGCCTAAGTTGTAAGCGCCCTCGTGCATCTGCACGTGATATTCAAAGCCATCGAGTTGGTAGCCTGGTCCAAGGCGGGATTCATCAACACCCACGGTGATCGTGATGCGCCGTGGCGTTTCCTTTTCGTCAAGGATGCGCAGGCTGTTTTCCAAGTAGCCGCCTTTAACTGGGGCATTCCTGGCCGCCTGCTCTGCGATCAGCTTTGCGTGATGGCGCATTGATTGTTTAGCAGCCTTTGGCACTTCGCGTTTGATGCCTTCGAGGTCTGCCAGTACGTTGTCAAGGCCAGTGATCTTGATGCTCATACGTGGAGCCTCGCCATGTGCTGAAAGCCTGGTTCCAGATACGGTCGAAGGATGTTCACCGCGTCAGCAGAGACGATCACGGATCGATTGTTGCGATAGACCGTGGTGGAAGCACCTACAGAGACACGGCGTAGCTCGCCCGTGCGATTCGTAGATGTGTTGGAAAGTGAAAAGTCAGCCTCTACCAACTGCGCTTGTATCAAATCGGCTTGTGCCTTTGCGTCCAAGCTATCGAGCGTTGCCGAATCGAAGTACCGCGTGGTGACAACACCGCTGCCGAAGTCCAGATCGAGTGCGCCAATGTTGAACCAGGCGTACACAAGTGCGTGTGACAAGTGTTCTGGCGTTGCAGCGGTTGCTGCTGTCAGTGCTGGCAGTGTGGCAAGTTCAGCCTGGAGGTTCTCCAGGGTTTCAAAAGAATTCGATCCGCGTACAAGTGTGGGCATGGTGGCCTCCTGTCGGGAATGCGCGGCCCCGAAGGGCCGCGTAGTTATGGGTGAGTTGCTTAGGAAGCAATTACACCCTTGAGGCGGGCAGCCGCCCGTGGGTGTTTGATTACGATAGAGCTGTACCACTCGACGCGAGTGCGGTATGCGGGCTTGGCATCGATCTCGCCCAGATCGCGAACGCTCATCGGCTGGGTTTGGATGCCATGCAACGCGTCAGGGCCAAAGCGAACCGCGTAAATAGATGCCGTCTCGTTGTTTGAGCCCTGTTCTTCGTCGAAGCCCAGGATGTCAGCGCCGCTGGCGTCTTCCTCGACAATACCGATAGGGATGCCTTGGTAGGCGTCCACTTCGCGGCCAAAGAAGTCACGCGAGATGCTGAGCACGTTGCTATTGCGGGCCAGCTTGCGCACTTCACGGCGCATTGCCTTGTTCATCATCAGCATGCTCGGCGTACCGTTCACGCTGTCCACGAGAACGTCTAGCATATCCATGTCGAGAGCTGCGCCATTGGTGCCAGCCTCGATGACTTGGTTGCCGGTCAGACGGGTGTTGAGACCGTCGAATTCCAGCGGGTTGGTGCCGCTGTCACCATCGAAGAAAGTAGTCAGCCAGTTAAGGGTCAACGCTTTGGCCTTCATCGCGTCATGGACGGCGCGGGTGTCGTTGTCGCCCGTGCCCATGGCAATCTGTGCGACATCGAAGTCGCTGTCACCACCGATGATGGTCAGATTCTCAGTGACAGGGTTCACCACGCCAGTGGATTCGGTGTAGCCTTGGTTGAAATCACGAAAAGCGATACCAGGCAGCGCAGTCTCGATGTTGTACTTGAAGGCCGAGCCTGCAACGTTTTGGAATTGCAGGCGCTCAAGCACAGGATTTTCACGGCTGAATATCTCAACAACGCCGCTTTGGAGGGGGGTCGGATTGAGCTTCGCCCATTCTGTGAGGGTTAACATTTGTTTCAGTCTCCTTTGGACAAAAAGTTACTGACCGTATCCACGTGCCATACGGGCAGTCGCGGGCAGGTCGTCAAGGTTGGGTTCAACGGGCGTGACAGTCGGCTTGCCGCTGTCGGTTTCTGGTACGGTCGGTGCGCCCGTTGAAAATGCGCCAGACTTTTGTGCAGTGGCGAACCACTTGATCTGCGCTACTGGGTCCGTGTCAGGGATCGTGCCGCGCAAGTGCTCCGGGACTTGTGATAACAGCGCTTCCGCTGTCTCCTTCAAATCGGGTTGGGCCAGTTGCACAGGCTCGGGCGTAGCCGGTGCCACTGGGGCTGGCTGTGCTGGCGCTGGAGTTGCTTCCGGCTTGGGGGTTTCGGTCGGTGTGACTTCTTCAGTCATGGTCATGGTCTATTCCTTGGGTTAGGTGCAAGTGACGTTGAAAACGGCAGAAGGGCTTGACGGTTCAATCTCGATTGAAAGGCAGTCGCCTTCGAAAATCTTGGCTTGCGGGTCACTCAGGTTGATGGTTCCATCAACTACGTCTTCGTACCCGCCCTCAATGTGCGTCTGAATGCGGATGGTCAGTTGGCCGCTGCCGGAAACCAGAGAAGCGCTGACTTGGTGCTTAACAATTCCGCGCCTTGGTTGCAGGTAGGTGGTTCCTGATACAGCTACCGCGCGTCGTTTGCGCAACTCGCTCATTGGTTTTTCCTCATAGTTGAATCAAAAGGTTGTCGGACTCTTCCTTTCGCCTTACCAGTTCCTGGTAGGCGGATTCGCGAGTGGGGTAGCCGTCAGGGTTCTCTGATCGCAGCACATCCACGGGGCTCCACATGCCGAGCTCTTGCTTCGTGCGGGCGTTGGAAAGGCGCTCGCTCTCAGCTTGAAATTCCTGCAACTCGGCGAAATCGACAGTTACCGTTGTGTCAGCTGGAATTGATCCAGGCTGATGGGTATTGGCTACTGCCTTGATCACCTCGAATAAGCGCTTCTCGTATGTACGCCACAAGCTGATGTCATCCTGGCGGGCTTCGTGAAGGTCAATCTGCTCAATGTGCTTAGCTGCGCCTGACTCGCTGCGACGATCTAGGTCAAACACATCGCTCGATAAATCGTTGCTGCTTGCGGTTTGTCGCATCACAAACTCGATAGCCTGCAAGATGTCTTCTATAGGACTGTTGGGCGCGGCGTAATCGAACGTGGCACCTTCTGGCAGCGTGATGGCTCGATCTGGGCCGGTCTGAAGTGCTTCGCCAGCGTTCACGCCTGTGGCCCAGGCTTGGCCGTGGGCTTGCAGTTCGACAGAACGCCAGAGATTGGAGAGGGCCACGTTGACGGCTTCCTGTGCTTCCAGGAGGTCATCGCCACCAGGCAAGAAAAACTGATCGTCTGGCAGGTTGTCGAACAGCGGTACAAAGGGCAGCAAACTATATGGGTTCTCGTTGCCCTTGTTGCCGGTCAGCGCGATGGGGTGCCCCTGGTAGTTCCTTCTGGAGTACCCCGTGGCGCTCCAGTCTGAATACTGTGTGTCTGTGTCCTTGACTCCACGATGGGTGATGATCATCCGACTTGGGTCTTCGGGATCGCTATAGACCGCGTCAAGTATGTTGGGTGTGACCACCGATAGCGCTAATGTGTCTTGCTTCCAGCCAACTTGAAGTGCGGCTGTCTTATGCAGCTTCACCATTCGACTGGCTTTCTTCAAAACCACATCAACGTTGGCGGCCTTGTAGATGGCTTCAATCTGGGCCTGGTCACCGCCGTCAAAGGTGCGGCGCGGTGCTAAGCGATAGAGGTTCGCCCGCTTGTTGACGATTTTTTTCACCATGTTGACTTGGAAGATTCTGAAATCTTCAGGGCGCGACCAGCGTTGCTTGATCAACCGCAGCGTTTCTTACGATTGCTGGTCTGCGTAGTATTTCTGCAACTTGTCAGCACGCTCTTTGCGTGACTGACTGGCGCGTACCAGCTCTAGAAAATTGGTATGTTCGGGTTTCTTCAAGCCCAGCATGGCTACCTCGGCATAGTGTGTGAGCCAACGTTGATCAGCTTGCGATCAATGAACAGCTCGAATGAATCAGGGTCGATCTGGCCTTTGCTCCTGTAGCCCTGATACAGCTTGTGAGCGGCCAGCATGGAACGGCAGGACTCGGCACAGGGCGGTACGTGATCGCCGCCGTTCAGCACGCACAGGGGCGCTACGTGCGCTTGCCCGTGGCAGTGGATGCCCTCGATTTCGTAGGGGTTCAGTAAGTCATCGCGCAGGCTGTACACGGCCCAGGCGAGCGAATACACGCGATCATCGTGACAGCCCTTAGCGCCACCGAACTTTGCATGTGTGCTCCCGCCGCTGGTGTTGTTGCTGATCGAATACTCAAAGTTACTCAGCTCTTCATACAGTCCTTTGAAATCAGGGTGTATATGCAAGCGCCCCTCGCTGGCAGCGTTGAAAAGTGCGGTAAAGGCGTTGGACTGGCGGTCGCTTGTCGCGTTGACGGTTTCGCTGTCGAAATCCTGGTCGGCGCACCAAGCGGCGATGTCCTGCGAGTTGTACGCTTCAATCGTGCAGCGGGTCATGCTGAAGTCTTTGGCGTAAGCAGAGAAATTGCGTTTGATGCCACCCGCGTTGCTGAACGCAACCTTTGCAGAGTCGAGCACGTAGTAGTGCTCCTCTTCGCCAATCAGCACTTTGAGCACAGCCGTGGTGATGGTTTGATCGCCGTGCAGTGAGAAGCCATAGGCGCGATCCAAGCCACCGCCCACCACATGGCCGCGTCCATCTGCGATTGATTCAGTATCTAGGCGATAGAAGTCTTTGCACTTGTCGAGAACGGCGGGCGGGAAGAGGGAGCTTTGGCTCGATTGCCAGAGATTAAGGTGCTGCTGTGCAAACTCTGCTGGCAGCATTTGCGCCGCACGGCTTCTCAGCGCTTCCTGCTTGATCCAGTGCGGTGCTTCAAGACAAGCGTGGTGCAAGTCGGCATAAAAGATGTGAGAGTAGAACAGGCTCTCATCTTCACCGCGCTGGGCGATGTTATAGAGCGAGTAAAGCGGGCTGGATTTTGGGCCAACGGTAGAATCGACTAGCGTCAGGCCATCGTCTGTGTCCACAGTGGCTGAAGCTAGCGCCTGGTAGGCCTCATCGTTCTTTGCCGCGTGAAGCTCGCTGCACTGAGCGATAGATAGCTTCTTGCCATAGAGGGCCGCAGGGTTCGCAGAGTAGCCCTGTATGACGCTGTGGAGCTTGTCATACATGATCTTGTCGCCCTGGACCTTGATGGCTCCAGACTTCACGAGATGCGCCATATACGGCGTCTGCTTCAGGATCGTGGCAACGGTCTTAAAGGCTGTATCGACCGTCTGCTTCTCGCTGTTGGCAATTATGCCGACTGTCTGAGTCTGGCGAGTCAGGAACCGCCAGCAGATGATCAGTGCAGAAACTAGGGTCTTGCCGTGGCGGCGTGGCCAACAGAAAACAATGGTGCGGTAGTCGCCGTCTAAGGCTTTGCGAATTTCGGATTCTTCGCGTGGGCCAGGGACGAAGGTTTCATAGCCACCTTTTGAAGAGGGGACTTGCGGTCGGGTATCAGCTAACCACGCAAAGAAGCCTTCCGAAGTCGGAATGCGCCAGAGTTTGATCTGTTCGGGTGTGAATGTCGCGGTGGACAAGTGGTCGCCTCAATACGTGTGTGGATTTCCTCCCGTAGTAAGTAGTCGGTATTGAGTGGTAAGATATGTAGTGACAAATATATTATCACTACATTCTGGGGGTTGTCAACAGTGTTTGTACGCCGCAGAGGTTGCCGGTTGCAAGTTATGGAAAGTTACAGGGATCAACAGGGCGAGCCGCGTAATAGATCGCTCGGAACTTTGAGCGCTTTCGATGATAAGGTTCCCTCAGAGATCAAGGATCGTTTTTCCAAAGCAGAACTTGATGAATTGAGGTTAATTGTTCAACGGACTAGGAGCGAATTACTCGCGGAAAGCTGGTCTATACTGCTCAGCCTGTCGGAGAGGCTTCAATCTCATCAGATTCGTGCTGATGATTTGGATAGAGCTGATCTATATCGAGCAATCCAAGTGATCAAGGATTTGTAATGTCGAAGCTGTTCTTTGGAGATAACTTAGAAATCCTCCGTAAGCACGTGGAGCAATCCACAGTAGACCTTGTCTACTTGGACCCGCCATTCAACTCCAAAGCCAACTACAATATTTTGTTCAAGGCGCCTTCAGGAGGGGATTCTCAGGCGCAAATAGAAGCGTTTGAAGATACGTGGCACTGGAACGCGACTGCTGAGCTGGCGTTTGATGATGTCATGCAAAGTGGAAATACTTCTGCATTTGAGATGCTCAGTTCGGTGCGTTCATTTCTAGGTGAGAATGACATGATGGCTTATCTCACAATGATGACTGTGCGCCTCATAGAGCTTCACCGTGTTCTAAAGGATACTGGAAGTATCTATCTTCATTGTGATCCTACTGCTAGCCATTATCTTAAGATTATGATGGATAGTATTTTTGGCGCTCAGAACTTTCGGAATGAAATAATTTGGCGGCGTACTGGCTCGCACAATTCCACCAAGAGATATGGCCCCATCCACGACGTAGTGTTGTTCTACACCAAGAGCGGTAACTACGTATGGAACAAGCTAACTCGGCCGTATATGCAAGGTCATGTTGATAAGGCTTTCAGGTTCGAAGACGGTCAATATCGCACAAACTATTCAGGGAATATCTTGACTGGTTCCGGTACCCGAAACGGAATTTCGGGCAAGCCCTGGCGGGGCTTTGATCCAACAAAAAAGGGAAGACACTGGGCTTTGCCAAGCAAACTTCTGGAGGGTTTATCAGACGATCTTTCTTCTTTATCGCAGCACGAAAAGATGGACTACCTGTACGAGAAAGGCCTGATTACGATCAAAGAAGGTGACGAGTGGCCCAGATACCAGCGAATAATAACCAGCGATGAGGGTCAATACCTTCCAGACATTTGGGCTTATCAGCCGTATACAGAAGGAACTGTTTTTAACAGCGACGATGGTGTTGATGCCGATGTTCGGTGGATGGGCACTAAGGATTCAGAGCGACTCGGATACCCTACTCAAAAGCCCCTTGGGTTGTTGAGTCGAATTATTTCCACGTCCAGTGAGCCAGGCGATGTAGTCCTAGACCCATTCTGCGGATGTGGAACAGCCATTCATGCCGCGGAAAAACAGGGCAGACAGTGGATTGGAATTGACGTAACTCATTTGGCGATCACTCTTATCGAGAAGCGAATGCGTGATGCGTTTCCTTCTATTGAATATGAGGTGGAGGGTTCACCTCGGACAGTGGAGGGTGCTCAAGACTTAGCTGACAGAGATAAATATCAGTTTGAATGGTGGGCTCTTTCTCTGATTGGAGCAATGCCATTCAAAGGTAAAAAGAAAGGCTCTGATGGCGGTATAGATGGAATTTTGTACTTTAGGCCAGAGGGCTTATCTGGCAAGCCTAAGAAGGCGATTGTTTCGGTCAAAGGAGGAAAGAATGTTGGCGTGTCGATGATAAGAGACCTCTTGGGTACTGTAGAGAACGACAAAGATGCCGAGATAGGGATATTTATTTGTTTAGCTGAACCCACTTCCCATATGAGTAAAGAAGCTGTGAAATCAGGCTTTTACCAGAACACTAGCTGGGGAAAAGTACCGAGAATCCAAATGTTCACTATCGACGATCTACTCAACCAAGGAAAGGCCCCGCAAATCCCCGCTCTTGACCCAACCATGTTCAAGAAGGCTCAGGCAGAGATCGACGAGATGCAGTCGGATTTCTTTAATCCCTAGAGCAAAACGGTTTGCTTAGAGACGGATGGTGTTCTACAAAGGAGTTATATTGCTACCGCTTTCCTCTCCCGGTATCACCGCGTCCAGGTCTGGGAATTGATTCTCTTTGAGTTGTAGAGGGCCGTCGTTTCGCAGTTTTCTCAGTTACGAATCGGCCAGTTTTTGAGTCTCGATGTCCCGTGAAACTATGCTTCTTGCTCATAATGATCACCCTAATATGGTGGTAGTAAAGGCGGCTGGGTCACTATGGATTGAGCCCAGCTGGTAGCAGGCTACTGGGTTTATATACAGTGGTCAACATTTGAACAAAATTGATTGCTGGCAAGGTATTTTGGGTTTGGGGAATAACTTGTAAGTAATTGATATAACTATGCTAAACTGTCCAAAAATTTGGCGAAATAATTCGATAAGCCATTGATATATAAGAACAAAAGAACTGGCTACGAACCAGGCGGTCGCACGTTCGAATCGTGCCAGGCGCGCCATCTAAAAGAAAAGGGCCACCCCAAGGGGTGGCCCTTTTTTTTTAGCAGGTGTACCCGGCCGAAGAACGTGCCCCGTTCGACAAACTCTCCCCACGGGAGAGTTTGGACGCCCGCAGGCCGCAGGGCGAGGACGCCCGAAGGGTGATTACACCCCTGAGGGTGTAATCATCGATCGTGCCAGGCGCGCCATCTAAAAGAAAAGGGCCACCTCTTGGGGTGGCCCTTTTCTTTTGGCAGGTGTACCCCGTTAATGATGTAGAGCCGGTCATCCTTAGAAATCGTGCCTGCGGCCTAAGCGATTGAAAGTCCTCCAAGTAAGCGTAGGTCTGGAGGTCGGCAAACTAGCGCTAGTCCAGACCGGCTCGCCGCAGCTTCTTCTATTGGAGGTCGAGCTACAGGGGTTCGATTAGGTCCAGGGCGCAGTCCGTGTAGACACTCAGGCGCATGATGCTACCGGTATGGGGGGATTTCCGGCTGGATGAGCACGATGTGTAGATTGCTCTTGGGCATCATTTCGTCGCCGTCAGGGTAGCTAGAAAAGCTATCAGGTCGCGTTGGTTCTGCGCTGTGAGTTCGCCATGGAAGATTTCATCGGCGCTACCCTGCCCGGAGAACATCTGGTAGTTTGCCAGCACTTGTTCGAGTGTAGAGAATTGCCCTGCATGCATATACGGCGGACGCATGGCAACATTGCGCAAGGTAGGGGTTTTGAAAGCGCGGTAGGACTCCAGGGGGTTGAGTTTCACGAACCGCAAGTGCTTGCAGTTTTCGGCTGGCGCATCGCTCCATCGGCTGACACAGCTGAACTCGCGCTCGGCCAGTCCATTAGACACTCCCGCTCGGCCCAGGTCCTGCTCGCCGTTGTCGACAACCGCGGCGTGGTGAAATTCCCCGTTGCTGAATAGTGGCCCGTTGTGGCAGTTGATGCAGCGTCCCTTGCCGATAAACACCTTTAGCCCAGCCACCTCTGCTGGATTCAGCAATGGCTGTGAAGGTCCAGTCCTGCTCATCAGCGCATCGGCAAACTCGTCGAAACGTGACTGACCTGGCACCAGTGACCGGACAAAGGCGGCAATGGCCTTGCCACTGTTGACAAAGATTTCTGTCATTGCAGATTTCTCTGCCGGCGTCAATTCAGCCCAGAACTGTGCCGCAGCGGCGCCGCCGTAAGAGGGCCTTGGATCCTGCAGCAGTGCCGGGGATACAAAGGGCAATGGCGCCAGTGCCGATTCATACTGCTGACTATAGTGCTTAACTATCAACTGGGCGACGCGAGCGCGATCGATACCATGTTCAAGCGGATTCTCCAGGGGTTCTAGAGCCTGTGCCCACAGGGAGTCGGCGCGCCCGTCCCAAAAAAACCATCGCTGATAAGCCAGCCCCGAGAGGGGCATACTGCGACGATGTACTTCTCCAAGCCCCCGCGCTGTCGACAGGGAATCCGTAAAATCGTAATCTGCGCGGTGGCAAGTTGAGCAGCTGATTTGGCCATTCAGACTGAATCTTGCGTCTTGGAAGAGTTGTTCACCCAATCGGGCGGCGGACACGCTATTGGCGAAGCGGTTTGACCCTGATGGAGGCAATTGCGGCAGATTTGCCAGTCGCAGGGAATCGATGAGAGCAATCTCGCGTGCGCTCCAGTCGATCGTCTGGCCTATGGCCACGGGAGCGAGCAATACTACCCACGCCACTAGCAGGCGCTGCAGGAAAAGGCTTCGCCCATGAGAGTGTGTTGATAGTTGGTGGCGCATCTCTCAGATTTCACCCACGGTGAGATTGAAGTGTGCTAGATCACGATGGCCATCATCAAGAATTGCTACCGATACCTGCCACCAGCCGGGCATGTGAAAGTTTACCCCCTCAGCGATGTACTGTCCTGGTGCCGCTCCCGGCGAAACTTCCGCTTCGGTGCTCATGCCGTGGCCGTGCTCCGGCATGGTGGCGACAAACCGGAGTACCGCCCCTGTTACTGGTTTGCCGTCGACGTGTTCGAGGGTTATGGTCCAACCGTGTATCTGATGGAGTGGAATCGCTGCGACGCTGTGCGGTTCAATTGACATCGTATACCGTCCGGTTTCGCTTTGCTGTTTCCTGGCGAGTCTCAGTACTTTGGGTCGCTCCTCAAGCGCAATTGGAGCCTGTTTCAACTGAGGACTAAGCATGCGGTTAGCGGCGGTCACTTTCCAGAAGCGGGGCAGTATTTGTGGGAATTTAGTGAGCAGCAAGTTGTGTTGTACTGGGTCTAGCTCTCTCAGGACCGCAGTCACCATTGCGGTCTGGCGCGAGAGGGCGTCGGACGCGAGCAGTGAAAGTCTCGTTGTGGCTATCTCTGCAGCAGTGCCGTCGGCCATAGACAGGGCGATGTAGAGGTCAGTTGCAGCGGCTTCTGTCACCGCCCTCTGCGTTCGGTTTCTGGCGATATAGTCAGTCAGATGCTGTTCCATCAAGCCACGTTGTGAGCGCGTGAGGCTGAGCGCCGCTATCTGCTCCGCCTGATTCCACCAGGCGCTAGAGGAGATGGGCTCCGCTGCTGAGCCGACGTTGTGGCAGCAGGCAAGCGCGATGCATGTGCCCAGCATGCGAACAATCACGGAAGACATAGTGTTGGTCCTGCCTTGTGTGGCGTGCTGTTACCGGAGGTGCCTGTTATTATGGCCCGATCTCGGGCTATAGCCCAGAGTATGCACCCACCATTCCCGGATACTTTGATGTTGTCCAAGTTGAAATACGATCGCCGGGTACAGTTGCTCCTATTTCTATTAGTCGTGCTGGCAACCTCTTTCTGGACCAGTTCTCGATACCCCTCACTTGACTCCAAAGCGATGATGGCGGGAAGTTTCGTGCCTGAAGACGGTCTCAGCTTCGATATCTGGATCGAACACCAGCCGGGCGAGTCATTGCTTTCAGATGTGGCCGTGACCTTTCTGAATTGGCTGCATACCAACCAGCAGGGCATGTTGTTCGGCCTTGGGCTGGCCGTCCTCGTAATGAGCCTGCTGCCACTGATTCGGGATGATCTGGATCGCTGGATTACAAGACGGTTTTCAGCCAGTCTGGCGGGCGCCCTGTTTGGAGCACCACTGGGCGTGTGTGTTAATTGCGCCGCGCCCATTGGCTATGGCATGTATCGCCAGGGGGCTCGGTTGGAATCGGCCGCCGCCATGATGATCGCTTCCCCCACCTTGAACGTGGTGGTAATAAGTATGGCGATTTCTCTCTTCCCTTTCTATGTCGTGGCGGTGAAGATCGCCGCTTCGCTTTTGGTAGTCTTGCTGTTGGTACCCATGATTGCCCAGCGAGTCTCTCAGGAGCGGCTCAGCATTGAGCCATTGGAATCAGCATTCGGCGGCCTTTCCGCCTCCGACAATGGCCCCAATCTAGAACGCGGCCTCCAGCCCGCATTACTCTGGCTGGCGAATAACCTGGCGAGAAATGCTTGGTACCTGGTTTTAAAGGTAGTCCCCATCATGCTGCTGGCGGGCGTTCTGGGGTCGATTGCTGTAGTGCTGATCCCATGGGAAAGTCTGGGTGCCAGCTTGCCGGCCTCTCCCGGCTTAGCGGGCTTTCTGGTGCTGCTGCTTATTGCGTGCTTTGGCTTACTGCTCCCCGTGCCAATAGCATTTGATGTTGTATTGGCCGCCACCTTGGCGAGCTCGGGCGTGCCCATGGTATACGTTGCTACGCTTCTGTTCGTGCTGGGTACCTTCAGCGTCTACTCGTATCTGGTGCTGTTACGCGCTGGTGTAGCCAGATTTGCCAATTGGCTGGCACTGGCAATAGCGCTTACAGGGGTGGCGGCGGGCACGTTGACTGGTTTTCTCCATGATCGCGATACCAAACTTGTCCAGGCGCCCCTGTTTGATCAACTGCAGCGGGGATCACGTCCACCCACTGTTGGAGAGCGACTACCCAATCCATACAAATTTGGGGTGATTACCGGGAAGCCAGTTGAGTTTACTGAGGCGCAGCGGGCCCAGCTACTGAGTACCAAGCAATCAGCCCTTATTGCCCCTTCGATTCAGACTCACAGTGAAACCCCTTCATCAGCGCCGACCCTGAATATGATGCCGTTTGGCCCCGGAGTTAGCAGCCTAGATCTCTACGAAAACACCCCTGGCGCCAACAGATTCGTGCGCGTTCCACCGCGCCAGGTTGGGCTCAGGGCCTATCTCAAACCACTGGAACTGATCGTCATCGAGCCTTTTCCGGATGCCAATGCCATCGCCAGTGGCGACATTAACAATGATGGTTGGTTCGATTTAGTGCTTGCCACTGCTCAGGGCACGGTTACCTACCTGAATGAGGGAGGGTATTTTCGTTTGCACCAGCAGCTGCGCGGCGCGGCAAAGCCGCGTTCCACCCAGGGCGCGATGGCATTGATTGACCTGGACAATGATGGATTTGAAGACCTTCTGTTTGGTGAGTTGGATACAGGCCTCTGGTTCTCACGCAATAACGGTGGGGAGTTTGAATTGCCTCGTCAGATTCCCGGTACTGCAATGAAGGGGAGGGTTCCAAAAGCGCTCGCCTTTGCAGACCTCACTGGCGACGGTGCTCTTGAGATTGTTGTTGGCAACACCAGCGGAATGGTCTCCCGTCGTGTCAGCGTCGAGGCCGCCCAAAACCTGCTGATTGAGGGAGCACGAGGTAGTGAGTACCGTGTGACAGGTTTGCCGGGGGTCATTGGAGAGACGCTGTCGATCTATATTGGCGATGTAGACGGGGACGGGGTTCAGGATCTGATAGAAGGCAATGACTTTGATGAGCCAGACCTTTTTTCGAGTATAGGTCCAGACCTCGCAGTGCAACCATGGCATGACGAACGTGTGGAGAGCACCACACATTGGACCATGTCGATTGAGTCAGTTGACGTCAACAACGACCTGATACCAGAAATCTACCTGGGAAACGTGACTCAGAGCGGTACCACCCGACCGTTCAGAATCCCGCAAACCCGGGGCCTCATCGAGGAGCACTGCCTGAACTTCGATGGGGATTATTGTCGCACCGCGGTGGCAACTGCGAATGCCAGACGCGCCGTTGCCAAGCAGGACGCGTCTGCTTGTGGAGCATTAGGACACGAGTTTGAACTGGCTTGTATCGCTGCGGTCTACCACAAGCGGCTTGACACGGCCGTTCACTCTGATACGGATATCGATTCAATTCGGGAGCGGGCCGGCCTACTCCGAGGGGCCTTCCCGGTTTTGTACGACCACTTGATGCGAATGACCGAATCTGACCTTTTGAGCCCTCCGGAGGCGAAACGGAGATTGGCTCGTCATATCCACCAGGAAACTGAAATCAACAACCTGCTGTTTTTGCAGGGAGACAGACTGGTCAATCGCAGTCGCGACTATCGCCTGGATATTACCGGGTGGACCTGGAATGCAAGGTTTGCTGATCTGGACAACGATGGCTGGCAGGACCTGTATGTCGTCAACGGCCAAAGTCCACTGGAATTAGAGGTGACCAATGTCTTGTTGCGCAATAGGGTTGGTCGCGAGTTCAGCGATGTGACGAAGCCAGCGGGGCTGCGTGATTTTGAGCCGACGCTTTCATATACCTACATTGACTATGACAACGATGGTGATCTGGACATTATCAGCTTCAGCCAACTCGGACGGGTTGCTGTGTGGCGCAACGAGCTGTCACAGGGTCATAGCCTACAGGTAGATTTGCGTGACTCAGTAGGAAATCGCATGGGCCTTGGCGCACGTATCACTGCGCACCTTGGCGATGGCAGTCATCAGATGCGTGACCTTACAAAAGCCGGTGGACACATGTCCTTCGACGCCACCGTAGCGCACTTTGGCCTCGGCAAAGAGGCCGCTGTAGAGCGATTTGAGGTGCTTTGGTCAGACGGAACAAAAACGACATATCAAGGCCCGTTCAGTCACGGGCACCGATACAGGTTACAGCGCGGGTCAGCTTTGCTTGGCGCCTCTGCGACGGGAGAATAACAGCCCGGTGAGGGCCGCCAAGCCGGCGAGTAGGATGATGCCGCCACCAGTGAGCCCGGGAATCGATTCGGGCGACCCAGGCTGTGCTTGTGCCACGAAGCCAACGACGACATTGAGCATGTCCTGTACAAACGATGTCGTAAAGGTTGTGGGGCCGAAAGCGCCTGTCGTGGCTACAGTCGTGGTTACAATGGCGCCGGTAACCACCGTTTGGGTAGGCGTAGTAACCGGGCAACAACGCGTGTTTGCACTGATGGTATACGGGCCCTCGCTCGAATAGGTGTGAGAGAAGCTACCTCGATAAGCGCGAGCGGGTACGCCATCGACGACGGTGGAGGTGGCGACCAGGGGTAATCCCGTTGAAGGCCCCAAACCGTAGGGGGCTACGGTATTGCCATCGCCCCAGTCGACGGCGGGCACGACGCCATAGTAGGTGCCTAAATAGGCTTCACTCGCGGTCGAACCAGTTGTGTAGAAGGCGGTTATATCGACGTCGACACTCAGCCCCTCAATTTGCAGAGGGTCATCAGCTGCTGCCCCTGTAGGGGTGATTCGAAGACCACTGATGTGGCTGGCAGAGGCTTGTACTGCCACTAGCAACAAGGCAGCCATACCGGCCGACATGAGTCTATGTATATTCATCACCGATCCCCTAGGTAGTAGCTTGGCGCGCGGTCTCTTTACGGTCGACAAAATTACAAAGTAAGAATAGCCGACGGGGGCTCGCAGAAGCAAGATACACAGCACATTTTCCACAAAAATCACACACTTACTGTTGGTTTGGATGGTGAATCTAGTCATCTGGCACCAATCTTCCTGATGATTTCCTCCCGCCGCGGGTGGTTTGGCGCGTGATTCAAAACGGCATTCCAATGGATTTTGGCTCGTTCAGGGTCTTCGAGTGGCCCCGCATACAACTCGGCGAGTGCGAGGTGTGTCCCGGGGTGAGCGGGTGCCCTGCCGAGTACTTCGTTGAACATTGCGGCGGCGCCCTGGAGATCGTCCGTTTTAAGTAGCAGTAGGCCAAAATTGTAGCGTGCTTGCCAGTAATCTGGGGCCAGTGCCAATGCACGTTCGTAGGCCTTTGCCGCCCCCGCGTAGTTGTCCAGTTCCTCCTCACCTACCGCCAGGTTGTTCCAGGCTTCGACGACTCCTGGTGCAATATCGATGGCACGCTTCGAATGCTGGACCACGGCCTCCCAGTCCTGGTGGTCGATAGCGATTACCGCGAGGTTGTTATGTGCATCGGCGTGCCCAGGACGGTCTTCCACCAACTCGGTCAACAGCTGATGGGCTTCCTCTGGCCTACCGGAGCGGTAATATGCAATGGCCGCATTGTTCCGTGTGCCGGCATGTCCGGGTTGGATCTGCAGCGCTCTGTCATATTCCCTGATAGCATCCTCAAAGCGACCACGCTCGGCCAAAACACCGCCCAGGCTGGAATAAATTTCAGGGCGTGGATTGTTCGCCAGTCGCAGAGATTCGCGCAGGTGACTCTCGGCGCGGCTGAGATCGTGTTCACGCGCAAGTAACTGACCCATAGCGCCGTGCAACTGATGGGAATCCGGGTTTCGCTGCAGGCTTGCCTGATAAACGTCTTTCGCCTCCGGCGTGCGCCCTGTTCGCTCCAACAAGAGGCCCAGATACAGTCCAGCCTGTTCCAGGTAGGGGTTGAGTGCGTAAGCTTGACGCAAGTGCTTCTCCGCTGACACTAGTTCACCCTTTGGCACTTCCAGCGTGTGGGCATACAACACGAGCACCTGGGGCTCGTCGGGGTGTTTAGCGAACAACTGCAGTAGCGCCTCATTGGCTTCCTGGCGACGCCTCAAGCGTCGCAGGTAGCCGACTTTTGTCGTACCAAGTGTCACATGATTTGGGTCCAGGCCTTCAGCAATGGTCAGAAGCTCCAATGCACGCTCAAGTTCCTTCCGCTGTGCTTCCAGTCGAGCCATGTGGAGGTATGTCTGTACATACTTTGGGTCCAAAGCCAGGGCGCGGTCCGCCATATTAATCGCGCGGTCAATTTCCCCCAGCCCTTCGAGAGCGCGAACCATTTCGATCAGCGCCGCAAGGTTACCTGGGTCGCGCTCGATGACTCCCTCGAGCTTGGCGCGAGCCTGCTCATAGAGTCTGTCTCCGAGCAATGCCCGGGCGTGCTCCATATCGACGTGGTCGTGGATCATAGTCATGGGATTGGGCCGAGGACCGTCGCGCTGCACCTGGCCGCTACCGATAGACAGATATCCCAGGCTGCGTAATTTCGACTGTTCCTCACTGTTGAGAGTTAGGCTGGCTTCGGTGTCACCCTCTGCAGCTATCACCCACTCATTCAAGTCACGACGGAGATCGTGGGCAAGATTGGGTTCTTTCTCTTTGAGGTTGCTCAGCTCCCGCGGGTCGCGAGCCAGATCATACAGTTCGGATTCCGGCGCGCTGATATACTTCCAACGGCCGCGCTGCAGAACACGCAGTTTTCCCCAGCCGTATGTGTAGTAGGGGAGAAACGTTTCTGAGTAGTAGCTTTTGGGCTCTGAGCTAGCGCTGCCGGGTTCAAACAGGGGCGAGAGGTCTCGCGGCGACAGCGGACCATCCTCAATTTGCGGCTCCAGCCCCACCAGCGACATCAAAGTGGGTTTGACGTCAACCTGGCCAACCGGTTGTTTGATACGCAGCCCTTCCGGGCCGCCCGGGACCCGCATGATGAACGGGATGTGCAGAGTAGAGTCGTACGCAAGGATTGCGTGCGTGCGCTCGCCGTGTTCACCCAGGCTCTCCCCGTGATCGGCGATGAGCGCCACGACCGGTTCGTCGCGCTGGCCCGGGGCAATGCGGGGGTGCTCCAGCAATCTCCCTATCTGGGTGTCCATATACGCGACCTCGCCGTCGTACAGTCGGTCTCGGTAGATGTCGCGGTAGGGGGGCGGCGGCGAATACGTCGCATGTGGGTCATACAAGTGAACCCACAGGAAATAGTTTTCCTGGGCGGGTACCCGATCCAGCCATTCCATAGCGGCATCAATTGTGACCTCGGCTGGGCGGTCGGCGACCATTCGCGGGCTTGTGTTGCGGCGGTTGGAGAGATCGTCATCATAGACGTCAAAGCCTTGGTCCAAACCGTAGCGAGCTTCGAGAACCGCTGCCGAAACAAAGGCGGCCGTGTGGTATCCCTCGGCGGAAAGCACTTCTGACAAGGTCTCCAGATCATCATTAGCGTAGTGGATGCCATTGTTTCGAATACCGTGTTCAAAGGGGTATCTGCCGCTGAGAATACTCGCGTGAGACACCAGGGTGATGGGTGACACGGCGCGTGCGTTTTCGAACAGGATTCCAGCCTGTGCCAGTTCGGCCATCACCGGCGTTTTAACATCTTTGGATCCGTAGGGTTCGAGCCTGTCTGCTCGAGTGGTATCAATCGTGATGAGGACAATAGGGCGTGTAGATCGCTCAATCGTCGGGATGGAGGCTTGCTGCTGGCCAGCTCCCTGAGGGCTTATCAGTTGGCGCCAAGCCAGGAAACTGCCAATGGTAACTGCAATGATTACCAGCGCCAGGGTAGACGTGCGGACAGAAGAAAGGGCTTTCACGGGTTTAGTCTTTGAATGCTGAAGGTCACCTATAATATACTAAGCCGGATTCCGTGGTAGCCAGATTTCCCCGAGGAGCGCCCCTGTGTATCCCCTTGTTCCCCGACTATTGCCAACTTTTCTTGTGCTGGTATTGGCCGCCCCGCTGGCAGTTCAGGCTCAGGTGGTCGGGCAGGCCGAGGGTATTGAGCCCGACAAATCCCAGTTGCAGCTAGAAGAGGCGTTGCTGGCCCGCATCTGGTGGAATCAAGCCTCGAAAATCCAGACATTGGGGCTAAGTCAAACGCAGCGCGACGCGATGAATGAGGCTTTCAGACCGTTCATTCGAAACTATAACGAACGACATCAGCAGATTCAGCAAGAGCGCAAGGCATTCTCATCGGCCGTTTACGAGTCCGATATGGATGAAGCTGAGGCGTTGCACCAGAGCGTGGTGAATTACCAATCGGAATTCATCAGCAAACAAATCGTAGTCATGATGGATATCGCCAAGCTGATGACAGAGGAGCAACTGGCATTGTTGGGCGAGCAATTCCCGGCCTTGTTCTCACGCGCTTGGATCAGGCCCTTCAGACCAGGTGCCAGAGACGCTCGACAGGGGCTGGGACATTGAAACGGCAAAGAGTGCGCTACCTCGGTGTCGCAGCCGTTGCTGGTTTGACAATGACTCTTGCCAGCATGCCAGTCTTTGCGTACATCGGTCCGGGCGCCGGGGTAAGCTTTATTGGTTCACTGTTCTCCACTCTCTGGGTCCTGGTGTTGGCCATATTCACCATTTTGTTCTGGCCAATTCGTTATGCCTTTAAGCGCGTCCGTAGATTGCTCCGGGAGGCGCGACAGGGTGAGGCGGAGATTGAGGTAGAGGATTCGGCCACTTCTGGAGAAGGCTGAGCTGTCCAGGAAAGATGCAGATGCGTCTGCCTTTGTGTGCTTTGATCCTGATCGTAACCATGGGGATCGCCTCGTGTTCAGATAGTTCTGGGCCCGTCGAATCTCGAACGATTATTATTGGTTTCGACGGCATGGACCCCCGTCTGGCTGAACGATGGATGGCTGCGGGTGAATTGCCTAATTTCAGTCGCCTCGCCGAGTCTGGTCATTATCAACGGCTCGGAACGACCAACCCACCTCAGTCTCCGGTTGCCTGGTCGAGCTTCGCCACTGGCACTAACCCTGGTGAACACGGGATCTATGACTTCCTCCGTCGAGATGCAGGTGATTACTCCGCTGACTTTTCCATCGCGCACGTCAGGGAGCCGGACAACCATATCGAGTTAACAGACTATCGTATACCGCTATCTGCGCCCACGATCGAGAATCGTCGTCGCGGCGAACCGTTCTGGACTACTTTCGAAAACAAGGGCGCTAGGGCGTCGGTCCTGCGCGTACCGGTCACTTTTCCTCCCGATGATGTGCATCGCATGTTGTCCGGCATGGGCGTACCCGACATGCTGGGCACTCAGGGCACCTACACGTATTACTCGACGAGCCACTACCAGAGTACTGGGGGGGTTGGAAGGTTGGAGACCGTGCGTGCAGTCAATGGCGTGATCGAGACCGAGTTTGTTGGGCCGCCACACCCCTTTCGCGTGGATGCCGCTGATCTCAGCGTGCCACTCTCCATTAGGCGGGCCGCAAGCGGTCAGGTGCAGGTTGACCTGAACGGCGAGTCATTTCTACTGAGGCAGTCCCAATGGAGTGGCTGGCTGCCTGTAGAGTTCAAATTTGCTGGAGTAATGGGTGTTCGCGGTATGGTCCGCATGTATTTGGTTGAATCGTTTCCGCATCTCAAGTTGTACATTTCGCCTATTAACCTTGATCCGGCGGCACCTGCGATGCCGCTGAGTAGTCCAGCTGGGTACAGCGCTGAACTCGCGGACGAGATAGGGCCATACCATACGCTCGGTATGCCGGAGGAAACGTCTTCTTTGAACGAGGGTAAGATATCGGATGATGCTTATCTCGATATGATTGAGCATTTGTTGGCTGAGCGCCGCGCGATGCTGTTCAAAACGCTCCAGAGGGCTGACAGCGAGCTGGTGATAGCGGTTTTTGTACAGACTGATCGGGTAAGCCATATGTTCTGGCGTGGCCTCGATGAAAAGCATGCGCTTCACTCCGAGATGAATGAACGGGGGCGAAATGCAATTAACTGGGTTTATCGCGAAGCGGACGACATTCTCGGCGAGACCATGCAGGAGATGGGTGAGAACGACAGGCTCATCGTCCTGAGCGATCACGGCTTCTCTGATTTTCGCGTGGCTGTCAACCTGAACCGCTGGTTGATCGATCAGGGCTATCTCGTACTCGACCAGGGTAGGTCTATCGCAGGAGAGCAGTTTTCCGGGGTGGATTGGTCACGAACTAGAGCCTACGCAATGGGCTTTAATGGCATATTCATCAATCGCGCTGGCCGTGAGGCGCAGGGTGTGGTGCCTGACGTTGAGCTGGAAGCGTTGAAGCAAGAAATTATGGCCAGGATGCGCGAGGCTCGGGATCCGGCGACAGGTGCGCGAATCTTCACTCGTGGCCTGGATGGCAGTGCGGCCTACAAGGGCAACAGTATCAATGATGCTCCTGACATAGTTGTTGGTTACGCTCCCCCTTATAGAGCATCCTGGGAGACTGTACTGGGCGCGGCGCCTGAGTCTCTGCGTTATGAAAATCGAGAGAAATGGTCGGGGGACCACTGTGTCGATTCCAGTCACGTGCCAGGTGTTTTGTTCACCTCGTTTAAACCGGATCGACGTATTGTGGATATCTCTCAGGTGTCCCTATTGGTGCCGGAACAGGTCCGGAGCTATTGATGGAGCGCCCCGGTCTTTTTGACTATCCCTCGTTTTTTCTTGATCTTATTCAGTTTCCGGCCAGCGCGCTATTGCCGGATTGGCTCTCTATTGCGTTGTGGGCCCTCGGAGTTTCCTCCTTGTCCATGTATATGTATGGCAGGTTGTCGCAGCAGGACGTTCTGGCAGAGTTGGGCCCCAGCCGAGACGATGCACGCCAGCGACTGGCGGCCTACGATGGACCCTTTGCAGGATTGCCACCACTGATTCGAGAGAATCTCAGCTTGTCACGTCAGCATCTTTGGCTCACCTTTGTCCCGGCCCTGCTCAGTGGGCTCCCGGTGATAGTTGTTCTTGTGTGGATGTCCAATGCATTCGGCGCCTTCTCGCCCGCTGCAGCTACACCTGTATCCGTGGTGGTCAAAAGCTACACACCCTATGAATTGCACTGGAGACCGGCCGCAGCCGCACGCAGAATCAGCGCAACTCACTGGGTGCTCCTGTGGCCTGAAGACGGAGAGAAGCTGACGCTTCTCAGTGGCAGTGGAGATCAATTGCTGCAACTGCCAACACCTCGGCCAACGGTAATCCTGCATCCCAGGTTGTGGTGGAATGACCTGATCGCTAACCCCGGGGGTTACCTGGAACCCGGCAACAATCTGATCGAGGTCAGGTTGGGCGTTCCCGAACGGCAGATTGTTCCGATCGGTCCGAGCTGGATGCGCGGTTGGTTTCCTTATTTTCTGGCGTTATTGGTTGCGTTCTCCTTGATGTTCAAACGCATCTGGAGGCTCCATTGAGCCTGGGGCCTCGCAATTGGCGCCCTAAGCGCAAGTTTCGATAGCGTGGAAGTGCCAACTTCTCTGTATTGGCATAGTTGGCTGGCTCAGAAGTGTCGCCTGCTCTGGTTGACCTTATCCAGCATCGAGACCCGGGTCCTGCAAGAAGAACTGCGCGAAATCGAGGTTCGCCAGCCAATCTATATTGCCGGATTGGCCAGATCCGGCAGCACCATTCTGCTGGAGATTCTGAATGACGTACCTCAAACCGCCAGCCATCGTTACTGTGACTTTCCCTATCTGTTCACCCCGTACTGGACCTATTGGATGCAGCGACGCCTAGGCGTAAGTGGCAGCAACAAGACTGAAAGAGCGCACGCGGACCGCTTGCAGGTGTCGCAGACAAGCCCGGAAGCCATGGAGGAAGTACTCTGGATGCACTTTTTCCCGGGATTGCATGATCGAGGTGCCGAGCGCGGGCTAGTCGATCTAGCTATAGATAATGGTTTTGCGCAGTTCTATAGGGAGCATATTCAGAAACTGCTGCTGGCGAGGGGTGAGTCTCGTTACCTCGCCAAGGGCAACTACAATCTTGGCAGACTTGAACGCTTGCTCAGTTTGTTTCCCGATGCGCGGTTTCTGGTACCCGTACGGCGGCCAGTTGAGCATATCGCGTCGCTGGTGAAGCAGCAGCAGTTGTTTCAGCGTGCAACTACGGAGAACCCCAAAGTCGCGCATTATCTATCTTGGGTTGGCCACTTCGAGTTTGGTATCTACAGGCAACCAATGGCCGAGGGTGATAGCGCGGCAGAGATTAGAGCGTGCTGGAGGGAGGGTGATGAAGTTCGCGGTTGGGCCCTGACTTGGCGCAACGCCTATGAATCTGTGGCAGCGCGGTGTAGTGCTAACCCGACGCTGGCTAAACAGACCTTTTTCGTTCGCTATGAAGACCTCTGTAGAGACTCCGAACAGACACTTGCCTTAGTCCTGGCGCACTGTGATCTGGACCCGCGTTCACTGCGGCAGTTGAGTGAGCGCTATGCGCAGAGTTTGACCTTTCCCGATTACTACCGACCTAGTTTCACAGCTGCGGAACTGGCCGTGATTGACGAGGTCTGCGGACCGGCGGCCGCTCGATTCGGTTATTGATCATTACCTGCTGATTCGGTATCGGTAGCCCGCTGCAAACGGCCCATCGAACGCTGTTGTGTCACCGTCAGCCCATTGAACCTCGATGCCATTTACCGACGATAGGTCGCCTATTCCAAAGTGCATTACTTTTGGGTCAAAAGACTGGTGACCGCCGCTGAAGTTTAACGTTCTGAGTTGTTTGAACTCGTTATTCTCGCCGTAGTGAATCGTTAGTCTTGCCCCTATCCCGCTGGGGTTGCCCTGCTTATCGGCGAGTTGGAACTGGATGTAGGAGCCATTATTGAAATCGTTGCGAAGAACCCGTACCCGGCCGGTCTGGCTGTAGTTTACGATGTCCAGATCGCCATCATTGTCGAAATCAATATAGCTATAGGCCAGAGTAGGTTCGAAATCCTGGAGGCCGACATCACTGGTTACCTGTTTGAATCCGGCGTCGCCCTCATTGCGGAACATGACATTGGTCGTTTCTAGTTCAGAGGGGCTGTGGCCATTGACTACATAGAGGTCCTGCCTGCCGTCGCCGTCATAGTCGGCGAATCTGGCGTTCCAGGTCCAACCCGTAATGTCGATTCCCAGTTCGACGCTGCGATTCAAGAAGCTGCCTTCTTCCTGGCGATCGAGCAAGAGGTTAATAACGGTGTTCTGTGGCGTGTACTTCTGGAGCCGGCTTTCTACTTGCTGCCGGTTCATTACATCCGCAGTGACAATGTGTTCCATGTCTTTGAGAATGGCGGGATAGTAGGGCTCGAATCGTGCTGCCTTGGCCAGAATAGTGTCAGCAGACTGGCCGCCGTCAAATTCGAGCCCCAGACGACGGTAATAAATGGCCGCTATACAATCAAGTTCATAGGTGCCATGAAGTGTCTGGCAAGGTGCCGGGTCACGTTGCATATAGGCCCGCCTGCTGATAGCGAGCGCGCGAGCCAGTTCGCAGTATTTACCGCTCAGGTCGAGGCAGCCATTTTCTATCATTCCGCGGGTTTGCGGAATTCTGAACGGACGCCTGGTACCCGATTGGGTAACCTGGCCCAGGTAGATCTCCAAATCGCCGTCATTATCTATGTCTGCACCATCAATAGACATGGTTGATCGGGTACTGGCAGCAATACGGCCCGGCTCAAAGGGCTTGACTTCAAAAGTGGGCAGTACTGTGTAGAACAAGTCGGCTTCATCGAAATCGTTGCCTTCTATGATTTCTAGTTGGCCGTCTCCCTCTATGTCACCAATCCAGACCGACAAGGTCTCGCCCCAAGGCTTGGGCATAAACCTAGGCTCAAATTCTCGGTTGCCAAGGTTCTTGTAGAGGATGTTTTCGGCGGCTTTTGAGCTGCGCCGATTGGCAATCATGTGACTGATATGGCCGGCAAAGATCTCCAGCTGGCTGTCGCCGTCTATGTCCGCAAACCCCAGCGATTTGGCGAAGCGGCCGGTGGCGGCGCTGTCCGGGAGTCTGCGAGGCGGTAGGAATCGCCCAGTATCATTAAAGGCAATCCAGATGCCTGTGTCGAGTTCTGAGAAGATCACATCCTCCCAGCCATCGCTGTCCAGGTCCACGATAGCGGCTGCCGCAGTCAGCGACACGAGCGAATTGTCACCTCGAAAGTGTGCCACCTGCTCAAAATAATCGCCGCCATTTCGATACAGCTTGACGCCCTCTGATGTCGAGAACAGCAGGTCAAACCAGTTATCATTATTGTAGTCACCGGCGGCAATAGCGTTCTGGTCAGGGTATTCGTTGATAATGTTGTAAAGCAGTGGTTTGAGGTGATGCGCCAGGCCGATTCGACCAGGAGGCAGGATCGTAAACCCCTGGGCCATGCTGGGTGAGACATTGAACGGTAGTCGTTCAACCTGCGGTTGGCTGCTCACACCGCGCCAAGGGTTGGCGATCGCAGGTTCGCGGGGGAATCGCTGCCACACACTACCACCATCGGCGCTCCTGGCCACTGAGCCCTGGGAGCCATAAATACTGTCCAGTGGTACTGGCAGGTGGTCGAATGCGACCACTTCTGCGGTGGAGGTTTGCGCTGGCGTCGTCAACTTATCGAACAGCGGCGCTAATTCAGCGTCTTCTTTCAGGCTTGCCACCCAGAATGAGCTAAGGCCAGCCAATACGCCGACGCAGACCAATGCCACGGTCAAAGCCATCGCCACCTTGCGCACTCCTGCACGCAGGAGTACCAGATACGAGTAGACACTAAAGCTCCCCAGGACAAAAAGCAGTATGGCGACATACTGGACGGGCATACCGGCGTTCGCCAGTGAAGCAGCCAGCACGACATCGAACGCAATAGGCACTGGTAGAAACAGACCAAACAGCGCGAGCAGCGTCATGGCCACAATGGAAGCTGGTGTAATGCCCTCGGCGAGCTCTCCAATCAGACCCTCCCAGGGCAAGAGCACGACTGCAATTGAGCCCAGCAAGCCTGCAAGAAGCATGATCGGTACGACATTTCGCAGCAGATGCCACGCCTGGTGACCCAGTTCTCTGGTGAACCAAGATAACGCTCCAGTCAGGCTTCGCTCAACGATTGGGGTGTGCTGTGAGGAATGCGAATCCATTTCAAACCCGCTTGGATCAATGCGTGCGTCCGGGCTTAGGCTTTCGGTTGGGAATATAGCCACTAGCGCTGGGATGATGATGAATATTACCAGCAGCGAAAATGCAATCTTGAGAAGTACAAGGTAAGCGGGAAAAAGCGCGAATGCCATACTCAGCACAACAACGTTCATTGTGGGCGAACTCAGCATGGTAGCCAAGGCAGCTTCCAGCCGGGCACCACGTTGGTACATTCCATAGCCGATCGGAGCGGCGCAGTTCACACAAACACCAAGAGGAGTGCCCAGTAGAGTGCCCGCCACCGTGGCCGAAAATCGTCGAGTGAGGAGGCGGTCCAATTCGTCGCTCATGAGAGGTAACAGGCACATTAACAAGGCTGCCATGGCGAGACCGAAGAACATACCCTGTTGGTTTGTGTGTATCCAATTGAAGAAAGTGACGACGATTTCCCGCAGTACACTGCCGCCAATTTCATGGCTGATCCAGGCGTCAAAGCTCAGCCCATCGGCGAGATCAACACTGCCTGCCATCATGCTTTTGTCATTTAGGGAAGGATAGCGGGAGCTTGTCCAAAAAAAATAGCTAAGCAGGGTGAGAGACCCGAACAACAGGTGGATTCTCAGGTCGTGCTTGATTTTGTATAACATTGGGCCAGACCGCGATCCCGGTTGATTCTGGGTGTATCGCCGGGTTCTGAGTAAAGAACGCCCCCGCCGAGCTGGAGAGTATAGAGGATCAGCTGCCGTAACAATAAGCGGGTTGGCTAGCTACAACTTCAGGTCTTTCATTTTCCGGGTGAGGGTGTTTCGGCCCGATCACCGCAGTTCTGTCGCATCTCGCTTGCGGCACTGGGAGTGCTGCAGGGCAACCACGATTAACACTCGCTCAAAGGCCGGGGTGGCTTGTTCCGGAATGTGGTCCTTACCCTGGATCAGCGCGTTGCTTGCCCAGCGCCGTAACAGTTCTTGCCAGTCGGCTTCACCGCGCTCTGCGGCCTGTTCCGCCTCGCCTTTTAGTCAACTCCGCCGGCAGTTCGGAGAGGTACACGTCGCGGCCCGAGGCCATCAAGGTGATCCTGCGGCAGGTGTTCTCCAGTTGCCGCAAGTTGCCTAGCCAATCGAGCGAACTCACTGTGCCGGGGCCAGCTCTCCCATTTTCAGCAATCGGATTATTGTTCGTGAAGTGTATGTGGGAAAACGGAGACATGACCCTATGAACTCAGAGACCTGACCTTATGAACTCAAAAGCCAGAGCTCAAAATCCAAGCCCATTCAAGGCTGCACAGTCTCCCGCAAGTAAAACTCAAAAATCGGCCCGCCTCCGAGCTGGTTGTTGAGTATTAACACCACCATACCCTCAACGTGCCGCGCATTGCGCAGAGGCCCCACATCGATTGGCTCAAGGTCCATGGCTGCGACGATGCTTGCAATTTTTTGTTTGGCCACGGTGCTGTCGCCAACCAGCGGTATGGAGACCGGCCCGCCAGTCGCAGCCGGGTCTATCATGGTGCGCCAGCCGAGCGTGTTGAACGCCTTAACCACATCAGCACCCGGGGCGGCCGCTTGCACAATCTCAGCGTTAGAACCCTCGATCCCTATGCCGAGCATGCCGTCGTCACGACGCACCAAAGGATTGGTTGCGTCAATGAGGATTTTGCCTGAGAGATCGCCGAGGCCAGTGACGACCTCCTTAACCAACATGCCCGGGACGGCAAGCACAACGATCTCCGCCTGAGAGGCGGCTTCGCCTGGCTGGCTTGCGCGCGCGTCGTTTCCTGTTCTTGTCACGAGTGCGCTGACGGCTTCACTGTCCGGGTTCCTGGAGCCATACACCACCGTATGGCCCTGGGCGGCAAACTCCGGGCCGAGCGCGCCGCCAACATTGCCTGTCCCAATGACGGCGATGGTTTCAGCCTGGCCTGGTGCAACCCAGATGAAGAGCCATGCGATGAGGGTGACGAGTCTGAACATCAATCAATTACGGGAAAATGTGCTAGCCAAGCCCGGTGTTCCCCCGTGTCATTATCCCTTTCAGCTTCTGCTGGTGCTCAGCGAGCCGATCCGCAGGCTACGGAATTAAGTTGGCAGGAGTTTCCAGGCGGAATGACTGTGCCAATAGGGCAGCTTGGAACGATGGTGCACCTGGTTTCAATGTCGTAGTCAATGATGACGATATCATCTGGGCAATTGTTCTCCAGAACGTCTTGAACGCTTTCGGCGTTGTACATTCTTGAGCCACCTGCACAATCACCGCCCGTGACGCCAATAATGAATTGCCCGCCCGCGATGGTATGCGTGGATTGGACTACCGCAGCGATTGCGCCAACACAAAAAAATACCGCCAGCATGCGCCCTGTACCCGGCGATGCTTTGAGAAGCCTTAGGCCCACAACAGCGAGCAGCACTCCCAGTGTGAGTAAAGACCAGAACCCCAGCAGTGGAATCCCTGACGCGGCTGAGGTCTGGGACCAAAAAACCGTGGCATTGGTGCCTGCCATGGCGTTGGGAGAGGCAACAAGCGCCAAAACAGACAGTACTCCCGCCGCAGGCGTCATGCCTGAAGTCGCCCACCCGGCCAGGTTTTTCATCGGAAGTTACCTCGAATAGCAGATTGGCATAGCTTATGGGGAGTCGGTGATGTCTGCAAGGCTGGTAGGGCAAAGATAATATTAATTCCGATGCCCCGCGCACCCTCAGTAAGTGTGGCAGCTACCCGGCCCGCAGGCGCTTTTCCTCCCCTTGCAAGCGGTGGGCATGCTCCCCCTTCAGCGTCATCCCAATGAGCACAATGGCGGCGACACAGCCGCCCGCCAGCAGCACAAAGCCACCGTCCCAGCCGTAGGCATCCACTGTAAAACCGATCGCGATATTGGCCACGACTGCGCCGCCAAGATAGCCGAAGAGTCCAGTAAGCCCTGCGGCGGTGCCGGCAGCTTTCTTGGGAACCAGTTCCAGCGCGTGCAGGCCGATCAACATAACGGGGCCATATATCAGGAAACCGATAGCAATCAGTGCGGCCATATCCACGGCGGGGTTACCCGGCGGATTGAACCAGTAGACCAGTACCGCAATCAGCACCAGGCTCATAAACAGCATGCCTGCCGGTGCCCGTCGGCCCCGAAACCAGCGGTCGCTCAGGTAGCCGCAAAGCAGCGTGCCAGGTATACCTGCCCACTCATACATGAAGTAGGCCCAGGAACTCTGGTCGACGGTGAAGTCTTTCGCCTCGCTCAAGTAGGTCGGCGCCCAGTCCAGTACCCCGTATCGAATCAGGTAAACAAAGGCGTTGGCCACTGCGATAAGCCAGAGCAGTCGGTTGTTGAGCACGTGCTGCAGGAAGATTTCGCGCGCGCTGAATTCCGCTTCATGTGTCTTTCGATAGTCATGGGGGTAATCATCGCGGTAGGCCTCTATGGAGGGGAGGCCGCAGGATTGAGGGGTGTCGCGCAGGAGCAGGAAGGCAATCAATGCCACGGCCATCGCGGCGGCGGCCGGCACATAGAAGGCGCTGTGCCAGTCATTGAACCAGCCCATACCTAACACAAAGAGTGGGCCAATCAGCCCGCCCCCCACGTTATGGGCCACGTTCCAGACAGAAACCACGCGGCCCCGCTCGTTGCCGGAATACCAGTGCACCATGGTGCGGCCACAGGCCGGCCAGCCCATGCCCTGCACCCAACCATTGAGGAACAGCAGGGTAAACATGATGGCGACGCTACCCGTGGCCCAGGACTGAAAGCCGAACAGGAACATCAGTCCCGCTGACATCAGCAGGCCTGCGGGCAGGAAGAAGCGGGGGTTACTGCGGTCCGAGACACTGCCCATGAGAAATTTGCTGAGGCCGTAGGCGATAGAGATCGCCGACATAGCGATGCCCAGCTCTCCTCGGCTGTAGCCCTCTTCCTCGATCAGGAAGGGCACCGCCAGCGAGAAGTTTTTGCGCACCAGGTAGTAACCGGCATAGCCTATGAAGATGCCGGCAAAGACCTGCCAGCGCAGGCGCTTATAGTCTGCATCGACCTCGACATCAGGCAGGGTTTCACGGTGCGCAGCAGGTTTGAAGATGCCGTACATGTTGCCGAGGTTTCCCTGACCTTATGAATTAGAAGCGGAGCCCGGTTCGGCCTCCGTTCGCGCCATTGTAATCTCTATCCTTGACACGGTCTCCTGAGCTCGTCAGAGAGAGCCTCCAAACAGGCTACCTCATTGGTCGCTTGTCGTCTTATGATGGGAGCGATGCCGACTCTCCTCAACATAATGAAGCTATTGGCGGCTCTGGCTGCCTCAATAGCGCTGCTGATTGCTGTGCCCGCCTGGGTGTTTGGTGTGATAGAGGAGCCCGTCGTTGTGTTTGTCATGATCTCTTACTTTGTTTTCTTCCTAGGTGCGGTTTGGCGGGTGGTCTGGCACGGCAAGCTGGCCGAGCGAAAAGCCGATCGTCAAGTGCGGACCACCTCGGGACGCTGGTCATCGCTGCTGTCGATTGCCGGAATGCTGGGTTTCCACTGGATCAGCCTGTATACCTATGCACTGGGCGACCGAATTAGCCTTGGCGAGCCTGTGATTAGTTATATCGTTTTTGTTCTGTCGTTAATTCTGCTACACGCAGCGCTCATCGTTAACCAGATGGCGATTATCACGCTGGGCAGGTTTTTTGATCGGCTCACCATTAAAGACGATCATCGGCTGGTGACTGAGGGTATTTATGGCTGCGTTCGGCATCCCATCTACACGAGTTACATCCTCCTGTTCCTGGGTTATTGCTTAATGCTGCAGAGCTTCTGGGGTCTGCTGCTACTGACGGCTACCTGCCTGGTCTGGTTTGGAAAACGAATCGCCATTGAAGAGGACATGCTGGAGGAAGAGTTCGGCGATGAGTATCGGCGGTATTGCCAGCGGAGCAAGCGTTTGATTCCCATGGTTTTTTAGCGGCACATTCACGTTAGCCGCGTTCCAGACGAAGCGAATACAGGAGAATAACTATGCTGGGCTTCGCAAATACGATCAGCGTAGAGGGTCTGGAGTAAGCACTTCAGCAATCGTGATGTCCCTGTCTCGATTGCCCGGGTGATCCCCTCAGATGAAAAGGATACCGGGCTTGTCATCGGCCCGCACCCACACAGCGATAAAAACCAGAGCGAAAGAATACAGACGCCGCAGAGCGATTTGACTGAACAATTTGGTTTCCTTCATCTCCCGTTGCTATTGAGGATAGCCCTGATAGCCGTATCTAGCGCGGCGCACTCGATCCATGACGAAATGACGAATAGACTCTGCATCAGAAGGGGATAGCTCTGCACCAAATCCAATCATCCCACTGTCCTCTAAAACGCCCTCCAAGACGATTTTCTGCCAGACGTCAGGGAGCGGTGTGATGGGCGAGTAGCGTAAGTCCGGTATAACGCCGCCGCCGACAGCGCCTGCACCGTGGCAGTTTATGCAGTAGCGGTCATAGATCGCAAAGCCTTTACTGGCGCTCGCCATGTCAATTGGTTCATCTATGGTGGCGAGATTTCGCAGCGTGGCATCTGCAGTTGGTAACCTGGCCTCGCCCCCCAATTTGAATACGAGAAGTCTGCTGCGGTTCACCGGATCCGCTCCCGCAGCATCCTCGACCAGGGGGCCACTCATCAAGGGAAATATGCCGCCCCAGCCAGCACTGACCGCCAGATACTGTTCGCCGCCCACAGCATAGGTGACGGGTGGCGCGACGATGCCTGTTTGGGCCGCAAATTCCCAGAGACGCTCGCCCGTATCCGCGTGATAGGCATATAAGTATCCTGCCGCGCTACCCTGAAAAACAAGGCCACCAGCGGTCGACAACAGACCCCCGTTCCAAATACCAGGATACTGAGCGCGCCAGACTTCCGTTTGCGTTATGGGGTCCCATGCCAGCAGATGTCCGCGTGTAGCATCCTTGATCGCCTGCATCGCCGCGGGCTCATCAGGAAAAGCGGCAACCTTGGTATCCACACCGAGGTTGACTGCGATTCGAGAAGGTTGCTGATCATCCTCTGCAAAATAGGGAAATGATGTCTCCTGAGCTGGCAGGTAGACTAATCCAGAGTCCGGTGAATAAGACATGGGGTGCCAGTTGTGGCCACCCATCCAAGCCGGTGCGATCAAGGTGGGTACGCCGGTCTTCCAGTACTCTGCTTCGGGTCGGACCGCAGGTCGACCGGTTTTCATATCGACGTGCGTTGCCCAGTTAACATCAACGTAAGGTTCCGCTGAGATTAATTCGCCGCTAATGCGGTCCAACACGTAAAAAAATCCATTCTTGGGCGCTTGCATCAAAACCTTTCGCAGCTCACCCGCTATCTCAATATCAGCGAGGATGATGTGCTGCGTTGCGGTGTAGTCCCAGGCGTCTCCCGGTGTTGTTTGGTAGTGCCAGCGATACTCCCCAGTTACTGCGTCCACGGCTACGATAGAGGAGAGAAACCAGTTATCACCTTTGCCTGCAGAACGAATGTTGGGGTTCCAAGGGGAGCCGTTGCCTACACCAAAGAACAGCAGGTTGGCCTCTGTATCAATTGCCATGGAGTCCCATACGGTGCCGCCACCGCCAAGCTTCCACCACTCGCCAGACCAGGTTGCAGTTTGTGATTCTACGGGCTCGGTACCTCTGGGGTCACCCGGGCCTCCAGGGACAGTGTAAAAACGCCATAGCAGTTCTCCGTCCTCGGCATCATAGGCCGATAGGTAGCCGCGCACTCCGTACTCGGCGCCGCCGTTGCCGATAAATACCCTGCCGCGATGTACGCGCGGTGCGCCGGTGATGGTGTATTGCTTGCTTTGATCGACCGTGAGTTTTGACCAGATCGGAGCGCCGGTGGCTGCATCAAGGGCTATCAGTCGACCGTCCAGCGTACCGACATAAACTCGGCCATTTTCTACTGCCACGCCACGGTTGACGGCATCGCAACAGCCCTTGGCGCCATAGGACTTTGGCACCTGAGGATCGAAGTGCCACAGGGTCTCGCCTGTCGCGGCGTCCAAGGCTATAACATGGCTCCAGGCTGATGTCGTGTACATCACCCCGTCAATGATTAATGGGCTAGCTTCTTGGCCCCTTTTGGTAGGGAGGTCAACGTACCAAGCGAGGGCCAACTCTGAAACGTTTGAACGATTGATAGTTGTTAATGAACTATGCCGCGACTCCTCGTGGTTTAGACCATGCTTAGCCCAGTCTCCGGCTGCGGCAGTCGATCCGCTTATTGTCGCTTCGGCTTGGTTCAGCGAGGCCTCGCTAATGTTTATACGCGCCGGCCCACCTTCGCAACCAACAGCGAAGACTAGAGCACTGATCGCAAAAACCCATTTGGTGTTACTCATGATGGTCGAGCCAGCCTGGTGGTGAACCGCATGACCTACGGCCCATCCTGTACGTCACAGTATTCTTAGAAGCTGAAGCGCCCGGTGAGATACCATTGAACGCCACGGTCATAGAGTCGCTCGATGTGTCCAATGGCCTCATTCTGGTAGCCAGTTCGAATATACTCTTCATCTGTCAGGTTTTTTCCGCCCAGCGTAAGTTCGTACTGTCCGTCACTGGAGTACCAGCGCATTGACGCGTTTAGTAGAGTGACCTCTGGCGTAAAAATGGCTGCGCTGTTATCCGGGTCGTTTGCATATTCGGATTGATGACTGATGTCTAATCGAGCCACAAGAGCGCCACCTGAGCTCAAGGAGAACTGGGTGGAAAGCGCCGCATTGGCGCTGTGTTGCGGCACATGGTCAAAGCTATCGTTTAGACCAACAGTCGAGTTAAAACCAGGCTCCACCCGGATCGCCGTGTAACCAGCGTCTGTATAGCCGTAACCGAATTCGAACACCGTTGAATCAGTCAGGCCTACAATGGCTTCTATTTCGAAGCCCTCGATTTCTGCGTCACCGATGTTGTCTTCCAACTCACCGACGAAGCCGGGAATCTCGGTTCTGACCTGAATGTCGGTATAGTCCATGAAGAATGCGGCAGCATTTAAAGTCAGGCGGCCATCAGCGCTGCGGTACTTGGCGCCAATTTCGTAGGAGTCGACATATTCAGGCTCAAATGCGAACACGGTGGGCAAGGGCGGGAAGACTCGTTGTACAAATCCGCCCGATCTGAAGCCTTCTGAGTAGGTTGCGTAGGCCATCAGATCGTCATTGAACTGATAGGCGATATTAATCATTGGGTTGAACTCGGTCGTGTTGAGCTCATTTTCACCAAGCGGAAGCTGGCGGACCGGGCAATTGCCTGGGGGGATGGTGACGATCAGTCCAGGTGTACCTGCCTCAATGTTTGCCCCTTCATCTTGCAAAACGCAGGCCCCTGCACCATTCGTATAAGGAATGCCGATGAGGTTGGGCCCGACAAACTGATCCGGATCGAATAGCTTGGTTTCATCGGTGTAGCGACCACCGATTGTGAGGTCCAGGCTTTCCGTAACGTGCCAGGTCGCCTGCGAGAAAATTGCCTCGCTTTCTGTGCCAAAGCCAGCCCCGCTCTGAAAATCTGCTATCGCAAATTCCAGTAAGTTCAGGTTATCGCCGTCTTCGTCGAAGTAATACAAGCCGGTAATCCAATCGACCTTGCCATCGGCCAAACTGCCTATGAGCTGCAGTTCTTGCGAAAATTGCTCGCTAACGAAGTCGTCAAAGAAGTGGACGATTTTGAGCGGTGACGCGTCCGAGTCTTTTGCAAATTCGGCGTCCAGGTCCCGATATGCGGTAATGGATTTGAGCGTCCAGTCATCATTTATTTGCCATTCAAAGCCCAGACGCGCGCCCCAGGTGCGCGTATCTGAAAAGGTCTGGGCCGTGCCCAGATTCGTGTCATCACCCGCGAGCCATTGGTTGTTGTAGCACGCAGGGTTGGCAACGCCCGTCACTTCGAATGGGCCAAACTGTCCGTAGTTGCACTGCGCGAATTCAGCAACGTTATTGTGGAAACCGGCAAAACCGCCGGGTGCCAGTTCGCCTGCGTCCTCGAGCACGAAGGCTGGGCCATTGACTTCCTGGTTGCTGTAGTCAAATGTGAGGTCGATCGCCAGGCTGTCACTGGCGTTGAAAAGGAAAGCCGCTCTTGCAGCCGTTACGTTTTCATCGCCAAGGTCGCCGCCAGCGGGTCGATCAACGTAACCGTCTTGACGGCTATCGAGAAACGAAAAGCTACTGTACAAACGGTCCGAAATCGGGATGTCGATGCTGCCCCTGACGCGTAGCATGTCATCGGTGCCGACCTGACCTTCGACATAGCCGGTAAATTCGTCGCCGGGAGCACGGGTATGCAGCTTAATGGCGCCGCCGACGTTATTGCGACCGAACAGCGTGCCCTGCGGGCCGCGCAGCACTTCAACTCGGTCCAGATCGAGCAAATCGACGATCGCGCCTACGGTCCGTGCAATTATCACATCGTCGATATAAAAGCCCACGCCATTATCGATCGTGCCCAGAAAGTCCCGTTGGCCTATACCCCTGATGTACACGGTTGCTACTGACGCGGAGCCACCAGCAGCAGGGTTGTTCTGGTAATTCATGTTTGGCGTGATGAGCCCGACTTCGGCAATGCTTGTGATTCCTCGTACATCCAGGCTTTCGCCTGTGAACGCCGTCACCGCGAGAGGCGCGTCTTGCAAGCCCTCTTCTTTTTTGCGTGCTGTAACAACCACCTCTTCAAGCATGGCTGACACGCCGCCGCTACGGTCCCCAGTTTGTGCTTGGGTGCTGGATGCAAGACTCGAGATTGCTATTGAAATTGCGGCGGCGATGTTTAACGGAGTGAAAAGCTGTGAACTAAACATGGAGCGACTCCCTCGATAGGCTTGCCAGGATGATTCTTATGCATACAATCTCAGGGAATCCTAGGAAGCCGCAGCATTTGCGTCTATCCGGATTCGCTCGCTATTATCCGAAATTTCTCCAATAACGCATCGCTCACTTTATCGATGCTAATTTATTGATTATATGGAGGGAATTCTACGCTGCGGTGACAGCACGGTGATTGAAGATCCTAGGACGGGAGTCGCAGTGTAGTCGAAGGGGTTTCACCGAACTGGCTTTGATAATAGGCGGAGAATCGGCTCAAATGATTGAAGCCATTTTTCGTAGCTATCTCGGCGACTGTTGCATGGGGATGCGCTGCGAGCAGATCCTTGCGCGCCGAGTCGAGGCGTACTTTTCTTAGGTATTCGCCCGGGCTCATGTTGAGTTGCTTGCGGAAGTGCTTGCAAAGTGTTGCCTGGGATGCGCCGGCGTAGCTGGCTATGGCGGCTACATCGATACTCTGCGTATAATTTGCCGCCACGAACTCTTTGGCCCGCTGCAGGATCCTGGGCGTGCGCTTCAGGCTCTGCTCTTGCATGATATGGGTGTAGTTGTGCGGCAGTAGATGCAGGGCAAAATGCGCCAATGTGTCTTCAACCACGCCGCCAATTTTCGGCGCCTTGTAAGGGGAGAGGGCTAGTTGGCGTTGCGTAAACTCCTGAACGTTGACCCACTGCTTACCCTCTGCGCTTGAGAGATCCAACAAAGGATCGAATTGCAGGGTTCTATGTATTGGCGCTCCAACAATGGACTGAAGATTGCGGTCTATCGCGCTTTTGCTCAGCCTGACCGTGAGGACGTCGGTCTCGGCTCCCCATTGCAGCTTGAAGAGCTCGTCTGGAGATAGGATGCTCACGTGCCTGAAGTTGACCGCCTGAGAGGTCCGCTCGGAGCATACTTCAAGATCGCCGCCCAGGACGGCCTGAAAAAGGTAACAGTTTTCAAGCCTATCGGCCTCGATAATAACGGGGGCGCCGTATGCGATATGAACGATCGAGGAATCGCCAAAACAAACCTCATCGACTCGCGTGCTCAAACACGTCGACTTATCCAGCATTTTCAGTTCATGGGAAGTAAAAATTTCCGTCAGGTTCCGTCGAACCTCGTCCACATCATTGGACCTAAAACCGCTGTTGGGAAAAGATTGGGTCTGTAGCATTAGCATGTTCCCCCAGTTCTCATCGATAATCACTCAACCGAGACTGGTGTTGCAAATTATGTGCCATATACGGCGCGGCAGTATGATCGGCGCTAGTATAGAACATGATGGGCGGAGGTCTCGAGACCTGCGTCGCGTCCGCCAGCTGGATTCATGGAATTGAGGGCGCCGATATGGCTAGTTTTGCGGCATCTGTAACCGTGGAAGATCTCGAGCGAGATCCCTATGCCATCTATGCGCGGCTGAGAGAGCAAGAGCCCGTAGCCTTTGTACCCGCTGTCAACGCGTGGTTTGTCACCCGGTGGGACGATGTTGGCGTGATTACGAAGAACCCCGATCTCTTCTCTTCGGAGGATCCGACCAGTCCCGTCTGTCGCCATTTCGGTATGCCGGCAATCATCCATACGGATGGCGACGTACATAAGCGGCTAAGGCAGGGATTTGCGCCGCATTACAGTGCCAGAAACGTCGCGACTTATATCGACGAACTTGTGACGCCGATAGCGGGGCACTTTCTCGAAAGGTTGTTGGAAAAGGGCCGTGCCGAGCTGATGGCCGAGTATTTTGAGCCGATTTCAGCCCTCTGCCTGGCGCGCTCTATTGGCTTGCAAGACGTTGATGTTACAACGCTGAGGCAGTGGTTTGCCGGGCTCTCTCAGGGCGCCATAGACTTCGAACGCGACCCACAGCGCGGTGCCGTTTGTGCGCGAACGGTGAGTGAGATCAACCAGGCGCTGGCACCGGTATTCGAGCGACTAGCGGCCACCGCAGACGATTCGGTGTTATCCAATATGTTGCGTTACGGCCTGCCGGAGGGTGAGGTCTGTTCACGTGAGTTCATCATGCCAACCGTTCTGGTCGCACTCCTGGGCGGCATGCAAGAGCCCGGGCACGGTGCAGGAACGACGCTTGTCGGGTTACTGTCCGATCAGGCACAGATGCAATACGTGCTTGAAGATTTGGATGGGCGCCTGCGAAATGCCGTCCTCGAGGGCGTAAGGTGGGTCTCACCGATTGGTACTCAGGGCCGCATGCCGCTACGTGATATTGAAGTGGGCGGCGTAGGCCTGAAAAAGGGTGCCAGCGTGTCAGCCATCCTGGCATCCGCGAATCGCGATCCGACGATGTTCGAGCGACCGGATGAATTCGATGTCCGGCGGCCGGAGGCCGGCGGCGGTCATGCCACCTTCGGCTTCGGGCCGCATTTTTGCGCAGGGAAGTGGTTTGCCCTGGCGCAGATGGAAATTTCGCTGCGCGTGCTGATCCGTGGCGTAGAGAATCTTCGGCTCGATCCAGGTGCGCGTATTCCGGAGTTCCAGGGCTGGGAGTTTCGTGCGCCAAAGCGTCTGGATGTGCTGTTCGACAGTTAGGATACGCATCCGCGGGCTGCAAGGCGAAAGAGCGCCACTATTACCTTTTATCGCCCGCTGCAAAGCGGTACATTTTCGGCTCTCCAAAGTCGCCGGATATCCTAACCATGCCCTGGCAAACCGGGCTGAGGCCGGCGGGCCTGTTTGCTATGAGCCTGGCGCTGGCTGCATGCAGCACAGGCCCCTCGCAACCTCCAACGCCGATCGAAACCGCCGAACCTGTCCTTTGCGAATGCCTGCTGCAAGGCTCTGACGCAGCGTCCGAGTTGACGATGGCGGTGTCTGCGCCCGAGCCAGAGCCGATTCCCCAGGTGGGTAGACTGCTAACCATTGGTCAGATTGAGTACGTCGTTCTTGGCGATAATCTACTGCAGCAGCGTGCCCGCATTGATACCGGAGCTACCACAAGTTCCATTGGCGCGCAGGACATTAGCCTGTTTGAGCGCGATGGCGAGCCCTGGGCACGCTTCCTTGTTCGCAGTCGTGATACGGATGAGAGCGTCTCGTTGGAGGCGCCGCTAACCCGACGTGTCAGTATCAAGACCCACAGCGGTGCCGCAGACGATCGCCTGGCGGTCAACCTGCCACTCACGGTCGGCCCGCTGCGCCAGGTAGTCGAGGTGACACTGACCAACCGGGACCAGTTCGACTACCCAGTGCTGGTGGGGCGCAATTTTCTCGAGGGCAGAGTCGTGGTCGACGTCAGCCGCGAGTACATCGCAATGGATCAGGAGTCGCCTGAGTGAAGCATCGTCAGGCACAGCGGCAGATCCGTGTGATCGTCGCGTTGCTGCTGACGCTGGGCATCGGCACAGTTTGGTACAAGTACACGGTGTTGGGTTTCCCGCTACTGGCGTCGGAAACGCAGGATGTTTGGCGGCTGGAGGCGCGCCTGAGCTTCACTGCGCTGGGCGGGCCCGTGACTGCTCGCCTTAATATGCCCGACCCCATTGATACCTTACGGCCGGTGTTTTCAACTTCACTGGCCACGGCCTATGACTTTCGTATCGAGCGCAGCGCCGAGCGTGAGGAGGCTGTCTGGACCCGGCCCGATGCGCCGCCAGGGCCTGAAGAAGTTACCCTGTATACCGAGCTTTTTTTTGCTGATCTACCTGGCTACAGCTATCTGCCACCGAGTGGTGTCCCCAGCGAGTCCGGCACGGTGGACCAAGCCATACTCAACACCGTCTCCGACTACGTTTCGCAGCGCGAACTGGACGGCGCCGCGCTAGTCAGTTTCGTGTTACGCGAGTTGAACAACCCGGTGAGTGAGCTATGGCTCCTGCTACAGCGCGATAGCGCGAACGCTTCAGAGCGCTTACAGCTGGCGATCGATATTCTTGCTGGCCAGGCGATTGCCGCAATGTCGGTGGCTGGCGTTGAGCTCAAGGATCGTCAGCGTAACCGGCCGCCCAAGCGTATTCTCATGGTATACCTTGACGAGGTGTGGCAGGGCTTTGATCCGGGCGCGGCCCTGGCCCTGGACAATAACCGCTTTCTCCCCATGCAGCAGGGTGGCGAATCGATCTTTGAGGTGAGCGGCGGTGAGGATTCGAATCTGCAAATCTCGGTCGTTAGAACTCAGCGCGCCAGCTTTTTGAACGCGGTGGAGAATGCGCGCCAGGGCAGCAGTTGGTTGATTGATTTCTCTATTTACAGCTTGCCTGTTGATCAGCAAAGCACCTTCAAACTGCTTCTCCTCATCCCGCTAGGTGCCCTGGTGGTGGTGATTCTGCGCAACATCGTCGGCATCCGTACCTCCGGCACGTTCATGCCCATTCTGATCGCCCTGACATTTTTGCAAACATCGCTTTTCGCTGGCCTGGTGCTGTTCCTGGCCGTTGTCAGCCTGGGTCTGTTGATGCGCTCCTATCTGTCACAGTTGAACCTGCTCCTGGTGCCGCGTATCGCCTCGGTGTTGGTGTTTGTGATCATTATTTACGCGGCGATTGGTATCGCCAGCCACAAGCTTGGGCTGCGCTGGGGCATGGCGGTGACCTTTTTCCCGATGATCATTCTGGCGTGGACCATTGAGCGCATGTCTATCCTGTGGGACGAAGAGGGCGCGAGGGAGGTGCTGGTGCAGGGCAGTGGCAGCCTGCTGACAGCCTGTATTGCGTATCTGCTGATGGCCAACAAAATGGTTGCTGATACGGTCTTTCTTTACCCCGAGGCCTTGCTGATTGTGCTGGCGGTTATCATCGGCATCGGCAGCTACTCGGGCTACCGCTTATCGGATTTACGACGATTTGCGCCCATGGAGCGCTATTGATGCCAGAGGAGCTTACCTAGTGTTTGGTCTTGCTTCGCCTCGTCGACTGCGCGAAATGGGTATCGTGGGCATGAATAAGCGTAACGCCATTTACATCGCGCAGAATAACCCACGAAAGCTCTATCCCCTGGTTGACGATAAGCTGAAAACCAAGCTCGCGGCTCGGGAGCATGGTATCGCGGTGCCCCGGCTGCTTGGTGTTTGCCGCATACAGCATCATGTTAGAGAGCTCGCGGCTTTTCTCGGCGCGCTGCCAGGTTTTTGTATCAAGCCGGCGCAAGGTAGCGGCGGCAAAGGCATTTTAGTGATTACCGGTCGTGACGGTGAGCACTTCCTTAAGCCCAGCGGGGCTTTAGTGCGTCAGGAGGAGGTGGACCGTCACGTCTCTAACACAATGAGCGGCCTGCACAGCCTTGGCGGGCGCAGTGATGTTGCGATTATCGAAGAATTGATCGAGTTCAGCGAGGACTTCAACGGTTACAGCGCTGAAGGCGTGCCCGATGTGCGGGTCATCGTATTTCAGGGCTATCCGGTGATGGCAATGGTGAGGCTGTCGACACACGCCTCTGACGGCAAGGCGAATCTTCACCAGGGTGCGGTCGGCGTGGGTATCGATATTGCAACGGGGCGTGCGCTTAACGCTGTGCAGCATGACCGCCCTATCAGTCACCATCCGGATACGGGTAGAGACCTGTCTCAGCTGGTGATTCCCCGCTGGCAGGAGGTGCTTGCTATTGCAGCGCGGAGTTACGAAGTCACCGGCCTTGGTTATCTGGGCGCGGATGTTGTTCTTGACAGGAACCGCGGGCCCCTGCTTCTGGAATTAAACGCGCGTCCCGGGCTTGCTATACAGATCGCAAATGGCGAGGGGCTGGAACCAAGGCTTCATTTTGCTTGGTTGCAGCATCAAGCGAATGCACGCAGCGTTCAGGACCGTGTTGATATAGCGATGGATCAGATGATGAAGCAAAACTTTTAGCAATGAAGATAGAAGCGGAGACCAGAGTATGACAAAGCGCGTTTTTGTAGCTGGATACCTGACAGAAACCAACACCTTCGCACCGTTCCCTACCGGAATTGCCACCTTCAAGGAGATGATGTGGTTCGAGCGCGGTGAAGCAGCGGAAGAGCCCTCTCGGGCGGACGTCTGCTACGAATACATAAGCAGGGCCAGGGCATTGGGTTGGGACGTTGTCGCAGGCTTAAGAACCTTTGCGCAGCCCGGGGGGCGGATTCCTCAGCCTGTCTACGAGAAACTGCGAGACGAGATCCTCAATCATCTTCGGGAGTCGCTTCCGGTCGACGCGGTCCTGCTGGCGGTGCACGGTGCAATGGTGGCGGACGGTGAATGTGACGGAGAAGGCGACCTGATTGCAAGGTGTCGTGACATTGTCGGCGAGGCTGTGCCTATCGGGGTACACCACGACCCCCATGCTCACCTGACTCGCAAAATGGTCGAAAATGCGGATGTGATTCGCATTTGGAAGGAGTACCCGCACACAGACATTGCCGAGCGCTGTGCTGAGGTGTTTGAGTTAATCAAACGCCGCCTCGAAGGCGCGCCGCGCGCCAGGCCAGTGCTCTACGATTGCCGCATGGCCCAGATGCTCCACACAACACGAGAGCCCATGCAGGGTTTTGTGGCGAAGTGCAAAGCGCTGGAAGGCAAAAACGGCATTCAGGGCGTCAATATCGTGCACTCGTTTCCCTGGGGCGATGTGCCAGATATGGGAACACGCGTACTGGTTTATGCTGAAACAGAGGCCGATGTGCCTGCCGCTGAAGCGCTAGCAGAGGCATTGGGGAAGGAGCTCTGGAATATGAAGGAGGCCTGCGCAGTGCCTTTTCTGTCCATAGACGAGTCGCTGGATCGGGCATACGGCGCAGTTGAGGGGCCTGTCGTTATCGCAGATAGCCCGGATAATCCTGGTGGCGGTGCGCCCGGTGATTCCACCTACTTTTTGCAACGCCTGCTGGAGCGTGGCGAGAGGGACTGGGCGATCGGCTACCTGTGCGATTCGCAGACTGTGCGAATAGCCATCGAGGCTGGTAAGGGAGCCAGCCTTCAGCTTCGGCTGGGCGGCAAGACCTGTGAACTCTCCGGCGAACCCGTGGATCTCAAGGTCAGAGTAGCGGCCATCGCTCACGACTGCGAGCAGGCGTTTGGCGCTCAGCGCATGATCGCCGGCGATGCCGTTGCCCTGGAGCTGGGCGACAATCGCACGATCGTGGCCATTTCTATCCGGACCCAGGCCTTTGACCCCGGTCTATTCGATGAACTGGGCGTAAGCCTTGAGGATAAGAAGGCAATCATAGTTAAGTCCAGTCAGCACTTTTATGCGTTGTTTGCGCCCAGAGCAGCAGAGGTGCTCTACGCTGCGCCTCCCGGAGTTGTGACCCCGCAGTTGGCATCGCTGCCTTACGAATTCGCAGATACGAGCATTTGGCCGCTGCGTGATTACGCCTCCTGAAAGCCAGCACCCGTCAGGGGACTTAACATGCAACACGTACGACTCATCCAGGGCGACATAACCCAGGCGAAGGTTGATGCTATTTTGAATGCCGCCAACCCCGGCATGTTGGGTGGTGGAGGTGTTGATGGGGCTATCCATCGGGCTGCAGGGCCTGCATTGCTAGACGCATGCAGGAGAATTGACCCGGTGGGTGGGGTGCGCTGCCCAATCGGTAAGGCGCGCATCACGTCGGCGGGAGAGCTTAGTGCCAGACATGTGATTCATACCGTGGGGCCGCGCTATGAGATCGACCCTGAGCCCGAAGCATTGCTGGCCAGCGCTTATCGCTGCAGTTTTCAGCTTGCCATTGAAAATAGGTGCCGGCATATCGCCGCACCGGCTATATCCTGTGGCGTCTACGGCTATCCGCTTCAGCCAGCCGCGGACATTGCGTTTCGAGTATGCGGGGAAACGGCCTTTCTCGACGTGCAGATCGATTTTTACCTGTTCAGTGCAGAGATTCTGGACGTCTGGCAGAGGCGACTGGATGCTGTCGGCTGAGAAAAGCGATCGTGCCGGTGCTCAACTAAAGTGGTATTCGCTCATGCCGAGCGAAAACATATTTCCAAGATCGCAAAAACCCGGCATATGCTCGATCATTTCCTCCAGCGCCTGTTGCGAGCCGAAGTAGCGTGCATCATCCGTGAAATCCTCCAGGCTGTAGAAATGTTCGGAGACAATGGCGCGATAGGTGGGGGCGCCTGGCGTGAGTGGCCTGGCGACAGCATTGCGCACATAGGACCAGCGCAGCGGGTGCAAGTCGAATGATTGGGCCGAATGCAGCACCTGCCAGTTGTGGTAGAAGTCTTCGTCGGAGACGTCGGCCGGTTTGCCATTCGCACCGAACTGGGTAATGCCTGGGCGGCGCTCGCCATCCTGCCAGTCTTGATCAAAAGGCTGTACGATGGATTCTGTCACCAGGTAGCCGGTAATCGTGTCGCTGATATCGCTCAGGCAGTCCTCAATTGGGCCCCGTTCATCCAGGCTGGCCTGCCAGAAAGAAACCACAGCAGCGACATCCTGCCATGGCCCCATCAGCCGCCCAGGCGCCTGCGCCTGAATCGTTTCGTTCAGGTCGGCGATGTTTATTGTCATGCGGCTGGCGCCCAGTTCTCTCAGGTCGTCGACTACCGCGCCGAAGAGCTTAGCGCTGAACGCGTCGGGCGAGAGCTCCGCCGAGCGTTTTAGCAGGTAGATCATTTTTTCCATGGCGTGTCCTACGGCGGGTGCTCGCCGTGTCCTGTCTCGCTTTCGAGGCTCGCGAGTTCAGCACACGGCCTGCTAACGGTCAATGTTTGCGACCGTCTCCTCCAGCTGTTGCCTCAGCCAGTTGTGCCCGGGGTCTGAGTCCTTGAACTCGTGCTGTAACGCAGCATAAAGGCACGTCAGTTTTCGGGGCATTCAGACAGATAGCGTATTAACATGTCGGTTCGGCTTTTTCAGCGCTGCGCGATAAGCACATGAACCTCGACTATGTTCTGGCCAAGGAGGCTATCAGAGATCAGCTATATGCCTACTGCAGGTCCTTGGATCGCATGGACAAGTCGTCCGCTTACGATTTGTGGAACGAAGGCTCCATTGCTAACTACCACGGCGTCTATGAAGGCACAGGCACTGGTTTTATTGACTGGGTATGGGAAGCTCACGGGGCTATGGAGCGCCATTCCCACCAGATATCGAACATCATCATCGAGGTCGATGGAGATACCGCTCGAAGCGAGTCCTACGTTACAGTGGCGCTGTGGATGGCTGTAGCGGAGGAAGGCAAAGTGCTTGAGATCATTGCCCGCGGTCGCTATCTCGATACCTGGTCACGGCAAGTTGGCAGAGGGGGTGAAAAGCGTTGGGGGATCGATCGTCGAGAGCACCTGGTAGATATGCAGACCCAGACGCTAATGGACGCGGGCGAAGTGGCTGATGCCTCTCGCCGTGATTTGCAGGATCCGTCATTTGGGATATTCGCGCGATGATGAAGCTTTACGTCAACCCCGGTTCCGGTTCGGCCTGTGTCGAGGCGGCGCTGGCTGAACTCGAACTACCCTTTGAGCGCATCAAAGTGGAGTATAGCTCGGAAGAGGGCGTCGCCGATGATAGCTTTGCTGAAATCAACCCGCGTATGCAGATTCCCGCGCTCATTCTCGAAGATGGCACTTGCCTGACCGAAACCGCGGCCATTCTGATGCATCTGGCCGATACTCACCCGGCGTCTGGCCTGGCCCCGGCATCGGGCACGCTGGAACGTGCTCGGCTTAACCAGTGGATGTGTTTCACGCTCAGCAATATCTATGAAGGCGAACTGCGCAAGAACTATCCGCATCGCTACGTAAGTGGTGATCCGGACGCGGTAGAAGAAGCCGCAGAGGCCTTCGTGATGAGCAATTACAAGCTGCTGGAAGAAGCCATGGGCGACGGCCCCTATTTTGGCGGTGAAACCTGCACCATTTTCGACCTCTACCTGTGGATGTTCGTCAACTGGTTTGAGGAGTTCGACGACTTCCGGTCTGCCTGTCCCAAGATCGTTGGGCTTGCGGAGACGGTTATGTTGCGACCGAAAGTCGCGCCCATCCACGAGTACAACTTTGGCCCTGGGCTGGGTTGGGGTGGGCAGTTGTAGTCACGCTCACTGCTGCGGGAAGGCGGTCTTGTTAACCGCCGGCCGGGCTTGCATACCCCGCCACCAGCGTGCCAGCTGCGGGTAATTTGTGATTAGGTCGCGACCTCTTTCGGTCATAAGTGCATAGTCCATCATCGGCACCAACCAGCAGTCGGCCAGCGTAAATTGCCCACTGAGGAAGACCTCTCCCTCGACGAGGTGTTCCAGCGCTGTCAGCACCGTTTCGATACCGTCAATTTGATCCAGGGTCAGGGTCTTCCCTTCTTCGTGTTCTTGGACATAGAGCTGCCAGATCAGCGAGGGATAGGCGTAGTTGTCGGCGATGCGCATGATCTGCCGCATGCGCGCCCTGCGTCGATCATCTTCAGGTACCAGGTCTACCGCTAGCTGTGCAATAAGGTACTCGACGATGGCATCAGTCTCGAAAAGCTCGAAGCTTCCGTGCCTGAGCAGCGGTATCTTTTTAAAAGGATGCCGTTCAAGATAATCAGTTGGCAGCGAGCTTTGAGAAAAAATATCGGTGTGCTCAAGCCGATAGGTGGCCCCGGCCTCTTCTAAAACGATGAGCGGTATACGCGTGTAGACGCTGTAAGTTGCGCCGTAAAGCACCAGCTCTTCCATGGTATTCTTCCAGACCTTGCTTGCGCTAAACGCGTGCGATTGATGGTGGGTTTTGTCGGCGATGTGTGACTATAGCAGCTGACTCGGTGGCCCCATAAACTGCTAACGCCGACTTCCTCTGAAAGTATTACACTGTTAAGATAAATCCAGTGAACACTGAGGACTCCAACTTGAACGTCAAACGCTACATGCGGGCACTGGCCGGCTCACTCCTGTGGTTCAGGTGCATCTTGGGTTCCAGGTGCATCGTGGGTTTCACGGGCATCTTGTGTTTTATGGGCAGCTTGGGAGCGACGAGCAGTCTGGCGATAGCCCAGTCCTCCGGCGGCGCTGCGCCGCTGATCGATTCCGTCAAGCTCGAGGCTTTCGTCGATGGCGTGGTGATGGCTGCGCTGGATGACAACAAAATTCCTGGTGCTACGGTGTCAGTGGTGGATCGCAAGGGGCTGCTCTTGCTCAAGGGCTATGGCATCGCCAATGCCGATACGGGAGAAGCGGTAGATCCCGAGAAGCACCTGTTCCGTATCGCTTCAATCACCAAGACCTTCACTGCCCTTGCGATTATGCAGCTGCAGGAACAGGGCAAGCTGAGCCTCAACACCAATATCCGTGAATACCTTGGTGGCCTCGAAATCGACGACCAACTCGGCATGATTACTATTGCTGACCTACTGACTCACAGTGCCGGTTTCGAGGATCGTGTGTTCGGCTATTATGGGCCGCCCGGTCCGGATGAGGGTCCCTCCATGGAGGAGCAGTTGGCAGCCATGGCTGCCAACCAGGTCCGCGAGCCGGGAGAGATCACCGCATACTCCAACTACGGCTATGCGCTGTTGGGCCGCATCATTGCCCAAGTCTCGGGCATCAGCTATGCCGACTATATACGCCAGTACATCCTGATCCCGCTGGGCATGGAAAGCAGCGATATTCGCGTGAAAACCACTGAGCGCCCGGCTGAGATGCCATGGCTGGCGGCCTTACAGTCGCGAGAAGCTAAGAGCCATTACTGGCGTAACGGCTGGTTTGACGTGCTCGACTATCCGCCTTCGAGAAGCGCGGAACAAGCGGATGCGTCGATGTCTGCGACCGCGGCGGATATGGCTCGCTATATGCGGATGTTATTGAATGCAGGCACACTACCGGGCTCAGGAAGCACCAGCGTGCGAGTCATCAACAGCGATACCTGGCAAACCATGCGCCAGCCGCTTTTTACCAATGGGCCAACTACCACTGCGAATGCCCATGGTTTCTGGGCTGATAGCCTGCAGGGCCACGCCGTGCTGAATCACGGTGGCTCCATCGACTCATTCAAGTCGATGCTGGTGGTGTTGCCAGACCTGGGCTTGGGCATTTTCATTTCTACAAACTCGGACAGCGGTAGCGCTCTGCGCAGTCTGCCCGGGCGGATTATGAAGCAGTTCCTGGCCGTCGATGCGCAGGCACTACCGGAACCTGCTGAGGATTTTGGCAAGCGTGCAGAGCGCTACACGGGAACCTACATCAGCACGCGACGTAATGAGAAGCGGCTCGACAAGCTGGTCACGGGCCTGATCTCCATCGCCAATGTCAGTGCCACGGATGATGGCTATCTCGTTGTGGAACGGAATGGCGAGGCGCGCCGCTATGTGGAGACCAGTCCCGATACCTTCACTGCGCTGAAGGACGGTGGTGTCGTCCAGTTTAGGGGCGATGATGCGGGCGAGGCCTATTGGCTGCTGCCCGAGCGCGGCCTCTACGCGTATGAACGTCCTCGTTTCTTTGAGCAATCCTACACGCTTCTCGTGCCTTGGGGCGCGACCCTGCTGTTAGCGTTGGTGGCCATGGGTCTGGCAATGTGGCGCTTGTGGAAGCCGGTGAATATGCCGAAGGGTGCGCAACTGTTTTACGCCGACCGCGTGCTCCTGGCCGCGGCTGCGGCGTGGCTCGGGCTTTCCGTGTTGCTCGCAGTAATTTTTTCGGCCTATCTGGAGTCACCCGTGGCCGTGTTTGCGCCCTATCCGTCGATCGGTTATCGGGTGTTCTATGCCCTGACCTGGCTGGCAATGGGTCTTTCTCTGGCGGGGGCTTTCCTGCTGGCGGCGGCCTGGTTGCGACGGTCGGCTGAGTTTGCTGGCAAGCCGATACTGCTGACCTTGGTTGCGCTGATCTTCCTGTCTAACATGCTTGCCTTTGCGCAGTGGAACCTGAACGTCTTTAACTGATCTGGCTTTTCTTGCGATCGCACGTTATCGGACGCACAATCGCGAGGAACTCTTGTGAGACAGTTTCCTTGACGACTGCACGCTCAGATGCGCTCATTCTGGAGGCCATTGATGGCCCCACATTCCAAACTCGCTTTCGGAATCGCTCGCCGATGCTGGTCAGGTCTTACCTGCGTGGTTCGGCTTTACTACGACGTTGGACGGTGAAACATCTGGAAGACGTCGCGGGACATGCGCAAGTGGACGTGCTGCATTTCCAGGAGGGCAGTGGAGATTTCGGCCAGGCTGCTGTACAGCCCATGGCGCTGGGCGAATTTATCAAGCTGAACGAATCCTGCCTCGATAGGGCCGATCATTACTATCTGTTCAATGAGCAGACCAATATTTTTACGACGTCAGCCACGGGCCGTGGTGGCTGGGGCGCGCCAACATCAGAAAATCCCGGGTTCAGCCGACTCAAGGCTGAATTTCAACTACCGGCTTTTCTTAACGAGCAAGATTTTACCTGGGCCTCGATCATCCTCGGTAACTCGGCAAGTCGGACGCGACTGCACTTTGACGTGGGGGGTGAAGGCAAAGTGATGCTGCAGCTCATGGGCAGGAAAGTCGTCAGGCTGTGGCCGCCACGGGATGCTGCGATGCTGGGCTTCGGCAACTCCGGCGACCGAACCAGTCTTGTGCCCAAACCCATGGAGGCGTTCCCTGAGGGTGTCCTGCCCGAGAGCGATCAGTCTCTGATTTTCGAGCTCCAGCCCGGCGACTTGCTTTACTGGCCTGCGCACTGGTTACATCAGGTTGAAAACCTCGATAACCCAACGCTGGCTGTGATAATCGGGCTTGATGAAATCCCGTTTAACCCAAGTGTCTTTGCCCAGATTGCCAGCTATGCGCCCTGGTCAGTGCGGCGGTTTCTATGTGCGAATGCCGAGGCTATTCAGTCAGCCGAAGACCCAGCCGAGGAGATTCACCAGCTATTTGTGGAGTACCAGGCTTTGCTGTTCGATGACAGGCTTCGGGACCATGATTCCCTCGTGGAGTGGTACGCGGCTCAGGCAGACCAGTCACCCCCTGAGGGTTTCGCCTAGTGTAAGCCATTGGGCAGAGGTGATAGAGGTATCGACTTGTTGGCCGGAGTCGCGTACCGCCGGTATACACCGCTTTCCTCACTACACGCCCAGGTCAGAAAGGCCTCGACCCGATGCGGCCAGTTCAACAAGCGCCTGCGCGGGCTTTAGACTCTCGTCGCCGCTTTTCTGCCAGTAGTGCTGCAGTTTGTCGTGTACAGTCTGGCTACCAAGGCCCTCTGCCCAGTACATGACGCCGCCCTTGTGGGCGGGGAAGCCGTAGCCATTGACGTAGACAATGTCGACATCGCCCGGGCGCGCAGCGATGCCCTCTGTCAGAAGCCTGGCCGCCTCGTTGACAACAGCCAGCAGTAGGCGCTCAACGATTTCTTCCGGCGCCAGCGAGGCTCGCTCGTAGCCGAAGTGTTTTGATGCCGCTTCGACAACAGCGCTGACCTCGGGGTCTTCGCTTCGCTTACGATCTGCCTCCTTGTAACGGTAGTAGCCCTGGCCGGATTTTTGGCCGAGCCTGCCACTTTCCACAAGGTTGTCGGGAATCCAATAGGTGCGCGGATCGCCTTTTTCTTCATCGCTTAGCGCCTGGCGCGCCATATAGCCAATATCGAGGCCAGCGAGGTCGCCCACCGCCAGCGGACCCATGGCCATGCCAAAAGCTTCCATGGCCGCATCGACCTCGGCAGGGGTGGCTCCCTCCAGCAGGCAGAACTGCGCCTGCTGCTGCAGTCGTCGGTTGATGCGATTGCCGATAAAGCCATAGCAGACACCGGAGATGACGGGAATCTTGCCGCAGGCCTTGCCGATATCCAGGACCTGTTGCATGACCTCCGGCGATGTGGCATCGCCGCGGACGATCTCCAGCAGCTTCATAATGTTAGCCGGGCTGAAATAGTGCATGCCCACCACAGCATCGGGGCGCTTCGTAACCGCAGCGAGCTGGTTGATATCCTGGTAAGAGGTGTTGCTGGCGAGGATGGCACCGGGCTTGCAGACGGCATCGAGCTGTTTTAGAACCTGGCTCTTGACCGCCATGTCTTCAAACACCGCTTCGATTGCCAGGTCCACCGTGTTCAGCTGTTCATAGTCGGTGACGAGTGAGAGGCGGGCGAGGCGTTCGGTGGCTTGCGCATCGCTCATGCGGCCGCGGCTGACGCTCGCCTGGTAGTGTTTCTGTAGGGCGTCCTGCGCCATGCTGACGCGCTCCTCGTCCACCTCGAGTAGTGTGACCGGCAGCCCGGTATCCAGCAGATTGATGGCGATACCTCGGCCCATGGTGCCGCCACCGATAACAGCGGCGGAGGCTATTTTTTCGACCGGATTGGCAGGCTTTACAGGCAGCTTCGCCGCCTGACGTTCCGCGAAAAAGAGGTGCCTGAAGGCAGCGGATTGTGGTGAATCGCGGCATTCGACGAAGAGCTCGCGCTCTCTGGCCAGTCCGTCGGCGAAAGGCAGCGTGAACGCGGCTTCCAGAGCATCACACAGGTAGCGGGGCGCCAGCACGTCGGGCTTGCGACTGGCGCGCTTACGGGCTGTGGCCAGTGCGTCGAGATCGGCATCGCTGGGCTGCATGCGGATCTCACTGATGCGTGGGTGCTGTTCACGGCTGAGCGCGTGGTCAGCCGTCCAGTGTATTGCTGTTTCGACAAAGTCCTTCTTGGCGGGGTCGCCGTCAATAATGGCATTGATGAGGCCAAGCTTCAGCGCCTTTTCTGCGGTCACTGGCTTGCTTGTCGTGATCATATCCAGCGCTGGCGCGAGTCCGATCAGGCGCGGAAGCCGTTGTGTGCCACCGGCCCCCGGGATAATGCCCAGCTTCAGCTCAGGCAACCCCAGCCGGGTACCGGCTGCGGCGATGCGATAGTGGCAGGCGAGGGCGATCTCCAGCCCCCCGCCCAGCGCGTGTCCGTGCAGTACCGCGACAACGGGAATGGCCGATGCCTCGAGGCGGGCCATCACCTCCGGCAGCTGCGGCTCTCGCGGGGGCTGGCCGATTTCCTTGATGTCGGCGCCTGAGATGAAGGATCGACCGACACAGCTAATCACGATAGCGGCGGCGCCGTCGGCTGCGGCCTGATCCAGGGCATCGAGAATACCCTGGCGAACGCCCTGTGAAAGGGCGTTGACCGGTGGGTTGTCGATGCGTAACTGCGCCAGCCCGTGGCTGCACTCGTAGCTGACGACAGGGGATTCTTTGGTCATGTGCGCTCTATCACCATTGCGATGCCCTGGCCGCAGCGGAAAGCCCTGACGACATCAGCACAGGCGGTGAGCCCTGCACCGCATAGGCGATTGACGGTGATTCCTGCGGTTTCAATCGGTAAGCCGGCAAGCAGCCCCGCAAAGCGCGCAACCACCCGGGGTATGTCCTATTTTTGGGGCGAATGTTGCTCAGGGTGATTCGATGCCCCCGATGAAATCGCGGATGAGCCGACGAAAGTACACCGGCGCACGGCTCCCTGAGGCGTGCGCAACGCCTGGTATTTCTTCGAACCGGGCGCCGGGCACAGCGGCTGCGAATTCTGCCACTGTCTCTGGCCGTGCTTCATCGAATTCACCCGTGACGAAAAGCGTGGGTATGTCGATCTCTTTTAGCCTCGGCGTGAGATCGAAATCGCTGAGGGAGCCCGTCGCGTGGAACTCTGTGGGGCCCCACATTTGTTCGTAGATCACCGCGTTAAACCTGACGCCTGCGCAGTCATACTTCTCGACTGCTTCGCCTCGAGTCACAAACAGGTCATAGAATGCTTGAGAGGCCTTTCTGTAAGCGTCGCTATCCGTCGTGCTGGCCAGTTCGTGCTCGGTGAGCGTAGCCTGGATGTCGTTGGGCAGCTGCTGACGCAGCAGATTGGTGTCGGCAATCCAGCGCGGGGTCGATATCAGTGGCGACGACAGGATGAGCGACTGCACGCCCTCTCCGCCCGTCTCCAGAAAATAGTAGGCGGCAAGTGAAGCACCCCAGCTGTGGCCGAGAATGTGGACCTCATCCAGGCCGAGTGCGTTGCGCACCGCGTCGAGCTCGGCCACAAAACGATCCCGCTGCCACAGGCTCGAATCTTTGGGCCAACCGGATCGGCCGCTGCCCAACTGATCGTAGCGAATCACCGGCCGCTCGTCGCCGAGCTGCGCCATGTATTGTGCTCCGCAGGAATGACCGCCGGGGCCCCCGTGAAGCAGCAATAAGGGCGTATCTTCGCCGTCGCCCATGATCTCGTACCAGACCGGCCCTCCGGGTACCTCGACGAAGCCGCTCTGCCGCGGGATGCCGTCGGCGTGGGTATGGGCACCGGTGAATAGTGCAAGGGCACAAATGAGTGCGATCAGAGTAGGCATACGGCAAGATAGCGTCCGGCGTTAAACAGGTCCAGCGCTGGCTCACGATTATTGGCAGACAAAAAAAGGCCCGACACCTGCGTGACGGGCCTGAAGCAAGCCAGAGGACCTGGCTTTGCAGCAATAGTGTTACAAGCCCAGTTCACTCCGCTTGCGCGGATGCTGGTCTAGAGGGGCCTGACTGTAGTCATTGAAAGGCGCGTCGCGCTGCGTGACGGCGGCTTTTACGCCCTGGTCCTTGGCGAGGTGCACAAATTCCCGTCCCTCCGGCGTGTTGCGCATGATGCCGTCCAGAATCGGGCCAAGCGTTTGCGTGCTTTGCAGACCCATGTTGTCGTAGGCTTGATTGACGATCAGCTTCATCGACATGAGCTGCGTCAGCGGAATTTGCGCCAGCTTTTCGGCAAGGGCCAGAACGGTCTGGTCCAGTTCTTCAAGGGGCACAGACTCATTGATCAGTTCGATGCGCGCGGCTTCTTCGCCACTGACCCACTCACCCGTCAGCGCGTAGTACTTGGCCTTGGCCAAACCCAGTCGATAGACCCACATGCCTGAAAGGTGGCAGCCCCAGACGCGCGAGTATGGCGTGCCAATACGTGCGTCATCGGACGCGACCACCAGATCGGCACACAGCGCCATTTCTGAACCGCCACCCATGCAATAGCCGTGCACCTTGGCGATGGTCGGTTTCAAGCCGCGCCACAGGCCCATGAACTGGCTCATGTAGGATTTGTAGGGGTTCACGACCAGGTCGACGTCCATGCCGGGATCGTAGTTTGCCTCAGTGATGCCCTCGAAGTGCTCGAGGCCATCCGAGAAGTCGAAGCCCGCGCAAAAGGCATCGCCGGCACCCTCGAGGATGATGACCTTGACCTCGTTGTCGTTATTGGCCTGGCGCAGCGCGTCATCAAGGTCGTCGAGTAAGGAGGGCCGCAGGGTGTTGTATTTCTCAGGGCGGTTCAGGGTGACGGTGGCGATAGCGCCAGATTTTGTGTACAGGACGTGCTTTTCCATGGGGCTCTCCACGGTGGGGTGGCTGGATGAGGTGATTGAGTATACTTACCGATCGGTAAGAATCAATTTTATCACTATAGTTTTAAATAGTTCAATGTAAACAATATCTTATAAGTGACGCTCTGCTGTGCTAGCGTAAGCGACTTGACTAAAGGTAAGTAATGCAATGCGAGACGACACGCGAGAGCAGCTGCTGGCCGCAGCAAAACAGCAGTTTGCCGAGAAGGGCTTTTACGGCACCAGCATCGCGCAGGTGGCGGGTGAGCTCAGCCTCACCAAGCAGGCCTTGCTCTACCACTTTAAACGCAAGGAAGATCTCTACGCCGAGGTGCTCAGGCGTATTTCAGACCGGCTGTTGCGCTATGTTGAGGGCGCGGAGGGGCGCTCCGATGAACCTGCGCAGCAATTGGAAGACATCTTTCTCGGCCTTTACGCGGCGTCGCGGGAGTCACCGATGGATACACGCCTCCTGGTGCGGGAACTGCTCGACAATCAGTCGCGCGCTGAGAAGGCGAGGGACTGGTATCTGCTGCCCTTCCTGGCCGAGATCGTTGAGGTCCTGCGCCGCGTACCTGGCTTTGAAGAGGTGGAGCTGCCGACGGCATTCTGCATGGTCTACCAGCTCATCGGCAGCATTGAGTACTTTGCCATCTCAGATGCGACTCTCGGTAAGATGTACGATTCAGACGTTTATGAGCGCATCCGCGACGACTTCCCCCGCGAGCTGCGCAGCCAGGTGCGGCGGCTGTTGGCGAGCCGGCCCCCGGCGATCTGATCGAAGGAGCCCCGACTACTTCGGCGGCATCCGAATGCCGCCATCCAGGCGAATCACCTCGGCGTTCATGTAGGGGTTGGTTATCGCCTCCATTACGGCGAAGGCGAGTTCCTCGGCCGTGCCGAGGCGCTTCGGGAATAGCACCGATTTGCCGAGGTGTGCCTTGAAGGCCTCGGATTCTTCACCCTGGCCGTAGATGGGCGTATCGATAAGGCCCGGCGCGATGGTGTTCAGACGAACGCCGATGCTGGAGAGATCGCGCGCTATGGGTAGCGTCATACCGACGATGCCGCCCTTGGAGGCGGAGTAGGAGGCCTGGCCGATCTGGCCGTCAAAGGCGGCGGCAGATGCCATATTGACGATGGCGCCGCGGCTGCCGTCTTCATCCATGGGCTCCTGCTGAGCCATAGCGGCTGCAGCACGGCTGAGCATATTGAAGGTGCCAATCAGGTTGACCTGAATAACGAAGGTAAACTTGTCGAGTGGCAGGGGTACGTTGTTGCGGTCAACGGTACGGCCAGGTGCGCCGAGGCCGGCAGAGTTTACGCAGGCTCTCAGGGGCGCTAGCTCACAGGCCTTTGCCACTACCGAGTCGGCGTCGTCCGTTTTTGTTACATCACAGCGCACGAACTCGCCGCCAATCTCGCTGGCAATGGCTGCGCCGCGCTCTTCGTTAAGGTCAGCGATCACGACTTTGGCGCCGGCATCGGCTAGCTGACGCGCGCAGGCTTCGCCAATACCGGAGGCGCCGCCGGTGACGATGGATGAGGTGTTTGCGAGATTGACGCGTGGCATGGTGATGGCTCCGATTAACGAGATGATTGGATGCGCGATTGTACTCCGGATTGGTCGCTGACGGCACCGGGTAGAGGTGCCTGTAGAGGGCTGCTGGGCAGGAGTGGCGCTGGCGGTTTTTTGATCAGCAACTACAGTTAGGTGGCGCTGCCGATACTGGCGGCGCTGCAAGAGGAGAAATACGCTATGAAGACTCGTCAGTTGATGGTCGCCCTGTCTGTCACCGCACTCGCTTTGTTCGCGAGCGGCTGCAGTGAAGAGGATGTAGAGGCGGCGAAAAGCTCTATGGAGGACGCTGCCGCTACGGTGAGCGAGGAGGCCAGCGGCGCGATGGATGCGGCCGCAGATATGGCTAACGATGCGATGGACGCTGCCGGTGAAATGGCTAGTGATGCCGCCGATGCCACCGGAGAAATGATGTCCGATGCATCGGATGCCATGGAGGAAACCTGGGATGACACTAAAGACGCCGCCAGTGATATGGCCGATGATGCCGCCAAAGCAGCCAGTGACATGGCTGACGGCGCCGCGGATGCGGCGGACGAAATGAAAAAATCTATGGAATGATTGCCTGAACCTGGCGCCGCGTGCGGCGCCAGCGACGGGTTTACTAGTGCTGAACCACCGTCACGAAAGGCAGCGTCGCCGCTGTCTTCGTATCAATTTTCATCATGCGTTCGGTTAAGGATACATAGTAAGACGGCTTCTCCACCGCCGGGTTTGGCAGATGGATAACAGACGGCTTTATGCCCTCGCGATCATAGCCAATTTCATCGATATCTCGCCCCTCCACGAAAAGCTGGTAAGCATGCTTCGCGTCGACCTCTGGTAGCTGGCCCTGGCAGTAAGCACATTCCACCATCAGGCCATTGGGGTCGAAGGTGTAAATGGAATGCATCCAGTCCTTGTGATGATCGGATTCCATCACTTCCAGGCCGTGTGCCAGCCAGCGCTGCTTGGCGGCCTCCAGGCCCTCGCGATTGTGGGCCTCCCAGGCGACGTGCATATACGCCGGCCCGAGGCCCATGGCTTGCGTAATATTGGTGTTCGCTCCGCTTAGTGCTTTGGTGCCAAAGGCGGCGAGATCGTAGTACGCCAGATAGGAACCATCGCCTGCATCATAGAAAACGTGCTTGTACTTGTTGCCTTTGGTGTCGTCGGCCTCAATACCAACGATGTCGAATGCCATAGCCTCGGTATAGAACTTGTGCGTGAGCTCAGGGTCATGTGTGCAAAAGGCAAGGTGGTTGAGGGCCATAGAGTTTCTCCGATCAGCAGCAGGCCAAGGTTGATAGCGGGACGCGTGTGCTCCGCTTATCGATGCACCGGCACTATATCGGAAGCGCTGGCTTTAGATGATGCTAATAGGTGGTTATATCTATTGACTGGATTTTTACTTGTGACCACGCATTTCATGCATAGTAAATATGCGGCCTATTTGTTTCCGGCTCCAGGGGTGGCTGCATAAAATCGCGGGCGTAATACTCAGGGGAGTCTGTTATGCCACGTGTTCGCAATCCAATACCGGGGGTCGTGTACCCCTCAAGTGAGGCCTATGAGCGCTATGTCACGCGCGGGCCGCTGACCGAAGAGTCTTTGGCTGAGGCGATGATGACAGCGCTCGGGCGCTGGCCCGAGCGCATTGCGATCTCGTCGCCGGAGGGGGAGATTACCTACGGCCAGCTGGATCACGATTCCGATTGCTTCGCGGCGGCGCTGATGGATATGGGCCTCGAACCACTGGATCGTGTGGTGTTCCAGGTGGTGAATAGCCTCGAAATCGTGGTGGCGGTACTCGCCTGCTGGAAGGCTGATCTGATTCCAGTCTGTACCCTGGCGGCACACCGTGACGCGGAAATCTCTTACCTGGCGCAGCACTCCGGTGCTAAAGCCCACTTCATCGGTATAGAGGAGCGTTTTGATTTCGTCGAGTTTGCACGGGCTATCGCGGCGAAGACACCCTCCCTCGAGCATCTGGTAGTTATCCGCGGTGAGTCGCCTGAGGATCTGCCCAGTATGGCCAGCATGATTGCAGCACAAGATCGTGATTCAGCGCGGGCGCGCATTGAGGCGATTGAACGTGACCCTTACCAGGTCACCGTATTCCAGCTTTCTGGTGGTACTACCAGCATCCCGAAGATTATTCCCCGCTTCAGCAATGAGTATCTTTACAACATGCGGGCCGTGGGTGAATGGCTGGAGTACGATGAAAGTACCGTGACCTTCATGCCCCTGCAGACGATTCATAACGCTGCTATGGCCTGCATCACCTTCCCGGTGTTGCTGTTTGGTGGCGAAGGAGCGGTCACCGCATCGGCCGACCCATTGACCGTGCTGCAGATGATTATGTCGCGCAAGCCGAGCTACTTCGGTGTGATAGGGGCCGCCCTGTCGCGTATGCAGCAGGCCGGCATCGTCGAGACCTTGCCGCTCGAGCAGGTAAAAGGCGTAATGAGCCCGGGAGCGGCGCGCCAGACTGAAGAAGTGCTCGGGGTTAGCGGCTTGCACCTCTTTGGTATGACGGAGGGCCTTATAGCCTTCTCGAGGCCATCGGATCCGGATGAGGCCCGCCTGACAACGATAGGTCGACCGGTCTCCGCCTGGGATGAAGTTCGAATCCTTGAGCCTGGAACGGAGCGCGAGCTGCCCCACGGTGAGGTAGGTGAAATGGTGTCGCGTGGCCCCTATACCTTCTGCGGCTACTTTAATGCAGAGGAACGCAACCGTGAGGTATTTACCTCCGATGGTTTTTATCGCTCTGGCGATCTGATGGCGGCACGTGAGATTGAAGGTGAGATCTACTACTCCTTCGAGGGTCGCCTGAAAGACGTGGTCAGCCGTGGTGGCGAGAAGATCAACTGTGCCGAGGTCGAGCGCGCTGCGGCGGCGCATCCCGGGATTGGCGATATCATGATTGTGGCTATGCCCGATCCAGACTACGAGGAGCGAGCCTGTGCTTTCGTTATCCCCAGCGGCGACGGCGATGCCCCGGACGTTGCGGAACTGGTGGCATTCCTGGTTGACCAGGGTCTCGCCAAGTTCAAGTGCCCCGAGCGTGTAGAACTCATCGACGAATTTCCGGTGACGGACTCTGGCAAGCCGAGCAAGCCGCTGCTGCGAGCGCTGATACAGGAAAAACTGGCGGATGAGGCCAAGGCGTCGGTCGCCCTGTGAGTCAATAGGCGTTAGAACTGCTAACAAGGGTATTTGGATGACCAGAGGGGGCTCGTAGTCATGCATGTAGGGGTTATCGGGGGCGGCCCGGCTGGCTTGCTCTTCGCTCGCAAGATCAAGCAGGCCTACCCGGCGTGGCGAGTCGAGGTCTTTGAGCAAAATGCGCGCGACGCGACCTATGGCTTTGGCGTCGGGCTCCTCGGTCAGTCTCTGAAGTTCATCGAACGCTCCGACCCGGAGTTGCTTGCCGCTATTCACGAAGTCGCACATTCGGCCTCAGCGATGGGTTTTGTGCACCGCGGTGAGACCGTGGTGGTTGAGGCCGGTCTTGATGGCGAGTCGGTAGCGATTGAGCGTATTGCCCTGCTTAATATTTTGCAGTCGCTCTGTGAGGCTGTCGGCGTTGATCTGCGCTTTCAGTCAAGAGTGGATGATATCGACCGTCTGCGCGAAGAGGTCGACGTCCTGGTAGCTGCCGATGGCGTCAACAGCCGCGTACGCGAGCGCTATGCTTACGCGTTCGGCGCCTCGGTGGAGCCGCAGCGCAACGTATTTGCCTGGTATGCCACCGAGCACCTGTTTGACCCGGCTCTGATGATATTCGAGCAGGCGGAGGAGGGGCTCGTTATTGCCCATGCCTACCAGTACCGTCCCGACCGTTCTGGCATGGCCATTGAATGCGACCCCGATACCTGGGCGCGTGGTGGCTTCGGCGATATGACGCCCGAGGCAATGGATGCACGTTTCGCTGAGATCTTTGCGCCTTACCTCGGGGGTAAGCCGCTGCTGTCAGGGACCGTGCGTGTTTTTTATCCCGCTATCGTTAAAAACGCACAGTGGTCGCATAAGAATGTGGTGCTGATTGGCGATGCTGTGCGCACGGTGCACCCGTCTATCGGCTCCGGCACCCGCGTGGGCATGCGCGACGCCGACGCGCTGGCGCTGGCCTTCGTGCAGCACGGCGAGGATCTGGATGCGGTGTTCTCTGCCTATCGCTCGAGCCGTCAGTTCGGCTCGGACCTGTTTCAGCGCGCCGCCATTCAAAGTATCAAATGGTACGAGACACTGGAGGACCGCCTGCACTTTGATCCTGTGACCATGGCCTTCAGCTACATGCTGCGTACGGGTCGAGTGGATTATGCGCGCTTGCGAGAAACCGACCCCGACTTCGTGCGGCGCTACGAAGCAGCGCCATTGCCGGCGCTCGAGAGAGGAGCATCCTGATGTCGAGCGACAAGGGAATAGCAAGTGCCATACCTAACAAACACGTGGCGGTGATCTTCCATAGCGGTATGGGCCATACCTCTTACCAGGCGAAAGCCGTGCGCGACGGTGCAGCCAGTGTCCAGGGCGTGGAGGCGAGTCTTGTCTATGTAGAAGATGCGCGGGAGCAGCTTGATGAGCTCTCGCGGGTTGACGGCATGATCTTTGGCTGCCCGACCTACATGGGCTCGGCATCAGCGGCTTTCAAACAGTTCATGGATGATACCTCGCCCATCTGGCTGGCCCAGGGTTGGCGCAACAAGGTCGCCGGTGCTTTTACCAATTCCGGCAACCAAAGCGGCGACAAGCTCAGTACCCTCATGCAGCTCAATGTATTTGCGATGCAGCACGGCATGATCTGGGCCGGACTCGATCTTCCCGGCGGTAATAACGCCAGCAGCGGTGGTGTGGAAGACCTCAACCGGCTGGGTAGCTGGCTGGGGGCCATGGCTCAGTCGAATACGGATCAAGGCCTGGAGGGTATCGCCGAAAGTGATTTGCGCACCGCACGCTATCTCGGCGAGCGCATCGCGCGGGTCGTATTGGCATGGAACCCCTGACGTTCAGGCATTAGCGCCGTGGCTTTTGCGATCAAGTCGCAAACTCAGGTTGGCGAAGATCGCACCGGTGATGTTCAGCCAGACGCTGAAGGCGGCGCCGGGGAGTGCCGTGATCGGTGAGAAGAACTTGAGCGCCAGCGCGGTGGCAAGGCCAGAATTCTGCATGCCTACCTCGATCGCGACCGTGCGGCAGATCGCTGCGTCAAAGCCGAGGGCGCGTGCAGCGAGATAGCCCAGAAGCAAGCCAACCACGTTATGCACCAGGGCCGCGAGCATCACGGTCAGGCCAACGCTGGCCAGATTGTCGGCATTCAATGCCACCACACAGGCAATAATCAGGGCGATAACGAACACAGCTAATAGCGGCAGGGCCGGCTGTATTTTCTCAATTGCATGCAATAACACCTGGCGCAGCACCAGTCCCAGCCCAACCGGCAGCAGGATGATGTAGAGCAGCGTCTTCAGCATCTCCCAGGCGGGGACCTGGACTACAGAACCTGCCAGTAGTTGCAGTAAGAGCGGGGTCGCGATAATACTCATGAGCGTAGAAGTGGCCGTCATGGTGATGGACAGGGCCACATTGCCTCTGGCGAGATAGCTCATGACGTTTGATGCAGTGCCGCCGGCTACGCTGCCTACAAGCACCATGCCAACCATGAGCTCAGAGCCCAGATTCATGATCCGGCTGATGGCCAGCGCGCTCAGTGGCATGACCAGGAACTGTAGGGCGACACCCGCGAATAGCGCGCTTCTGGCGCCCCGCAGCCCAAGGAAATCAGCGGGTTTGAGGGTAAGGCCCATGCTGAGCATCACCACCATGAGCAGCGGCACAATGGCCGGCCCCATTGGGCTGAATAGCTCGGGGGCCCAGTAACCCGCAAGGCCGGCTGCGGGCGCCAGCAGCATGAGCAAGTTCAATATCATATCGGTCGGGGATGGATAACTCGGCGTACTGTAACCCGCAGGCCATGATATCGCCATGCAGCGAGTGAGACTCCCGTACCCTTGCTGTCATCAATAGCATTGCTGATCGATAGCGCTTCTTTTCATTGGTTCAGGCCGCCCGGCCTTGGTTAGTATCGCGGTGTAGACAAGGGGCGGTGCCCCAATCACCAAGGCGAAGGAGTGACCACGTGAGAGTTTGTATTATTGGAGGAGGGCCCTGCGCTCTGTTCCTGGCCATTTTGCTGAAGTCCCGCGGTACCGAGGAAGACGTATTGGTCGTTGAGCAAAACCCGAGGGATGCAACCTATGGCTTTGGCGTTGCCATGGTTGACTCGGCGATTGGCAAGCTCAATGACGCCGAGCCGGAGATCATGCGCGGCCTGCAGGAGAAAATGTACTTCGGCACAAGCCAGGTGATCGAGAACAACCAGGGGGAGTTCAAGGTTGAGTTCGGGCTATCATCCGGCGCCATCACCCGCCTTGATATCCTCAGCACCATGGAACAGCGCTGTCGGGATCTGGGCGTCGAAATTCACCACGAGCGTCGTGTGAATGATCTGGCGGAATTCGATGACTACGACGTGATTGTAGGCGCCGACGGCGCAAACTCCACGGTTCGCGCGGCGCATGAGGCAGAGTTCGGTACGCGCAAAACAACCCGTGGCAACTACTTCGTTTGGTGGGGCTGTGCTCATCCGCGCCAGGAGGCTGGCCTGCGCTTTCGCAGCCACCAGAATGGCAGCATCATGATCCACTACTACTCCTACACGCCCGAGATGTGGACCGTGGTTGGCGAGGTCGATGAGCAAAGCTGGCATGACCTCGGCATGGATAAGATGACTAACGCTGAGCGCAAGGCGCTATTTGAAAACGCCTTTGACGACGTTTTCGAAGGCCGGCCGATGATTGAAAACAAGTCAAACTGGCATCAGTTCCAGGCGGTCGTAAATGAGCGCTGGTCTGTTGGCAATCGTGTGCTGCTTGGCGATGCGCTGTACCGGGCCCACTACTCCATTGGCTCCGGCACACGTATGGCGATGGAAGATGCACTCGGCCTGGCCAACGCGCTCGCCGAATCGCCCGACGACGTGCTACAGGCGCTCGCGGCCTTTGAAGAAGCAGGCAAGCCCAGGAAGCAGAAGCTGATGGACGCCACGGTGAAAAGCTACGAATGGTACGAGCATGTCCATGAGAAGCTGGAAATGCCCGTAATCGACTTTGTTGAGGATTTCATGGATCGCACTGGGCGTATGCCGCGCGAGCGGCTGGCGCTTTATGCCCCCAACCTTGTTGCAGCGATGGATGCACGATGATGCCAAGGGCCTACCGAATCGGGCAGATTGTGCCCAGCTCCAATACCACGATGGAAACGGAAATTCCCGCCATGCTGCGCGCCCGCGAGGCGGTCCGTGAAGAGCGTTTTACCTTCCATTCGAGCCGCATGCGCATGCAGAAGGTGACCAAGGAGCAGCTGGAGGCCATGGATGCTGATTCCCTGCGCTGTGCGGCTGAGCTGGCTGACGCTGACGTGGACGTCATGGGCTACGCTTGCCTGGTAGCGATTATGAGCATGGGCATTGGTTATCACCGGCGCAGCGAGGAACGCCTCGCGGCCGTCGCCAGCGACACCGGCCATCCCGCACCTATTGTGACCTCCGCAGGTGCCTTGGTGGATGGTCTCAGGGATCTGAAAGCTCAGCGTATCGCGATCGTGACACCTTATATGCGCCCGCTGACCGATCTGGTGGTGAGTTATATCGAAGCCGAAGGTATCGAGGTGATCGACAGCATCGCACTGGAAATCCCCGACAACCTTGAGGTCGGGCGACGCGACCCCATGAAGCTGGTGACAGATGTTGAAGGCTTGAACATCGAAGGCGCGGACGCGGTGGTGATTTCCGCCTGCGTGCAAATGCCTTCGCTGCCTGCTATCGAGGCAGTGCAGGATAAGCTCGGGCTGCCTGTTACGACCGCGGCAGCATGCACCACGCGCAAGCTGTTGCAGGCTCTTGACCTCGAGCCTGTCACGCCGGGGGCGGGGGCGGTGCTCTCAAATCAGTAATGCAGGAAGCCTGGGCCGGTTCCCGGCGTTTACAGATCAGGCAGCCGCCGTTTTTATCGCCTGGCCTATGCCCTCGTGGTAACCGCCGTCACTGTAGCCTTCGCCGCTGAAGACGCTGGCAGCGCATACGTCGAAAACGTCGCCATAGCGCTTGGTGAGCTGCTCACCGATATGAGCGGGTTCACCAACGATGGCGATTTTATTGAGCAGCGTGTCATCAATGCGTCGGCCCATCTCGACCCACTCGCCTGCTTTGGACAGTTGGTTTAACTCACCCTGAAGCTCACCGTAGCCAACGGAGTCGAGCACGCCCTTGTAGGCAGGTGTCGAACCATAGAAGGCGATCTGGTTAACTGCCGCTGTTTTCACTTGCTCAAATTGCTCTTCCGTCTCGCCGGTGACGAAGAAGGGCGCGCCTACCACCTGCAGGCTGTCTCGAGTGCGACCGGCCTTCGCGAGGCCGGATTCGATTGCCGGTAGCGTCACGGTGCGAATGTATTCATCGGTTGTAAAGGCGTGCAAGAGGATGCCGTCTGCCACCTCAGCGGCGCCTTCGGTCATCAGAGGTCCGACTGCGGCGGTATAAACGGGTGGCGCGCCGTAGCGCTTGTCCGATGGTGTGAACATCGGTGTCATCAGCGTGTGATTGTAGAACTCGCCACGGAAATCCAGCGCTTCACCCTCGTACCAACAGGCCCAGATTGCCTTTAGCGCCATCACATATTCCCGCATGCGCGCCGCCGGCTTGCCCCATGGCATGCTGTATCGCTTTTCGATATGCGGTTTGATTTGTGAGCCGATGCCCAGGATGAAGCGGCCGCCAGAGAGTGAGTTAATGTCGTGTGCCTGTAAAGCGAGGGTCATAGGCGAGCGCGCAAAAGCCACGGCGATGCTGGTCATGAGATGAGCCTTGCTGGTGCTTGTCGCGGCCATGGCAAGCTGGATCAGTGGATCATGCCCCAGCTCCACGCTCGAGAGGATGTCTGCACCCTGGCTTTCCAGGGCGGCGGCTTCTGCGGCGATTTCGGGCAGTTCGCCCATCAGTCCGGCGGCGGTTTTCATGCGAGAATCCTTAGACAATTTGCGGAAATGGGGCCTATCCTAGCCGGTTCTGGTGATGTAGTCTCGCCCCATAACAGAACACCCGCAGGCGAGGAGCAAATACGATGCAAACCGATACACTGGCGCACTGCCTTGAGCACTGGGTAAAAGAGACCCCCGACCGGGTCTGGCTGCGTGACCTCAGAGAGGGCGGCGGCGAGTACACCTGGGCACAGGCGCAGACTGAGATTCATGCCGCCGGCGCTGCGCTGGAGAAGCGTTTCGGTCACGGCACGCGCATGTTGGTGCTGTCGCGTAACTGCCCGCACTGGTTTTTTGCGGACCTGGCGATCATAGGTTCTGGCAATGTGACTGTCCCCTTATTCACCACGCATCCACCGGCGACAGCCGGTTACATCGCTGAATTCACTGAGTCCAAAGTCATCTTTGTTGGCGAGAGCCCTAACTGGGAGACTATTCGGCCTGCTATGCCCGAGGGTATTACCGTCATCTCGTTGCCAGGCGCAGAGGTAGCGGGAGCGGACATGACATGGGCAGAGCTGATCGCCGAGGGGGAGGGGAGTACACCCGAATTCGAAGGGAAGTCTGATGATGTAGTGTCGCTGGTCTTTACCTCGGGCACGACCGGTTTGCCCAAGGGTGTGATTCAGACGCACGATAGCAGTATCGTGCCCATCCGCCGCGCCTTTGACTATCTCGACATGATGGATCACCCCACCCCCCGTTATTTTTCCTATCTGCCACTGTCGCATATCGCCGAGCGACAGATCGTTGAGTATTCATCCATGCAAACCGGCGGTGAGGTGTTCTTTATCGATGCCCTGGAGCACCTGGCGCGAGATATGGCTAAGGCGAGACCTCACGTCTTTTTTGGCGCGCCCCGGGTGTGGGAGCAGCTCCAGGGTGCAGTCATTAATCAGTTCGGTGGCCAGGAAGCCTTCGATGCAGCGATGGCCAGCGATCCGGAGGGCGTCGGCAAGCTGGTGCTCGGAGGCCTTGGGCTCGATGAGGTTAAGGTCTGCCTGGTGGCGGCCGCGCCAACACCGCCGCCGCTGCTGCACTGGTGGCATGCGCTGGGCTTGATGCTGGTGGAAGGTTTCGGGCAGACCGAGGCCATGGCCCTGATTTTGAGTAAAGAAGATAGCTGGCGAATCGGCTCCGTGGGTAAGGCCATGGACGGCGTCGATGTTCGTCTCACCGAGGAGGATGAACTGGTTGTCCGTGCGGACGGCTTCACGCCTGGTTACTACAAGAACCCGGAGAAGACGGACGAGTTAATCAAGGATGGCTGGCTGTATACCGGCGACAAGGCGCGCATCGATGACGATGGCTTCATCTACATCACCGGGCGGGTCAAGGATTACTTTAAGACGATTCAGGGCAAGTTTGTCGCTCCGCCGCCGATCGAAGGCGCATTCGCAGAGAGCCACCTGGTCGAGCAGCAGTGTCTTATGGGGCGCGGCCTGTCGAAAACTGTCATGGTAGCCGTACTGTCTGAGGCCGGGAAGTCCGAAGACCAGGCGACGGTAGAGTCCGCCCTGAGCGCCAAGGTAGCTGAGATCAACGATACGATAGAGAAACATGCACGCATCGGCGCTCTCATTCTCTCGACGGAACTCTGGGCTATTGAGAACGAGATTCTCACCCCTACCCTGAAGATTCGCCGCGAGAAGATCGAGGAACGCTTCGGTGAGTTGGCCGCCGAGTTAGCCAGGAGTGCCGCCGAGCAGCGCAAACTGCTGCTGCACTGGGATTAAGCGACACCTCTGTATAACTGACTGTTTTTCGCTGATCGTATGTTCCAGCGCTGGCTCTTACCGGGGTTTTTATACCAGTCCGTGTTAGTGGGTGGCGGTTACGCCACCGGCCGTGAACTTGTCGAGTTCTTTCTCAGCTATGGCCCTCTTGGAGGACTGCTCGGCATGCTGCTGGCGACGGCGATCATGTCTGTGGTAGCGGCGCTGGTTTTTGAGTTCGCGCGGCTGACCGGGAGTATCAACTACCGGCACTTCTTTCAGGCACTGCTCGGCAAGGGCTGGTTTCTGTATGAGATCGGCTATTTCCTGCTGGCCGTGTTGGTCATATCGGTCGTCGCGGCAGCCGCCGGCGAGATTGCTAAAAATGCCTTCGGCATACCCGCGACCGCAGGCACCCTCCTGTTGTGTGCCGCCATCGTCTACCTCGTGTTCCGTGGGACTGGCCTGATAGAGCGCGTTCTCGCCGGGTGGTCGATACTGCTGTACGTGGTTTATGCCCTGTTTATTGGCCTATTTCTGGCCAAGTTTGGCGGGCAACTGGGCGCTAACCTCGATCTGGAGCCTGCAACGAACGGCTGGGCGGTCGGTGCGCTGGAGTACGTTGGCTACAACATGGTCACTCTTGCTGTGATTCTCTTTGTAGCCGCCCACTTTCGGGATCGCCGCGATACCGTCATCGCAGGTCTCTTGAGTGGCCCGATCGCCATGGCGCCAGCGCTGCTCTTCTATCTGGCGATGGTGGCCGATTATCAGGCGGTGCAGGGTGAGCCAGTGCCCTCTGAGTACATGATTCGTCGGCTGGATATCACCTGGCTGAGTATCATTTTTTACATCACGATCTTTGGCACCTTCATCGAAACCGGCACCGCCTTTATTCACGCGATCAATGAACGAGTCGCAGAGACCTTCGAGTTGCGCGGCTGGCGCTTTTCTCCCATGGTCAGGCCTCTGATAGCGGTCGCTTTTCTCGCGGTATCCGTGCTGCTGGCCGACGGGCTTGGCCTGGTGAGCCTTATCGCTCAGGGCTACGGCATGCTCACCTGGTACTTCATCGCGGTATTCCTGCTGCCGCTGGTGACCTACGGACTGTGGCGGATTATTCGCGCCTCGCCGCAGCCACCGCGGGCGGTCAAGTAAATAGCTGCTGCGGCTTCGGCCCGATCAGTCTGGCAGCGGAATAAACTCGTCGTCATCCGGCACGCAGGGAAAGCGTTGCTCACGCCAGTCGTCCTTGGCCTGCTCGATGCGTTCGGCATCGGTGGATACAAAGTTCCAGTAGATATGCCGCGGGCCGATATTCTCGCCACCGACGATCATGATGCGGCTGTCGACATTCGCCGTGAAGGATAAAGGCTCTTCTGCGGCGATGACCGCCATGGCGCCCATGGATACGGTATTCCCATCACAGGTCACTGAGCCATCGGCAACATAAAAGGCGAGTTCCTCTTCATCGCGCGGCAGTGTCACGGTGTCGCCCACGGCGACGTGGCAATCAAGATACAGCGTGCGTGAAAAGGTCTTTACGGGAGAGGTGGCGCCGAAAGCGCTGCCCATGATCAAGCGGATGCGTGAATCGCCCTGTGCAATTTCGGGAAGGTCAGATGCCGGGTAGTGAATGAACTCGGCGTCGATCTCTTGCAGCGCTTCCGGCAGTGCGATCCAGCTTTGTATGCCGTGCAGCTCAGATGTCTCGTCGACGTCGGTGCCCGGCCGTTCGGCGTGGGTAATGCCGCTGCCGGCCACCATCAGGTTGATGGCGCCTCGCTGGATCGGCTGTACAACGCCCAGGCTATCGCGGTGCAAGATTTCACCGGTGAACAGATAGGTAATCGTGGCGATGCCGATATGGGGGTGCGGCCTGACGTTGATGCTTTTGCCGGGCGGGAAAGTCGCGGGGCCCATGTGGTCGAAAAATACGAAGGGTCCCACCATACGCTGCTGCCGCGAGGGCAGGGCGCGGCGCACGCTGAATTCGCCAAGATCCGCCTCGCGCGGCTCGATCAGCAGTTCGATGGTGCCCTGACGGGCGGCGCAAGGGGCCTCGTCACACTCGTGACAGCTCATGCTCCAGCATCCTTATCGGTATGAAATTAGGGCTTTAGAATAGCGGCTCTATTTGGCAGACTCCATCCTACCCAAAAATAAGCTACTCGGATTTTATTATGTCGGCAGCAGACCTTGCCAGGCAGAAGCTGATACTCGCCGCCATCGAGCTCTTTGCGGAGCATGGCGTGGATTCCGTCTCCCTGCGCACGATTAATCGGCAGGCGGGGCAGAAAAACAACTCAGCCCTGCACTACCATTTTGGCAGCAAAATCGGCCTGATTAAGGCAGTGGACGAGTTCATTCAGCGCCATTTTGACGAAATTCGCGAGCCCGATCTCGCCGATCTGGAGGAGCGGGCGCGAGGCGGAGGTATCACCCTGACGGAGGCCCTGGAGGTCTTTGTGAAGCCCTACGTCGAGATTATCGAGCAATATGATTGGGGTTATGGGGCTGTTCGTACGCTCGCGCGCATGGAATTTGATTCCGAAGAGGAGGTTGTCAGGCTGTTGAGTGACTCTGCCGGGCACTCGGTGAAGCGCTTCGCAAAGTTGAAGCGGCCGCTGCTGTCAGATCTGCCGGCACGCGAGTACAAAATGCGCCATAATTTTTTGGTCAATGCGACAATTCAGGGCTTTGCCGACTATCGGAATCTGCACCTGAGCTATCTGGGCGACCTGTCACCGCGCTCGCTTCAGGAGCTCGGCCGTTTCTACGTCAGGGTTGGCGAGTCTATTCTCAGAGGTACGAGCTAAGCTCGGGAGCGGTTCGCCCGAGCGCTGTCAGACCCCTGATGTAAAAATAAGTCGCTTGACTTAAGCGGAGCCTGCTTGGATAATCCTGCAGGATTAATTTGCGCTGACAGGCGGCCATTAACTGCCCGCCCGGAGAGACTTAGTTGGAAACCTATTCCGCGTTCAATCTCGTTAAGCACGCCTTCACCAAACACAAGCACTGGCCGAAAGCGTGGCGAAGCCCGGAGCTGAAGTCCCGCTACGACGCTGTGATTATCGGCGGCGGCGGACATGGCCTGGCAACGGCCTACTACCTGGCCAGCGCCCATGGCATGCGTGACATAGCAGTGCTGGAGAAGGGCTGGATCGGTGGGGGCAACACCGGCCGCAACACGGCGGTCACCCGCTCCAATTATTTCTACCCTGAGAGCACTCGTTTTTATGAGCACTCGCTGAAGCGCTACGAGACCATGGGCAAGGATCTGAACTACAACATCATGTTCAGCCAGAACGGTTTGATAAACCTAGCCTTCAGTCGTCATGAAATGGAAATATTCAGGCGCTGGGCAACGGCCATTCAGGTGCAGGGCATCGATTGCGAGATGCTCTCTCGCGACGAGATCGCTGAAGCAATACCCCAGCTCAATATGAGCCCATCCGCGCGCTACCCGGTGCAAGGCGGTTTTATTCAGCGACGCGGCGGCATCTCGCGGCACGATGCTGTTGCCTGGGCCTATGCCCGCGCCGCAGACAGCATGGGCGTGGACATTATCCAGAACTGTGAGGTGAAAGGGCTCGACATCAGCGATGGCCGAATCCGCGGGGTCAAAACCAGCCTTGGCGACGTGCGCACCGACAAGGTGGCGTCCGCCGTGGCGGGTCACAGCACTGTGGTCGCGGGAATGGCGGGTATCAAGTTACCCATCGTCAGCATGTGCCTGCAGGCGATGGTCAGCGAGCCGGTGAAGCCCTGCTTCAACCATACTGTGATGTCGCCGATGGTCCATTGCTATGTATCGCAGTCTGATCGCGGCGAGCTTGTCATTGGCGGCGGCGCGGACACCCACCCGTCCTATGGCCAGCGTGGCAATCTCCCGACAACGGAGGCCGTGCTCAACGCCGTGGTAGAACTCTATCCCATGTTCAGTCGGTTAAAGCTGATGCGGCAGTGGGGTGGCATTGTTGATATCGCCCCGGATGCGAGCCCAATCGTTTCGAAGACGCAGGTCGCAGGCTTTTACATCTCGACTGGCTGGGGCACGGGTGGTTACAAGGCGATTCCTGCCGGCGGCGAAACGCTGGCCCATACGGTGGCCAATGATGAGCCACATCCCCTGGTGGAACCGTTTTCCCTAAATCGCTTTGCCCAGGGCAGGCTGGTAGACGAAAGCGCTGCCGCCAGCGTTGCGCACTAGGAGGCCTGCACATGATTGTTATCCAATGTCCCTGGTGCGGCTCACGCAGCGAGGAAGAGTTTACCTGCGGCGGTGAGTCGCACATCTTGCGGCCGGAAAAGCCGGCTGAGGTGTCCGACGAAGAATGGGCGGCCTATCTCTACCAGCGCAAAAACCCCAAGGGGGTTCACTATGAGCGCTGGCGGCATACCTACGGCTGTCGTCAGTGGTTCAATGTCGCTCGCGATACTGTCACCCATGAAGTGGTGGCGGTGTATCGCATGAACGAACCTCGGCCGACTCCAGAAGCGGAGGGCGCATGAAACGCACTGTTGAGAGGCTGTCCGGTGCCCGGGTCGACGTCAGCCGGCCCTTGACCTTCATGTTCGACGGCCAGCCCTACCGGGGATTTGCGGGCGACAGTCTGGCCTCGGCACTGTTGGCCAATGGGCTCAGCGTGGTAGGTCGCAGTTTCAAGCTGCACCGGCCACGCGGTGTCCTTGGAACGGGTAAGGAAGAGTGCAATGCACTAGTGCAGCTTGAATCCGGCGCCTTTAGTGAGCCGAATGCGCGTGCGACCTTAGTACCCCTCTACAAGGGGCTGAATGCGACCGGCCAGAACGCCTGGCCGAATGTGCAGTTCGACCTCTTGGGCGCGATGGGCGCTCTTAAGCGTTTCCTGCCAGCGTCTTTCTACTATAAGACCTTTATGTGGCCAAACTGGCATAGCTGGGAGTGGTTGATCCGGCGGGTTGCCGGGTTAGGCGCAGCACCGCTTTCCGCGGATCCTCAGGGCTACATCAAGCAGAATATACACGCCGACGTCGTCGTGATTGGGGCCGGCCGATCGGGGCTGCAGGCAGCGCTTAGCGCCTCGGCGGATGAAAGTTGCCGGGTTTTGCTGATTGACGAGCAGGAAGAATTCGGCGGTGCCTTGCTGGCCAGCCCGCTCGACGCAGATCGCCAGTGGTTGGATGACGCACTGGCCCAGCTTGAGGCCCGGGCCAATATCACACTGTTGCGTCGTACCACCGTCAACGGCTATTACGACAACAATGTGCTGGCGGCGCTGGAGCGCGTCAGCAACCACCTCGGTCCGGTCGTGGTTGAGCGGCCGCGCGAGCGGCTGTGGCGTATCTTTGCGGGCCGCGTTGTACTTGCGACGGGCGCACTCGAGCGACCGATGGTCTTCCCGAATAATGATCGCCCCGGCATCATGCTGGCCTCGGCATTGGCTGAATACACGCATCGCTATGGCTTGACGCTGGCTGAACGGCCGGTTTTCTATACCAACAACGATACAGCGTGGCGCCGTGCGCTGGCACTTGCCGATGCCGGTCTGCCGGTGCTGGCAATCGTCGACACCCGCACGGCGGTGGACGGCGAACTGCTGCAGCAGGCGGAGGCTGCGGGTATTGATATCTACCTGGGTACGGCGATTACCAATACTGCGGGGCGCGGCGGCGTTCGCAAGGTGACCCTGCACCGCATCGCTGCAGATGGTGGCAGCCTTGGCGGCGCGGTTACCAGCCTGCGCTGCGACCTGCTGGCGATGTCCGGGGGCTGGACGCCAACCATCCATCTTTACTCGCAGTCGGGCGGCCGACTGCAGTATCGTGACAGCGACGCCTGCTTCGTGCCGGCAGACGCGCATCAGTCAGTATCTGTAGTTGGGCGCGCCAACGGGGATTTTGGCGAGCCTGCAAACCTGCAGCCGCAGTGGCTCACGCCGGATGTTTCATCGGAGAAGCAGTGGCTCGATTTCCAATACGATGTCACCGCTTCGGACATCCAACTGGCTGCGCGAGAGAATTTTGTTTCGGTGGAGCACGTGAAGCGCTACACCACCAACGGGATGTCCGTAGACCAGGGCAAAACCAGTAACATCAACGGCCTCGGCGTGTTGGCACAAACCCTTGGCAGGCCTGTGCCCGAAGTCGGTACAACGCGCTTTCGGCCGCCCTATCACCCGACCACGGTGGGCGCCTTCGCCGGGGTAGAGCTCGGCGCGCTCTATGCTCCGTATCAGCGCCTGCCTGCACATGCACTGCATGAAGCTGCAGGTGCGGTTTTTGAGGACTATGGCGCCTGGCGCAGGCCAGCTTACTACCCGGGGCCAGGCGAGAGCGAAGAGAGAGCTCTGGCGCGGGAGTCGTTGGCGGTCAGGCAGGGCGTCGGCCTGCTGGACTATTCGCCGCTGGGTAAGTTGGAGGTACATGGGCCGGACGCGAGGGAATTCCTTAACCGTGTGTATATCAACAATATCCAGACGCTCAAGGTTGGGGGTGCGCGCTATGGCCTGATGCTGGATGAAGGCGGTATTGTGATCGACGATGGCATCGTGGTGTGCCTGGCCGAGGATCACTTTCTGCTGAACACAACCAGCGGCGGTGCTCAGGCCATTCATCAGCACCTGGAAGAATGGTTGCAGTGCGAGTGGCTGGACCTTGAGGTCATCGTCAATAATTTGACGAGCCAGTGGGCGACATTGATGCTCAGCGGGCCTAAAGCGCGGGATGTGCTGTGTAAGCTGTCGGGTGATATTGATGTTTCGCGAGAGGCCTTTGCACACATGCAGTTTCGAGAGGGCACCCTGCTGGGCCAACCCTGTCGCATCCTGCGCGCCAGCTTCACCGGTGAAGTATCCTTCGAAATCAGCGTGCCTGCGGGCCACGGGCCAGCGCTATGGCAGGCATTAATGACAGCCGGCGATGAGTACGACATCGCGCCTTTTGGCCTGGAGTCATTGATGCTGCTGCGCACTGAAAAAGGCTATTTACATATCGGTTCCGACACCGACGGCAATACCATGCCCCAGGATCTTGGCTGGGCGCCCGCGATCGAAAAGAAGCCGGCTGACTTTATTGGCCGTCGCTCCCTTGCTCAGGCGGTGGGCAAAGACCCTGACCGTTTCCAGTTTACGGGCATTGAGTTGATGGACCCCGACGGCCGCGTGGAAAGTGGTGCCCATGTGCTAACGTCCGATGGCAGTAGTACAGCGGGCTACGTGACCTCGGCCTTCCACAGCCCGAGCCTGGGCCGTACGGTCGCGCTTGGCCTTGTCGCCGGCGCTCATGCCCGGGACGGTGAGAAGATCACGATCTTTGGTCAGGGCAGCAAGCAGGCCGCCCGGCTCGTGAAGCCTGGTGCCTACGACGAGGCTGGAGAAGCGCTCAATGGATAATGCAGCAAGAGAAAGCGTGCTGGCCGGTCATGAACTGGCGCGAGAACGGTTCAGCGTGCGCGAAAACACTAGCCTCGGTCTTATTCGGCTACAGGCCTTTCACCGCAAGGCGGGCAACGTCGATGCCGTGGCGAGGCAGCTTGGTCTGCCGCTTCCGCGGCCCTGCCAGTCTGCCCGCGACGAAGACATGCAGCTGTTCTGGTCTGCACCCGGGGAGTGGATACTTGCTTCACCGGCGGGCAGCGAGCGAGAAATAGCGCAGCTGCTTCAGTCCAGGCTCGATAACAGTGCCCTCGCAGTCACCAGTGTCGTCACAGATAGCCGCGTGACGCTTGAACTTGGCGGCGCTGCGGTTCGCGATGTACTGGCCCGCGGCAGCACCCTGGACTTTCATCCCTCGCAGTTTGGTGCTGGCCGCTGCGTAACCACACGCTTCGCGGGAATTCCCGCCATGCTGACTTACCCCGAGGGCGGCGAAGGTTTCCTGCTCTTTGCGGACCGATCGCTGGGCCACTACCTGCTTGATTGGTTTGCAGCGGCTAGTGCGGATTGTGTGGCTGAATAAGCCGAAACGATCGCGTTTCAAGTCAGCCAGTCTGGCGTAGTTTGCAGGGCCGCGCAGATGGCTCGCCAGAGTAATCTGAAGCACTCAGCAGCGTCCTCGTGCTCTGTAGTGACAGTGTAGTCATCGACAGTGGTGACACCTTGAGACAGTGCTGCCCTTGCCGTGACCTCGGGCCGAAAGAACTCGACAGTCATGCGGGTTGAATCTCCCGGAGTCGCAAGGCTCAGTTTGCCGTTCAGGCAGTCGTTTACTGCGGCCTCCGCGGCTTGTGCGATGTCCTTTGCCGTCACACCGGGTGTACGGCAGACTGCGGCGGTGCGTCCCAGGGTTCGCTTGGTGGCGACAAAGCGGAAGCCGGCCTGCAGGCTCTCTTGCGCCTCAGTGAGGAGCTCGCTGTTGCCGACAACCAGCCCGATAGGGACGCCAAAAGACTGACAAATCGCATGAGCAATGGCGGTCTCGCCGACCACACGATCGTTCACCCTGAAATGCTTAACCTGTGTCCCGACGAGCGTATGCGCCAACAGGCCGCCGGGTGTGCCCGCCATGCTATGAAAGCCCACCAGAAAGGCGAGGTCGTGCTGCCCATCGATCCCCTCACATTGGCACAGCGGTTTGTTGTCGGGGTTGGATGAGCCAATAACGAGTTCAGCGGCAGGGTGCAGCTCCTCCAGAACTACATTGCGCATATCTGCATGACCGTCACCAACGATGAAAGTGGCATCGGGGGCTGCTTGCAGGGCACCCTCGATAGCTGCATTGATATCACCTGTCATCAGGCGCCGGGCAGCAGCGAAGCGTGGCTGGCCCTCTGAGAGTTGATCGTAGTGTACGACCCCGGTGCAGCCTTCGATATCTGCCGCGATGAATATTCTCATAGTGTTGTTCCGTGCGTGAGGCTAGTAGGCCAGCATGAGTTCTTCCCGTTGATAAACAGCACCACTTTTTACAACTTGGGTGATCGTGGTGCTGTGCCTGATGTCCTCTATGGGGTTGGCGTCCAGCAAGAGCAGATCGGCGTGCTTTCCAGGTGCGACGGAGCCATGCTCTTTTGCCATGCCCATATGTTCTGCGGCACCCAGGGTTGCAAGGTATAAAACATCGGCGTTGGGTACCCCCGCCAGCGACAGCAGCTCCAGCTCCGCATGCATGGCTGCGCCGGGCAGCCCTCGATGATCTGTCCCCACTAGGATATCTACGCCCGCGTGGTGCATATCACCGACCAGACGCAAGGCGTCTTTGAACAGTGTTTGCAGTTGCCCCGGTGGCAGATCATCTGGCGCGGGTAGGGCGCCCGAACGCGCTGCACGATCGACCTGGATCGGCAAGCGATTGGCCATCAGCGCATAGCTACGCTTGAGTTTCCCGGGCTGGGCTTCCAGTAAATCTGAGTAGATCGCAAGCGTGGGATCAAGCGCGACGTCCTGCTCTACAAATTGCGCGATCAGCGCATCGAGCTCTGTACTGCCCAAGGGATGCTGCATGGCAAGCGCCGCCGTATTGTAGGTGAGCTCCAGATCCACTGGCGCGGGCGCAAAATTCAGCCACAGGTAGATGAAGTGTTGCACCTCATCATAACCATCGGTGATTGCACGCTCGGTGGTGCCGTCGATGGGCACATGGCCGCTCAACTTCAGGCCGTGGTCATCGGCGCGCTCAGCGATAGATTTCACCCAAGCCGCTTCGATGGCGCCGTAGAGTTTGATTTGCTGGTAGCCCCGCTCTGCGAAGCTGTCGACCGCCAATAGCGCTTCCGACAAGTTGTCGACCAGTACGCCCGCGGCCGTGGCTCGCGGGCCGTTCTTGTCAATGAAGCCTGCGCGCAAAATGTGCGGCCCTAGCATTTCTCCGCCGGTCACACCCGCGTGCAGCGCGTCGAGTTCCGTTGCGCTGTTGCCGAGGTCCCTGACTGTGGTCACACCCCAGGCGAGGTGTTTACCCAAATCCCGCTGGGCGAGGTGAACGTGCATATCCCACAGTCCAGGCATCAGGTAGTTCGCCCGCGTTTGCAGGACCCTTGCATCGTTAATATCTTGCAGCGAACCGGACGGTCCAGCTGCTGCAATCCGGCCATCTTTGATTAGCACATCCTGGTCGGCGATGAATCGACGGCTGGCGGCCTCATAGACAGCAATGTCCCTTATGAGTAGTGGCTCACTGCCCCGGTCGTCGCCGAGTCGCGTTCGCTCGGCCCGGTTCTCGGCTTGATGCCGATTGATCATGGCGACCTGGCGGCTGATTTGGTCGGATTGGCTATGCGCCCAGCCATCGCGCAGAACTGAACCGCCGCTGTGTTCGGCAAAGGGATTCAGCGCACTATCCAGCCACAGGTATACCGGTGAGAAGCCCAGGCCGCTAAGAGCAAGTAGTTGTGTATCAAAGGACAATGCCGGCTCAGAAGCCGGCAGCGACATCCAGCCCAAAGCTGCTGCGCGCGCTTCTCCTCGCGGCAACAGGGGAAGTCTGCCCCCCGGTTGGCGTGAGGCCGCGGCCGCGATTAGCGCGGCTTCTGCCGGGGCAGATGCCCCGTCGTCCAGCAGGTTATAGGCCACATAGTAACGACCTTCGTAGTCTTCACTGCTCCCGCTTTCGAAGCCGCTGTGCCAGCGTGCGCCTGTGCCATCGATGCCGAACAGTTCATCAATTTGGTAATAGAGAAAAGCCTGCCCGCTGCGGTGCATGGCGGTGGGTAGGCCCTGATGATCAGCCGCGATCTCAACGTGGAGGTCGGCGATCTTGCCCTGTGAAGTGAAGCGATAGTGCACGCGGGTGTCGCCATTTGGCCTCAGGCCAAGCGTCTGTTGTCCGATGATCTCGCCGGCCACCAGGACATCGTAACTTAGCTCTGCCAGCGGCTCAGGGATGCGCGTAATCGCCGCCTCCGCCAGCTCACGCATGGCGGTATAGATATCTACGTTGCTGTCCTGATTAACCTGAATGGCCACGCCCAGATCGTGGTCCGCGAAGTACGCGGCGTTTGTGATATACCCTGGATACCACCCGGAGTGGCTGACGTAGCGGCCGAGGTTTTCGCGGCCGCTGACAAACACGCCCATACCGTAGCGTGTCTCGGCGCCAGGGCTGATGCGTACAGCGGACTGCGCGAGTCGACCAGCGTCGATCTTCTCGCCCAGGCTGCCGCGGCCCAGATGGTAGTAAAAACGCGCAAGATCGCCAGGGGAGGTAGCAAAACCACCGCCTGTCCACTCGATGGCTGGATCAAGGCGCAGCCGGCCGTTGATCTGTGTAGGGCCGGCTGTGCCGGTCACACGATTGAACAGGGTGTTCTCGACGTAGCCCGTGGCTAAGCGCTCGATACGTCGCGTATTGGAAGGAACCGTATCGGCCAGGTCCAGATAGTCCAGAATTTCGGCTTGCACCAGTTCGTAATAGGGCTGCCCGCTCACTGCCTCGAGCACCAGCCCAAGCAGGAAGTAATTCAGATCCGAATAGAGGTGGCCTTCACCGACGGGGAAGGCAGCCTCTTCGCCAAGCACAAAGCCGAGCATTTGCTCCGGTGTATAGGCCGTATCGTTGCCGAGCAGGCGATCCCAGGCGAACTGGGCCCTGAATCCCCAGTCGTCAATGTAGTGGCCGATACCTGAACTGTGGTTGAGAAGTGAAAGGATCGTGATTTCACTGGCGTTAGGTACGTCCGCAAACCACTCGATGTGGCCGAGGTGTTGCTCGACCCTGTCGCTGATGTTGAGCTGACCGCGATCAGACAGCATCAGCGTAAGCGCAGCGACATAGGTCTTGCCCGTGCTGCCTCCAAGCAGCCGGTGCTGTATCGTCAAGGCTTGACCGCTTTCGCGACCCGCAAGACCGGCGCTGGCCCGCACGGTGGTGCCATCGGGTAGCGTTACCGCCGTGCTGACGCCGACCCAGCCCTTTTCTTCTGCCAACTGCTCGGTATAGGCAGTCAGCCACGCATGGAAAGCCATTGCAGGCAGCGCTTCGCTGGTGCCTCGGGCGGGCGAGGTAAGCAGTGCGAAAGCGAGCAACAGTAGGTATGCGGCGGCGCGATTGAGTCCGATGTTCACTCCCAGCATTGTAGACCTGGCTGTACCTGTATAAATAATGTCGTGAATAAGCCTTGACAGAAACTTTTCGTAACATAACATAAGAATGTTATTTTTTTTAGCGCAATTTCAATCACTACCAAAACGACACAACCGGGATCTCACTATGTTCACAGTCAGGCCGCTGTCTGTTGCTATCTCAGCTACGCTGGGCTTCTCACTGGCCGATGCCGCTCTCGCGCAGGACGACGCCAGTGTGATGGAGCCAAGACTTGCCCTGGAGGAAGTGCTGGTCACTGCGCGCAAGCGCTCAGAGTCGCTGTTTGACGTGCCCGGCGCGGTATCGGCGGTTAGCCCTGATACGCTGGAAAGCCTTCGCATGAACGATGCCCGCGACCTGTTGACGCTGGTGCCGACCGCCTTTCTGTCCGAGGGGGTCGCCGGCACGGCGCGTGATGTGAACATTCGCGGCATCGGTACGCCGAATCTGTTTGCCGAGTCTGGAGTTGCTACGTATATCGATGAAGTTTACTCGAGCGGCTATATCAGTTACCCGACCCAATTCTACGATGTGGAGCGTATAGAGATTTTGCGTGGCCCTCAGGGGGCGCTCTATGGCCGCAACGCCGTTGGCGGCGCCATGAACGTTATCTCCCATCGCGCTGATCCTGAGTTCGGCGGTCGAATCCGGGGCAGCTACGCGCGCTATGATCGCACGGAGCTTGAAGGTACGGTCAATGTGCCGTTCAGTTCATCATTCGCCGGTCGATTCACAGGCTGGTATACCGATCAAGAAGAGGGCGAATACTTCAACCCCGCGGCCGACGAGTATATCGACGCCAATGACTCCAAGGGTTTGCGCGGTGTCTTTTCCTGGACACCGACGGAAGACCTGTCTATCGATCTTGTGATTGAAGATACCGAGGCCGAGGCTGCGGGTACGGCCCTGTACTTCCCGGGCGATGGCGAGAGGAAGGGCAGCGTGGCGCGTGATGATCACCCGCGCAACGAATGGGACACCACACGGATTGCGGCGATCGGCAGCTATTCGACTGATCTGGGCGAGTTCACCGTGGTCCTTGGTAGCCGTGACTATGAGCTTGACGGCGTCGAGGATACCGACCTGACAGCCGATAATCCCTTTGATCTCCTCACAGGTCAGCTGGGCAAACAAACCCTCACGCGAACCAACGAGGTTGAGAGTGATTACCTTGAACTGCGCTGGCTATCGCCACAGTGGGGCAATGTGGACATACTCGCCGGCATCAACCTGCTGGACGAATCGGCCACAGGCTTTAGCTTCACCGATCTGCCCGATGTGTCCCAGAACTTCTCTGGCGGGACCCTGCCGGCGAACCTGGCCTTGAACAACGACCAAGAGCTGGAATCCTGGGCGGTGTTTGCGGAACTTACCTGGGCCTTCAGCGACACCTGGGACGCGATCCTCAGCGCGCGCTACACGGAAGACGAGAAAAGCGTCGATTTTGCGTATGAGCCCTCGGTTCTCATATCCAGCATTCTCGGTGCAGCAGCATTTGCCGATGAAACTCGCACTTTCGACAATTTCTCGCCCGGTATCACCCTGAACTGGGCGCCCACAGACGTACTGCGCGTCTATGCCAAAATCCAGACCGGCTTCCGCGCTGGCGGCTACAACTTCAACGTCGGCTCGATCGACAACCTGGCCTATGACGAGGAAACCTCGATCAACTACGAGATCGGTTCCAAATACGAGTTCTGGGATGGCCGTGCCAAGCTGGCTGCATCGTTCTTCCTGTTGGAGCAGGAAGACGTGCTGGTACCGCTGTTCGACCTCACTGTGCCCGGGCCCCTGGGCGGCTACCTCGACAACGTGGCCGAGGCCGAAACCTACGGCGTGGAGGTCGAGGCGTCAGCCCTCCTGACCGAGGGCTTCACTACCGGCATCGCCGTCGGCTGGCTGGATGCGGCCTTCACAGAAGGCATGGATTCCTTTGGCAATGACCTCGACGGCAACCAGTTGCCTGCCTCCCGTGACTGGACCTTCAGCCTGACGGGCAACTACCGAAAGGCGATCAATGACAGCTGGCAGATACTCTCCGACTTCAGCTTTACCTATCGGGACGAGGGTTTTACCGACGTCCAGAACCAGAGCGAAGTCAGCGATGCTGAATTGCTGAACCTGTCCTTGGGCTTTGATTTCAATGGCCTCATTGTCCAGGCTTACGGCAGAAACCTGCTGGACGACGATTACGACCTGGCCTTCGGAGTGCGGGCTCCTGCTTCCCTCGGCGTCATCAGTGCCGAGGGGCGCACCTATGGCATTAACGTGCAGTACGTGTTCTAGCGTTGACCCTAGGGCGGGGTCTGTCGCCCCAGTGCTCTCCCACACAACGCGAGGATAGCGAGCGCCGCCACCACCAGGATGGCGGTGCGCACGTCAATACCGGTCAGCGCGTACATCTCGGTAGACGCCGCCTTACTCCAGACGTTTGACCCGCCGTGCACCAGGATGGCAGGCAGGACGCTGCCGCCGCAGAGGTTCACCAGGTAACCGCAGATAATACTCTCAGCGAGGCAGAGCAGCAGGAACAGGCTTTGCTGCAGCAGGAAGGTGCCGGGGTCGGCTCCCGCCAGCAGGCCCGGTAAATCGCGAGGCAGGTGCCAGGCCCACCACAGTGTGCCGAGTAGCAGGGCGGCCTTCAGGGGTGAGCTCAGCAGCGCTTGCAGGGCCGGCCATGCGAAACCACGCCAGCCCAGTTCCTCCAGTAGGCCACCCTCGTCCATGAAAGGCGCAATTGCGCACAAGGCCAGGATCAACGGCCAGCTATTACCAAGCTTATCCAGGGTTAACGACAGGGCCTCGGTGCCGCCGTGGGCGCCCGTGACCGCAAGGTAGACCGCCAGGATCAGGGCGTAACTCAGGAACAGCAAGGCATAGACGCGCTTAACGGGCGCGCGCGTGTACTCAGGGCCCACCGGGCGCATGCGCGCCATCAGGTTAGCGAGGCTCGCGGAGCCTGCGCGGGCAGCGAAAAAGAGTGCCGCCAGGGTAGGCGCTGCCGCAAATAGAAGGATCAGGAAAGCTGCCGGATTTTCACTCAGCCCAAAGTGGGCAATGGAGAAAACGTTGGGGTAGGTCTGCTCGCGCTCAAGGTAGACCCAGAATTCCGTTAGCACCGCGGCGTGCCCGCCGAGGGCAACCGCTGCCATCACAACAACGGTGACCAGAATCGCGAGCGCATAGAAGCGCCAGAACAGAGGCCAGCTGTATGTCATGCGTGATTCCCTACTGCCGAGATTGCATTATGGCATATAAAAACATAATAATGTTATTTTATTGGCGACCGAGCGGCGAGCTGTGAAGGTAACGAATCATCGGCAAGTGCTGGGTCATCCGGCTGGCATCTTCCTGATTTTCTCGACCGAAATCTGGGAGCGCTTCAGCTATTACGGCATGCGTGGCCTGCTGGTCCTCTTCTTGTCCTCCGCAACCCTGGAGGGCGGCTTTGGTTGGACAGCGGGGCGCGCGTTGGAGGTCTACGCCGCCTACACGGCCATCGTCTACATCGCTCCGATTATCGGAGGCTACATTGCCGATCGCTGGCTCGGCCGTAGGCGCGCCGTGATCCTTGGCTCCATGCTGATGATGGCCGGGCATTTCACTATGGTCATCCCAGGCATTGCGCCCGCCTTGGTCGAATGGTCTACAGGCTACCCGGTTTACGCGGTGTTACACGAGAGCGGTATTGTACTGGGCGAGATGAGTATCAGCCCGGCGGCCGTCACTGCCATGGCCGACTACAGCCTGGCGCAGGGCTGGGGGCCCTTGAATGAAGGTGCCGTAACAGCGACCTACCTGGCCATGGCCTGGGCTTTCTTCCTCGCTCTGTTTCTTATCATCGCGGGGAGCGGATTTTTCAAGCCCAACATGGCCATCATGGTCGGGGAACTGTATGTCATCACGGACCCGCGGCGTGACGCGGGCTACACGGTCTATTACATGGGTGCCAACATCGGCGCCTTTGCCGCCAACCTCGTGGCGGGCACCATCGGCGAAGTCTATGGTTGGCATTACGGCTTCAGCGTCGCTGGCCTGGGCATGGCCATTGGCCTGGCCACTTTCCTTTACTACTCGCCGAAACTCATGGAGGGCATCGGTGAACGGCCGGTCTACCAGCGCGCACAGCGCCCGCCCTTGACGCCGGATGAGCGTCTGCGCGTGCTGGGCATCCTGCTGATGAGTATGTTTACCATCGTCTTCTGGATGGGCTTTGAGCAGGGTGGGGGGCTGCTCAATCTCGTGGTGCGTGATTCTGTCGATCGCGAGATCGTGGGCTTTGAGGTACCGGTGACCTGGTTCCAGTCGCTGAATCCCATGTTTATCTTTCTCTTCGCGCCGCTGTTTGTAGCGCTTTGGGGCTTGCTCGCGCGGCGGGGTATCGACCTGCATCCGACACGCAAGTACGCGATCTCGCTTAGCTTGATGGCTGCGTCCTTCGGGCTATTGACGCTCGCCTACGCTGAAATCGAGAGAACCGGCAGCTGCTCCGCCTGGTGGCTGGTGGGTGTATTCGCCGTGCAGACTGCCGCTGAGCTAGCAATCAGCCCGGTGTCCAAAGCCCTGGTCAGCCGCTACGCGCCCAAACAGATCGCCTCGCCGCTAATGGGTGCCGAGTTTCTGTGTTATGCGATTGGCGCGTGGCTTGCTGGGCAGGTCGGTGCCTGGGCGCTGGATACCGATCCGTCGAAGGCCTTCATCTTCCTGCTGTTGGCCAGTCTCGCTACCGCTGCGCTGTGCCTGTTGCTACGCCCGGTGGTCGATCGCCTGCTCGAGGGGCGAGCGGTCGCCTGGCCGCTGCGTTTTAAGTGATTTCGCCGAGTGCCGCGTCGAAGACCCCGATAACCTCATCGATATCCTCGTCGGTCATCGCCGAAGAGAGGATCATGCCGCCGCCCGGAACCACGTGGACACCGCTGTCCAGCATAGCGCTGTGTAGTTGCAGCCCTTTCTGCAGGCCTCCGCCGGCCATGATCGCGAAGAAATCACGGTAGTTGCGCGCCGGTTGCTCGTGAAATACCGAGCAGACCAGCGAGGCGCGTCCGGCGGCGTGACCAGGAATGCCCCGGCGCTTGAAACTGGCATTGATACCGCTACGCAGCTGATCACCGAGGGCTTGCAGGTGGGCGAGGCAGTCCCGATCGAGAGCATCGAGCGCGGCCTTACCTGCAACCATGGCCAGTGGATTGGCAAAATGGGTGCCTGAATGCTCCACCACGCCATCGCCCTTGAGCTGATCGAAAACGGCCATGTGCTCCAGGCTGCCGCCGACTGCGCCGATGGGCATGCCGCCACCGATAACCTTGCCAAAGGTCGAAAGGTCGGGTTCGATACCAACGGCGCCCTGGGCGCCGCCGTGATGAATCCGAAACGAGAAAACCTCGTCGTAGATCAGTACTATGCCAAAGCGCGTACACAGTTCACGAATCGCGTCCAGATAGTCCTGTTCACCGGAAACGAAACCCATGCGTGAAATGCAAGGGTCGATAATCACAGCTGCTAGTTCGTCCCTGTGGCGCGTGATGATCTCACGTGTTGCGGCGAGATCGTTGTAGGGCAGTATCACTGTCTTTTGCGCTGCGTCCGCATTCAGCCCAGGGGTGGCTGCCACGGGTGTAGGCGCATCGGCAGGGCCCGCGTCGTTTGGCATGGGCGTCAGGCTGAACTCCATGGCGTCGTAGCTACCGTGGTAGGCGCCCTCGGCCTTGGCGACCTTGTCGCGGCTCGTGTAAGCGCGGGCTGCGCGAATCGCGAACATAATGGACTCGGAGCCTGAGGTGCAAAAGCGGACCTTTTGAACCGAGGAAACACGCTCGCAGATTCGCTCTGCCAGCTCAACCTCCGGCAGGGTGGGCATGCCGGTGCACATGATGCGGTCGAGCTGGGCATGAATGGCGTCGACGACCGGCGCGAACGCGTGGCCGTGTACAAGGGCTGACATATTGTTGATGCAGTCGATGCGACTGATGCCATCCAGATCCTTAACTCTGCAGCCTTCGCCAGACACTGCATAGATGGGGTGCGGTGCGAAGAATACACTGTGCCTCGTATTGCCGCCGGGCATGCTGGCGGTGGCGCGCTCGTGCGTGCTGGCTGACTGGGCCTGTGGCAGGGCATGCATGGCTTTAGCTCTTTGGATATGAGGCTCAAAATAATAACATAAATATGTTTTTTTAAAACAAGGTCTGCGGGTGTCCCGGTGTAGCTTTCGGCTTCCTGAATTTGCTAATCTGCGACGAGAGTCGAGTTGAGCCAGGTAGTCATGGCAAAAAAGAAAAAGGCTGAGACAGCAGCGACCCTCGAGCCCGGCAAGGCCCTGGGCAAGAAGGGCCAGGCAACACGTGATGCTTTAGACAAAGCCATCCTGGAGTTGGTGGACGAACGTGGCTTTACCAACTTTCGCTTGCAGGATCTCTGCGAGCGTACAGGTCTGACCATCGGCGCTTTCTACTTTCACTATAAAAACAAGGATCAGGCCCTGGAAGCCGTGGCGGCGAAGGCTGCGCGAGAGCTGTTCGCTGCCATTGGCTCTGATATCGAGTCAAAGCCCCTTGAAGAGGAGTGTCGCCTTACCATCCGTGACTACCAGCGCGGTTACAGCAACCCTGATTTTCAGGAACAGACGCGCATGATGCGCTCAATGATTCCGGCTAACCCGATTGTGACCGAAACCTATTTTGCGGCGCGGCGAAAAATCATCGACAAACTGGTCGAGACGGCGGTTGTTGAACGCCGCCAGGCCGGCCTTCGTGCCGGACCTGAGCGAGCGATTATCGAGTATTTGTTTTCCGGCCTCGCAGATTTTTTTGAGACGCTCTACATGGGCAAAGATACCGACATCAAGCGTTCTGCCGGGAGCGATAGCAAAATAGTCGAGCGACTCGCCAAGCTATGGTTCCGCGCGATTATGGAGGCCTGAAGGTCTCCTGAGCAGGTGTGACCGTCTTCCCACCCATTACACCCAACGACCACGGAGTGATCCCGCTGGATCACGGTCACAGCCTGCACTGGCAGGAGGCGGGCTGCGCTGATGGCCGGCCTATTCTGATACTGCACGGCGGGCCTGGCGGCAGTATCAGGCCGTATTACCGTCAGCTGGTCGACCCTGAGGCGTTCAGGATGATCCTTTACGATCAGCGTGGCTGTGGCCGTTCGACTTGCGAGGACCCACTACTCGCAAATGACACCGAGAGACTGGTTGACGATATTGAAAGACTGCGCGAGCACCTGGCCATTGACCGCTGGTGCGTTTTGGGTGGCTCCTGGGGCAGTACCCTGGCGCTGGCGTACGCGCAGTCACAGCCGTCCGCGGTGTCGGGTTTGATTGTCAGTGGGGTTTTTCTAGGAAGGCATGTTGATCGTGACTGGTGGTGGCGGGGAGCCCGGCAGGTGCTTCCCGATGCGTGGGCTGCGCTGAATGAGGTTTTGCCGGCCGATGAGCGATCAGATTTGCGTGCGAGCTACCTGCGGCGCGTGTTGGATGACGACAGCAGCGTATATCGGCCCGCTGGCCTCGCGCTGATGCTTTATGAGGCTCACCTCTTGGGCCCCGAACCCGATATTCCTTTGATGCGGGGCATGAAGGAGTCGGTGGATGAGACCGTCTCGATGGCAAGGGTCTTTTGCCACTACGATCGCCATCACTCGTTTTTGTCCGAAGGGCAGCTGATTGAGCGCGCCTCATACCTTCAGAATATTCCTGGGTCGATCATTGCTGGGCGACATGATTTCTGCACCCCACCCGCCCCGGCGGCCGACCTTGCTAGAGTCTGGCCGAAAGCGGATTTTCAGATTGTGGAGCGTGCCGGCCATCGCTGGAACGATGCAGGCATTGCGACGGCTATCGCCGAATCTGCAAGCCGCCTCGATGCTCTATTGAGTGCGCGGCTCTCCTGAGACTAACAGTTCGCTCAGGTCGGCATCGCCCGCTAGTAGGCTGTAGATGGATAACACGGTTGCAGCGTCCACAATGCTGGATACCTGGCCGGCGTTATCGATGTTTACGTTGGCGCCATTCACCGCAAACCAAACGAGCGCTGCGCTACTCGAGTCCTCGGGTACTGTGAGCGTATGCACGGAACCCGCTGGCTCAAAGAGGTAGGAGCCGGCTCGGTTTACCGCGCCCGGATACTCCAGGTAATGCCAGCAGCCTTCAAGGGTGACAGCGTAGACGCTGCCCGTGTGGTAGTGGCGATCGATTGTACAGCCCGGCGCAAAGCGGACTTTGCTGATCCAGAGGCCGGTATCCAGGTCGACCTGAAGCAGCTGTAGCTCACTGCCGTCGCCCAGATCGACATAGGGCAGATTGCTGTCGACCCCAATGTGTGCGGCTTCTTTCATTGGCGTTGGAACTATCGACACCTGGTTCTCGATGAGGGCGCGTGCGTCATTCATAGGGAAATTCTCTTTTGGTTTCGCGGTGGCGAGGCAGGTCGGTATAAAATATAATAGTTATGTTATTTTATAAAACAAGAGGCACGTGATGACTCGCATTCAACCATTGGTCGAGGCGGCAGCCGACGAGCAGCAAATTGAAATGCTGAAGGCGCTTCCAGATATGCAGCTGTTCCGCACCTTGGCGTATGCGCCCGCTGTTGCTCGCGGGTTCGTTGCCCACGGTATCTCGCTGCTCTACGAATCGAGCCTGGATCCGATCTGGCGAGAACTGGTCATCCTGGCGATCGCTCACGAACGCAACAATCGCTATGAAATCAACGAGCACGAGCGCATCGCGCTCGAGGTGAACTGCCCGCTCGAGAAAATTGAATTTCTGCGCTCGCGCGCCGATGCACGAGTTAGCAATACAATAGGTAGCGATAAACGGGCTAGCAATAAAAGCCACAGTGATGAAACTGCCAGCGACGTGCTCACATTGGAGGAAAATACGCTAATTGGCTTCGCTATGGAGATGGTGCGCGAAGGCGCTCCCACGGATGCAGCTTACGCTCGCGTAGCCGCGATTTTGTCAGAACAGGAAATGGTTGAGTTGGTTGCGTGCATTGCCTTTTACTGGGGCGCTGCCATGTTCATCGACGCGTTCGCGCTGGAACCCGAGGCAGACGGGCACGACGATAACGTCAAGATCAATCAGCCGCCCGGCAAGTTGCCTTGAATACTCCATTCAATGCAGTAGTCGCTTTTTTCGATGCCTTGTCCCAGGGAGAAGCCGCGAGAATCCGAACGACAATCACTCGCGATTTCAGCCTGCTTGAGCACGGCCAACTGTGGGATGCCGATAAGCTGATCAGTGCGGCCCAGGGGGAGTACGACCGCGTTAATGCCTACCACGTGATTGAAGAATGTCAGCAGGGCGACTTGGCGTGGCTAAGCTACTGGAACCGGGCTCGCATAGTGCGTGGCTGCAACCTGGATGAAAGGCTTTGGCTCGAAAGTGTTGTCCTGATAAGAGACGAGGAGCTGTGGAAGGTGAAGATGCTGCATTCCACCCGAACAGCGCAAAGCAACCTTCCGCAAGATGTCCGCTTGGTCGAAATGACGCTGTCCTGAATCAGCCCAGCGCTGTCGAATTCAGGCAAGCCGGACCAGGCAGTAAGCCGCCAGGCCGATATGCGCCAGCGTGATGACCACGGAGCTGCCATGCAGGCGGTTGAAGCGGGATTTCTCGCCCGCGTCCTGGGCGGCATTGATAGCTGGCATGAGAACCTGTCGCGTGGGCAGCGTGCTGAGTGCGATGGCTACCATGAGCCAGGCGGTCGTTGTATCAATGGAGAAAGCCAGGGCGGCGCACAGGGCCGAGGTCCCGATGACCCATAAGTAGAAATAGGGGAAGGCCTGCCGTAACAGCTTGCCCGCGTCTGGGGCGGGCAGATGGGTGAACAGGAAGGCGGCAAAGGTGAAGGAAAACAGGGTCATGCCTCCGAACAACAGGGCGATGGACAATAGTGCGGTAATGGTGAGCATGGCAACCTCCTGACGTTGTAATTACGCAGTGCCCGGGCGGAGGGTTCTGCTTTGACATTCCCCACTTGGTCAAAGGCTCTACGCCTGCATAGCGGATGGCTTTGCTATACCGCTGCGCGTAGCTTTGGCCAGCGACTTGACTAAACCGGGTTTTGTTGTTTCATTTACACCACAACATCAAAGATAAAGAACGAAAGGACTCGCCCCCATGCCTTCCGATTGGAACAAGTCAGGCCTGCGTGCCTTGGCTTTCAGCACCCTGTCGCTGTCTATTGGCCTTACGCTAGCTTCTTCCAACGCCCACGCCGTCACCGCTGTTTATGGTGTCGATGACGGCAGTGCCTCGGGGAACGTCATGGATACCGGAGTCGGTTGCGGTGTAACGAACGCCAATACGCTGGAATGGGGCAATATTTTCGTCACCAATGGGGGCACGGAGACGATTACAGACATCCAGGTCGCCTTTGGCGAGTCCGAAGGTGACAACCTGAATGGCGTTACTGCCACCGTTCGCCTGTACGACGATCCCAATAATGACCGTGACCCCAACGACATTGGCGCGCCGCTGGCCACGGCCACTGGGCCAATTGCCAACTACAACTCGGACACCTTCAACACCTTTGATATCGTCGATACGCCCGTAAACGGTATTTTCTTTGTGGCCGTATCGGTAGATATCCCTGCCTCTGCTGGTCAGATTGGTGCGTTTCCAGCCAGAATTGACGATTCGAGTAATCAAGGGTTTAGCTGGGCCAGGAACGACTGTAGCAACACGGGTTCGTTTGGCAACTGGTCCAATATCTTCTTTGATGGTGCAGAGAACTTTATGGTGCGCGCTGGCGCCAGCCAGATCGCCACCGGCATCACGAGCGTCGCCTTGGGCGCCAACGTCGGCGATGCAGCGCCGACTCAGCAGGTGACCATCGACGCGGTAGAGAATCTGACCGGCATATCCTGCGGCTTCGTGGAATCGCTGACGGGTAATGCCTTGCTCTCAGACCCCACCGCGCTCTCCGTGGATGACAGCTCATTACCGACATCCGTGCTTTCCGGGAACTCACTTGTGTTGGACTTCAGCTGTAGTACCGGCGTGGGCCTATTCGAGCAGGCCGATTATCGCTGCGCGACGAATGAAGGCAATATTACGGTGCCAGCGCTGTGCAACATTAACGCCGCTGCGATCAGCCCCAACCCCACTGTTATTCAGGCGTTTCAGAATCAGAGCTCGCCTGCTGTCAATGTTACCTTCACCGCGGCGACCCAGGACCTGACCAATATCAGCTGCGGATACGTATCTGGCACCCCGGCGGTTGTGCAGCTAACCGAGGGCCTTGACGCAACCATTCTGTCAGGCAACAGCGATACCATCACGCTGCAGTGCAATACCGCTAACGTCGCCGAAGAGACGGCGTTTTATGCCTGTCAAAGCGATCAGGGCACCTTCATTCATACGCAGACCTGTCAGGTGATAGCCGCGCAGCAGGGTAGCTCGGCCCCCGTTAATGTCACGCCACCGCCGCCCTTCTTCCTGCTCAAGGGCGACGCAGCGCCGCCGCCGATGTTCGCGGCCCTCGAGGTGACATCCCAGGCGCCGGTAACAAATGTCGCCTGCGACTGGGTGCAACGGGGAACGAGTTCTTCCGTTACGCCAACGGTATTGAGCGCCGTCGCGCCTCCGTCCTCGCTGCCGGGCGAAGACACCACCAATGTTGAATTTAACTGCGCAACGACAACATCCACATTTGAGGAACTCGACTATCTGTGTGGATCTGATCAGGGTGAAATTCGAATTCCCGCATTGTGCGCGGTTGCCGGGCTGGTGCTGACGCCCGAGGGTTCAACAGAGCTCATGGGTAAACGCCTGGGGCCTGCCCCGAGCGTGGATATCGATGTCGCATCAGGTAACGAGGCCTTGACCAACGTGCTGTGCGGTCTCACGACCGATTTTCTTACCTTCTCTCAGACAATTGGCAATTTGACGATAGACCAGAATGTCCCAGGCTCGATCGCGCTGGGTGCCAGCGAAACGCTGGGCATTACCTGTAGCACGAGCGAGGCCAGTGATGCCCTCGCGGGTGTGTTTTTGTCCTGTGCTAGCGACCAGGGCTTCGGCTCAGCCCCCGTGTCGTGTTCTGTTCGCGAACGCTTCCCGGTGGAGCCATCCGTTGATGTGCTGGAGTTAGACAACCAAAGCAACGGCGGCGAGGGGACGATTGATTTTGTCGCCGACGGAGCACCCGTGACCGGCATTACGAACTGCGGCTTTGTTGACCTGGCACAACAGGGGATCGTGCCGACGACGATACAACTGCTTTCCGGTACGGTGCCCTCATCGCTTGGTGCAACCGAGAACTTTGAACTGGGCTTCAGTTGCAGCGGCGCGCCCGGCTTTGAACAGGTCATCTACGGCTGCCTGAGCGATCAGGGCGTCTTTGGCGCCCAGATCAATTGCTCGACTGCTCCAGTCGTGGACGCGGTGATCACAGAGCCGGCGCCGATCGAAGCCAACGTGGGCGAGGCCAATGCCACCACGACTTCAACCGTAACGCCGAATGAAGACTTCAACATCGTGGGCTGTGCCTTTATAGACGAAAATCTTGTGCCCTTACCAACGACCGAACGTCTATTTGTTGATACGGGTATTTCAGGAAACATTCTGGCGGCGAACGGCCCGGTTGATGTGGTGTTCGGTTGCAACACGTCGACGGCAGGCACAGAAACCTTGGCATTTGGTTGTGCGACGGACAAGGGATCTTTAGGGCCCATCGATGTCAGCTGTGAGGTCACGGAGACCTTGGCTGCTCCAGTTGTGGTCTCGGGCCCTCAGGAAATCTTCGGTGTCAAGGGTCAGGGAATACGGCAGGAATCTGCGGAGCTGCAAGTGACATCGCCTTCGGCCGTAACGAATATAGCGTGTGGTTGGGTCGAGCCGAATACGACGACCCCGGTGACGCCAACCCTGTTAAGTGCTTCTACTCCGCCCATCTCACTGCCTGGAACATCGAGTACCCTCCAGGGCTTTCAATGCGATACAGCGGTCTCGGGTTTCGAGACACAGGATTATCGTTGCACCAGCGATCAGGGCGAGTACCGAATTCCAGTTAGCTGTTTTATAGACGGTTTTAATGTGGTCCCGCAGTCATTGTCTATTCTCAACGGTAAGGTGCAAGGGACACCACCAAACGTCGATTTCTCAGTAGCGCCAGGGGATGAGGCCTTATCGAATCTGGTGTGTGACCTGACGACCGATTTTCAGACCTTTTCCTCCACGATTGGCAATTTGACGATTGATCAGAATGTGCCTACGTCAATCGCGCTGGGGGCAAGCGAGACGCTCAGCCTTAGCTGTAGCACTTCCGAAGCCTTCGAATCCCCGCAACCCTTGTTCGTGGCTTGCGCCAGCGATCAAGGCGTCTCGCGTTTTCCTGTGTCTTGTAACATCCGTGAACGTTTCCCCGTCGAGCCGACGGTCGACGTGCTGGATTTGGCCGGCCTGATCAATGGCGGTAATGGTACGGTTGAGCTGGTCGCGGATGGAGCGCCAGTAACCGGCATAACAAACTGCGGCTTTGTTGACCTTGAGCTGCAACCTGTCGTGCCCTCAACCATCCAGCTTGTGTCTGGTACGGTCCCGTCGTCGCTGGGTGCGACTGAGAGTGTGGAGTTGGGCTTTAGCTGCGGCGGAGCGGTCGGGTTTGAGCAGGTGGTCTATGGCTGTGAGAGTGACCAAGGCTCCTTTGGCGTCCAGGTCGACTGCATCGTCTCAAATGTCCTCGATGTTGTAATCACCGAGCCAGCACCCATTGAAGCCAGTGTGGGTCAAGCTAATGCCACCACCACCTCGACGCTGACGCCTAATGTCGACTTTAACGTCGCGGGTTGTGGCTTCGTTGATCAAGGCGGTGCGCTCATAGTGACTGAGCGTCTGTCGGTTCAGTCGGGCATTGCAGGTAGCATTCTCGCAGCGGACGGGCCGATTCAGCTCGTTTTCGCCTGTGATACAGCTACGGCTGGGTCCGAAGCTGCCCCCTGGGGCTGTATCACCGATCTGGGCGTGCTTGGGCCCATCACCGTGAGCTGTGACGTCACCGAAGACGAAGGCCTCTGCCCCGACGGCAGCTGCGCCTTCCTGCGCGGCTGGCGCCTGGCGATTCCTGACCTGGTGAAAGAAGAGCCGGTGAACACGCAGTAGAGCCGAGATATGCGACTCCCCGTAAGGGGAGTCAGCGCTGGGTTTCCCAAACCAGGTGCAATGCCTGCGGCTGCCGAAACTCAAAGCCTCGCAGCGTGGGCGGCGAGCCCGGGGCACGCTGCAGAGCAGGCAGCGCTCTGAGTAAGGCCTTAAGCGCAGTACGCGCCTCGAGCTTCGCCACGTGAGAGCCCAGGCAGTGATGGGCACCGATGGCGAAGCCGATGTGGCTTTTCAGTTCAGATCTATCCAAATTGAAGCGTTCTGGTTCCTCGAAAATTTCCGGGTCCCGGTTCGCCGCCGCTATCATGCAGTTAAGCGTATCGCCCGGTTGCAGCAGGGTTCCGTGGATTTCAGTCGCGTGCGCAATATGGCGCGTGGCGGATTGCACCGGGCCCGACCAGCGTACCACCTCGTCCAGGAATGTATTGACCTCATCGGGCTGCTCCTGCAATCGCTCCAACAGCTCTGGCCGTTCGGTCAGCACGTAGAGACTGTTCAAAATCAGGGCCTCGACGGTTGAAATACCACCGAAGAAAATGATCGACGCATTACGGCGAATCGCATCGTCATCCAGCGCGGCGTCGGAGCCCAGACCGAGCATCTGGCTCAACAGCGCAACGTCTGGCGTCTGTCTTTTGGCGTTCAGCTGCCGCTGCAGGTAGGCATGGAACTCGGCAACGCTTGACTGCGCTGCATCTCGACGAGCCTGGTCCCAGGTAAAGTTTGAGAGTGCACGCTCGAAGGCCGTGTACCAGCCTCTGAATAAGGGTTCATCGCTGGCCGGCAAGCCGAACAGGGAGAGCATCGTCAAGACGGGTAGCCGGCTGGCGAACGTGGAGCGCAGGTCCGCGCTGCCCTGATCGGCAAATTGCCTGATCAGGAAATCAGCATGAGCCTCAATAGCCCGCTCCAGCCGATCCCTGACCGCCTGGGGTCGAAACAGGGGCAGCAGTGGCTGTTTGCAGGCGCGGTGTGCCGTGCCTTCGAGGCTTAGCATCTGGTCACCGAAGGTATCTGAGATCAGTGAGTGTTCGGTACCCGAGACATAGCGCTCGGTGTCCAGGAGCACGGCGCGCACATCCTGATAACGCGTCAGCAGATACATACCGCTGGCTTCGCACCAGGTGATGGGCTCCTCAATTTGCAAGGCCCGGTAGGTGGGGTAGGGGTCTTCATCCAGCGCGGCGAGCGTGATGCCGTGGCCTAGAGGAAAGCGTGCTGCTTTGTTCATGCGTGAGTCGGCTTCCGCGAAATCCGGCGATACTATATGACGTCAGCGCTGAATTTATCTTGCTTATACGCCAGATATGTCTTTAATAGTGAATTAAATAGTCAGATATAGGATAAAAAATGAAAGAAGTTGCCATCTTGATAGATAGACAGCAGGCGAGAATCCTTGCCGAGTTGCAGCAGCAGGGCCGAATGAGTAACGCGCAGCTGGCGGAGCGCTGCGCCATGTCCGAGTCCTCTTGCCTGCGCAAAACGCGCGCGCTGGAGGAGGCCGGGGTCATCAGTGGCTATCGTGCGGTGGTGAATGCAAAGTCGCTTGGCCTGTCAGTATCAGCCTACGTACTTGTGAATCTCGATCAGCGTTCAGAAACGGTGACCCAGGAGTTTTTTGATGCGATCAAGGCAGAGCCGCGCATCGTCGAATGCGTGGCGCTGACGGGGTTGCATGACCTGATGCTGAAGGTGGTGGCGGCGGACATCGATGAACTGGCCGAGATAACCATGGGGGGCATCCTATCCTATGACAGTGTGAAAGATATCTCCTCCTGCGTGGTCTTGAAGGAGATCAAACAGAGCTCGCCGCTCCTGCCATCAGAGGTATAAGTCGTCTCTGCCTCACAGTGTGAGCTGGCTGTCTTCCAGCGGTAACTCTGTGGTGATCTTGATGCGCGATAGGGCCGCGTTGGAGTGAATCTCCTGTACTGTGGGCATCTGCGACAGGGTGTTGCGGAAGAGGGTCTCGTAGGTATCGATATCGCGAGTGACGATTTTCAGCAGGAAGTCGTAGTCCCCCATGACCGTATGGCACTCCAGCACTTCGGGCAGGTCGCGAATTTGCTCCTCGAATTCCGGCAGTGAGCGCTTGCCGTGGGCTGAGAGTTTGATGCGCGCAAAGACCGTGACATTGAGGCCCAACTGTCGCTGGTCCAGCAGGGCCACTCGCCGCTGAATCACGCCTGCCTCTTCCAGCCGCTTGATGCGCCGCCAACAGGGCGGCTGTGAAAGATTCACCCGTTCGGCGATTTCCGAGGCACTCAGGCTGGCATCGTGTTGCAGCAAGGCGAGGATCTTGCGGTCTGTCTTATCAAGCTGCATGTCAGCTCCTCGATACGCTAGAGATTTGATTTCTGTTTTTATTATAGTTTAAAAGCAAAATATGAGTATTAATTATTCGCATATTGCCCTTCTCGCCTAGCAGAATAAATAACAATTTCCCGGCATCCGGCGTAAGGTAGCTAACCTCAACGGTGTTATTTGGAGGGCAATCCGTGGGAGCCGATAACATTACCTATGCCAACACGCGGAGCATCACTGGTGGCAGCCTCGCAGATATCAAACCCGAGCAGCGCGCCGGTGCCCGACGCGGTGCCGAGCTGCTGGCCCTGAGCCTGCTGGCCGAAGGGGTCGATACGCTGTTTGGCTATCCGGGCGGCGCTAACCTGGAAATTTTCGATGTCCTGCCGCGCCACGGCATCCGCTGCATTCGCACGGAGCACGAGCAGGGCGCCGTGCACGCAGCGCAGGGCTATGCGCGCGCGACGGGGAAGGTCGGCGTATGCCTGGCAACGTCCGGCCCGGGCGCAACCAACCTGGTAACCGGAATCGCCGATGCCAATAGCGATTCCACGCCGCTGGTAGCGATTACCGGCAACGTGCCGTCTCACCTCCTCGGCAAGAATGCCTTCCAGGAAGTCGATATCGTCGGCATCACCGCGCCGATCACCAAGCGAAACTACCTCGTATTGAAAGTCGGCGAAGTGCCCGAGGTCGTGCGTGAGGCCTTTGCCCTCGCTGGCGGGAACCGGCCCGGCCCTGTGCTGATCGATATCCCGAAGGATATCCAGCAACAGTATCCGAAGGACCCCGAGGGTAACTACGTGGAGCCGCGCATACCGGCAGTGCTGGAAGCGCCGGAGCTCGCTATCGGTGCGATGACGGAGCAGCAGGTAGAAGAGGCCTGCCGCCTGATTGCTGAAGCTCGGCGGCCGGTTATTTATGCCGGCGGCGGCATCATCTCCAGCAACACGCCGGCACTCCTGCAGCGGTTAGCCGAGAAAATACAGTGCCCGGTCACGACAACGCTGATGGGGCATGGGGCTTTTCCGCCAGAACACGAGCTATTTCTGGATACGCTGGGTATGCACGGCTCTATGACAGCCAATGTTGCGGTTAACGAGGCGGATCTCGTGCTTGCACTTGGCGTGCGCTTTGACGACCGCGTTACCGGTAAGGTCGATGCCTTTATTGCCGAGGGCAAGATCATCCATGTGGATATCGATCGCAATGAGCTGAATAAGAACAAGACAGTGACGCTCGCGGTATGCGCGGACCTGGCCACAGCGCTGCAGCAGCTCTGCGATCAGGCCATGCCTCGGGACTGCCCGGATTGGCTCGCTTATCTCAAAGGTTTAAAGCAGGAGCATCCTTACCCGGCGCCCGCGTCAGAGGGTATCAGCCCGCAGGAGGCCATTGCGCTGCTCAGTGACCTGAGCGGCGGAGACGCGATTGTCAGCCTGGGAGTGGGGCAGCACCAGATGTGGGCGATGCAGCACTACCGAACGCGGCGGTCCCGCTCTTTTCTCTCGAGTTCCGGTTTCGGCACGATGGGCTAAGGCTTGCCGGCAGCCATCGGCGCCAAAATTGGCTGCCCCGATCGCCTGGTCATGGATATCGATGGCGACGGTTCACTGAATATGACGATTCATGAGCTGGCCACCTGCCATCGCTTCAAGGTCGGCGTAAAAGTTGTGGTGATCAATAACCAGTGGTTAGGGATGGTGCGCCAGTGGCAGGACATGATCTACGAACAGCACCGTTCAGGTTCAGACTTATCAGATCCGTTGGCGACTGGCGATGACCTCATTTATCCCAACTTTATCAAGATTGCCGAAGGCTACGGGATAAGCGGGGAGCGAGTTACGCAGCGTGAAGACTTGCGGGCCGCCTGCGAGCGCCTGCTGGCCGATCCCGATGAGCCTTACCTGCTCGATATTATCGTGGAGGCCGAGGAAAACGTTTACCCGATGATTCCAGCGGGGGGCACCTACAGGGACATTATCATGGGCGATGAGCAGTTACAGGCCGTTGACCCCAACGCCCAGGGGAGCAACGTCTGATCCAGCGCTGTCCAGGTTTCGTAAAAGGTAGAGAACCCGGGGCGGACAAGGCAATTTCTCCCTGACCTCGCTTTATAGAATAGTGACAGTGGACGGAAAAAGATGCCTTTACGACGATTGCCGCCCCTTAATGCTCTGCGAGCCTTCGAAGCCGTGGCCCGCTGTGGCTCCTTCAAGCAGGCGGCGGACGAGTTGCACGTTACGCCGGCGGCGCTAAGCCAGCAGGTTAAAAAGCTTGAGCAGGATCTGGGCGTCAGCCTGCTTAGCCGCCAGAACCGCAACGTTGTCCCGACTGTCGAGGGCATGCGACTGAAAACCGGTTTGACCGATGCCTTCCTGCGTATTCGTGAATCGGTTGAAAGCCTGGGCGGCGATCCTGAGCGCAAGAACATTGTCGTGTCCTGTGGGCCGCCGGTAGCCTCCAAGTGGCTGGCGCCGCGTATGGGCCGATTTATTGACCAGCACCCGGACGTTCATGTGTCGATTGCATCCAAGCTCGAGCTGGTGGATTTCCACTCGGAAGACATCGACGTCGGCATCCGCCTGAGCCGAGATAATACGGAAGACCTGGATCGCACCTGGCTCTACGAGGAAACGGTCGTGCCGCTGTGCTCGCCCGAGTTTGCAGCACGTCATCGGCTGCGCGAGCCAAAGGACATCCTGCGTGTGCCCATACTGCGCGACGATGGCCTGAGCTATTGCAGGGGGCCGGTGTGGGAGCTCTGGTTTGCCGAGGCTGGGCTGAGTGTGGCCGGCGCCAATCGTGGCGCCTATTTCGGTCACGCCCCGGAGCAGGCCATTGATGCTGCCGTTGCTGGCGCCGGTATGGTGATCGCGTCAAAGACGCTGGCGTCTGCCGATCTGGCGAATCAGCGCCTGGTCATTCCCTTCGGGCCAGAGATCGGAATGGGCGTGCGCTACCAGCTTGTGCACCGGCCAAGGCGCGAGCCATCCCCGCACCTCGATGCCTTCAAAAACTGGGTGAAGCGTGAGCTCGTCCCCTACCAGCCCCCGGGAAATACCGTACCCAATTTTCCCAATTTCGCGCTGGCCTAGGGTCGATTAATCGGCCGTCAGTTCGACCATGCCCTGATCAAGAAAGGCCGCAAATGGATCGCTTTCGGCATCCCTATGCCAGCTGTACTCGGACCCATTGGCGATCTCTACCGCGGTCTCCTCGCCATAGAGCTGTGCAATCAGGCTGAGCGCCATGTCCATGCCGGCGGACACGCCGGATGAGGTAAAGAACTTGCCGTCCTCTACCCAGCGTGCCTCGGTCACCCAATCGACGGGCGCCGTCTCTGCTTTGCTTAGGCTGAAGAATTGCTTGTTGGTTGTGGCTCGGCGGCCGTCCAGCAGGCCCGCCCGGGCAAGTAACAGGGAGCCGGTACATACTGAGCACACATAGTCTGCCCCCGCCCCTGTGGCGGCCAGAAACTCGAGCATGGCGGGATTGTCCAGCTCGGGCAGTGTGCCGAAACCGCCAGGCACCAGCAGGATATCGAGGGGCGGTGCGTCGGCGAAGGTGGCATCGACAGCGACTCTGGGCCCCTGTTGGATATCCATACCCATGGCCGCGCTCACGGGCTCGTTGTGCTCCGCTAACATGGTGATCTGCAGCACCTCAGGGCCAAGAACGGAGAACATCTCCAGTGGCCCGAACATGTCGAGCATCTCGAAGCCGGGGTAGAGCACGGCCCCAAGGCGTTTCGGTGAAGCGTCAGACATAAATACCTCGGTTAGCGCGGCGGGATGATGTCATCGAGGTTGGGGATGACGAAGTCGGGATTATAGCGGCAGGGCCCAGCGGCGTCATCGGCCTCCGCCGCCAGGCAGGCGTCCTGAACGTCCTGTGCGGTCGGCTGCGGGCCGCCGGCGGTCCAGGCGCGCAGCACGTCCCAGCCCGCCACCAGCTCCGCCTCGGTATAGCCGCAATGTGTTGCAACCTCGCCCTCGTCGACAATGGCCACAGTCAATTGATTGGCGGGCACGATTTCCGCTAACACACCTTGTACGCCAACGGGCAGCAGACCGTCTCCGGAGGTATGAGTGGACAGCACCTTGGTTTTGCCGGCCCTGCCACGCAGCTCATATTTTCGCTCTAGCTTTTTTTGCGCGCCGGGGCGAGGCGAGACCCGCCTAATGGTCGCGTCGATCTCGGGGTCACGGTAGGTGACGCCCACGTTACCAAGCCCGCGTTTGCCATCGAGTTTTGTCGGATCGAAGATCAGGTCCGACAGCGTCAGCGTGGCAAAACCCACATCGATGGTGACAAAGCTTACGGGGATGCCGGCATTTTCGACGAACTGATCGAGGCGGGCCTGCTGTTCGGCGCTGCGCTGGTCGGGCGCTGCAAAAATGCCGAAACAGGCCTGTAGTGCCGACGTCAGCTCAGTTGTGGCATCTGGGCGTTCGGTAAAGCGTTCAGGAAAGCCGCGAGCACCGCCCGGAATTTTGGCGCCTTCTACCTGGCTGCAGATGACGTCGTAAGATAGACGGACATCGATCGCGCCGTCCCAGATACGGCTGCCAGACATGGCGCCGCAGGCGGGATACGCGCCAACCACGTTGCCGATATCCGCCGCCTCCCACGCCTGGGCGGTAACAATCCCACCGAGTGATATGCCGTGGACAAAGACTTCCTCCGGTTCACCAAACTCGGCGCGGAAGACCTCCATCATGGCCTCAAGGTCGCGTCGCGTATTGAACAGCGCCCAGCCGTTCTGGCTGTAGCTGGACGCGGCTACGGCGTAGCCCTGTGCAAGCTGTCGAGCGGAAAGTGGCCCGAGGCTGACGGGCTGGGGGGCCGGATCCAGGTCAAGACCGTGGTTGTAGATAACGAGGCTGCCATTCCAGTCGTCGGGGACTTCTATCTTGATCAGCGAGCCGCCGTCCACAGCCTGCTCGATCACGGTGCTAGCCAGCGCGAACGGAATGTGGCCCAGCGGCAGCAGTAACAACAGCAGCGCTGCCAGTCGCTTATATATAGCTTTAATCATTATATTCCTTGGTTTGGTTTCAGCGGACGGGTTGAATCGATGTGTTTTCCAGCCGCCACAGGCCGCTGGTGTCCTGAATGATACTCGTCTGGTCAGCAAGCGCTCTTGCGCGCGCGCGGGCCTCAAATGAGGCCGCTAGCTGCAGTGTTCGCTGGTAATAGCTGTACAGGTCCAGCCAGACCTGAGGCTGCTCAGGGTTTAGCACGGCGGCCTCTTTCAGGTGCGGCAGGGCAACGTCGTAACTCGCCATCAGGGTCAGCAGGCGACCATACTCGGAACGTGGCAGCGGGTCACGCGGATCCTTTGCGATCGCCATCTCATAAAATGTCATGGCGGTGCGAATGTCGCCCTCGCGCCACGCCCCGCCCGCGCGGCCGCGGAGGTCACGAGAAACGGTAGCGTTAACCACGGTTTGCTCGCCGCCGGCAGGGAAGAGAATGACGCGCTGCAGACGTCCGCCTTCTTCAATCAGAACGTAGCGACTGGTCAGGCTTGGGATCAGGTCGGACAAGCGCTGGTCCATGACGTCGACGTACACTGGTTCGGCCTGATCAGTATCGCCATCTATCCGGATATCGCTAAGGTCCCGAAGCGCCTCGATAGCATCGCGCAGGCGCACGCCATCGGCGCGCAGGGTGAAGAGGTCTCCCTGGCGGCTGGCGTAGAGTGTGGGGGTATCGCTTGGCGTTTCGCTCGTTCCGGCAATGGCCAGGGCGGCGCAGGCAGACAGTCCTAGTCCCACTGTCAGTGTTATTAGAGTTCGCATCGCAGTGTTACGGCCAGTGTACAACATCTGGATCAGCCGAGCGCGGCGCGCCAGGGACGCTAGTTACTGAGAAATATCCCGCCGTTAACGTGCCAGACCTGGCCGTTGATCCAGTCCGCGTCGGATGAAAACAGGTAGGCAACGGCTGCGGCAATGTCTTCCGGCGTGCCATGCCTTGGTGACGGCGTATGGGTCAACATGGCTTCACTGGTTGCCTCATCAAAGGCCGCCACCAGCTGCTCGGTCATAATCAGCCCGGGTGACACCACGTTGGCGCGAATGTTGTCTTTGCCCCAGCGTTTGGCGACGTGGCGGACGATAGCGTTGATGGCGGCTTTGGAGGCCGCGTAAGCGACTCGCGTTGGCTCGCCCATCGAGGCGGCGTCAGAGGAGGTGGCTAGCAATACGCCGCCCTTGTCCTGAAGATGTGGCAACGCTGCCTTGAACAGATTGGCGACGCCGATAACGTTAACATCCAGGGTCTCCTTCCAGATGCGGGCGTCGTTGTCGAGCAAGTCGCCGTCTTCCAATATGACCGTGAGATTCGCCGCATTCGCGAGTAGGCCATCCAGCTGTCCGAAATGCTGAGTGGCGGCCTCTATCATGGCCTGGATGCTGCTCTCATCCGCCTGGTCGTACCACAGTGCCAGTGCCCGTTCGTCGCCCAGAGACTCGACCAGGCCCTGGACGCCTTCCAGATTGATATCTGCGGCGACCACCCTCGCACCCTCGGCATGCAGCCGTCGCACCGTGGCGGCACCGATGCCGGTGGCGGAACCACAGATCACTAATACCTTACTGTCCAGGTCTTTCATGTTGTCCTCGCGCTGTTGTTATGTCGGCTGGGCCGCCTGCTCATCCTGTTGCTCATGTTCGCGCTCCTGAAAGCGGCGCCCTAGGTAAATGCCGAGGCCCGCCCAGGCGGCAGCGATGGTGGCGCCGACCAGGGCCACGCCCGCCATCCCAAGGCCTAAAATCGCAGTAAGACCGGTGAAAGACCAGGCCCAGAACACATCACCGCCGCGATAGACCACCACATCGGCGACTTGTTTGGCTTTAAAACGGGTCTCGCGGTCGACGGCCGTAAACAGCATCTCCCGTGCCGGGCGCGTCACGCCATAGTTGCCGGCACGGCGGAAGATCTGTAAGCCCACGACCACCCACAACATGGGCACCAGCGCCACGGTCAACAGGCCACCGACAATCAGCACGGGAATCAGAGCCAGCGTAGCGGCAAGCCCGAAGCGCTGGGTGAGGCGCGAGGTCAGGAACAAGCCGAAGAGCATGGTCAGCGTGTTTACGACTAAATCCATGAAGCCCCAGATCTGCGTGCGCTCTTCAGAGGAGTAGGCAGCCATCAGGTTTTTGAGCTCGAAATAGACGAAGGAGCCGATACCCGTGTAGAGAAAAATAAACGCACCGATAGCCAGCAGGTAGGGGCTCTGCAGAAATACGCGATAGCCGCTTAATGGATTCCCACCCAGCTTCTGATCCACGATATGTGCTGCTCCAACGCCTCCATGAACCGAGCCCAACTCTTTTGCGCCGAGGCGCTGGAGGAAAAAGATCAACGGGATGGTGGCGCACAGGACAGCGCTGGCGATCAACAGCAGGTTGTTGTTGCCAAGCTCGGTGGCGAACAGCACTGGAACGGAAGGTCCTACCATCGCGCCGACGCTGGCGCCGGTCGTGATAAAGGCAAACAGCCGTTGCGACTGCTCCGTGCTGTATAGGTCACTCATGAAGCTCCAGAACACTGAGACCTGGAACAGGCTGAACACGCTTACCCAGACGTAAAAGAAGCGATTGACCAGATCGGGATCGGGCAGGGCGGTGGTCAACAGATAGACCGCGACAAAGCTAGCCGCAAAGAAGGCGTAAACCCCGGGCACCAGGATTTTCAGCCGAAGTCTGGATGCGGCCAAACCGTAGAGCGCCGTGGCGATAAAGCTGAACAAGAAGGTGAAGGTCCAAAGCGTGCTGACCTCCGCGTCGCTCCAGTCGCTGGCCATGCTGTCACGCACCGGTCGCAGCACGTAGTAGCCGGCCATCAGCATGAACACGAGCGCAAAGGAGCCCAAGGTGGCTCGCAGCTCATGGGCCTCGATCAGCGAGAGTTTTTTCATCAGGCGCGCGAAGGGACTCACGGCGGCATCACTCGGGTTACAGTCAGCGCGCAAGAATAGCACGCCAAGTTCGCCGATCTTTTATATTTGTCGTCGTGCAAAAATAAGGTAATCTAGGGTGCGTGGAGCGCTTCGTGCCCCGCGAGAATACAGAGATAACAAAATCGCCAAAGAATCATGATCAGCCTTGACGATAAGTACGATTTGAAAGCAAACAGCGCCATGCTCTCGGGGACACAGGCCCTGGTGCGCCTTGCGCTGCAGCAACAGCGGGTAGATGCCGAGGCCGGCCTCAATACGGGCGCTTATATCTCCGGCTACCGTGGCTCACCACTCGGTGGCCTCGATGCGGCGTTCTGGGCGGCGGGTTCACGCATTGAGGAGGCGAATATTCATTTCCAGCCGGGCGTCAATGAAGATCTCGCGGCAACCGCGGTTTGGGGTAGTCAGCAGTTTGACCTCCTGGACCAGCCGCTGGTCGATGGCGTCTACGGCATGTGGTATGGCAAGGGGCCGGGCGTCGATCGC
>JBCDJG010000012.1:0-96153 GCA_038748065.1 Pseudomonadota bacterium
CGGATACGCCTTGTTCATTCTGTTTCAGAATCGCCAGTATCTGGCTGTCGCTGAATCGTGACTGTCGCATAGAAAACTCCTTTCATTCATCATAGTGGAATTCTCTACTTATAACCCCTGCGGAATTTCGGGGGGATTACAGGACATTGTATAGCTTCGGGATCAAACAGGAGTTCATGCGACCACAGACCCGCACAAGCACGTTCGGTGATATAGCCGTTTTGTGCAAAGTTATAGCGCGTTAGAGCCACTGCCCCAACTTGCTGACGGGCTTTGCAAACAGTGTCCACGGTCTGGGCTGAATTTGATTTACGCGCCAAGCCTTCCTATCGTTGCGATGGGCATTGATGCGGTTCTTAAGGCTGGCGTTGCTCACACCATCGTTACGCATGCGGACCATTACTTGGGGGATATACTTTGCTCTGATGCGGTTCTTGAGCAGTACGCGTAACATCAGTTCATAATCAGCGGCGGAACCTAGGTCCAAGCGGTAGCTCCCGTACCTTTGGTAAATTGCTCTCCGGAGAAAAAATGTCGGATGAGGGGGCATCCATCCAGAGTAAAATCTCTCCGGCCTGTAGTCGCCGGAGCGCCAGTTACGGACAACCTTGCTTGTATCTTTTCTGTCTACGTACAGCAGGTCGCCGTAAACCGCATCTATTTGTGGCTCTGAAAAGGCATTCACCACTTTCTCGAGAACATTGCTCTTATTGTAAAAGTCGTCGGCATTAAGCACACCAACGATGTCGCCTGCGGCGCGAGATAGTCCTTTGTTGATCGCGTCATACATACCCTGGTCTGGTTCAGTCGACCACTCGCGGCCCGGTGCTGTTTCTTCCTTGACGAGCTCGATCGTCCCATCCGTAGAACCGCCATCGACGATTATATGTTGGCAAGCAACGCTCTGAGATGCGATTGATCGCAGACAATCTCGGATAGTACCTGAACTGTTGAAGACGGGCGTGATAATGGTGATGCTCATATGGCTTAACGCGCCCGGGTGGCCCCGTAAGGTCTGCTGTGCTTCCGGTTGAAGTACTCTCCTGCGACCATCGGCAAAATCTTCAGCTTGTCCGACCATCGGTCCGCCATAGCAAACGCCTCCAGCACCATTCGTAAGCGGTTATTAACCTGAATTTCGCTTTTCTTGGATTTAGTGCCTATATCATCGGCCCAATCCAGGAAGCGTGCAGATTGGCGTGAGGTTAACTGGCTTGCCAATTCATGTAGCGTTGTTGATTCGCACTCGAACCAGCGAAACGTGAACGCCAGTGCCATCCCGACAGGTACGGTCAGGTGAAAGCGCTCAACCGTAGCCAGAAATTCGTTCGGGTCGAAGTTCCACTGGGCTAGTGCGAGTTGGATATCCCGTGCGAGCAGCAGGCTACTACAGGCCAGTCCGCTGCTGGCGAGTTTCCGCTCAGTAATTAAGTGCTTGGCAAGGTGAAGGCACAGGTAAAGTAACTCATCTCCTTCTGCCATTTGCCAGTAGTCGTTGGCTGGGGCGGCACGCTCCCAACACCACTCACTGAAACCCTTCGAGCCGGCGATTCCGAATGCAAGGTGATCGCCGCCGATGGCGTAACCAATCAGACGTCGGTGTAGTTCTACATACACGTGGCTACCGGATCGGTTCGTCCGGCTGAACTCCAGGTGGAACTGTCTGGGGTTGCGGGAGACGTCCTGAAAACCGGCGTCGAGGATGAGTGCCCTGGCATGATCAAGTTGGTGGGGCTGCACCAGGATATCCAGGTCGACGAAAGGGCGGTGATGTAGGCCGCCGTAGAGACGCTGAGCAAGTACGGGGCCCTTCATGGGGATGGCCTTTATGCCTGCTTCTGCCATGGCTGCCAGTAGCTCAGTATTGGCTGCATCCAATAGCATGGCCCTTGCCAGGAATGAGGTGCGCAGTTGTTTGCTTTTCTTGAGTAGGTCTGCGTGGAGTTGCTCGCCAGCTGCTTCAGCTACTGAGAATGCGTGTGGTACAAGCTTCAGGTGGGCGGGGTGGGCCCATAGCCATTCTAGGGCTTGTTGGGTGCCAAGTGATATGTGGGTGTACGGACGCATGGGGATATTCTGGGGCTAAATTGGATTGAGGGCTAGTGGTGCTAGTAAGGTCGCTGGATTCCGACATTCGCCGGAATGACGGTGGGTTGATTGCGAAGAGACCCCTTATAGTAATCAAGACCATTGTCCAACTTTCCTGGGGTGTCTTAGAGTCGATACTCAGAACACTGGCTTAAGGTCATTGATCCTCAAGGCTTTGTGGCGGGTTAATTCTCAGAAGTCAGGAGAAAATGAGCCTCTTCTGTTTGTATTGATTTTTTGTCCCAATGGCCTCTTTTCCTTGATCTACCGTTCAATCCGTAACGATTTATAGTGAGATTCAGGTCAGGCTCGGTGCTTCGCTCCGGATGACTTTAAGACTTATTGCTGTTTCATAGTGCTATCCAAGGTTATGAACAACAAATCCCTGGCAGAAAGACTCTATGGGGGAATACGGCACCGGTCATCCGTCGATCTTGACATCCTGGTGCAGCTTTCAGACGTGGCCGGTGCGAGAAATGTGCTGATCGAAAGTGGTTTTCAGGACGTATCGCGAAATCAACGTATGTTCCATCTTGAGTTTTCGCGGCTTACAAAATCCGGTGTCAACGTACACGTCGAGTTGCACCGCCGCCTAATTGGTTATGCCATGGATGGCGATCACCTTGCTTATGGTATCGCTGGATCCCGGGGCCTCACCGAGCACTGCTGGAAGCGCACCGCTCGGTGCGCTGAGCATTGGCAGATGCGTCCCGCGGTCGAGCTACTCTACTTGTGCCTTCATCTAACAGAGCACTTGATGATAGAGCGGGGAGTCGCATCCTCGGGAGTCATGTGTAGTAGCCTGATGCTGGCTAGAGATATCCAGTTGGCCATCGATTAGTGGGGCGAAGACATAGACCGGGAGGAGTTTTTGGAAGTGGTTGAACGGTTTCATCTTTCGGTTCCTGTAAGCCTCGGGCTGGCCTTCACGTTTCGCTGGTTCGTGAGCAATGCGCCTGAGCTTGGGCCGATGGCTGACCACTGGTCAGACCGTTTACAGATACTGCCGCTTGTGACGAAGGAATACTCTAGCCGCCTGAGCGAGGCCGGTGAGTAACCGTGAGCTGGGGGTTGTAATGATGAGATGTACGTTCCTCTATGGAACAAAGCTTCTATAACTCTACTGATCGAAAAAGTTACTGATTCTGAACACCCCGCTGGCCTCTAGTACCGGCCCCTGTTCGGCGCAGTTTCTTCCGAGCGTTTCAAATACCAGCACGGCGGTGGGGGGAGTCTTGCGCTCTTCCACTGTCAGCACGCCTGAGTTCTGTATCAGGCCATACACCTGGAAGCGATCGTTGCCGATCACGCTGGTGCCATTGCGGGTGCCGATGCCGCGGTAGTCCCACACGCCGCCGGGGCCGTTGCTCTCCCAGGCAAAGAGGCCAGTGCGGCCGGCGGAGCAAAACTGGTCCCAGTGCATACGGTAGTCGGCGCCGATGCCTAAAACGGGCTTGCCGGTGTTGGTGTTGGCATCCAGGTCGAGGTAGAGCACGGGCCAGGCGTTGCCGTTTTCCGGGTTGTCTTGTGCGCGCAGGTCGAAGGCGAACACAGTGTCGCCGGTGCTGCCCAGTGCGCCGTCGGCTTCAAGCTGGTAGAGCAGTATGGCGCCAATATCGATGCCCAGTGGGTTGGGCGTGAGCACCTGGTTGTTGGGCACGTAGGTGCACTTGTGTACGGGCTCTGTGGCGGCTTCCAGCACTTGTTCCACCTCGTCCGGGCGCAGGGGCTCGCTGTTGGGCACGGTATCGCAGGGGCGCGAATCGTCGATGAAGGTAGGGCGTATGTTCGGCGTCAGGTAAAAGGCGTCGTCGGAATTCAGAATATTAATCAGCACCTCGCTGCCTTCAAGAATGCTGGAATCCAGCGCGCAGGCCTCCGTGCTGCCGCCGCAGAAGGCCTTGGGGAAGCGACGCCAGCCGTCGAACTCGTAGCCGGGCAGGGGCTCTGCGGTGAAGGTTTCGTTAAAAAACAGGTCTACCACGTCTACGCGGCACTCGGTGCTGGTGGGGCACACAAAGCGGCCCGATTCTGATTCAACCTGCGCGGTGTCTGGGGCAATCAACAGCAGTCGGCAGGCCGGCAGGCAGAGCAGGCAGGTGAGGAGTAGGCTGGTGCGCGCCGTTATTGTGTGCATGGGGTTCCGGCTAGTTCGAAAACCATAAGCACACTATATCGGGCGCGGTGCGGGGGTGTAAAACCGCTTTCTCGGGATTTTGGCTGGGTTTGATGCTTGCCTATTTACTCTTTAGCGGGGTTCACCTCATAGCCGCTGCGCACCAGCAGGCGGTTTTTGCAGGCGATCTCCAGGTCGGCGTCGATCATTTCAATAATCATCTCGTCAACCGTTGTGCCCGGCTCCCAGCCGAGGGCTCTCTTGGCTTCTGAGGGGTCGCCCAGCAGCGTTTCTACTTCGGCCGGGCGGTAGTAGCGGGTGTCTACCGCTACCATTTTGTCGCCGGGTTTTACGGTGATGTCGTCGGCGGCTTTATTGGCGTCGATGCTGTCCACGATGCCGATTTCTTCCGTGCCTGTGCCTTCAAAGCGCAGGGTGATGCCCAGGGCTTCGGCTGATTTCAGGATGAAGTCGCGCACGGAGATCTGCCGGCCGGTGGCGATCACAAAATCTCTTGGCTCGTCCTGCTGCAGCATCAGCCACTGCATCTCTACATAGTCGCGGGCGTGGCCCCAGTCGCGGCGGGCATCGAGGTTGCCCATATAGAGGCAGGTTTCCAGGCCCTGGCTGATGTTGGCCAGGCCGCGGGTAATCTTGCGGCTCACGAAGGTTTCGCCGCGGCGCGGGCTCTCGTGGTTAAACAGGATGCCGTTGCAGGCATACATACCGTAGCTCTCGCGGTAGTTCACGGTAATCCAGAAGCCGTAGAGCTTGGCCACGCCGTAGGGGCTGCGTGGGTAAAAGGGCGTTTTTTCGGTTTGGGGTACTTCCTGCACCAGGCCATAAAGCTCCGAGGTGCTGGCCTGGTAGATGCGAGTTTTGTCCGTCATGCCGAGCAGGCGCACGGCTTCCAGCACGCGCAGTGTGCCGATCGCGTCTACGTCAGCCGTGTACTCCGGCGATTCGAAGCTTACCGCCACGTGGCTTTGGGCGCCGAGGTTGTAGATCTCGTCGGGCTGCACTTGCTGAATAATGCGGGTGATGTTGCTGGTGTCCGTCAGGTCGCCGTAGTGCAGGAAGAAGTTCTGGTCGGAGGTGTGGGGGTCCTGGTAGATGTGGTCTACCCGTTCCGTGTTAAAGGACGAGGCCCGGCGCTTGATGCCGTGCACCTTGTAGCCTTTCTCCAGCAGGAATTCAGCGAGGTAAGAGCCATCCTGGCCGGTGATGCCAGTGATGAGGGCGGTTTTTTGCGTTGGCATTAGGTTCTTGCTTCCGTTTGATGTTCCACAAACCAGGCGTAGGCGTTCTCCAGGCCTGATTCCAGGTTGTATTCGGGGGCCCAGCCCAGGGCGCGCAGCTTGCTGGAGTCCATCAGCTTTCGGGGGGCGCCGTCGGGTTTGCTGCTGTCCCAGGCGATGTCGCCGCTGTAGCCGGTAACTTTGGCCACGGTCTCCACGAGTTCCTTTATCGAGCAGTCGGTGCCGGTGCCCACGTTAATGTGGCTCAGGCGCGGCTCGGTAACGCGGGCGTAGTCTTCCTGCGGCAGGTTCATCACGTGCACGCTGGCTCGGGCCATGTCGTCTACGTGCAGGAATTCCCGCAGGGCGCTGCCGGTGCCCCAGTTGGTCACGCTCGGGCTGCCCGCCAGCTTCGCCTCGTGAAAGCGGCGCAGCAGGGCGGGTATCACGTGGCTGTTCTCCGGGTGAAAGTTATCGCTCGGGCCGTAAAGGTTGGTGGGCATTACGCTGCGATAGTCGGTGCCGTACTGGCGGTTGTAGCTTTCGCACAGTTTGATGCCAGCAATCTTGGCCAGAGCATAGGGCTCATTGGTGGGCTCCAGAGTGCCGGTGAGTAAGGCATCCTCGCGCATGGGCTGTTCGGCCAGGCGCGGGTAAATGCAGGAGCTACCGAGGAAGAGCAAACGCGTCACGCCGTGGGCGTAGGCCTGGTGTATCACGTTGGCCTCAAGCATCAGGTTGTCGTAAATGAACTCGGCGGGATAGGTGTCGTTGGCGTGAATGCCGCCGACCTTCGCCGCGCATAGGTAAACCCCGTCAATCTGTTGGTTGGCAAAGAACTCGGCCACGGCGTGTTGGCTGGTCAGGTCCAGCTCCGCGCGGGTGCACGTGATCAGTTCGGTGCCGGGGGCGCCTGCCAGTTGCCGGGCGATGGCGGCGCCGACCATGCCGCGGTGGCCGGCAACGAAGATGCGTTGAGTCATGGCACGATGATACCATGGGGGTTTTAGCGGCGATGTACCCATGACGCGACTTTACGATTCCCGCAAGCGAATTCTTATCACGGGCGGCGCGGGCTTTATTGGCTCGCACTTAACGGATAAATTGCTGGCGCAGGGCCATGAGGTGCTTTGTGTGGATAATCTATTCACCGGCACCAAGCGCAACATCGATCACCTGCACGACAACCCGCGTTACGAGTTCATGCGCCACGATGTCACCTTCCCGCTGTATGTGGAGGTGGATGAGATTTACAACCTCGCCTGCCCGGCCTCGCCGGTGCACTACCAGCACGACCCGGTGCAAACCACCAAGACCTCGGTGCACGGCGCTATCAATGTGTTGGGCCTGGCCAAGCGCATGCGCTGCAAGGTGCTGCAGGCCTCCACCAGTGAGGTGTATGGGGACCCGGCCGTGCACCCGCAGCCAGAAAGTTACTGGGGCAATGTGAACACGGTGGGGCCGCGCTCCTGCTATGACGAGGGCAAGCGCTGTGCCGAAACGCTGTTTTTTGATTACCACCGCCAGCACGAATTGGAGATCAAGGTAGCGCGCATCTTCAATACCTACGGGCCGCGCATGCACCACGCCGACGGCCGTGTGGTCTCTAACTTCATTGTGCAGGCCATCGAGGGCCGGCCCATCACGATCTATGGCGACGGCAGCCAAACGCGCTCCTTCTGCTTTGTCGATGATCTCGTTGATGGCCTGATGCGGCTCATGGATTCGGGCCCGGATTTCGCCGGCCCGGTAAATCTTGGCAACCCTAACGAGTTCACCATGCTTGAGTTGGCGGAGCAGGTGCTGGCGATTACCGGCTCAAAGTCTGAGCTGGTGTTCGAGCCGCTGCCGCTGGACGACCCGAAGCAGCGTCAGCCCGATATTAGCCTTGCCGGCAGTGCGCTGGAGTGGCAGCCCACCATTCAGCTCGAGCAGGGGCTGCAGTCAACGGCGGCTTATTTTCGCGAGGTGTTGGGGTAGGGGTAGGACGAGAGTTTCTCTGCTTTGCGGGCCACTCCAAGCGTGGTCGCATTTGATGGATTTCTTTTCTTTGGCTTTGGCCCGGCGGCGTCTAGCATAACTGTATATATGTACAGTTATTCGCTGGAGGTCGAACATGGGCACGCCTGCACTGCTGGTAGACGAGGTGCTCTCCCGGGTACCGCCTGAAAGCCTGGGGCAAGAGATCACGCTCCTGTCGGCGCAAATCAATGTAGCTAATCACCGTTTGCTGCGCATGATCGCGGCCTTTGATCGCAGTGGTGGCTGGCGCTGCAATGGCGCCATGCGCAGCTGCGCGCACTGGCTGGCAGCGAATACGGGTATTGATCTCGGTGCCGCGCGAGAGAAGGTTCGAGTTGCGCGCCGGCTGGAGGGCCTGCCCGAAGTGGATGCGGCCTTTGCCGGCGGCGAACTCAGCTATTCCAAGGTGCGCGCGATCACGCGCGTGGCTACCAACAACACTCAGGGGTTTTTGCTGGGCATGGCCGAGCGTTCTTCCGCCGGGCATCTGGAGCGCGTGGTTAGCCGCTATCGGCCGGTGCCTGATGTTGAGGTGCCGGCGGGGGCTGAATTGCTGGTGTCTGGTGCTGGGGGTGATGATGCTGAGGTGGAGGATGCTGAGGTGGAGGATGCTGAGGGTGAGCGTGCTGAGGTTGATGGTGCTTCAGTGAAAGGTGATCGCGGCGGGCATGCTGGCGAAGTTGCTGAAACGCCCTGCGAAGAGGTCGCTCGTGAGCACCAGCGTGAGATGTTCTGGTTTCAAGACGAAGACGGCATGTGGGTGTTTCACGCGCGCCTGCCGCCGGAGCAGGGGCAGCTGGTAATGAAGGCGCTCGAGGCGGTCGCAGGCCCGCTACAAAAGCAGCGGCAGGACGAGTTCAACAAGGCCAAGGATGCCCGCTTGAAAAAGGCCGCGCAGGCCTTGGCGAAAAAGCATCGCCTTGCCGGGGTGGCAGCGCCAGGGGACGAAAGCGCGCCGGCAGAGCGCTCGGCAGAGGCGGTGGAGTTGGAGCGGGTAGAAGAAAAAATTTCCGCGGAAACGTATTCGCAGTTCATGGGGCAGATTCGTGCCGATGCCCTCTCCTCAATGGTTGAGCACTTTTTGGCAAACGCGCCGGCGTCGCCCGAGGGGCTGCAGAGTCTTAAGGGCGCTGAGCGCTGCCAGGTGGTGCTGCATGTGGATATCAATACCTTGCGCAGTCAAGGGCGCGATCCTTGCTGTGTGCATGGTCGTCAGCATTTCGAGAATGGGCCATGGATTTCCGCGGAAACGGCGCGGCGCCTGAGTTGCGATGCGTCTATTACCACGGTTCTGGAAGACGAACAGGGCAAGGTGCTGAACGTGGGCCGCCGCTCGAGAGTGGTACCCGCGCATATCCGGCGCGCGCTGATGGAGCGGGATGGGGTGTGCCAGTTTCCTGGCTGTAGCGAGTCACGGAATCTCGACTGTCACCACGTTGTTCACTGGGCTGATGGTGGTGAAACTTCGCTGGATAACCTGGTAATGCTATGCCGCTTTCATCACGCGAGGCTGCACCAGGGCTGTTTCGATATTCGTAGGAAGCGCGTTTCCGCGGAAACGTCTACGGAGAGCTGCGCGAGCGACGTAGCAGGTGGCGAGCTGATAGATGAAACGGAGGGTGAGGTGGTCTTTGAGTTCGTGCCAGGGGAGCATACTCGGGGCTGACGAGGCTGACGAGGCTGACGAGGCTGACGAGGCTGACGAGGCTGACGAGGCTGACGAGGCTGACGGGGCTGCGGATGGCTAGGGGGGTGTGATAACTTGGCGGCGTGAATGTTATTGCCAAAAGACTGGGCTGGGTTGTGGCGTCGTGTGCTGCGGCGGGCCGCATCGTGCCGCGTCGGGCCGGGGCTGGCCTGTTTGTGTTTGGGGGCGCGCTAGCGGTCGTGGTAGTCGCGCTCTTGGTTGCTACGCCGCCTGTTTGGGCACAGAAGCACACGGTTATCGAGCCGGGGGATCCTGACCCGTACAACGATTTACGCACTGGCTGGGGTTGGCATCAGCGTAGCCAGGGCATACAGATCAAACGCGAGCCGGGGGCGGCGATATCTACGCTGCGCAAAAAGGCACCGGGCGGTGAGTACACGGTGTATGCCTATCTGGATGAAGACTATGGCCTGGTGGCTGCGGTGTTCTTTCCGGCGCTGTGCGAAGCCGACGAGGCCATCCACCTGGGTGAGCGTGGCGAAGATGGCCGCCGTGCAGCCATGGTGTGCAGCAACGATGGCAATTACTGGGTGCGCACTGCATACTGGCCACGAGAGGGTGCCAAGGGCGAGTTTGCGCATACCTGGTCGGCGGATCTTGATGGCTTCAGCTTCCGCGTCGAATTTGCTGTGTGGGATTTCTCCGCGCTTGTTGCGGAGGTGGAGCGGCTGTAGCCCGCCAAAACCGTACTTTTCCCGTTGGCATCGGCTCCCGGGGCGGAGTAGCATCGCAAGATGATGCTGATACACAACAACAAAGAACCGCGCTTTCCTCGGGCTGTAGTTCTGCTTGTCACCCTCGGGCTCGTATCGCTAGTATCCGCCTGCCGCCTGAACATACAGCCGATTGAGGATACCCCCGTGGTTTCTGAGTCGGGCAGCTTTATCTGCGAGAGCCAGCGTGACTGCAGGCTTGATATCGTCGATACCACCTTCGACGAAACCTTTCGAGCCGTGGCGCCGGAAAATACCGCGTTTACGGGCTGGGCCGAGGGCGATAACTACCTTTGCGCCGGCAGCATGCGCGATTGCCGCGTGAACAGCGCGCTGGCTGCCTTCAGCCCTGAGCTGCAGGACATCCTGGAATCCAATGAACGCTACTTTCTTGCGCCCACCACCGAGCGCCATTTTCGCGAGCTGCTGGAGGCTCCCTACCTGGGTAAGCAGATAGAGCTAGTCGAAGGTGAGGAACGCAGCGAGCCCGCATCCAAGCCCTTTTGGGTAGAGATCTCCGCTGACAATAACCGCGTGGACATGCGTCCCGATCAAGAATCCACACTGCCCGGCTGTTACTACCAGGGCCGTTTTGATGTGCGCGAAGAGGTTGGCCGTAGCGCGCTGGAGGTCATGAGTGGCACCTACACTTGCAATCGACCACCCTTCGAGAGCGGTACCTACGTGGGGCGCCTGTACCGGCCCGGCCATGCCAGCCTGTTTGTAGAGATCGAGCAGACTAGCACCGAAGGCGAGTTGCTAAACGTGGCCCTTGCGCTCGTGCGCGATAGCGAAGGGTCGCAGCAGGCGCCACTCATCGATTGTTGCATCGCCCGCGCCGCCGGGCGGCCTCTCACCGCGGCTGCGCTCGGTGCCTACAGCGGTGGCATGGCCGAGCTTTCCACCTCGCAATGCAGCATCCTGCAAACACCGCGCGCGCGGTCCAACTTCGTCTTTGAAGCCGATGAAAGCGGCCGGCTCACGATCTTCCACAACGATGAAGAAGGGCCGGATTGCACCTACCAACAGGACGAGAGCGGCATGCTGCAGGGCAGCTATAACTGCGATGACGGCAGCGATGGGTTCTGGGGAACCGCCAAGCTAAAGGGCTATCGCAGCTCAGCGGGCCGGCTGTTTGATTTGTCCTTCCTGCAAAGCCCGAGTGATAGTTGCAGCTTTGAGGTTAACTTTTACGGTGCCCAAGCGGGCTGATTTCGCCTGGTAACTGCAGCGAGAGGCCCGGTTTGAATTTATCGTATGAAATCACCAAGCTACTGTCTCTAGGGGTATACCCGCTTAGCCAGACATTAGCACTGTTGTTCACTGCAGCAGTACTTGCGATGTGTGGGCGTTCGAGGGGGGCTGTTTTTTTGTCACTAGTCAGTGGGGCCTGGCTCTATGCGTTTTCATCGGCTGTGGTGGCGGACTTTTTGATGGGTAGTTTGGAAGATTCGCAACCACCCCGCGCAGTAAGCGCCGTGCCTGAGGCAGAGGTCATTGTTGTTTTGGGCGGTGGAGGTGTTGGTGAGGTTCACCTGGGGCAGCTGGGAGATATTGGTACAGCGAGTAATCGCGTTCTCAAGGGCGCGGCGCTTTACAAGGCCCATAAAGCACCTTGGCTGCTTCTAAGTGGAGGAAGTGCGCCGGAAGAGAGGTCCGACGCTGAACGAATGCGAGATGTGCTGACCCTGATGGGCGTGCCAAAGGGTGCTGTAATCACGGAGTCGCGGAGTCGCGATACTCGCCAGAACGCACTCTTTACGGCGGACATCCTCGAGCAGCGTAGGCTAGAGCGAATCATTCTCGTGACGTCTGCATATCATATGCGCCGGGCATTAGCGGCCTTCGATCATATAGGAGTAGTTGCCTATGCGGTGCCGACCGACTACCAGCGGAGTGCAAGTAAGAAGTCTGCCTCGCGCTGGCTGCCCTCTGTGGAAAATCTAGAGCGTTCTACTAAAGCCCTACGCGAATACGTTGGCTGGTGGTATTACCGCTTTCAGGGTTGGATCTAGCGTTAGAAAAACAGGGCTAGTTAGGAAAGCGCGGGTTGAAGGTCGCCACCCACACACGCTCGCCGAAGGGCCCGTTGCCCTCGCCAGTGAGGGTGCGGCCATCGGACGACATGCCACGCACCGAGGTAATTAGCCAGCCGGTGAGCTCTGTTGCGCCCTGCGCAATAAGAACGTCCTGCAGCTCTCGCAGGCCGTGCTGGCGCGTCCATAGCCAGGGGCGGCTGCCCTCGTTGCCCACGATCACGTCGCCGTCGGCGGCCACCGCAACCGGGGTGGGCTCGGAGTTGCGCTGCCGTGGGCGCAGAAAGCCCAGCCCCTGCAGGCCATTCGCTTCCGTCCACACAAAGGCCTCGTTAACAGGCGTGCGCGTGGCCAGCAGGTAGTCCACCTCGCCGCGCCCGGCCACCACGTCGCTATTCAATGACATCGCCGTAGCCACGCTCCTGAAGCGCCCCCCGGGCAAGTCACCGAGGCGCTCGATGGGGGCATCGAAGCGCCAGCGCACAGCCTCCACACCCCGGCCGGAGGTGCTATAGCCCACGGCTATCTGGCCGCCCGAGGACACCGCAAAGGCGACGGATTCAAAACCGCCGCCGGGCAGGTCGTCCAGAGCGCTAAACCCCGTGCGTTCGCGCCAGCGGAAGGCCTCGTCGCCGCGCGCGGTGCGGCCCACGCCCACCACGGTGCTGCCATCGGCAGAAATCGCCAGGCCGCAGCTGCGGTACTGGCCACCGTCGAAGTCACCGAGGGGCTGCATGCCTCCGGCGAGTGTCCAGCGGAAGGCTTCACGCACGCTGCTCAGTCCCTCTACGGCCTCGTCCGAGGTGCCGCAGCCGGTCACGGCCGTACCGCGCAAGGAGGCGCCGTAGGCTTCGCTGTTCACGGTCAGGCCCGGCAGATCGCCAAGGCCTACCGTGCCCTCACCGGCAGTCCAGCGAAAGGCTTCGAAATCGCCCGGGCCAAAGCCGTACTCGCTGCTGCCGATAATGGCCGAACCATCCGGCGAAATCCCCCCTGCCACTGTTTGGTTGCCGCCGCCGGGTAAGGCTTCAATGGTGTCGAAGCTGGCCAGGGCGTCCTGGCGGCTGAACTCAGGCACAAGGAAGAAAACGTCATCCGAGGCCAGCAGCGCCTGCACCAAGGGGTTGTCGTCAAAGCCCACGGTGCTCAGGTAGCAGCGCGCGGAGCGCCCAGCGCAGAGGCTCCTGTTGCGCGGCTTCCAGGCGGTAAACACAAAGCCCGGCTCCGGCACGGCGATAAAGGCCTCGTCAAAAAAGCCGCTGATGTCGAGTTCGCAGGTCTCGCCCGGGCCGCAGCTGATGCTGCCTTCCAGGTTTTGTACACGCCCGCCCTCGGGCACGCGAATTTCGATTCGGCACGCAGCCAGCAGGATGAGCGGCAGAAGGAGGAGGACGCGCCAGCGAGCAGCCATGCTATCCAGGCACGGAACCGCCACCCGCGCGTGAGTTACCGAACAGCTTGCGCCCGATGGTTTCGCTTTTAAGAACAAACAGACAGTGTGCACCAAAGAGTGCGAAGTAGGCTGCCATGCTGATGAACTCGGGGAATTGCTCGAGCCACAGGCCAGTGCCTGCGCAGGCCACGCCATAAATCAGCATCAGGGCCAGCGTTTGCCTGCGGCTAAACCTCATGTCCATCAGGGCGTGATGCAGGTGGGAGCGGTCTGCCTGCATGAGATGTCGGCCGTTTTTCAGGCGGCGCAGCATGGTCGCCAGCATGTCCATCAGCGGTACTGTTACCAGCCACAGAGCCGTTACCGGGTTGATCAGGGCTTGCTCGCCCTGGCTGAAGTACACCAGGCTGGCCGTGACCAGAACGCCCAGTGTGACGGAGCCCGCATCCCCGAGAAACATCTTAGGCAGCCAGCGGTTATTGGGCCCTAGGTTGTACAGCAGGAATACCGCCAGAGGCACAATCATCAGCAGCAGGGTGGGTGCCATCGGGTGCCCGGCCTGGACGGCCAGCGCGAAAAGCACGGCCAGGGGCAGAATTACGGTGCTGGCAGCAAGCCCATCGATGCCATCAATCATGTTGTAGGCATTCGATAGCCCTGCAACCGCAAGAGCAGTGAGTGGTGCAGCAAGGACCATGAGTGGTATGTCTCCCATGGCAAGCAGGTTTCCAACATTGGTGATGCTGATGCCTCCCCAGGTGGCGATCAACAATCCCGCCCCAAACTGTAGCATCAGTCTGAAAGTCGCTTTGATATGGTTCATATCATCGTAGAGGCCGAGTAGTAAAACGCCCGCGGCAATCACCAGAAGGGTAGGCGTATATGGCGGGATGTCCAAGGCCAGGTTGCCGAATATCAAGGTAATGAAAAAAGCAGGGCCACCAGCCAGCGGCACTGCGCCCTGGTGGGTTTTGCGCTCATCGGGATGATCCACCAGGCCCTCTTCCAGCGCCACGCTGATGCAGGCGCGGCTGATCACCAGGGCAGACAGGCCGAGAATCAGGGCGGTTATGGCCATTAAGCGGCGCCACGCAGGAACATAGTGATACAGCTTTCCTATTCAAGTTTCGGGCCAAGCTCGAGCAGGTTCCAAGCTCTATCGATTTTCAGGCCAAGGCCAGACAATTTTCAAGCAAAATGGCATTTATTTTGAATAAAACTAGGGCCGCTGCGGCTGGCCTCGGCGATCAAGCGACGGAAAGTCAGTGCGTCTGTGGCTGCCTCTACTTCTGGAAATCAGCCTAAACATAAAGCCTTGTCCCATATCGGCGCATAATTAGTGCGGTGCATGTGCTGAAATGTGAAAAATGTCGAGTTTTTGCCCATTTGTCGCCGCGGTTTATCAGGGCTCGAGGCTATACTGGCCCGAAACTACAAATCCAAGCGGGCTTAGTGTAAGCGTTAACTATGACACCCAGACGACACAGCAAGCGAGGCCGCGCCCTGCCAGCGGCCCTCCTGGCTAGCCTCTTGGCCTGCCTTATGCCGCTGTGGGCCAGCGCCGCGGATCTGCCACAGATCGCTGGTCAAGAGCTGAAGTCTGGCTTCATGCTCGATGGCCAGTGGCGCTTTCAGCCGGGGGATAGCCTGGATTGGGCCAGACCCGGATTTGACGATAGCAGCTGGGCGCTTACCAACATGCCCGCCAGCTGGCCGGGCCAGGGTTTTCCCAAATCGGGCCAAATGGCCTGGTATCGACTGTCGGTACGGCTGGCGCCCGATGCACTTAACGCCCCCCAGTTCGGCGACGGCCTCGGCCTGCAGCTCGGCAAGGTCATGAGCGCCTATGAGGTCTACGCCAACGGCCGGATGATCGGTGCGCTGGGGCAGCTGCCGCCGCTGGCGCGGGGCTACTACGATCGCGAGATGGTGCATTTTCTGCCCCGCGAGATCATCGCGCCCGACGGCCGCCTGGATATCGCCCTGCGCGTTTGGGGTGGCGACGAGGCCACGGTAAGAGTTTGGGGCGGCGGCCCCTATGCGGGCACTTTCAGCCTCGGAGAGTATCGAAAGCAGCTGTTCGGTGGCATTGCGCGCAACCTGCCCGCGCTGCTGTTCTGCTGCCTGTTCCTGTGCTTCGGGCTATATCACCTGTACCTGTATCAGCGTAATCGGCACATGCGGCTGTTCTTGTGGTTTGGGCTCATGGCGGTCAACGTGGCCATCTACGGCTTCATGCTCACTCAGTGGAAGCATATGCTGCCGGTATCTTTCGATACGCTGAAGAAAATCGAGTACGGGGCCATCTATATGCTGCCAGCGGTGAGCATGCAGATGCTGTGGGCCTTGATGGGCAGCGAGGTGCGCTCCTGGATGCGCGCTTACCAGGTGTCCTTCGTGATTCTCGCCATTGTCGGCCTGTGGGACCCCCGGCCCGACGTGCAGCCACTGATTCTGTTCGGTTTCCAGCTGTGGACGGTGCCGCTCTTCCTGGTCGCGCCGGTGATGGTGCTCAAGAGCGTGCGCGAGGGCAACCCCGAGGCGCGCACCCTGTTCCTGGGGCTGGCGGTCTTTGGCGCGACGGCGGTGAACGACCTGCTCATTGATCTTGCCGCCCTCGACAGCGTGCGCATGCTGCACTTCGGTTTTGCCGCCATCATGCTGGCAATGTCAGTCTCTCTCGGCAATCGCTTTACCAACATGCTCAATCGGCTGGAGCGCGAGGTGGAAGAGCGCACGGAAGATCTGCGAGTGGCCAACCGGCAGCTGGCGGAGGCCGCCCGCGTCGAGCCACTCACGGGCCTGCTCAACCGGCGCGGCTTTATCGAAGAAGCAGAAAAGGAAATTCAGCGCGTGTTCCGCGGTAGCCCGCCCTTCGCGCTGGTGCTGGCCGACCTCGATCACTTCAAGCTGGTCAACGATCGCTATGGCCATGCCTGTGGTGACCAGGTGCTGCGGCGCATTGCCGCGGTGCTCAGCTACCGGGTGCGCGAGGTTGACCTGGTGGCCCGTTGGGGGGGTGAGGAGTTTATCTTCCTGCTGCCCGAAACCGACGCCAAGGGCGCCTCGGTGATGGCCGAGTCACTGCGCCAGGCCGTGGAGATGGCGGGTTTTGACTACGACGGCAAGCGCCTCGATTTCACCATGACCTTCGGAATTGCGGCCCATCGCAAGGGCGAAAGCCTCGATGCTACGGTGCACCGCGCAGATACCGCTCTGTACCACGGCAAGGAGGCCGGCCGGAACCGCGTCATGCTCGGCTCTTACAAAGGCCTGACGGTCGTCAACTAATCCACCAAAAGCGAGCGCGGGCTGGCGCTTGCTGAACCCTTTGCTAGTCTGAAGAGTGTGCGGCACAGGATGTGCCCGCGCCTAAAACCCATGCAACTAACCCATGCAAGAAAGCAAGCCAATCAATCAAAAGGATTTGAGCGATGGAATCTACTCTGACACCCGTGAGCAGGGCTGCACCGCGTGCGCCTCTGGCTCCGGCATCAATCAACACCCCCCGTTATTTCGCCCTCTCGCGCACCACCGACAGGGTGTTGAAGATACTGCTCGAGGATGACCTCTCCCGTGTGCGCGCCTACCGCGTCGCCGAGCAGCTCGGCATGAGCTGCACCACTCTGCGCCGGCGCCTGCGAGCCGACCATACCAGCTACCAGTTCCTGCTGGATCGAGCCCGCCAGTACCGCTGTGAGAAGCGCCTGAAAGATAGCTGGCTGCCGGGCAAGTGCCTCGCCGATGAACTCGGCTATCTGGAAGTCAACAGCTTCTACCGCGCCTTCCGGCGCTGGACCGGGGTCAGCTATAGCCAGTACAAGATCGAGTATTACTAGCAGCGCTGATCAAGAGAGGGCGCTGTTCAAGAGAGAGCGCCATCTTTCAGCCCCCCGAGGAATCCCTCGGGCAGCGGGCAATCCATAACGGCGGCAATACTCAACACAACCTCCCGTTCCGTCGGCTGAATTTCCCCATCCGCGGCTGCCGCCGCGGCCATGGCCTTCAGCACCCTGGGCTTCAACAGCGGGTAGCAATCCCTCAGTTCGTGCACGCCCTTCGAGAAGGCCGCGACGCTGGCCTGGTCCCGTGGCATCAGCACCAGGCCGGTCAGCTCCAGTTCCGCCACACCGGCATCGAAGGCCGCGTGGGCGTCGCCCCCCCCCTCATGGGCCAGCACCGACAGCACCACGCGCAGGTGATAGCGCAGCTTCGTCAGCTTGTTGTAGCGCGGCTTGCTGGGCTTCACCTGAATGAACTCCGGGTCGAGGTAGTGCCGCATCAATTGAAAGAAGCACCACTCATACAGCTCCACCCGGGCATCGGCCTGTACCAGCTTGAGCATGGCGTCCTTGAAGTTGCGGTACTGGCGGTAGGAGGTTGACTTCAATGCGGGCAAACACAGCTCCAGCAATGGCAGGCGTTGGCCTGCTACGAGCTCCGCCACGCCCTCACGTACCGTTGCCACCATATCGTCAAGGCCATCTATTTGGGCGCCAATCACGGCCTGCATTTGCTTTTCGTGCGTCGCCTCATCGGCGCTTAACAGCAGCGCCAGAACCAGGGCACTGGCCCCCAGGGGCTCGCTGGCCATGCGCACAAAGGCAACGGGCAATTCATAGCGTTCCGCAGTGGCCTGCTCCAGCGCCTCGGGCGGAGGGCCAAAGTCCTCATCCGAGAGCGGCACCGGCTCTTCCATGGCTGCGGCCGCCGCTGCGGTCGCGGCGGCGACGATGGCCGCGCGGCCAACGCCGGCCATGGCTTCGGAGTAATCCGTTGGGCGCTCGGCATAGTGCTCGATCTTGCGCTCGATGTAGCTGCCGTCCCAGTCCGGCTGCACGCGACGGATGCGCTCATCCAGCGGCGGGTGTGTGGCAAAGAGCTGCCACAGGCCGTGTTCGATCTCGCCGAAGAAGATATGCGACATCTCGTGGGCCCTGGCCGCATGCACCAGCGTGCCGGGCACGTAGCCGCCGATCACCTTCAGAGCATCGCCGATGCCCTCGTTACTGCGGGTGAACTGCACGGCGGAGGCATCCGCCAGGAACTCTTTTTGGCGGCCGATCGCTGCCTTGATAAAGCCCGCGGCAAGCCCGCCGAGCCAGCCCAGTATCCAAAGCGCCAGGCCGAGAATCGGCAGGGCGGGGCCACCGCTGCTGCTGGCGTGGCCCACGCCCGTGCGATGGCGATTGGAGGAGCGCAGCAGGATATGGCCAACATCGCCGACGAAGGTGATGCCCTTGAGCAGTGCCGCAAGGCGCACGTTGAGCCGCATATCGCCGTTCAAAATGTGGCTGAATTCGTGGGCGATGACGCCCTGGAGCTCTTGGCGCTTCAGGTGGTTAATAGTGCCACGGGTGACGGCAACCACGGCATCTGGCAGCGTCGTGCCCGCGGCGAAGGCGTTGATGCCGCGCTCGCCGTTCATGACATACACCGGCGGCACCGGCATGTTCGCGGCCAGCGCCATCTCGGCGACCACATTCAGGCAGCGCCGCTCTGCCTTATCATCGGTTTGCGGCACAATGCGCTCGCCGCCCATGCCCTCTGCCACGGCTTTGCCGCCGCCTCTGAGCTGCAGCCACCTGACCAGCACAACCATGCCGACGGTGAGCGTGATGCCGAGGCCAATCAAGCCGAAGCGCGGCCAGCTGAAGTAGGCCCAAAAGCCGCCAGGGTCGCCGCGACTGCCCACGTAGACGTTGTAATCCTGGCTGAAGTACAAAAAAGCGGCGACCAGACCATTGGTCAGCAGAATGAGCGCGGCAACGGCGATTAAAAACAGCAACACCAGCAAGCGTGTATTGCGGCGAGCCTGGTCCTGTTGTTCAAAGAAATTCATGCCTCTTCAGCGCAGCTTTCGCGAACGCCCCATCCCTCGAAGAGCGTCGTCATCCCCGCCAAGGCGCGAATGACAGGCCCCGCAGGGAATGATGGCGCGTTCGCGCGAAGACCGTCCGCCTAGCTGAACGACACCGAAGGTGCTGCCTGAATCTGCTCGGAATCAGCGAACTCCAGCAGTTCGGCGTCGTCCGGGTGGCCGAACTTAGCGGCGAAGAAAATTGGCGGAAAACTCTGCCGGTAGGTGTTAAAGGCCATCACCGCATCGTTGTAGCCCTGGCGTGCAAAGCCTATACGGTTTTCCGTGGTGGTGATCTCCTCCGAGAGCTGCTGCATATTTTCCGAGGCCTTCAGGTCGGGATAGGCTTCCAGGCTTACATTGAGTCTACCCAGCGCGCCCTGCAGGGCCTGCTCGGCGCCGGCCAGCTTCGCCATATCGCCTGTGCCGATGTTGCCACCTTCCATGCCCTTGAGTACGGCCGCGGCGCTATTGCGCGCCTCGGTCACCGCCTGCAGGGTTTCGCGTTCGTGGCTCAAGTAGCCCTTGGCGGTTTCCACCAAATTGGGAATCAGGTCGTAGCGACGCTTGAGCTGTACCTCAATTTGCGCGAAGGCGTTTTTGAAGCGGTTCTTTAGCGTCACCAGGCGGTTGTAGATGCCGATGACGTAGATCACGAGGCCGAGCAGTAACAGCCAGAAAACAATCGTTGAGATATCCATAGGTGTTCTCCCTGTGTGAGAACGTCACGTTGTACGTGACATATTCAGGAAGATGGTAGCACGCTCACCGCTACGCCATTAAGGGCTGCGTTGCCAGAAAGTGCATCTATATACAATTCGTCTGTGACGTCGTTGCAGCTCACGCCCGCGTGCTCGGCAGCCAGGCGCTGGCCGGTGCCTTCACGGTGGTGGCCGAAGCCGTGAGGGAGGCTCACCACGCCGGGCATCATGTCCTCGGTGGCCCGCACGGCGACACGAACTTCGCCCACGCGGGAGCGCAGCAATACGTCGCTACCATCGATGATGCCGCGCGCCTGCATATCGACAGGGTGCATCAACAGCGCGCTGCGGTCCGGCCCTTTCATCAAGCGCTGGTGGTTGTGCATCCAGGAGTTGTTGGAGCGCACGTGGCGCCGGCCGATCAGCCGCAGGCTGTCGTCGTCAGCGCAGGCGAACTCCTCGCGCAGTCGCTTCATATCCTGCAGCGGCGCGGGGCTCGCGCAGTCGATGCGCTTGCCTGGCGTTTGCAGGCGCTCGGGCAATTGGGGCTTGAGTTCGCCGAGGTCGACGCCTGAGGGGCTGGCTTTAAGGGCAGCAAGATCGAGGCCCTGCGCGGCATAGGGGCCAGCTGCCAGGCCGAATTCCAGAATCTGCTCTGGCGTCATGGTGGGCTGTGGCTCATCGCCGGCCAGCAGATCCAGCCGGCGGCCGAGCTCGGCAAAAATTTCCCAATCGTGCAGGCTGCCCTCGGGCTTGTCGAAGACGGGCGGGTTGTAACGCGCGGTGTTACGTACTGCCATGGCGTGAAAAGCGAGGTCGTAGTGATCATGCTCCAGCGGCGAGGTGGGCGGCAGAATAATATCGGCGTGGCGCGTGGTCTCGTTCAGGTAGATGTCGATCGACACCATAAACTGCAGTGTCTCAAGAGCCGCTTCCAGTGCGCGGCCGTTGGGCGTGGATAGCACGGGATTGCCGGCGCCCGTAAACAGCGCCCGTATCTGTCCCTCGCCCGGCTCCAGGATTTCTTCGGCCAGGGCGACCACGGGCAGTTCGCGGTCAAACTCTGGCAGGCCGCGCTTGCGGCTGTGATGGCGGCCGAAGCCGCCGGGGCCGCTCGTAGGTACCTGGTCAATCGCGGGCGTGGCGAACATCGCGCCGCCTTCGCGATCAAGGTTGCCCGTGGCGATATTGATCACCTGAATGGCCCACTGGCAAAGCGCGCCGTAGGCCTGGGTGGAAACGCCCATGCGGCCGTAGCATACGGCTGCCTTGCTCGCGGCAAAGTCGCGGGCGATGCTACGAATGGTGTCCGCTGCGATTCCCGTATGCTGCGCAGCGAACTCCGGGGTGAAATCAGACAGCGCTGCGGCCACGGTATCGAGGCCATCGGTAAAGTCCGCCAGCTTGCCGGGGTCAGCCAGCTGCTCATCTAACAGCGTCTGCAATAGCGCTAGTAGAAACAGCGCATCGCTGCCCGGGCGAATGAAATGATGCTCACTGGCAAGATTAGCTGTTTCTGTGCGGCGCGGGTCGATCACGACCAGCCTGCCGCCACGCTGGGTGAGATCCTTGATGCGCTGGCGTACGTCCGGCACGGTCCACAGGCTGCCGTTAGAGGCCAATGGATTGGCACCCAGCATCAGCATATAGTCGGTGCGATCGATGTCTGCAACGGTGTAGAGGAACTTGTGGCCGTACAGCCAGAGGTAGGCCAGGTGGTGCGGTAACTGATCGACACTGGTCGCAGAAAAACGATTGTTCGTGCGGAAGTGCCGCGACAGCTCTCTCGCGTGGGTGAGCATGCCGTAGTTATGCACCGAGGGGTTGCCGGAGTAGATGCCCAGTGCGTGGGCCCCGTACTGGTCGCGCAGTTCGAAGAGGGCGCGTGCTGTTGTGTCCAGCGCTTCCTCCCAGCTGATGGCCTGCCAGCGTGGCTCGCCGTTCTCGTCGGTGATTTTTCGGATGGGCTGCCGCAGCCTATCCGGGTCCTCGTGGATATCCTTCAGTGCCACCGCCTTGGGGCAAATGTGGCCGCGACTGAGGGGGTCGTCCGGGTCGCCCTTGATGGAAACAATGTCATCGCCCTCGGTTTCGATAACGACCCCACAGATCGCTTCGCAGAGATGGCAGGCGCGATGATGCAGCACGTTGAGGGCTCTCTAGCCGCGCGCCTGCAGCTGGATCAGACCAAGATCGGAAATCTCGCTCAGCAAGACGTTCAGGTCGTTCTGCAGCCGCGCCTCGCTCACCTCGTACTCACTGAGCAGGGTGCTGAAGATCTCTTTCAGGTCATCCGTTTCCTTGATCAGCTGCCAGATGCGCGTGCCCACTTCGTCGAGCCCGAAATAGTGCTCTGTTTGCAGATCTAGGAGGACGGTCTCACCGGACACCTCCTGCGAGATAACATCAGGCGACACACGGATAGTTTGGTTCAGGTTCATTATCTTGTTGCGCTTAGGCTGTGTTTGGAGTGCGCAGAGTGTAGCGCGTAAAGAAGCGCGCCGAAACACAACCTCATAGTTGATTTCAGGCAGGCTTACTCCCCTCGCATGCAGCGTTTATACTGACGATACACGAGGTACGGGATCCGGGATGAACAAGAGTTGGAAGGCTTACCACTCGGGTGATTTTTATGACGAACTGATCACCCCTAATGGTACGGCGCGGGTCGCTGCGCGCCGTGCGGTAAAGCACCTGCAGAGTTTGTCGCACGAGGAAATGGATGCGCGTCGCGCGGCGGCCGAGGCGACCATTCGCGAGATGGGCATATCCTTTACCGTTTATACCGAGAAGGGCAACATTGATCGCGCCTGGCCCTTCGATATTATCCCGCGCGTTATCACCGCGCGCGAATGGCAGAGAGTCAGCGCCGGCCTGATCCAGCGCTGCCGCGCACTGAACCGCTTCATCGATGACGTCTATAACCGCCAGCGCATATTAAAAGATGGCGTGGTGCCTGCCGACCTGGTGCTGGAATCCACCAACTACAAGCCGCAGTGCGAGGGCATAAAGCCGCGCCATGGCGTGTGGGCGCACGTGTGCGGCTCTGACCTGATTCGCAACAACGACGGCAAGCTTTACGTGCTGGAAGATAACCTGCGCGTGCCCTCGGGTGTTTCCTACATGGTAGAGAACCGCGAGATAACCAAGCGCGTTTTGCCAGAGCTTTTTGAGAACTACTCCATTCAGCCGGTGGATGACTACCCCGCGCGGCTCTACCGCATGCTGGCCAGCCTGTCGCCGCGCGAGCGCCGCCGGCCCTGCGTGGTGGTGCTAACGCCGGGTATTTTTAACTCTGCCTATTTTGAGCACGCCTTCCTGGCCCAGGGTATGGGGGCGGAGCTGGTGGAGGGCCCGGACCTCTTTGTGGGCGACGATGACTGCGTTTACATGCGCACCGTGGATGGCCCGGTGCGGGTCGACGTGATTTACCGCCGCATTGATGAAGACTTTATGGACCCGGAAGCCTTCCGTGAGGACTCCATGCTGGGCGCGGCTGGCCTCATGCGTGCCTGGAAGGCGGGCAACGTGGCGATCGCCAATGCGCCCGGCGCGGGCGTTGCCGATGACAAGGTGATTTACGCCTATGTGCCGGAGATGATCCGTTACTATCTGAAGGAAAAGCCCCTCGTTAACAGCGTGCCGACCTACCTCTGCCACCGCGACAAGGATCGCGACTACGTGCTGGAAAACATCGAGCAGCTCGTGGTGAAGCCCGCCAACGAATCGGGCGGCTACGGCATTATGGTCGGCCCGCACGCGACCAAAACAGAGCACCGCAGGTTCCGCAAGCTGATCGAGGAAGACCCGCGCAACTACATCGCACAGCCCACCCTGAAGCTGAGCACCGCGCCAACCTATATCGATGACAAGGTGGCGCCGCGCCACCTCGACCTACGGCCCTTTATTTTGCAGGGCAAAGACAGCTGGGTAACGCCGGGCGGTTTAACGCGGGTGGCGCTGGTGAAGGGGTCGCTGGTGGTTAACTCCTCCCAGGGCGGTGGCAGCAAAGACACCTGGATCGTGGTGGGCATGTGTTGACGTTGCTCTCGGGGGTCGCCGCACGACTCTACTGGACGGCGCGCTACATCGAGCGTGTGGAAGACACGGTGCGTCTGGTCAGCGCCTATCACCATCTGATTATGGATATCCCGAAGGGCTCAGAGCCCGGCTGGGATGTGCTGATTCGCATCCTCGACGCTGAGCCGGATTTTCACTCGCGCTTCCGCGCAGCTAATGAGCAGAACGTGCTGCGCTATTTGCTCGCTGATGCCGACGTCCACTGCGGCATTCCCTATGCGGTCCGTGCTGCGCGTGAAAACGTGCGCACCACGCGCGATGTGCTGCCGGAGGAGGCCTGGGAGTACGTCAACGAGCTTTACCTGTACTGCAAGGAACACGCCGAGCGCTCGGTGGGTCGTCGTAATCGCCACGCCTTTTTGCAGGGCGTGCTCGGTCGCTGCCAGCGCATGAACGGGCTGATTAACACCACGCTGTCGCGCGACCACGCAGCTGGTTTCCTAAAAATTGGCCAGCTCATTGAGCGCAGTGACATGGCGACGCGGGTGCTCGACGTGGGCGTGGTGGACATCGTTGAACGCGAGGGCGCCTTCGCTGCCATTGACGCAATTCTGTGGGGCGCGCAGCTACAGGCCTTGTCGGCGCAGGTGGCCTACCGGCGCCAGATCGGCCCGATCGTTGAGCGTGCCCCGGTCATTGGCTTTGTATTCAAGGAGCGTACCCATCCGCGCTCCGTGGCCTTTTGCCTTAAGGGCATGCGCCAGGAGTTGGCCATATTGCGCAACAACGATGAATCAATGCGCCTGGCGGATCGCGCCCGTCGACGCCTGTCGCGTTTTGATCCGGAATCGATGAGCCCCGCCCAGATTCACGCCTTCATCGACAAGTTCCAGGTCTTGCTCAATGACATCAGCGAGTCGATCTCTCGTACCTGGTTTTTGTCGGAGTAAGAATCAGTGAAGCGGTTTTCCTGCCAGTCCTGTGGCCACCCGGTGTTCTTTGATAGCGACCAGTGTCTGGCCTGTGGCGCGCGCCTGGCCTACGACCCCGTGGCCATGGAAATGGTGTCCATGGGGGAAGAGGAGTGGCAGGAACGCGTGTGCCTGAACGGCCGCGAACACGGCGTGTGCAATTGGCTGCGGCCGGCGGACGACAGCCACCCCCTGTGTACCGGCTGCCAGTTTAACCGCTACGTGCCGAACCAGAGTCGCCCCGAAAACCAGCAGCGCTGGAAGCGCCTGGAAGAAGGCAAGAAGCGGCTGTTCTTTACCTTGGGCCAGCTCGGCATGCCGCTGGTGGATGGCTGGCGCGACCCCGAGAACGGCCTGCTGCTCGATTTTATTGAAGATGGCCGTACCTCAGACGAGTTTGCCGAGACCTTTGTCAGCACCGGCTACCTCGGCGGCATCATTACGATCAACGTGCTGGAAGCGGATTCGGTAGCGCGGGTGGCGGCGCGGGAGCAGCTTGGTGAGCGCTACCGCACGGTGCTCGGCCACCTGCGCCACGAGTCGGGGCATTTCTTTTGGCACCGGCTGAACCCGGGCCCGGATCTGAAGGAATCCTTCCGTGAACTGTTTGGCGATGAACAGCGGGACTACAGCCGGGCCCTGGCGGACCACTACGAGCAGGGTCCGCCCGACCACTGGTGGGAGCAGCACATCAGCGCCTATGCCAGCGCGCATCCGGTGGAAGACTGGGCCGAGACCTGGGGCCACTACCTGCATATCTGGGATGCCCTCGACACCGCCGCTGCCCACGGCATCGTATTCAGGAACCCGGCGGAGATGACGATCTGGGAGCGCATCGGAGAGTGGCGCGAGTTAAGCATCACGCTGAATGAAATGAACCGCAGCGTCGGCCGGGGCGATGCTTATCCCTTCGTGATCAACAGCATGGTGGCGCAGAAGCTCGCCTTCGTCGACGAGGTTATTCTTCGTCTACAGGGATTTCACTGATCGACGGCAGCTGGTCGAACACCTTCAGAATGTTTGTCTCCCAGCTCTTGCGTAGCTGCAGCAGGTAGGGGTGGTTTTCCTTCAGCTTGTAGTAGCGATCCTGGGGTTTGAGGCTGTCTTTGTTGTAGTACAAACACTCAATGGGCGGGCCGACCGTTGCGTTGGAGCGCATGGTGGAATCGATCGAGACTAGCGCGCAGTGTATGGCGGTTTCCACCGGTGTATCACCGCGCACGATGCGATCGAGGATGGGTTTGCCGTACTTGGTTTCGCCGATCTGCAGATAGGGGTGCGCCTCTGAAGCGGTAATGTGGTTCCCCTCTGGGTAAACCAGGTAGACCTCCGGCACCTGGCCCTTAATCTGCCCGCCGATGATGAAGCTGGCCGAGGCATTGAAGCCCGCGCTGGGGCCACCGTCTTCATACTTGGCCTGTTCTCTCTGGCTGATCTCGCCGATGTACTCGGCGATGTCCTCGACATAGCGCGCCTTCATGATGTTGAAGGTGTCGTCGTCGGCCTCGAGGTCCCGCTGAATTTGTTTCACGACGGCCTGGCTGGTTGCGAGGTTGCCCGCGGTGAGAAGCGTGAGGGAGCGATCGAAGGGAACCGAGAAGCGATGCATCTTGCTGTAGGTGCTCACGCGATCCGGGCCGGCGTTGGTCCGCGAATCGGAGCAGAACACCAGGCCCTGGTCCAGCTTGATGGCAAGGCAATAGGTCATTGGCTAAAAAGTAATCAGGGTCGCTACCGCAACAGAGCAAAACAGCATACGTGAGGTTAAGCCCCAAGGTCTATAGGGTCAAATCTGAGTCAGGCGTCGGGTATCCCTGCTCGACATTGGCGGCCCACCCGGCATAATCGTAAGTTAGGAGCTGCTGTTAGGCCGTGTGTTGATTTATCAGTTGCCCTGCCCTTATAAACCGCGAGTGCACCTTGCAATGCCAGATCAGCCAGTGGGTGAGCGTTACATCCTGAATCAATCCGAGTTCGCCAGCGAGCGCTTCGACGACGAAGTGATCGTGCTCAATACCGCCAACGGCACTTACTACGCTCTTACCGGTAGCGCGCCGCAAATCTGGGCGCCGCTAATTCAGGGCACCGCGGTCTCGGCCGTCGCTGCGCACGTGGCCGAAGCAGCGGGTGTGGATGTGGCGCGGGTGAGCGGCGAGCTCAGTGCTTTCGTTGCCGCCCTTGAAGCCGAGAACATTCTGCTCGCGGCGGATAGCGCAGCCAAGCAAAGCGAAGCGCTTGACCTTGCAGCCGGCGCCGACTATCAGGGCTTCGTGTGGGACAAGCACGCCGATCTTGACGAACTGTTGGTGCTTGACCCTATCCACGAGGTGGACCCGCAAAAAGGTTGGCCCCATGGCGGCTAGGCTGGACCAGCGCCGCGGCGCTGCCAAGGGCATCTATCAGTCCTTGTCGCGCGACTTAGCGCGCTCCCTCGCTGCGCGCGATCAGCCTCTGGAGCACGATTGGGCATTCGGCAACTTGCGTGTGCGCATTCGCATCTGGGGCAGCGATCACTCCCCCTATGTGGATGCTTTGGAACCCTGGCCGGAAGACTCACCGGTGCAGCCCAGTTTCTATATCAACGTGGTGGATGCTGAGGCCTGCCAAATTCCCTGGCCCGGGCTGACCCTGGAAAAAAACGACTTCGGCCGCAATCGGCGTCTGCCCCGCCTGTCGGATGCGCGCCATGTCTGCTTCGCGCTGCGCACAGAAAAGGGCCTGGCGATTGCGGATCTTGCGCAGGGCCGGGCAATTGTATGGTTGCCGAGTATCGAGTCGGTGGCGGCTCACGAGCGGGCAGCGCCCTTCCGCTGGCTGGCCGAGCACATCGCAGGGGTGTATCACCAGAGCCTGTTACATTGCGCGGCCATCGGCCTCAAAGATACCGCGGCCCTGATCCTCGGCCCCGGCGGTTCCGGCAAGTCAACGCTGGCGCTAACGGCCCTGGGTGAAGGCTGGCGCTACTACGGCGACGATTATGTGCTGGTGTCCGGCGCGCCAACGCCACGCTGCTGGCGCATCTACCGCTCGGCAAAATGGGTGGCCGCGGGTGCCAAACACCCAGACTGGCTCGACCCGTCGTCGGGCTACGCGGCCGACGGCGCCGGCCAGAAGCGCATGCTGTTTGTGCCCCCCGGCAGTCCGGCACTCGCGCAGCAGGGCAGCGCAGTGGGCTTGCTCGCTCGCCCGCGCATTGATGTTGATTCAGTGGCGCCCGATGTCACGCCCCTGGCGGCCCGCGACGCGACAATGGCCGCGGTGATGAGCACCATGGCGCAAACCGAGTGCCCGAGTGCGCCGGTCTTTCCGGTTATGTCTGCCATCGCGCGCAGCGTGCCGAGCTTTGATCTGAGGTTAGGCCCTGGGGTGCAAGCCAACCTCGAAGCACTGCGGCCCATGCTGCAGGCGGTGCGGTGACGCTAACCTTGCCCGGTAGTGCCAAGCCCACAGAATCACCCCTCATTAGTATGGTCATGCCGGTGCATGATGCGCAGCACATCGATGCAGCGCTTGAAAGCCTGCTCGCGCAACAGGACGGCAGCGAACTCGCAGGCAAGCTTGAACTGATCGTTGTCGACGATGGCAGCAGTGCACCGCTGGCTCTAAGAGTGACAGCGCGCTTTGCGCAGGCTCGCGTCGTCAGGCAGCCGCGCCGTGGGCCGGCAGCGGCCCGCAACCGCGGGCTGCAGTTGGCACGCGCACCGCTGGTTGGCTTTCTGGATGCAGACGACATATTGCTGCCCGGCGCCCTGGCACGACTGCTGCACATTCTGGCTCACAACCCTAACCTTGCCGCCGTGCACGGCACCGTGCGCAGCTTCCAAACAGGCGGCCATCCGGGGGCGTCTTACCCGGGCTATAACCTCGGTGCATTACTGGCGCGGCGCGAAGCCCTGGAAGCCGCAGGTGGCTTTGATGAACAGTTGCAGCGCGGCGAAGACGCGGACCTCTTCAAACGCTTCAGGCTGCAAGGCTTGCCGGTTGTGGCCATCGCTGAACCAGTTTTGCTCTACCGCGAGCGGCGGGCTAGCGCAGACCAGGCGATGTGGCGCCGCCGTATTGAACTGATCCGTGAGCTGCGCCAGCGGGGGGAGGGCGTGAGGGCCGCAGATGAGTTACCTGACCAGCACGTGACCGCCCTGCTGGTTGTGAAAGACGGCATGCCCTATCTGCCCGAGGCGGTGGCGAGCATGCGCGCGCAAAGCTGCCCGCCGGATCGCATGCTCGCCGTTGTGGCGGGAGCCGATGAAGACGCTCGTGCCTGGTTGGACAGCCAGCCGGATATTGAGGTGCATATGCAAACGGGCAGTGGCCTGGCCCAGGCGCGTAACCAGGCGCTGGGCCTGGTGGATAGAGGCTGGCTTGCTTTTCTGGACCACGACGACCTGTGGGAGGCCGATAAGCTGGCCCGACAGCGACGCCTTGCTGCGCGTTTGACAGGGCCCTGCGCCGTAACGGGACGTATGGTGAACCGCGGCAAACAGGGCGGCCGCGAGACGGCTGACGAGACCAGCAGCGAAGCGAGCACCGGCTGGACGCCCAGCGCGCTGTTGATACACCGTGAAGTGTTTACGCATATTGGCCCCTTCGACGAGCGCCTCGATCTGGCCTGTGACTCCGACTGGGTTCGGCGGCTGCGAGCAAGCCACCTGCCTTTTCTGCTGACACCTGCGGTGGTGATGACCAAGCGCCGCCACAGTGACAACCTGAGCCAGTCGCCGCAGCGTAACCGCGCGGCAGCCTTCTCAATGATCGCCAAGCACCGCAGCCAGCGGCGGGGTCGCGACGCTTGAAGCTGCTGCATATGCTACCGGCCTTGAAGCCCGGCGGGCCCGTGCAGGCCTTGCAGGTGCTGATGGCGCGCAGCGAAGAATTCGAACACACCGTGGTGAGCCTCGACGCCGCCGTGCGGGGCCAGGATCTATTGGCGCTGCGTCGCCAGGGGGCCAAGCTGCTGCGCGCACCCGAGCAGACGCAGTTAGCCGAGGCCGTCGCAGCGTCGGACGTGGTGTTGGTGCACTTCTACAATCACCCCCTGCTGATCCGTGCGCTGGGCGGTGAGTTGCCGCCGGCGCGCTGGATGGTCTGGTACAAGGTGCTCGGCCGATCGGCACCGCAGTTTTTTTATCCCCGGCGGCTTGGGCAGGGCGTAAAGTGTTTGTTCACCGCCGCCAACGAGGCCGCATCCCCGGAAGATGTCATACCGAGTATGGTGCGCGAGGCCTTCGTCGGCCTTCAGCGCGAGGCTCACGAGGGTCTGGTTATTGACTACATTGGCAGCACTAACATGGCCAAGCTGCACCCGCAGGCGATCGAGTATCTAGCCCAGCTGCGCCACCCGCAGATGAAGATCAGAATTCATGGCGGGCCGCTGGACGCCTGCATGCAACACCAGCTGGCGCAGGCGTCCAATCAGAGCAGCTTCGAGCTGGGTGGCTACAGCACGGACGTGGCGGACCTGCTGGCCACCTCGGATATCTTTGTGACACCGATGGCGCCCGGCAGCTATGCCAGCAGCGATATTGCGCTGCAGGAGGCGATGCACGCCGGTTTAGCGGTGGCGGTGCTGGGCAACAGCGGCCCAGCAGACATGATCAGCAACGGCAAAGACGGACTCGTCTCGAGCAGCGGCGATGGCTTTGTGCAGGCCGTGCAATCGCTGTGCGATAACAAAGCCCTGCGCCAGCGGCTCGGTGACGGCGCCCGGGCCAGCGCCCGTCGCCGCTTCGACCCGGCGGTGAACGCGGCCCGGATGCGCGAGGCGATTGGGCAGCGGGGCGCGCAGGCGCGGTGCCATTTTGGCTTCAGCCAGGCGGCAGACCTGCCGGCCTCAAGCCTGTATCTGATGAGCCAGGGTTGGACGGAAGCACAGGCTGGTGACGCGCAAGCGTGCTGGCAGCAGGGCGAGCGGCAGGCGCTGGCAGACTATGCGACCTCGCTGAGCGAAGTCGCTGCGAGAGTGGAGGGCGGCTTGATCCAATGGCGCAATGCCTTCCCTGAGGATAATGTATTGCGCTGGCTGTCGGCGAGCTGGCACGCAAGTGCGGGCGATGAAAGCACTGCCCGCGCCGAGCTTGCGGGGCTCGATCTACCCGGCGCGCGTATGCCCGGCAGCCTTGGGCAGGCCGAGTGAATACCGCCGGGCTTTTTCCGGACCCGGCAGGCAGCGAGTGGCCGCTGCTGCAGGTGATGCTGTGCGATGACGAACAGGCGCAACAGGCCTGGCGTGAGTGGTCGAGCCGCTACACGCTGGATGATCTTCACACCGGCGGCCTGCGGCTGCTGATTATGGCGCTGCCCCGGCTGCTGCAACTCGGGGAGGACATCCCCGACCTGCCGCGCTTGAAGGGCTTGCGCCGGCGTACCTACAGCAGCAACCAGCGCACCTGGCATGGCGTCATGCAGTTGGCCGCGCTGTTTGCGGATGAAGGCCTCGAAGTGATGGTGACCAAGGGCCTTGCGCTGTCACGGCACTGCTATGAGCCCGGCCAGCGCTACGCAATTGATGCCGATGTTGTTGTCAGGTGGGCGGACTACCGCAAAGCCCAGACGCTGCTCGAAAGCGATGCGCGTTTCGCGCGAGCGGAGCCGGAGCTGGTGGCAGACCCCAATTTCAACAACGGCGAAGAATGGCGCCTCGGACCACTGCGCATCGACCTGCACGCGCGGATCTGTCACGAGTTCACCTTTGATGAGGCCGTCGAAAAAGCGCTGTGGTCCCGCGCCTTACCCGATGAGGGCGGTGTTGTAACGCCAGCGCCTGAAGACAGCCTGATTCTGGCGGCGCTCTCGGTCACCCGTATAGACCGGCAGTACTACGGACTGGTCGACATCGTGCGCTTGCTGGAGCGTGCCGGGGCAGACTTTCGCTGGCCGCTATTGTGTGAAACGGCCATTGAAAACGCCGTTGCCCTGCGGGTCTATTGTGTATTGGACTACCTGTCCAAACACTTTGCGGTGGCGGTGCCGGCGGAGGTGCTAGCCGAACTGCAGGACCAGCAGGCAGAATTTGAAGCCTTGGAACTCAAGAGTATTCTTGATCCCGGCGTGTGGCCCGGGCTCGACCGCTACGTGCGCCGCTGGCTGCGGCACGGAGGTAAGCCCTGGAATCTGTTCAGCCTTCTGACCTTTCCGGCCTTTCTCTACAAGTCTCGCGGCCGACCGGGTCCCGTAGACGCCCTGCGGCAGTTATACGCAGCCCTGCATAAACTGATCCGCGAGCGCGCACTGTGAAGACGCCGGCCGTGCTCTTCATGATCTTTAATCGCCCTGAGCTGACGGCGCGCAGCTTCGCTGCTATTCGGCGCGCCCGGCCCGCACGGCTCTATATAGCCGCCGATGGCCCGCGCAAAGCTGGCGTTAATGATGATGAAGCGCGCTGCGCGCAGGCGCGCGCATACACCGACGCCGTGGACTGGCCCTGTGAGGTGCAGCGCCTATATCAAACGACTAACCGCGGAGGCCGCTACGGGCCAGAGGCAGCGATCGACTGGTTTTTTGAGCACGAGACAGAGGGCATCATCCTGGAAGATGATTGCCTGGCCGGCGACGATTTCTTCCCCTACTGCGCGGCACTCCTCGATCAGCATCGAGACAACGAAGCGGTCATGCTGATCAGCGGCGACCGCTCCTTCGGCTACGCCTACGATACGGGCCCGAGCTACAGCTACTCGCGCTACCCGTTGATCTGGGGCTGGGCCAGCTGGCGCCGTGCTTGGCAGCATAACGACCGCGCCCGCTTCGCCGCCGCCGACTGGACGCGAGAACTCGAGGCGGCCGGGCTGCCGGCAGAGTTTGCGCGCCGGCGCGGCGTTCACTGTCGCGACGTGGCAGCGGGGCGCCTACAGACCTGGGACTTTGTGTGGAGCTACGCGGTGTTTTGTGCACGGGGTCTGGCCTGTATCCCAGCGCTGAACCTTGTAACGAACATTGGCTTCGGCGGCGAAGGCACCCGCTTGCGTGACCCGTCGCTGCCGCGCGCCAACGTGCCTAGTCAGGTCATGAACTTCCCCCTGGTACACCCCCATCGCCTTGCAGCCGACGCCCGCACTGACAGGCTGATCTCGCTGTATGTGCACGGCGTGAAACCACAGCGGCCTCGAGAAATCTCGTGATTCACATTTGCACTGTGCACTGGCAGGACCCGCGCTGGATCGATATCCAACTCGCGTATATAGAACGCTTTGTCGGCGAGCCCTATCGGCTGTATTCGATCTTCACCGGTATTCCTGCGCATTACCGGGAGAAGTTCTTTTATGTGCGGGAGGAAGACTTGCGCCTGCATGAGGCGAAACTGAACGTGCTGGCGGATGTGGCCTGGTTCAACCGCGAGAGCGACGAGGATTTGCTTGTGTTTCTCGACGGCGACGCCTTTCCGATTGCAGAGCTCTGCAGCTTCGCGCGAGAGCGCTTGCGGGATTATCCCTTAATCGCCGTGAGGCGCGATGAGAACTCCGGCGATTTTCAACCGCATCCCTCCTTTTGCATGACCACCCTTAAATTCTGGCGCAGCATTGGCGGCGACTGGAACAAGGGCTTTCACTGGCGCACGCGCGATGGTCGTTGGCGCACGGATGTTGGCGCGCGGCTCTACGAGCAGCTGTATAACGGTGGCCACGACTGGTATGCCCTGCAGCGTTCCAACCGTGTTGATCTACACCCGCTGTACTTTGGCCTCTACGACGATGTGATCTATCACCACGGCGCCGGTTTCAGGCAGCTCTTTTCAACGATAGACGCCGACTACCTGCCATGGCTGCTGTGGTTGTATGACCGCAAGGTGTTTCCGCGGCTGTCCAACCGGGTTCGCTACCGCATCAATCACGGACGCTTCATCGCCGCGAAAAATGAACGGGTGTCACGGATGGTGATAGAACGCATCCGCCGCGATGCCGATTTTTTTGCGCTGTTGCAACAGGCCGTGACCCCGGACGCCCTCGCGCAGGAACTCGGCATTCAAGCGAAGGACCTCCTCAAGCACCCGCGCAGGTCACCTTGAGCTTTGCTGCCCTTTCCCGCCTCGCTGCGGTAAGCAGGCGCGCGCTCATTGAGGGCTTGGTTTCCGCCAAAAAACTGCATGACATGTGTGGCTTTTGGGTGTACCGTGCCGCGGAAAAATATCTGTAAAAGGGCTAACACGATGAAAAACGTCTCTCTTGGTCGTGGTTTTCTGGTTCTCGCGCTGGGCTTGGCGCTCGCTGGCTGCAAAATCGAAGTGCGTGTTCCCCCGGGTGGCTCGGTGATGAGCGCCGACGGCTCCTTTAATTGCATGGCGGGCCAGACCTGCGTGGTTAACGTGGTCGATTTCTTCTTCGACCAAACCTACGTCGCCATGGCGGCGCAGAACCATTACTTTGCAGGTTGGGAAGATAAGGAAGGCTATCTTTGCGCGGGAGAGGACGGTTACTGCACCGTGTCGACCACCGCCTTCACGGGCAACGACGCTGTGCTCGCCTTCATCGAGTCGGATGAAACACTGGTGCTCAAGCCAAAGTTTGTGTTCTCACCCATGCCCCACGTACCGGAACTTGTGATCTCGCCCGACCCAGGGCAGTCCGACTAGGCCGAACCGCGGTCCTATTGGGGTGAGGTGCCTGAGGACCTTGCTACCTGCGGTGCGATGAAAAGCTTGCCCCAGGCGTAGCCCGCGGCGTAAATCGCAAGGGTGAAGCCCACGATGGGCAAGGCCAGCGGCATCATCCATTTGCGACTGGGGTCCTCGTCCATGGCCTGCCTGGCGCGATCCACCAACTTGCCCCAGCGCGAATCGCTGCGGTAGCTAGCACCGCTGGGGTCAGCAAAGTGGCTGGCCGTGCATACCGTATCCAAGCCCCGCTTGAAATGGCCGTAAAAGAATTGGCCCACCGTTTTCACGTTGGGGTGCAAGGAACGCGCGCGCGGGTTGCGAACCAGGGTAATGCCCTGGCGCCTCATCTCCACGGCGTGGATAAAGCACAGTGCGCGCTCAGAGGGCAGGTCGGTGATAAACGGCACCCGCGCCAGCGCTTCGCGCCGGAAGGCCACGTTGTTGAACAGGTAGCTGCGCGCGGTGCCGAGTTCTGTCTCGTTTGAGAAGCGCGGAAAGACGCGCGTCATCGACAGGGCGAGGGTAAACGGCCCTGTAATTTCGGTGCTGCACTCGCCCACCACAACCAGCACCTCTGGGTCGGCGAAGGGCCGCAGGATCTCCTCCAGCCACTGGGGCTCATAGATGCAATCGCAGTCGGCATAGACCAGCACCTCGCTCTCGCAATGTTCGGCCGCACGCACTTTGATCGCGTCATACACAAGACTTGCCCCGCAGTTAATCACCTCAAGCCAGGGGAAAGCTTTGCAGAGCCTCTCAAGCTGCTGCGGGCTAATATCCTCGGTGTTCATCAGCAGTACCCGGTCTGCGGTATCTAGGGACAGCGTCTGCGATTCCAGACGTTTCAGCATTTGGAAGAACTGATCCAGAGACACCTTGTCGAGATTGTCCATCTCGATGGCGAGGGTGAAGGTGGGTAGGGGGTGGCTCAAAGTCTTGGCGATGACCTGGGCTTGCGACTGGCTCAGTGTATCTCAGTTTTCGTGAATTCGCTGCTCAACGGGGCATCGTTGCCAGTTCAGTCGGTGCTGTGATCGCCAAATGAAAAGTTCACAAATCCTACGTTTGAGCGCAACTTGGCCGTAGCAATCCCCCGTCATTCTCAGTCATCCGTAAGTCGCCACCCGGCGGAATATTTGACTAAGGCCAATGGCCCTTGGGGGAGTTCTTCATGCTTAGTAATCCACGATTCCGGCATTCACCGATCGCTCTCGCGATCTTTGCACTGACTGCGGCAGCACGTGCGGATATGATCAATGAGTTTCAGCCCAATCCTAATGGGGGCGACCCCTCCGTCGTGCCGGTTGAGCTCATTGGCACGCCTGGCGCCTCTTTTTCTGGCTGGCTGCTCTCGATTGAGAGCGACCTGGGCGATCCTGGCGTGGTCGATCGAGCCAGTGAGGTCAGCGGCACCTACGATAGTGAAGGGCTGCTTGTGGTGAACATCCCCGACTTGGAGAACCCATCGTTCACCTTGGTGCTCACCGATGCCTTCACCGGCAGTGTGGGTGGTACGGATATAGACGCCGACAATGACGGCGTTTTGGACGACACCTCCAGTTTTGGCACAGTGCTGGACGCCATCGGTACTTCTGATACGACGGGCGAGCCCGTCTATGGCAGTGGGCTCGGTTTTATCGATTTTCCCTTCACCGGGGATGAGCCGCAATTGATGTTCCGCGATGGCGGCACGGGTGAATGGTATGCCATCAACGATCCCGATAACGGTGTAGCCATAGATGCGGCCGGTAACGCGCAACTCCTGGAAGACTTTGGCCCTGACGCGGCGCCGGGCGGTAACTTCGGCGATGTGAACCCCGAACTGGGCGCTGAGGACCCGATACTGCCGGTAGAGCCAGAGTGTGGCCTATCCGCGCTGACGCCGGTCTACGCTATTCAGGGTGCCGGGCATGTCTCGCCCCTGGTGCTCCCGCTGGCAACGACCACGGCGGATTTCTTTGCCGGTCTGCCTGACACGGGTTCTATCGCGGGCGATGCGGTAAGCACCTCGGGCATCGTCACCGCTGTCGACAGCAATGGCTTCTACCTGCAGGATCCCGATGGAGATGCCGATGACAGTACCTCGGACGGTATTTTTGTCTTCACAGGGAGCGCTCCCAGCGTGGATGTGGGTGACGAAGTTGAAGTGAATGGTGCAGCTGCCGAGTTCTTCCCCGGGAGCACGCAGTCGCGCAATCTACCCACTAGCCAGGTCGCTGCGGATACCGTGATCGTGTGCAGCAGCGACAACGCACTGCCCGCGCCCGTCATTATTGGCAGCAGCGGACGCGTGCCGCCCGATCAATCCATTGATGACGATGCCTTCGCCCTGTTCGATCCGGCTGCAGATGGCATTGATTTCTTCGAAAGCCTCGAAGGTATGCTGGTAACGGCTGAGGATGTGCTGGCCGTGACGGGTACCAACCGTTTTGGTGAGATCTTTGGGGTGGTCAATCAGGGTGTGGGCGCCTCGGGTCTTTCGTCACGCAAAACACTCAATATCGCGCCCGACGACTTCAACCCGGAGAAAGTACAAATCGACGAAGATAGCGGCGTTTATGACTTCAGCTTCCCAAGCGTTGACGCCGGTGATCTGCTGGGTGATGTGACAGGCGTGGTCAGCTACGGTTTCGGCAACTTCGAGATTTTGCCGACTGCTGACTTCACCGCCAATATTTTGGATGCGGGCCTGGTTGGCGAAACCGGTACGCTGGTGCCAGGCTTTTCGACCCTGAGCGTTGCTTCTTACAACGTCCTGAACCTGGACCCGAACGACGCTGACGGCGATGCGGATGTAGCCGACGGTCGTTTCACCGCCGTCGCTGAACACATCGTCACCAACCTGAATACGCCCGACATCATCGGGCTGCAAGAGGTACAGGACAACAGCGGCAGCGATAACGACGGTACTACTGCCGCCGACGTCACCCTGCAAACGCTGGTGGATGCCATCGCCCTGGCGGGTGGGCCGAGCTATAGCTTTATCGACAATACCTTCATTGGCGATGGCTTAAGCGGTGGCCAGCCGGGTGGCAACATTCGTACTGCCTTCCTGTACAACTCAGAACGCGTAGGGTTGGTCGATGGTTCGGTGCGCACCATCAGTGGGCAAGGGCCGGGCGAGGCCTTTGAGGGTGCGCGCCTGCCTTTGGCAGCGGTGTTTGAATTTAACCACCGCGACGTTCAGGTTATCGTCAATCATTTCTCTTCCAAGGGCGGTTCAGCGCCGATCCTGGGTATCGCGCAGGACTTCACGTCACGGCAGGAGGATGTCTCGGTAAACGGCTCCCTCGATGAGCGCCAGCTGCAATCCGGCGCGGTGCAGGGCTTTGTCAGTGATCTACTTGTCAGCGACCCCAACGCTAATATCGTGGTGCTGGGTGATTTCAATGAGTTCGAGTTTATCTCGCCCGTGACTGGCTTGGAGGCAGCGGGGCTGGTGAACCAGACCTTCGATCTAGCACCTGAGGAGCGCTACAGCTTCGCCTTTCAGGGTAACAGTCAGAGCCTTGATCATATCTTGCTCTCGGCAAGCCTGGATGCATCCGCCGCCTTTGAAGTGGTGCGCGTCAACTCGGAGTTTGCCGCATCCCCCTCCCGGGCCTCCGATCACGATCCGCTGGTGGCGGCCCTTGAGCTCCCCTTCCTCACGCCAACCAGTGTGAAAGACTGTCGCCGCGGCGGCTGGCGAGATCTGTACCGGGCCAATGGCACAGAATTCCGTAACTTCCGGCAGTGCCGTCGCTACGTGTTCTTCCTGTTCTTGTTCGGTCAGCTCTAAGACCTGATAGCTAAGAGAACCGGGCCTTTGGCCCGGTTTTTTTTGACCTGGCCCAAGCGTCGCTCCGCGCAGCGACTAGACTTAAACGGGGCGGCACAGACCCGTAGGTTCGGCATCTGTTGGACGCTATGGTTGACCAGTGAAGTGGTGGCAGGAGATGGAGCTTGAGTGATAACAAAGAGCCCATAGTTTTGATTGGTGGTACCGGCCTGTTGGGCCCATCGACCGTCTCCGAGCTGGAGGACATGGGCAGAGAGGTCATCTGTGTCAACCGCTCTGGGGTTAACCCAAGTGGCGGCGATGCGGTGCGGGCTGATCGAGATTCCTTTGACGAACTCAAACGTGTATTCGGCCGTTTCGACAGCTTTACGTTAATCGATATGATCCCCTTTACGGCGCGACAGGCTGCCTTACTGACGGAAGCGTTGGCGGGTAAACAGCCGGCGTTCACGGCGGTTTCGAGTATCGATGTTTACCAAGCCTACAACGTATTGCACCGCCATGATGAAAGTGCCCATGCCGTGCAAGACACGCCGCTGTTTGAATATAGCGCACTGAGGGAGCGCCTGAGTTTTCAGGGTGTAGCTTACGATAAGCTCAACGTTGAGCGCATTTACAGCGCTTACTTTAACGGGGTTTCGGCGCTGCGTCTGCCAGCGATATACGGTTTGCCCGATACGAGCCGCGTTGAGAGGTACGTTGAGGCTTTGCGTCTCTCCAGTCATGTTGAATTGAATCCCGGCTATGCCCAATGGCGCTTCTCCCGTTCCCTCAACACCAACTGCGCCTATGCGATAGCGCTGGCGGCGGCGAGCAAGCGTGCAGGCGTCTATAACGTGGCAGAAGAAGAACACTACACCGAAGCGCAATGGTGCTCCTTGATCGCACAGCACATGGGCATTGAGCCAACGATCGTGCTCGATGAGGCCGAGCCTGTGCCGATGGGCATAGATACCCGGCAACACTGGATAGTAGACAGTGCAAAGATTCGCGAGGAGCTCGGGTTTACAGAGAAATATTGCATCCGGGAGGGCTTACAGGCCGCGGTAGAAGCGGCGTAGTTGATCTACTTTAGAGCCATTAGCTGAAACGGATCCATCCGATGTAGGCCAGATTCAGCCATGATGCGCCACCGGGTGGAGCATCTCACTCAACTGAGCCAAGCTCCCCTTGCAGCACTTTCACAAGGATGTGAAATGGATAGCGGACTTCACGCGCTCGCCATGGCGGCGCGCTTACACCACCTGGCGGTTGAGCCGGGCCAATTGCAGCAGCGCTTTGCGCCAACGGAAGGTTCCTGCAGCGTTATAGATGTAGTGCGGGCCGCGCGAGCGATTGGTCTGAAGGCACAACGAGTGCGTCTAACGCCGGGTGAGCTATCCGCAGAACTGCTGCCGGCGCTGGCGCGCGACGGAGAGGGGCGCTTCCTTCTTCTCGCGCGTCAGCTGGCCGAGCCCGATTCTACGACCTTTCTTGTTCAGCGCGCAGAAGCAAAATCCCCGGAGCGCGTAACGGCGCAGGACCTCGTAGACGCGGGTTGTGAGGAGCTGATTTTGCTCAGGCCAAAACGCCGCCTGGGAGACGCCAGCCAGGGTTTTAATCTTCGGTGGTTCGTGCCCGCGCTGTACAAGTACCGGCGCTTGCTCGCAGAGGTGGTCGTTGCCTCTTTCTTCATCCAGATCTTTGCTCTGCTGACACCGCTCTTTTTCCAGGTGGTCATGGATAAAGTGCTGGTTCACCAGGGCTATACCACGCTGAATGTGCTGGCGATTGGCTTTGCTGCATTGCTGGTGTTTGAAGCGATTATCGGCGGGCTGCGGAGCTACGTCTTCAGCCACACAACGGCCCGTGTTGATGTAGAGCTGGGGGCAAGGCTCTTCTCCCATCTCGCCCGGCTGCCGTTGGCCTGGTTCGAAAATCGACAGGTAGGGCAGACGGTCGCAAGGGTTCACGAGCTCGATTCCCTGCGCCAGTTTCTCACGGGTTCTGCACTGACTCTGCTGGTGGATTTGAGCTTCACATTCATCTTTTTTGCGGTGCTCTGGTACTACAGCCCGTCGCTGACATGGATCGTGGTGGCATCTCTGCCATGCTACGTGCTGCTGTCTGTCGCAATCACTCCGTCGCTGCGCCGGCGTATTGACGAGCGCTTCCGCGCCAGCGCCCGTAACCAGGCCTTCTTGACCGAGGCCGTGGGGGGCATCGAAACCCTGAAATCGCAGGCACTGGAGCCGCAGCTGCAGCGCCGCTGGGAGGATCAGCTAGCGGACCAGGTAGCATCGACCTTCCGGGCGCAAAATTTATCCAATATCGCAGGCCAGGGGGCTGGGCTCATCAGTAAGGCGACGACGCTGGGCATTATCTGGTGGGGCGCTCAGCTGGTGATCGCTGGCCAGCTCACCGTGGGGCAATTGGTGGCCTTTAACATGATCGCTGGCCGCATCAGCGGCCCGATCCTTAAGCTAGTGCAGCTGTGGCAAGAGCTACAGCAAGCGGGCCTGTCGCTGAGGCGGCTGGGGGATATCCTCAACGCACCGGCGGAGCCCAGCTTCAGTGCGGGACGCAGTGTGCCCGAGCGTATTAGCGGCGCCGTGCAGTTCGAGAAACTGCGTTTTCGCTATCAAACGGATGGCCCGATTGTTCTGGATAATTTGGACCTGACTGTGAAAGCGGGCGAGGTGGTTGGCCTGGTGGGGCGCTCCGGCTCTGGCAAGAGCACGCTGGCCAAACTGCTGCAGCGTTTATACGTTCCCGAAGCCGGGCACGTGCGGCTCGACGGTATGGACCTCGCGGTGCTGGACTCGCAATGGCTGCGACGGCAGGTGGGCGTCATACAGCAGGAAAGCGTGCTCTTCAGTCGCAGCGTGCGGGACAACATTGCCTTGAGTGAGCCGGGTGCACCCTTAGAGCGCGTGATGCGCTGCGCGAAGGCCGCCGGTGCTCACCGTTTTATTCTGGATTTGCCCAAGGGTTACGACACGGAGGTTGGTGAAAGAGGCTGTAACCTCTCCGGCGGCCAGCGCCAACGCATCGCTATCGCGCGGGCCTTACTCACAGACCCGGCCATTCTCATTTTCGACGAAGCCACCAGTGCGCTGGACTACGAATCTGAACGCGTGATTCAGGAGAACATGGGCGCGATGGCCGCCGGGCGCACGGTCTTTATCATCGCCCACCGCCTGTCCACGGTGCGGCACTGTGATCGTATCCTGGTGCTGGATGGTGGCAGGGTCCTGGAACAGGGTGAACACAGCGACTTGCTGGCGCAGGATGGTTACTACGCCAAGCTCTACAGCTACCAGAACCACAGCCCGGCTATTCGCCAGGTGGGGTCCGCCCGATGAGCAGTGCAAGGCCTGCTGTGGTCAGCCGAGAATTTCTGCCGGCTGCTCTTGAGGTGCAGCAAACGCCGCCATCGCCGACGGGCAGGTTGCTCCTTTGGCTGTTGCTGGCGCTGTTTATGGTTGGGCTTGTTTGGGCTTACTTTGGGCGTGTCGACATTGTGGTGACGGCGCCCGGGCGCGTTGTGCCCTTGGGCCAGGTGAAGCGCGTACAGGCGCCAGAGACGGCTCGGGTGAAGGCCATTCTGGTGACAGAGGGCGAGCTAGTTAGTAAAGGCCAGCCTCTGGTAGAACTGGACGCGACTTATGCCGAGGCTGACCGCGGGCGCATTGCTGAGTCGCTGGAGAGTCTTGCCGAGCAGATTGCCTGGCGCAGCGCCTTGGAGGGCTGGCTGAGCCGAAGGACATCGGCTGAAACTCCGGACGCGTTTCTGGATACGTCAGCGATTGATGATCCGACCGAAGAAAGCCCTGCGCTCTATTTGCATCACCGCGCCTTGGCCACCGCCGAGCTGGAAGCGCTGGCCGGTGAGCTCGCAGTCAATGAAGCGCAACAGGGCTCTAACCGCGCAGAACAAACGCGTGTTCGCGATTCTCTGCAAGTGCTTAGCGAGCGCGTGGACAGCTACCGAAGCCTGATGGAGAAGCAATACGGCTCGCGCGTGCAGTACCTCGAGCTCCTGCAACAGCAGACAGATCTTGAGCGCAGCCTGCCTGTGTTGAAGCATCAGCATCATCAGCTGGAAGAGAGCGCCCTTGCCTTGGACGCGCGCCTGCAGGCGGCTGCGGCACGCATTCGTGCAGACAACCTGCTGGCCTTGGAAACACTCTATGACGAGCGCGAACAGTATGAGCAGGAAATGCGCAAGGCGCGTCAACGTCAGCTGTTGCTCACGGTGGTGGCGCCCGTGTCGGGGGCCGTGCAAGAGCTTGCGGTGCACAGCGAGGGCGCGGTGCTAACGACGGCCGAAGACCTGATGAAGATTGTGCCTGATCGGGGCACGATGGAGGTTGAGGCCCTGCTGCCCAACCGGGATATCGGTTTTGTGAATGAAGGTCAGCGCGCACAGGTCAAGCTCGACACGTTTAACTTCACCAAGTACGGATTAATAGATGCGAAAGTGCTCGATATCAGCAATGATGCATTGGAGGACCCGCAGCAAGGCTGGGCCTACAAGCTGCGCCTGGAGCTCGAGACTGACGCCATCATGGTAGAGCAAAAGCGCGTACGCCTGAGCCCCGGCATGACGCTGACCGCCGAAATCAAAACGGGCCAGCGCCGCTTGATTGAGTTTTTCCTGTCGCCTCTGTTGAGGGCGCGGCAGGAGAGTTTTGGGGAGAGGTAGCAGCGGAGATGTTCGAGCGCTTCAAGCAAAGCAAAGCCTACAGAGTCTACGTCGAATTTCCACAAGATTCCCATCGGGGTTGGTACGCGACAGAAAAGTTGGTTTTGATCTTCAGTCTCATTGCACTCTCTATCTTTTGCGAACCAGCATTTCGCAAGACGCCTGACTTCGAGGAACTACGTGAAACGCGCGGAACCCTTGAGAAGATTGTTAAAGGGCGCAGAGCGACCCATATTCTTATCAGGGATGCGTTCACTGGAGACCTGCTTGCCTTTCCCAGCAGGTCCGGCAATTTCCCCGGCAGTCCATGGGATCCCAGACTCCGAGAGAGGATCATGGATGAGCAGGTAATCATCCGATGGCGATGGCATTGGCCGCCACTCAGTTTCCCGTTGTTCCGTAAGGATGTTTGGGATGCTGAGTTTGATGGTCTTAGGCTCGTTAAGTTTGAAACGCTACAACGAAATCGAGAGCGCAATAACCGGTCCTATAAAACTGCGTTCTTTGTGTCTCTGTTCTTTTTACTGCTCGTAGCAGTTATCCCATGGATAGCCTACAGCAATCATTATCCAGGGAGGGATAAATCATGACCAGTAAAGCCAAAGAGGTAATCGATCTTGGAAATTTGCTGCTAAGCACGCACGTAACAACTTCTACCGAGTTGATGGCAGCTGCAACAGATGCTGCCAACGGTAGACCCGTCAGTAGTATCGGCTCGCTGATGTCGGGCATTGCGGCGCTGGGAGAATTCGTTGATAAGGCCGGCAGAGTTGTTCCTTGGTTAGGCGGTGCCGGATCCTTGTTGGTCCTTACCGGTAGCGTTTCCGAAATTTTGAGGGATCATGATGAAGGCGATCCGATTAAGTCATCAAACGTTATTTCGGCTGCATCTTCCATCGCAGGCATTCTGGGTCTCGTCACGGTAGGCGCGGCCGCAACGGCGATGGGGAGCTTGCTGATAGGCGCGGGGATCATTGCCGCGTCTGCAATTACATTTGTTTCTTTGACGACTGATGATCCGGAAAAAGTGGCGAACTCCCCGGAGATGCAGTCATTGCTAGACGCGCTGAATCTGAATATTCAGGCCTACGCTCTCGACGATTTTGAAATCTTCGTTAACCGTTTCTTCAATGAGCTTGAACTGGATAACGGCTACCCCATCTTGGGCGGTGAGGCGCTACACCATATTTTGATGGAAGCCGTTGATCCCGAGCTTTCACCCGACGAAGTCGAGTCTTTGGTCGCTCAGTTCTCTCATCGAGATAAGAAGGGCGTAGAAGGCTTTTTGCGCGCCATGGAGGCATGGTCTCTGAATGGTGACCAGGGGCCAGTGTCTAACGAAGAGGCGTACTTTTCGAGACTGCTAACGCTATACAGCCAGCTCGGTGATGGTGCCTCTAGAACAGTGACATCTCTCGCTGGAGTTGGAATAAGTGATTTGCTCTATCAGGCGGGCCAGGATAACGATTCAGGACGTGCGCACAGATATGCGATGATGAATCTGTTGCCCTTCACTATTCTCGGCGATCACTCGGGCACAGAATCCGCTCAAGATATCTACGATCTCAGTGCCATGAGCGACAACTATCTCCATGATAGGGCGCTGACTTATTTGGCCTGGCACGATCAGACTGCCAGGAATACCGCTCACCCCAGCCTGATTGAAGGTGAGCCGCTCTACATTGTTGACCGTCGTGATGGAACGACATTGTTCGCCGGGCAACTGGAGTTTGCAGGTGGCTCTGTCGCGTACCAGTCTCATGAAGTGCCGAACCTCACATTTGGTAGCGAACTACGCGATTTTATGGGCGGTGGTAGCGCAGACGATCGCTTCTATGGTCAGGGTGGGAATGATGAGCTGCACGGTCGCGAGGGCGACGACCATCTCGAAGGCGGCCTCGGCGATGATCATCTACAGGGAGATCAAGGCGACGATTACCTCGAGGGCGGCGAGGGTAATGATCTGTATGTTTATGGGCTTAACGATGGCAAGGATGTCATCGCCGACGTAGATAAGAACGGCACGATCCTCATTAAGATTTCCGACTATGGGCAGGTCTATCGCACTATGGTTAATGACTACGGTCGGGACGGGGATGACGGCTGGAGCAGTGGCGAAACGATGCTGACGTTTGATGGCGCCAACCTGGTGGCCACTTTCGAAAGGGCTGACGGTTCAATCACATTTCAGGATTTCCAGAACGGCGACTTTGGTATCTGGCTGCTCGGGCGAAAAACGGGGGAGATCTATAACCAGTTGTACGAGCCTGATGACGCCGAGTATTTCGAAGGCACCGCGGGTCAGGATGAAATCTATGGCGGGTCTCGGGAAGGAACCGTTAATGGCGGTGCCGGTGATGACGTTATTTACTCCCGCTATAGTTCGCCCAATCGCATACTCATGGGCGGGCTTGGCGATGACCAACTTTTTGGCCTTAATGGCAATCGGCTTTTGGGTGGCGAAGGTAATGACATGCTAAAAGCGAGCGGCAGTGGGCTGGCGGGCATCACCCTTATGGGCGGAAACGGCCACGATAGCCTGCAAGGCAATGCCGGCGACGACCGCCTCGAGGGCGAAGCCGGCCAAGATAGCCTGTACGGGGGTGGCGGGGATGATCTGCTGCTCGGCGGAACAGGTCACGATTATTATGGCTGCGGTCTTGGCATCAACATAGACCGCATTCGGGACGAGGGTCAGAATACCCTGTACTTCGAGATCGACCTCTTGCCATCGGACATCACTTTTATCCAATCACCCACAGCGCTCAATCTCGCGATTGGCGGGCCCGATGATGTTGTTTCGCTGGAGGGCTTCATCCTCGATGACGTCACCACGCATTCGATCACTCACTTTGAGTTTGCCGACGGCGCCAGTTACTCCATGCCTGAAATGCTGGAGCTTGCGAATCTAGCCAAGGGAACATCAGCCGATAATGTGTTTAATGGCACCGTGCTGGCTGACGCTCTCGATGGCGGTGCCGGCAACGATACGCTAACGGGCTTTGGCGGGGATGACACGCTCGCCGGTGGCAGCGGTGCTGATTACCTCGACGGTGGCGACGGTGCTGACCGGCTGGAAGGCGGTAAAGATGCCGATGAGCTCTGGGGCTTTGCGGGTAACGATACCTTGCTGGGCGGCTCGGGTGACGATCGCCTGTTCGGTGATGGCGATATCGCGCTCGACTTGCACGGCGATGATCTGCTCAAGGGCCAGGGCGGTAATGATGAACTGTATGGCGCTGCCGGCGTGGATACTCTGGTTGGCGGTAGCGGGGATGACGTCCTGCAGGGCGATGCCGGGGGCGATTCACTCAAGGGCGGGAGCGGTAACGATAGTCTGCGCGGTGGTCTGGATGGCGACAAGCTGCGCGGGGGTGCCGGGGACGACAGCTACTTCTTCGCAGCAGGCGATGGCCGCGATACGGTCAACAATAATGACGTCGGCGATCTGGGGTTGGATCGACTTTACATGGAACTGGTCGAGCACGACGAGCTCTGGCTTTCGCGCAAGGGCCAGCACCTGCTCGTGGACGTCATCGGCAGTGAAGACCAGCTCAAAATCCGCAACTGGTTCAAGGATGGCGAATCCCAGATAGATGAAATACATGCGGCGGATGGCGTCCTGCTGCGTAACCAGGTCGATCAGTTGGTTAATGCCATGGCGGCGTTCGACGTACCCGACGGAGTAGGCGCGGTTATGCCCGCTGAAGTGAGAAGTGAACTGGCCCCGGTGTTGGCGGCCAGCTGGGCGTAGTGCCAGGGCTGGCTTAGAGGCCTGCTATTTTTTGCCGCGCTTTCGTAGCTTGGCGGCGCCGGCGGCAGCGAGGGCACCGGCCACAAGCAGCGTGTATTGATCGACCGGCACGGATTCGGGGGATTGGGGCCCGGTTTCTTGGATTGGTGGTAACTCTTGCGAGTGAGCGAGTTTGGATCCAGTTACGGCCAATACGGCCCCAGCCGCTGCGGCCCGTGTGGCTGCTCTTCGCGTCATGCCCGTTCTTGGCTTGGTGTCGCTGCTTTTCATGGTCTGCCCCGTCTTTTCACGCTTTGCTTCTTCGCGAGAGAAGTTATCAATATAAACCGTCGCTTGCAAATCAGGCCTTAGCTTCCGTTCAGGGTAGCAGCGATCTCATTTGCCTCGCCGCGTGGCCCAGAAAGGCATAAGGTTTCGCCAAACGCCTGCTTAAGCCAGGTCTTTAGCTCAGCTCGCGTTAGCGAGACGCTCGCGCAATGAGGCAACATGGTCTCGATCACTGCGCCGCCCTTTATTGCCTTGGGTGCCCATGCTGTTTCTGGCTTATAGGCAGTATCTATAACGCGATGTGCGTAATGCGCAGCGCTGGCGATACTAAAGCTGAGCTTGGATGGGGTGATATAACGGGTATCGTCTTCCCCCATATGGAGGCAGAGGTCTATGGGATAGGGCTCGATGCGGCCATCGAGGTCGATCACCACGAAGCTGTCTGAGATGTATTTCGCACCCTCCGCCAGCAGCGTAAGCGCCAGGGTTGATCGGCCACTCTGTGGAGATCCCACGATGAGGATGGTCTGACCATTGAGCTCCACCGCCGACGCGCGCAGGAACAGTGCTGAGGTGGCGCGCAGGGCGGCCTGCAGGTGGAGGTCCGCGATGAGCGACCGAATAGCTGTCTCTTGGTCTTTGCAGCGCTTTTGAAGCTGACCGTCGATAAATAGGTCGCCGCTCTCGTCGAGGCAATAACGGGTGCTTTCCGCAGAGCGCGTGGTGACTATCTGCCACTGACTCGGCAGCTGCGACGTAATCACCTCAGTGGGGCTGCTCTTGGGCAGGGTAATGGAAAACGCCAGGCCAAAGGCTGCAAGATGGAGCTCTTCCCCGTCCGTCAGTGTCGGCGCGCGTGCTGGCTTGCCTGGGCTAGTCGTGGCTGCCTTAACAGTTTCGACATCTCTCGACGCCAACGCTACCCAGTGTTGGCATTTGCCGCTCCCGTAGCCCAGCAAGCGGAGCACATCTCGACTTAAGCAGCCGAATAAGTCAGCGAGCCTCGGATGTGCTGCCGCGCTTAAATTGGGTGAGAGATTTACCTCCATCAGCCATGGGGTGAGCTCTTCGTCGAACAAGAAATCGAAGCGATACAGCTCGAAAAAGTGGTCCTGCCCGTCGATGAAGGGATCGCAGGCGGCCAGCATCTCGCCGCACGAGTTTTCAATCGTCCTGTAAATCGCGGCGTGGCAGCGTTCTCTTAGCTGCGAAGACCAGTCTTTACCCGGCGAGTTTGCGCCAATGTAAGCCTGTAAAAGTTCGTTTGACGTACCCCCTGTGGGGCGTAAGGCTTCCAGCGTATCCAGTTCCCAAGGCGGGAGATAACGATCATCGATTACGTAGGTTGATGTCGGTGCCGTTTCTGGCTCGTCTGGATAGCGTTTCGGGCAGAGCCGAAAGACAACGTCCTCATAGGCAAATACGTTCAGTGGTTGCAACTGAGTGATCGCCACAAAAATCCCGAAATCCCACTTGTGCCCAAAGATCCGGTGGGGCGGGTGGACCAGCTTCTGCACGAAAAAGGGCTCCGACGCCTGCAGCATATGATGCAAGGCGTCCAGGGGGGATGTTAGTTTTACGCCGCGGTGCGTAGAGTGCTTGCGCACCCATAGGTTGCTGTCCTGCAGAGCATAGGTTTCAACAAAGCTTTCATAGCCTGCGGGCATGGCAATAGCCTGAGGTATGAAGTCAAAATTCTGCTGAGCCAGCCACGCTTTGCTCGTAAAGGGGGCCGACGGAAAGTGGTTGACTCGTTGGCCCATCGCCAGATTTTGGGGGCTGAGCTCATCGAAGGGCCAAGGCCCGCTCCATAGAAGATCATATGGCTCCTCATGACCCGCTGTAGGTGTTAGCCCTGCGGCTAAGAGCTCTTCGCTTAGCAGTTCGAGACCTTCGCCGCGAGTTTGATATAGCGGGGGCTTTTCCAGGTCGCTTTTCACGGGGTGGCGCCCCGCCGATACGTGTGCCGGTTACGCAACCAATCCAAAAACGCCAGTGCCAGCCAGGCATACAGTGTTACGCCAATGAATAGCCCCAGGCGCACAAAGAACGCGGCGTATACGTCTTTTCCGTTGGCGCTATCTGCCACGGCGGGGCCCACCAGTATGAGCAGGGTCACAAACACATTCAGCCAGAAGGTCGGCGCATAGCGGCTGGGTAACACGCCGTAGAACTTGGCGGTGCAGAAAACCGCAAAGGCCAGCGTCCATAAAAAGAACATCCACAGCGTGGGGTGTAGCTTCAGGCCAAACCAGAAAAGGATCGCGAAAAGCCCGGCCAGGAAGGTGGAGCCCAGCAGCTCGCGGCCCGCCGCCTTGGCGGCGGTGTCTGTCACCTGCTGGCCAAGCGCCGCGGATTTCATCACGATGGGGGTGTAGGCGGTCGGGTTGGTCAGGCCCAGCATAAAGGCAGGGAACACAATCAGGGTGGCCCTGGCCGCAAACCAGCTGGTTTGCAGTGCTGCGGGTGGCGGTGGCTGCGGGGCTGGGCCGTCGTCTTCCGGGAACAGGGGGTATACCACCCACAGAGTCACAATGCCGAGCGCCACCGAAACCAACAGTTCGGCGATCAGGGCGGCTGCCAGTGCCGAGCTGACTTGCCCGATCATCGATATCATGGCGATGCCCACCACCATGAAGGTGCCCACCGAGCCTTTGCCCAGGTTTAACGACACGTAGTTGGCGATAAACAAACCCACCAGCACCAGCATCAGGCCGGTGCTGGGGTATTCCTGCAAGATGGGCGTCAGCAGTAAGCCGACGCTCAATATAATCGCCAGCACCAGCAGTAATCCCAGCAAGCCTTTTAGGCCAACCGGCGGTTTTGGGGGGGCGGCCAGCATGAAGGCAAACAGCGGCGCCATGTAGGGCAGGTTCATGTTGAGCGAGTACGCCAGGGCCAGGGTGATGGCCGTGGTCAGGCTCAGCCTGAAAACCCGCCTTGCGCCGATATCCATCGCGCTCGCCCGCCGCCTAGTAGGCGTAGGCCATGTAGCTCATGAAGCGCACGTAGATCTTGCCGAGCCAGGCACTGATCCAGGCGCCGTCGTTGTAGGCGATCACCGAGGCCTGGCCACCAATGCGAAGGTGGCGCAGCACGTCGCTGTCGTCAAGCGTGGCTGGGTCGATCGATACAATCACCGGGAATCGCTGGGCCTGGCGCAGCCAGTCGCGGTTATTGCTGACGCTCGGCAGCGTGCCCGGCGGGGGCGCCTGGGTGGCGCTGATGCCGAGGCCAAGGCTCTTGATCTCGCCCTCAAATACGCGGCCAGGGAGCACGTCCAGCAGAATCTCCACAGGCGTGCCGGGCGTCATACGGCCGAGGTTGTTCTCGGTGAACTCGGCGTTGATCCATACGTCGTGCATCGCCACAAGGGTCATGACCGGTTGCCCGGTGCCGGCAAATTGGCCGGTGTCGGCGCGCAGGTCGGTGATCACGCCGCGGGATTCAGCCCGCACCACGGTGCGTTCCAGATCGAGCTCAGCTTTTTCAACGCCCGTGGCTGCTACTGCCAAAATGGTGTTGCTGTCGCCATCGCCGCCCTTGGCTTCTATGGCCTGTTCGATACTCGCTTCAGCGGCGCTAACGCTCGCCTTGGCGGCGTCCAGCGAGGCCCTCGATATTTCCAGGCGTCGTTCCGAAATCGTGCCCGGGTCTTCATTGCGCAGGCGCTCAAGCCGGTCGGTGTCTTTTTGCGCCTTTTCGAGGTTGGCGAGTGCGGCGCTCAGGTTGGCCCGGGCCGCTTCCACGCCAGCATCGCCAGCCTGCACCTGGCGCACGGCGTTCTCATAATCTGATCTGGCTTTTTGCAGGGCAATCTCGTAGTTGCTGGGGTCGATGCGAAACAGCACTTCACCCTCGGCCACTTCCTGGTTGTTCTGCACCAGCACCTCGGCCAGGTTGCCGGCCACCTGCGGCGCCACACCAACAACATAGCCCTGAATGCGCGCCTGGGTGGTGTAGGGGGTATAGCGGTCCGATACCAAATACCACAGCAGGCTCACCACAATGAGCCCAGCAATCACCAGGCCGCCGCGTTTTACGGCGCCCGGCGTAGTGGCGGTGTCGTCTGCCGCACTCTCTTTGGCTGGCGCGCTCGCGCCACTGCTTGTCGCGGCTGGCACTTCTTTGTCTTCGCTGTCGCTCATGTTCTTCCCTGCAGGCTGTTCCTTTGGTTTAGCACGGCGCTACTCGGTCAGGGGCAGCGGCGCTTGCAACAGGCCGTCCCAGTCGCTGCGCTCTTCCATACGCTCGCGTGTCTCCACCGGCAGCAGGTCCTCGCCGGATACGGTCTGCCAGCCGCCGCCCAGGGCCTTGTAGAAGCCCACCACAGAATTAATGTGTGCACCCTGAATCGCCACGAAGTTATTCGAGCTGGCGGCCAGCGCCCGCTGCGCATCCAGTACGCGCTGGAAGTCTGAGTAGCCCTCTCTGTAGCGGCGCGTGGATATATCCAGGGCGCGTCGGGCTGACGCCAGAGACTCTTCCAGGATGTCCTGCTGTTCGCGAGTTTTTACCACGCTGATAGCGGCGTCGTCGATTTCGCGGGCGGCCTGCAGCACGGTGAGTTCGTAGCCTTCAATCGCCTGTTCCAGCAAGGCATCCTGAACGCGCACGTTGTTCTCAAGGCGGCCGTAGTTGAACAGGTTCCAGGTGAAGCCCGGGCCTACGCCGGTGCTGAGTGCGTCATTGGTATTGCCGAACGAGTCGCCGCTCCAGCCGATGGTGCCAAACAGGGAGATCGACGGATACAAATCTGCCTCCGCCACGCCGATCTGGGCCGATTGGGCCGCGATCTGCCACGCGGCGGTGCGGATGTCGGGTCGGCGCATCAATAGACGGGCGGGAATGTCGTCAATCAGCACCGGGTCCAGGGTGGGCAGCGCCGGCGTCAGGCCGGCCAGTTCCGGCAGGTCGCCGGGCTGGCGGCCGAGCAGCACGCTCAGCGCGTTCTCCACCTGGCGAAGGCTGATCTCGAGGCTGGGTATCGTGCTGAGTGTGCCGAGGTACTGGGTACGTGCCTGTTGCACGTCCAGCTCGGAGTTCTGGCCGCTGTCGTAGAGGGTTGTGGTGATCTCCAGGCTGCGCTCCTGCAGCGCCGCGTTTTCCTTGGCAATCTCGATCTGCAGCGCCAGGGTGCGCCAGGTGTAGTAGGTTTCGGCCACTTGCGCGGTGAGCAGCACCTGGGCGTCCTGTTGGTTGGTGATGGATGCGAAGAATGTCGCGTCCGCCGACTCGATGCTGCGGCGATAGCGGCCCCAGAAGTCCAGTTCCCAGCCGATGTCGAAACCCAGGTTGTAGGTATTGAAGCCGGAACGGTCCCAGTCGTTTTCGCCCTCGGTAGGCCAGCTATCCACGCGGGTCCAGGTGCCGTTGGCGCGCTGTAGCTGCGGGTACTGCGTGCCGGTGGCAATGCCGAGAATGGCGCGGCTCTGCACGATATTCAGGGCGGCGATGCGCAAGGCCTGGTTTTCCTGACGGGCACTTTCTATCAGGGTATTGAGAATCGGGTCCTCAAAAGCCTGCCACCAGAAGGCGAGGTCTTCCTCTTCGAGGTCCGTAGCGCTGACCTGGCCGTAGAGGCTGGTTTCCCAATCCGCCACCCACTCAACCGGGGGTTCCTGGTAGTCAGGGCCCAGGTTGGTGCAGGCCTGCAGCAAAGGCAGGGTAAGTAGAGACAGCAGGGCGTAACGCAGGCCCCGGGTCCTGCGTGTTTGCCTCATTCAGTGGCCTTCTCGGCGGCCTCCGGCCCCGGGTCAGCAGCGGCGGCAGCCGCCTCAGCTTTTTCGTCCTGCCAGTCCACCCATTGCATAAATATCTGGTAGCCCACAGCCAGGATCACAGCTCCGGTAAAGAGCCCAATAAAGCCCGAGGAGACCATACCGCCCAGCGCGCCGATCAGAATCACCGGCATGGGCGCGTCCACGCCGCGGCCCAGCAGAATAGGCTTAAGGAAACCGTCCGAGGCGCCCGCTACCAGCAGGTACACGGTCCAGACAATATTCATCACGGTGCTGGCATCGCCAGAATTCCAGATCCACAAAATGGCCGGCAGGGAGACCAGCAGGGCCGGCAACTGCATGATGCCAAGGAAGAGGGTCAGCACGGCCAGGGGCCCGGCCGCTGGCACGCCCGCGAAGATAAAGCCCATGCCCAGCAGCAGCGCCTGTATCAGTGCCACGCCCAACACGCCTACGGCGACGGAGCGTGTTGTCATGGTCGAGAGCGTATGCACCGCTGGGCCCTGAACGGGGCCGGCCACGCGGTTCAGGATGCGCAAAACAGCCTCGCTGCCGCTTTTCCCGTAGGCCATCATGATGCCCGCCACGATCAGCGAGCCCAGAAAGCCCAGCACACTGCCGGCAGTGGCCTTGGCGGAGGCCAGCATCTTGGCCATAAAGGTCTCAAGGCCGGCGCGATTTTCGGCGATAAACGCGGGCAGGTTGGTGTAGGCGGCGTCCCAGGCGTTGTAGACGTCCTCGCCAATCACTGGCCACTCGGCGACTTTCTCGTTGGGTGGGCGCAGGTTCAGGGTGCCAGCGTTATAGGCCTCTACTGTGCCGGCCAGGTACTGTGCCATCGAGGCCGACAGCAGTACGATAGGCACGCCGACCAACATCAGGCCCGAAAGCACCAGGAAAGTCGCCGCGCGACCCTGTTTGCCGCCCAGGCGAGAGGCCAGGAACTGATGCACCGGGTAAAGCGTCACCGCCAGAATCACCGCCCAGATCATCAGGCTCATGAAGGGGCTGAACACGCGGAAGCACAGCAGCACCAGGAACATGATCAGCGCGATGCGGATCAGGCTGTCGGTGAATTCCCGCGCGGTCATGGGTTGATTGCCGGTTGCCGGGTCTTCCATGGAGCGCCCCTCTCTATGAACTGTCTGTCGGTGAATTATGTTATTCCGCGAGAGTATAGCAGTCTGAGAGCCCTACAATGGTGCTGACCTGAGCCGTGTTAGGCCCGGATTGCGCTGTGCGCCGCGCGGCCGAGTGCGGCAAGCAGTAGGATCAGCAGCCATGAAAACTGGTTCACGGGGATGCCGGCTGGCGGCACGCTTTGCCCATCGCCGATTGAAGAGCGCTCGTCGATGCTGTAGACGATATCCAGTGGGCTGCTGTCTGCGAGGGTGCCGGTAATGGTGCCGCCGTCGCCGTTTTCGTTCTCGGTGACGACGATATCCTCGCCGTCGACGATAACGTTAGCGCCCTCAACTAACCGCCAGATAGCCCCGGACGGGAAGCTGCCGCCGCTGACGACCGCGCGACTGCCTGCAAACTCTGCGGCAGGGGCCCCCGGGGCGGTGATAAAGGTGCCGCCTCTAATGGTGGCACTGCCCCCAAATATGACCACATTGGCATTAACACCAATACTGGAATCGCCGCCGCCGGTGAAGGTGCCGCCAGAAATGTCGACACCCCCATCTCCAGAGGTCGCGAGCGAGCTTTGCCGAGTCCCATCAGTATTGAGGCCACCAATCAGGTCGCCGGCGGTGATGGTTACCGAGGCATCGAAAAGAACCTGCAGCCCATTTCCGCCTGTGCCATTGGTGGCGCCGCCCTGAGCAACATCGCCACCTGATACTGTGCCACCGTTAATCAGCACGCTTCCTGAATTGACCTCGATTCCATCGCCGCCAGCTCCGCCGTTCGCTGCCAGCGCGTTTCCACCCCGAACCGCACCGCCGTTTACGATCACGGAAACGGCGCCTCCAAACAGCTCCATACCATCCCCTGCAAAGCCCACGCCTGCGGTCCTGTCACCTCCGGCGACCAGGCCGCTGTTCACTGTGATGCTGGCGGGCCCGCCTTCGATGCCGTCCCCCGCGCGGGAATTGCCTGCCGACGTGTTGTTAGTCCCGTTAATGGAGCCACCATCCACGACGATGATGCTGTTGCCATTGACTTCAATGGCGTTCGGCACAATGCCACCGCTGCCATCGGGGGGCGAGGCTTCGCCACCCGTAAGAATGTTCACGGTGGTGGCATTGGTCACAACGACCTCCGACAGGGAGCTTGTGACATTATTCACAGCGCCGTCATCGAAAACAGTTTGAGTAAAACCGGCGATCGGAAACGTGAGTAGACTGGCAAAGGCTGAGGCCAGGGTTAAAGCTGGGCGGAACATGCGGATACTCAGGGTTTTGGGAGCGCCATTGAAACCGTTGAACGGGATGATGTCAAAGTGGCCGGGGGCATTCGCGGGCGGGTGGTGAGCAAGCCTCGAATTTGCCATCATGCGGCCTCGTGAAGAGGGAGCAGGCAAGCATGAGCATAAAAATGGAACAGCACGGCGATGTCGCCGTGATTGCACTGGACGACGGTAAGGCCAACGCCATAAACCCCGATTGGATGCAAACTATGATGGCCACGCTGGATGAGGCTGAGCAGGCGGCCAAGGCGATCGTGATTCAGGGCCGGCCGGGGGTGTTTTCTGGCGGCTTCGATCTGAAGTGGCTGGCGGCTGCAGATATGGGCCAGCTCAGCGGCTTCCTCGATATCGCCACCACGATGTTCAAGCGCCTCTATGCCTGCCCCAGGCCGCTGCTTGCCGCGTGCACGGGCCACGCGATTGCCGCCGGCGCCTTTGTGTTGCTGGCCTGCGATACGCGTATTGCGGCCCGCGGTGAGTTCCGCTTCGGCGCGAACGAAACACTCAATAATATGAACCTGCCGGTGTTTGCGGTTGAACTGATGAAGGCTCGGCTTGATGGACGCGTGCTAACTGAAGCCATGGTGCAATCGAAGATGTACGACCCCGAGGGCGCCATGGCCGCCGGATTCGTCGACCAACTCGAAGACGCCGACGCGGTGGTGAGCACGGCGCTGGCAACCGCGGAATTATTGGCGCAGTTGCCGGGCGATGCCTACGCCTACAACAAGCTGATCCTGCGCCAGCCGACTATCGACACCATGACACAGGCGATTGGTTCAAACTGATCGCAACATACGCTGCGCGGCTGCGAGCCGATGATAGAGCCCCGCGGGCCTGCTGAGTGAAAGCATCAACGGCATCAACTGAGCGCCGGGAACGCGCCCTGCGAGCCATGTTGCTGTTGGCATAGCAAGGGTGATCCGTCTTATAACCTGGCACTGTCTGAGCGCCGCGCCAGTGCGGTGGGTGAGCACCTGCGGCGACAGTAGGTCAGCGGCATGCGGATCGTGACGCGCGGCTATGGCGATAGTCGGCCACTTGCAGACAACGGCACGGAAGGGGGCAGGGCACAGAATCGACGCATCGAGCTGCAGCTGTGGCCCCTGGTTGGTAACAAGGATGCTGGCGCCTAGGCACGGCCAACGCTTAATTCTGGCGTGCCTGCTCTTCGCCTACTGGCTGCCACTGTCGCAGGCGCAACCGGGTAACGATCGCAACCAGGGTCTTCTCTTGTTCGGTGAATTCGGTGAGCTGTGCACCATGTGTGAGGCGGTGCTGATGTGCGAGGAAAGCTTAGCGGCGCCCGAGTATGCCGCGGTCCCCGTCTCCGGCGATTTCACTCTGTATCACGTGCAGGCGCGCAGCTTTTGGTCGCAGATTGCGACGATCTGGGAATGGTTCATCGCCAACTTTCAGGAGGAACCCATCAGTGGTCATCAACGGCCGGTGCGCGTCTTTGAGGTGGCCAGCGCGGTATGGGGCAGCCCGCAGGCCGCCGAATTGCAGATGGAACTTGAGCCTGCGCTGCTGAGCATTCGCGCTACGGGAACGGTCACCACGATTGACCGCCGCACGCACCAAAGATTCCTCAACGGTGCCGCCAGCGGTTACTGTCAACGACTTCCCCTGTGGGATGCCCTCGATGCAATTGAGCACAGAGAGGCCGCGGGAAAATGAGCGCCCGCCAGCCGCCCTGGTCCGCAGCCTGGATTCGGCAGCACCCGCTGCGCTTTCTGGGTATCGTGCTGCATCTTGTGCTGCGCACGCTGTTTGCGATCTTCTGGCTCGCAGCGGGGGTGAACAAGATCGTCACCGGCTGGCTCCATACCGACCTTGTCGAGCGCTACTTTAACTATCGCTTAACGGAGCTGCACCCCGACAGCTTCGCCGTCTGGTATCTGGAAACCCTGGCGATCCCGCTCTACCTGCCAATCGCCTGGGTCGTAACGCTTGGCGAGTTGTACAGCGCGGTGGGCCTGCTGCTGGGGTGGACCACGCGACGCTCCGCCTTTGTGGCGTTTTTTCTGCTCTTTAATTTTGCGCTGGGCGGCTATTACGATGCCTCCCTGATTCCCTTCTTCCTGCTGGTCTTCCTTTTTATGGCCTATCCCTCCGGGGAGTGGCTGGGTATGGATCGCAGCCGCAAACACCGGGCGGCGCGTGCCGCTTAAGTGTGGTGCTTAGCTGGCCGCCTGGCCGCGCAGCGCAAATTCATGCGTCATGGTGGGTGGCCCAGCGAAGCGTGCGCGCACCCCGCACCACCAGGAGAGGTTGAGAATCACCACCAGGGCGATCGTCACGTAGAGCACTTTCTCGTTCGGCGGCTGCGCGCCAACGAAAATCAGTATGGCTCCGCCAAGCACGGCCAGCGCAGCCACCGGCTTCGACAAGGCCCCGAGGTCCAGCGGCCCCTTGTGTACCCAGCTGCGCCCCTCCGCGAGCAGACCCGCCGCGGTAGGCATTACATAGGAGATATAAAGGAACACGGCGCTCGCGGTCGAAAGCACAACAAAGGCATCACCGTAGAGGGTTGCTACGATAGCCATGAGCGCGCAGGCCCAAACGGCGATCATCGGCGTGCGGCAGGTGGCAGAGACGCGCTGCAGCTGCCCGCTCCAGGGCAGGCCACCATCGCGGGCGAAGGCGTAGATCATGCGCGAGGCCGACGTCATCGCGGCCAGGGCGCACACGAAGTTCACATAGAACAGCCCCAGCAGCAGGAACACCCGTAGGGCTGTCGGCAAGGGCGCAAGTATCGCATCAAACACGCCCATGCCCAGGCTGACACCTCCCTCTACCGAGGGCATCACCGCCACGAAGGTCACCACCAGACCATAGCCAAACAGCGAGGACCACAGCACCGCCCCGAGAATGCCTCGAGGCACGGCGCGCTGTGCATCGTGGGTCTCTTCCGCGGCGTTGGCCGCGCCCTCGTAACCGCAAATGGTATACAGCGTCAGCAACAGGCCCAACAGGAACACTATCGCCAGGTTGTCACTTTCTGGCCAGGTGCTGCCCGGCGCGCCGGTAAAGTTCTCAAACATGAAGGCGCGAGAAAAGTCGACCGAGGGTGAGTACCACAGCAGCGCCGTAATCAGCAGCACCGTCAGGAAAAAGATCAGCCCGCCGCTTAGGTCGGTGAGGAGGGTGGTCAGGCGCGGCGCAGCATGATTGAGCCAGGCCTGCAGCGCGGTCACGATCACGATAAACGCCGTCTGAACCCCCCATCCCCAGGCGCTGGTATCTGCGCCCAGCAGGGTGCCAAGCGGAGCCTTGAAGAACACCTCGTACAGGCCGAAGTTGATCGAGGCCAGGGCAAACACCACGCCGAAGAGGTTGAACCAGGCCGTGGCCCAACCCCAGCCTTTGCCGCCGAGAATCGCGCCCCAGTGATAGACGCCGCCGGCGGTGGGGTAGGCCGAGGCTATCTGAGATATAGCTGCGGCGACGATCAGGGCGAACAGACAGCCGATGGGCCAGCCGACGCCCAGGGCAAAGCCCCCACCTGCACCCAGGGCCACCGAAAAGGCCGTAATGCCGCCGGCCAGCACGCAGATTCGTGCGAAAGAGACGGCAAAGCTGGAGAAACCGCCCATGCGCCGTGACAGCTCCTGTTCATAGCCCATGTGGCGTAGCTGCTCGGTGTCGGCATCGAGCGCAGTACTCTGACGGTGGTTGTGGGGGGCGTCAGACGCCATAGGCTTGCATCCTTATCGGGTGAGCTCGGACTTATGTTTGGGCTTGCGTTGAATTCAGTTCACGCCATGCGGCTCAGGCGGTTTGAAAGTAGCGCTGCCATTCAAATTCAGTAATGTGGCGTTCATACCAGGCCTGAAAGGCCTCAAGCTCGCTGCGGGCGCTGCGCGCCAAGTGTTGGTGGCACTCGCTGCCAAAGGCCTCCTGGCTAAAGGCGGATTGCTCAAAATGTTCAATGGAGGCCTGTAGCGTGGCAGGCAGGTTGGCGGTATCAGCGCTCGGCACTGGCCCCGCCGGCGCGGGCAATTCGAGGGCGCGCGTCACGCCGTCGCAGCCTGCGGCGAGCAGGCCGGCCACCGTGTGATAGGGGTTGATGTCTGAGCCGCTGACGCGATGCTCGAAACGCGCCGCGCGCGCATCGGGCAGCTTGATAGCGCGCACGGCTGCCGTACGGTTTTCAAGGCCCCAACTCACTTCCAGTGGCGACCAGGCCGCGCGCTCCATGCGGCGGTAGGCATTGAGCGTTGGACGGAACAGTAGGTGGGTCTCCACGAGTCTGTCCAGCATCCCGGCCAGGAACTGGCGCGCGGGTGCGCTGAACTCGCCATCGCTGTCTAACGTGGCGGGTGTATCGCCCTGCCACAGGCTCACGTGGTGGTGGGCACCGCTGGCGCTCTCCTGCCCGGGCGGGCGAAAGCGTGCCATGAAGGTTATGACTAGGCCACGTTCATTGCACAGCTCTCGCAACACGTACTTGGCGCGCACTGCGTCGTCGCAGGCCTTCAGCGCGGTGGCCGGCGCCAGGCCGAACTCATACATGCCGTAGCCATGCTCCGTACTGAAGGCGCTGATGCTGATATCCAGGGCTGCGCAGCGGGCGATAAATTCAGCGACGAATGCCTGATACTCGGCGCTGCGCAGGTTGTTGTAGCCCATGAGGGAAAAGCCCCAGGGGTCGAGCTCGCCGAAGCGTCGCTCAGCGATCCGTTCTGCATCGGCGCGAAATATCCCGCACTCGTACTCCAGGGCAAAGCGTGTCTCAATGCCTTGTGCGCGGGCCGCTGCGTCGAGGCGCTCGACCAACGCGCGAGGGTCTACCGCGCAACGCGAGCCGTCGGGCATGTAGCTGTCCAACAGTACCGATGCCGTACCCGCAGACCAGGGGTGTGCGTAGGCCGTGTCCATGTCTGCAATGGCCAGTATGTTGGGATAGCCTTCGGCCTCGCTGCACACGGGCGAGGGTAAGTAGAAGTCATCGCCCGGTAGACCGTCACCGTGGCCGGTGCAGTAAAAGATGCCGTTGAAGGACTCGCCGGTCGCTGCGTATTTCAGGGGGCCCATTTTTGTGCGCAGGTTACCCTGGGTGTCCGGGTAGGCCGACACCAGCTGCGTCACTCCGGCATCACGCAGGGCCGCGACGCGCGTCGGCGCGTTGTCGCGCTGTGCCTTCAGCCTGTCTTCAAATGCTGTCATCGCTATCCTCCCAGGCCACGAGATGCAGGTTCTGCCCCATGGGTATTTCGTTGCTCATGAGCAGCACCGCGGGTGTGTCCCCGACGGCGCGGTAGTCGTGGGGCATCTCGCCATCAAAGGTGACACTGTCGCCCTGACTCAGGCGGAGTGGATCGTAGCCCTCGGTGTAAAGCTCAAGTTCCCCTGCAATCACGTGAATGAACTCCTCGCCGCCGTGTGAGCGCATGCGCCGCTCTGCGTCAGGTGCAGGTTTAACTGTGACGCGCCAGTGCAGGCTGCGCTTGTCGGCGAGGTCGCTGCAGAGCACTTCAAAGTCGACGTGGTCTGAGGGGTGTTGCAGCCCGGCGCCAGCGCGAGTGATGGAACGCCGATTACGTTGGCGCGGCTGGCTGTCGATGAAGAAGTGCGCGGCGGGCACGCCAAGCACCACACAGAGCTCTAGAGCGAGGTCGACGCTGAGCCGGGCCTTGCCGTTTTCCAGTTTCGACAGGTGCGGGACCGAAAGGCCTGTGGCCTCACTGACCTCGCGCAGCTTCAAGCCCTTGGCCTTGCGCGCCGCGCGTACCCGCTTGCCGATCTCGGCGGCTTCATCGGCTATGGCGTTCTTAACACTGCCCATGGTCGTCAGCCCTTCATCAGGTAGCCGCCATCAACAAACAGCTCGATGCCGGTTATGAAGCTGGAGGCGTCCGAGAACAGGAAGAGGCAGGCGTTTGCCATATCCTGCGGCGTGCCCAGACGGCCCAGTGGAATGCCTTCCGCGGCGGCACTTTTTTTCTCATCCGTATCCCAGCGCGCTTGCAGTGGCGACAGGGTCAGGCCGGGGCAAATGGCATTGGAGCGTATGCCCGCGGGGCTGAGCTGCATGGCCAGTGACTTGGACATGGCGCAGACCCCTGCCTTGGAGGCCTGGTAGGCGTCCTGGGGTACCGGATCGCCGCGGTACCACTGGATGGTTGAGAAGTGCACCATCGATCCGCCCCGAGCCGCCGCTTTCATATGGGGCGTAACGGCGCGCACTACATGCACCATGCTCTTGAGGTTGATCTGGAAGACCTGGTCCCAGGTGTCCATATCCATCTCCAGCAGTGAGGCATCGCGGCCGAACCACAGTACGCCAGCAACGTTGGCGAGGTAGTCGATGCCGCCGAAGCGTGTATTGGCCGCATCAACCGCCCGGGCTACCTCGGTCTCCTCGGTCAGGTCAGCCTGGGTGTAATTCAGAGCCTCGCCGAAGGTCTCGAGCACGGCTGGACAGGGTTTGACGTCAAAGGCCGTCACAGAGGCGCCAGCCTTCAGCAGGGCCTCGGCGATGGCTTCGCCCATACCGCCACCGGCGCCGGTTACCACTGCGTGCCGGCCCGAAAAGTCGAAATGGATCATAGTGCCCACCTTTTTTGCATCAATTGTAAAAGTTGCATTATAGGCAACATTTTTCTAGGCTGTCTATTAATTCAGCAGATCGCCGTAGAATGAAGAGAGGTCAGCCATTCATGAGCAATGCCAGTTTTGAAGTCATCAGCCCGGTTGATGGCCGGGTATACGCCACGCGCGATTACGCCAGCGCGGGCCAGATTGACGAAGCGTTACGCCTGGCCAACGCAGCCCGGATTCCCTGGCGCCAAACCCCATTGGCTGAACGTGCCCGGATCGTCGTCGACTTCGTTGAGCAGATGGGTGCGCGGGCCGACGACCTGGCCGAGGCGCTGAGCTGGCAAATGGGTCGGCCCAGGGCTCAGGCGGATGAGACGCCGCGCCTGATTGAGTCCACTCGCTATGCCGCGGAGCAGGCAGCGGCGGTGCTGGCTGAGGAGGCCTACCCAGCCGGTACGGTGGACGGGCGGCAGGTGAGGCGCTTCGTGCGCCCATGGCCGGGCGGTGTGCACCTGTCGATCTGTGCCTGGAATTATCCCACCGCTATGCTCGGCTCTCTGGTGTCAGACCCGCTGCTGACCGGAAACGTGGTCATCCTTAAACACTCGCCCCAGACCCCGCTAATCGCCGAGATAGCCGCGGAAGCCTTTGCCGCGGCGGGCGGGCCACAGGGCGTTTTCCAGAGCCTGCACCTGTCTCATGACAGCGCCGAGGCGCTACTGAGCGATGGCGCGTTCAGCACCGTGAACTTTATCGGTTCGGTCGCGGGTGGCCGCCGCATCAGCGAAATGGCTGCGCGCAGCCTGACGCGCGTTCACCTCGAACTCGGCGGCAAGGATCCCACCTATATCCGTAGCGATGCCGACCTGGGCCTGCTGGTGCCGCAAATCGCCGAGGGCTGTTTTTCGAACTCCGGCCAGTCATGCTGCTCGGTAGAACGCATTTATGTGCACGAGAGCGTTCACGATAGATTTGTAGACGCCTTGCGCGAGGAGACCCTGCGCTGGCGCGTCGGTCATCCCTTTGACGATGACCCGGACATTGGCCCGCTGTGGCGAGAGCAGGCCGCAGACTACGTGCGCGCGCAGATAGCCGCCGCCGAGGCCAGCGGCGCGCAGCGCCTGCTGGGTGATCAGCGCTTTGGTCTTGATCAGCCGGGCTCAGCCTACCTGGCACCGGAGATTCTTGTGGGAGCGGAGCAGGGCATGGGTATCATGCGCGATGAGCTGTTTGGTCCGGTCGCCTGCGTTGCCAAGGTTAGCGGCGATGAAGACGCGCTGACCTTGATGAATGATTCGCCCTTCGGGCTGACCGCCAGCGTGTGGACGGAGGACCTTGATGCCGGCGTTCGGCTATTGGAGGAACTGGAGGCCGGCACGGTTTACCTCAATCGTTGCGATCATGCCGACCCCTACCTGCCCTGGGGTGGGGTCAAGCAATCGGGCCTGGGCCGCAATAACGGCAAAGCGGGATTGATAGCGGCAACCGAGGCGAAGAGTTTTCACATCAACCACGCGGTGTCTTGAGCGGCATGCTGGACGCATCAACAATCCAGGCTTATCAGGCAGCGGCCGTCGAGCGTATCGCGGGCGAAGGCCAGATGCGGCTGTTCTCGGAACATGCGGGCAATGCCGTACCGGCCGACTGGAGCGATCTTGGTTTGCCACCTGAACTGTTAGAGACGCACTACGGCTGGGACATTGGCGCGCGTGCCCTGACCCGTGGTGTCGCGGAGCGTACCGGCGCGCCCGCCGTGTTGGCCTGTTATTCCCGACTCTTCCTCGACTACAACCGGCCCCTGATCCGCTGGGACCTGTGCCGGCCTGATATGGCCGGTATACCGGTGCCCGGTAACCTCGCGCTCAGCGAGGAAGACAAGCAGCTGCGCTGGACACTAGCGGGTGCACCCCTAAAGGCGGCTTTAGATGAAATGCTGGCGGAACCGGGCGTGTTGGTTACGCTCCACACCTTTACGCGCTACTGGAACGGTGAGCGGCGCGAGGTCGATGTCGGCATGACCTGCGCCCATGATCACCCCATCATCGACCGCGTCTCAGCCTACGTAGAAGATGCAGCACCGCGCCTCGGCCTGCGCTACGGGCGCGATAGGCCTTACTTCTATGACCCGGTGGATACCAACACGCTGAGTGTGCACACGCAAGCGGGTGGCCAGGTTGGTATGCAGTTCGAAGTCTGTAACGACGTGGCGGTGAGCGAAGATGGCCTGGGCGCAGCTATTTCGCTGTTGTCAGGCATGCGCCAGGTTATCGAGATCTAGCCCGACAGTGCGCGGGGATTGTGGCGGCAGAGTCCTGGCGCAGAACGAGGAATGCGAGCTGGTATGGATGTAAGCGCCTGCGAGGCTTAGCCATCTGCCCGCTGAGCGCTAAAGAAAAAGCCAGTCATCGGACTGGCCTTTGTATAATCTGTGTGGTGCCCAGGAGAGGACTTGAACCTCCACGCCCTTGCGAGCACTAGCACCTGAAGCTAGCGTGTCTACCAATTTCACCACCTGGGCATCAAAGCGGCGGGGCGTGAGAGCCTGCGTCACCCGAGGGCGCGAACTTTATATTCAGGTAGTGGCTTTGTCAATCCTGCGTCCATGGGCCGCAGGTGCAGGATGCGTCGACACGTAAGCTAGCGTGTACTAAGCTACGCTTCCTATCGTCCGGGAGTTTGGCAAGGGGGAGCTTTGCCCGGTAAAACAGCCCATGATGTAAGGCGTTGGCTACAAATAGCTACGGTTCCCGCTGGCCTCGCAATGGCCAGTGCGGCGGTCTACGCGCAGTCGCCTGAGATTACGGTCAGCGGCCTTCCCGCGGAGCCACTCATCGGTGAGCAGTTCTGCGTCGATGCCAGTTTTACCAACGGTGCCAACACCACGGGTTTCGGACCTTACTTGATCATCACCGGTGATGAAGGCTTAAGCGGCGTCAGCATTAGCTACGTCGACATCATGCCCGAGCTTGAGTTTATCGGAACCTTCGACGCGAGCGGCACGCTCATAGACCCGATCTCTGAGACCATCATCAACGGCAGCGAGGGCGGCGTAGCCTATGACGCCTTTTACCCGATCGGCAGCGTGGAGGGTGACACGCCGCCCCTGGTGATGGAAATCTGTGGCGTTATTGATATTGGCGCTGAACCCAACGTGCCGCTGGAAGTCACCATTACGCCGGGCTTTGAATTTGGCGATACCGCCACCGGTGAGAACGGGGCCATCCTCGGGCCAACGTTCACGTCTACCGTGACGCCCCAGATCGCCCGGGTCAGCAAGGATAACTCGGCACCTGAAGCCGAGCGCCCCCCGGGACCCAGCCATCCGTTTACCTACTCCTATACGCTCGATATCTCGCAGGGCCTGACCTTGAACGATGTCTTCCTGGAAGACATCCTGCCCGTTGAGCTGCAGTACACAGGTGGGCCCATCGATATCACGGCGCCGCTGGGGGTCGGCTGTGAGGTCACCGGGCTGCCGAACTTTGAGCCCACACCGGGCGGCAAGCTGGTGGTGGAATGCGACTCCGTGACGGGTACAACCGGTGCGCAGGACCTGTTCGTGACCCTACCGGTGTATATCACCGACATCCTCGATGAGTCCATCGACGAGACCGAACTCATCGTGAATACGGTTAACGTCAGCTACGACTACGAAGGCGATGTCTTTGACGACGACGATACCAGCGAAGTGCTGGCGCGCCACGTGGCGGTGCAGAAGTCGGTCGCCGGTGGAGGCAACGTACCCGGCGCTGCGCTCACCTATACGATCAACTTCCAGGTGACCGACTACCCCGAAAACGCTGACGATATTGGCGCGAACGTGCTGGTTGTCACCGACAACCTGCCCGACGGATTGACCTTCGAGGGTAACTTGGGGCTGTTCTTGAACGGCATCGAAAGCCCGTTGGGCGACCTGAACACTAACACCACCGTAAATGACGATACGCCCTCAGCTGGCGCCACGGAGATTATCTGGGACCTGGCCGCCGCCATCGACCCCGGTGATCCGCGCGTACCGAACGCAACTGAGGGCCGCCTGGAATATGAAGCGTCCATTGATGAGCGTTACGACGACCCTGACGGTCCCGTGCAGGCAGGCGATAACCTCAGTAACTCCATACAGGGTAATTACATGCTCGACCTGGGTGCGTCGGGTGATGACGGTTCCAGCGGTAACGCTGAGATTGCCCAGAACGAGCCGGACAAGGTGCTTACCGATCCGGCTGACGGCGACATGGTCACCATCATGCCGGGCAGCCTTGTGACGTTTACCCTGTCGGTGGAAGTTCCAGCGGGGTCTACTACCGATCTGATCATTGCCGATTTCTTGCCAAGCCCCGTTTTCGACGTCAGCGAAGACGAGCCCGATGTGTTTTTTGACGAGGGACCCACGGCGGACGTGGATATTGATACCGGCAGCAACGCGGTCATATTGGACTATGGCGATATCGATTCCCCCACGCCGACCTCAATTGAGGTGCGGATAGTTGCCCGCGTGACGTCAGACCCCTATGCCGATGAGCTCTTCCTGACCAACTTGATGCAGACCAGCTATAGCAACACTAATGGCCAAAGTTTCACTGATCAGGACGTGGCCGGAATCTTGGTCGGCGCGCCGGAGCTTGCGATTACCAAGGGTATAGCGTCTGTTGCTAATGATAATGCAGAGTTGGACCCGGACCCCGTTGGTACGCCCGTAGATTCGGATGCTAGCGGCGCGGATGCCTCGGATACTGTTTCTTACCGCATTACGGTTGAGAATGTGGGAACGCAGCCGGCGTTTACAGTGACAGTAAGAGATCCTGAGGTGGATGGGCTGAGCTGTGACCAGTCGAGTATCGAGATCACCGACGGTGAGGGCGCGAGCGTCTCGGCTGAGTCAGGTGATTTGGCTGATCCGGATGGCTTGGTGATCAGTGGGCTCGCCGCCAACGAAGGCGACGTCGGCCCGCCCTATGGCGAAGATACGATTTTCATCGATATCGATTGCACGCTAGAGAGTGACGTTACCCCGTTACAGGAAATCGTGAATACAGCCTCCGTGACGTGGACGGCGACCGATGATGGCAATGACATCCCATTTCCTGCAATCACTGATGACGCCACGGTGGTGATCGCTGCACCTTCAATTCGCAAGACTATCGTCGGTATCGAGCCCAACTACACGGAGGACTTGTTCCGTGCCCAAATCGGCGAAATTGTCACTTACCGGGTCGAGATTGATATCCCGGAAGGTGTATCACCAGACGTCCAGTTCGAAGATTTTCTGGATGTTGGTCTGGCACATGTTGATGTGATTTCGCTTGAGTTCCCGGCTGGCGTCCTCAGTAGCGTTGGCGATGAGGATTTCATACTGGCCAACAATTTGGGTTATCTATCGGCGGGAGGTGGCCCGGAAGCGCCAGATCGTCGCCTGGTCTTTGGCGAGGGCATAAACGATAACGGCTTTGGAGACATTACGAATGAGGACGAAGATAATTCAACGACAGAGACGATTATCCTTGAGTACCGCGCGCGCGTTCTAAACTCATCGCAGAATGTGAACGCAAGCCAGGTTAGAAACCGCGCACGGTTCTACTGGAAACCTGCGGATAGTGAGCGCACCAACGTTCAGGCGCGCGCGCGCCGAGTAACAATAGTGGAGCCGGCCATTCGCGTTGTGAAAACGCTGACGCCTGCGGTCGGTGATAACACGACTCCCCCCGCGGTAGATATCACGTTCGAGCATACCGGCGCTTCCACTGGCGACGCCTACGATCTTGTGTTAACAGACAAGCTGCCGATTGACTTCAACGTCGCAGGTGCTCCACCGGTAGTCACTGTGAGTGGCGACTGCACAGGGAATGCCACGGTAGATCGAGAAGATTTTTCAGATAAAGTTACAGTTACGCTGGAGACTTTCGAGTTAGGCTCCGGTGTCTGTAACGTCAGTTTTGCGACTGACTTGCGCCAAGATCTTCCTGCGGGCGTTCAATTAGAGAATTGCGCGGAGCTTGAGTGGCACAGCCTCTACAGTTTTGACCAACCGCTGGATAGACCGCCTACCAATACTATCGGCGTGGAGCGCACAGGTGACGTGGCGGAGCCGGGTGGCTCAGCGAATACTTACAATGCGACTGGCTGCGATATCTATCAGGTTTTTGGTGTGGGCATCATCAAGGATGTATTTGAGACCGGTCAATCTCATACCGATGAAACTCCCGGAACGCCGCCAGGCACTGAGGCTCTAACTATCGGTGAGACGGTCGATTTTGAGCTGATCGTAACGCTTCCGCTGGCCGATGCGCTCAACCTCGAAGTGACCGACCTGCTGCCCCGCACCGAGATGGTTTTGGAATTGGTCGACGCGCGTACGACATTCGTGGGTAGCCGATTGACACCATCAAATCCAGATCCTGATCCGGTGATAATCGATACCAATGACGATCAGATCCCTGATCAAGTCACGCTGGACTATGGCCAGGTGGCCCATGAGTTCGATGATGACACTATTATTGGCGAACCCGACCGGATTCGCATCATTGTAGAAGCTAAGGTGTTGGATGTGGCGGCCAACACCAATAATGACCGCGAGGCTAATCAGGCCCTGGTGCGCTTTTTCCCAGACACTAACGCCAGTGACGATTTTCCGTTGGAACTGGTAGAGCCCATTTTGGAGATCGAGAAAACGGGTGATCGAGAGCGCGTGGAGGCGTCGGACCCCGTCACCTATACGGTGACTGTACGTCATAGCCCCAATTCGCGAACAGACGCTCAGGGTCTCGTGCTCGATGACCTCCTGCCGGCGGAACTCGTGTTGGACGAGGACTCCGTAATGGAGGGGGCGTTTTGTACCGATTCGCCCGAGGACGGGCCGAGTGGATCAGGCCAGAGGGTATCTGCGACCTGGATCCAGTTCGACCTTGGCGCGATCTGCGAGATTACCTTCAGCGCTACCGTCAGTGTAGATGCTGTTTCCGGTGAGACGATTCCCAACAAAGCAGAAATCGCCTGGTCAAGTCTGAATGAAGGTGAGCAGCCTAATGATGCAGATGATCGAGAATACACGCTCAGCAGTACTTGGGAGGTTGTGGTTAGCGAACCCGGCCTGTTTAAGGAGATCACCGCTACCAGCGTGCCCGGCACGTCGGCCCGGCTGTTGGGCGATTCCAAGCTGACCATTGGGGAAGAGGCCACCTTCAGCATCCTTGCGACCTTCCCGGATGGCACGACCTTGGACGCCAGGCTCCAAGATCAGTTGCCTGATAACGGCGTCGCCTTACGAGTCGAGAGCTCACGCATCGTCACCATTGGCGAGGACCTCGTGCTTAGCGCCAATGAAGGCGAGCCCGGTATCGATTGCAATCCCGCGTCAATCGATTGTGTCGCATGGGTGCTGGGTACCGTCGTTAATCAGCCCGATGAGCAGCCATCGCTCGATCCCAACGATTCCATACTGTTTGAGGTGGTCGCAGTCGTACTGGATGATGCAATGAACTCGGGTGCGCCCGGCGAAGACGATGATCTGGTCAACGTATCACAGCTAACCAGTTCCGAGTCGACCCTGACGGATACCGATAGTTTCGATGTTGTGGAACCGCAGCTTCGTATTCAGAAGCAAACGTCTAACGGGACGGCTGAAAAGACAACAAGCGCCAATGAGAGGGAGTTTTTCACTCTAATCATTTCACACCAGTCAGATTCCACAGCGGCGGCTAGAAGTATTGAAATACAGGATACGCTAAGCGACCAGATGCTGTGGGTAAGCGACGACGACGTAGTTCAGGACTGCGCGCCCGCGGCGAATTTTGAAGTGCTGGGACCTGGCGAGGGCCTTAGCGGGCAAGTCATTATGAGCTTCGATGTGCTGACGCTTGAGCAGCGCGAGTGTGAAATCACTTTCCCTGTAGATATGAGCCCGGACCTGCCGATTCGCGGTACGTTCCTGAATCGCGTTGACCTGCTCTGGGAGTCTGCGCCCGGTTCCGACGAATCGCGAACTTACGTCGATCGTGCCAGAGCCTTGCTGGTGAGCGTAGAAGAGGCCGCCGTTGTAAAACTGGTGCGTGGAACCGCGTTGCCCGAGACGGGTAGCAGTGAGTTCCAGCCTGAACTCGAAGACGTCAACATTGGCGAGCGTGTCGAGTATGCGATCGCTCTTCGATTTGCTGAAGGCGAGACATCCAGTGTGGTTATAGAGGACACTTACCAGTCCGATGGTGATGGCCAACTTGAACTGACCGGTGGCGAACTGCTGTCCATAGGCAGCAATATAACTATCCTCGACGGACCCGCGGAGCCTGTTTTTGATGGCAATGTCGTTACCGTCGACTTCGGCACGGTCCGCAATAGCGGTGAGTCTGCGGAGGACCTGGCTGATACCGTCATTTATCGATTGGAGCTTCGTGCTACAGATGTGGATGCCAATACGGCCGGTGATCTGCTAAGCAACGAAGTGGAGCTTCGATACGCTGGATTGGCGGGCGCCACGCTGATTGAAAATGATTCCGTAAGCATAGAGGTCGTCGAGCCAGAGCTGACTATCGACAAGACCTTTGTCGATCTCACCGGCGACGTGGCAACGATTGAGATCGAGATCGGCAATACTGGTAGCGGCCCCGCGTACGATCTGATGCTTGTCGATGAATTCGATGCCAATATCTGGACGTTTGAAAGCCTCGAAGCAATTGAACTGCCCAGCGGCGCTCAAATCAGCGAGACATTAGAAGACGATAAGATTATCGTGACGATCGCATCCGAGAATCCGTCGAACTCGCCGCCCGCTAACCAGGTGCTTTCGCCCGGTGAGAGCACGAAGGCCATCTTCAGCCTCCGGTTGCGTGATGATGTCGACGATCGCCCGACAGAGATACCGAATACCGCTGTGCTTTCGGCAAGTTCACTGCCGGGTGAAGACGATGCCGAGCGTGACTATCAGGTGGAGGATACCGACATCCTGCGGCTGCCGGCGCTAGACTTGCTCAAAGCCTGGAGCGGGCCGAACAACCCTGCGCTGCCCGGGGATACCATTACCTTTACCCTGACGCTGCAGAACACCGGCGATGCGCCGGCGAATAATGTAGTGATCACGGACTCGCCCGACGACATTGGCGAACTGCAGGCGGGCAGCGTCAGCTCTACGGCTGGCACTGTCTCCAACGGCAACGCCCCTGGTGATACGGATATCGAGGTGGATGTCTTTACGGTGAACGGCGGCGCGCAGGCCGTGATTACCTACAACGTCGTGGTACCGCTGCCATACCCGGCGGGTGTCGCGGAGCCCGAGCAACTGGTCAACCAGGCCACGGTAACCTCGACCGAGCTGCCCGATATTTTGTCTGATGACCCTGCGACCGAACCCGTCGATGACGAGACGCTGGTGCCGATCCTGGCTGACCCGATCATGAGCGTCTCCAAGACAGACGGCGTTCTGCAGGCCATGCCCGGCGATGTCCTGACCTACCTGATCACCTACGGCAACCTCGGCAACCAGGACGCGACCGGCGTCATACTCACTGAAACCGTGCCGGATAACACGACCTTCCTGCCCGGCCAGACCATGGCAAGCTGGGAGTGTGGGGGTGAGGTTGCGGCCGGCACGACCTGCATCATCGATATTGGCGAGTTGGCGGGCGCTGGCACCAGCTTCGTCGTGGACTTCGTGGTTGCCATCGATGATTCGGTGGATTCTTCTGTGGTCAGCATCTTTAACGAGGTATTCATCGAGGAAGACGGCTTGGAGTTCCCGGATGTGCCCTCGGAGCCCTCGACCGACAGCGACACCGATCTTGATTTCCTGCAAGCGACGCCCAACCTGGTGATCGGCAAGGGCGATGGCGGTATTTCAGTCGTACCCGGCCAGGGTTACTCCTACGGCATCATCTATGGCAACACCGGCAACCAGGAAGCCACCGGCGTAGTGCTCACCGAGACGGTGCCCCTGTACACCACCTTCAACGACGCCCTCAGCTCAGACGGCTGGATCTGTGACGGTATCGCGCCGGGCTCGATCTGCGAGATCGACGTAGGCAGTCTGCCGGCTAACAGCGGCGGTGTGGCCAGCTTCGGTTTGTTCACGGATTTCCCGGCGGAAGCGGGTGTTGATCTGATCGATAACACCGCGGTGCTGGCAGACGACGGCGCCAATACCATTGTTGGCCAGCTTGAAGTTGAAGCCTCAGACGATACGCCGCTGATTGCGACGCCGGATATGGTGGTGCAGAAAACCACCGGCGCTGCCTCGGTCCTCGTGGGCGATGTGATTGTGTATGACGTGGTGTACCGACAACAAGGTAATCAGGACGCGACCGGTGTTATCGTTCGCGAAATTGTGCCGCTTGGCACGGAGTACGTCGCTGAGGCGAGCTCTCCAGAGTGGAGCTGTACTGATGGAGCCCCGGGCGGCTCGATCTGCGTTATAGATATCGGATTCTTTGAAGCCGGAGCCTCTGGCGAGGCGACCTTTGCGGTGAGGGTGCTGGAAACTCCTGCCTCTGGCGAGATCGTCAACATCGTCGAGACGAATAATGACGGCGTCAATGGGCTCGACCCCACTCCGCCGAACAATGCGGATATCGTGCGAACGACCGTTATCATGGCCAGCATCCCAGTCTGGCGCACCGAGTGGGTCGCGCTGCTCTGCCTGCTGCTGTGCCTGTTGGCGAGCCGGCAGCTGCGTAGACGCGTATACTGAAGGCACAGCCAACTCAGGCGACCCTCGAAACTAAATGGCCAAGAGAAAGAAAGCGGCGGATCCTCACGCGGCGCGTGAGGCCTCTCGCTACGATAAGCCCATCCCCAGCCGCGAGTTCATTCTGGATTTGCTCACCCAGGCTGGCGAACCACTGCAGCACGCGCAGATCGCCCGGGAACTGAAACTCAATGATCACGAAGACGTTGAGGCCCTGCGCAAGCGCCTGCGGGCGATGGAGCGCGATGGCCAGCTCATGCTCAACCGACGGGGCGCCTATGGCCTGGTAGACAGGCTGCATCTTGTGCACTGTCGCATCCAGGGCCACCGCGATGGCTACGGCTTTGGCATCCCCGTTGACGGCTCTGAGGATATCTACCTCAATGCGCGGCAGATGAACTTCGTGTTTGATGGCGACGAGGCGCTGGTCAACGTCACGGGTGAGGATCGCCGCGGTCGGCTTGAGGGCAAGGTCGTCGAAGTGCTGGAACGCGAAGAGGGACGTCGATTGGTTGGCCGTTATCAGGAGGAGAGTGGGATTGGCTTCCTGGTGCCGGATAACCCGCGTATCAGCCAGCACATACTGATACCCCCGAAAGACAAGGCCGGCGCTGGCAACGGCCAGATCGTTACGGCGGAAATCACGCACTATCCCACGCGGCAGCTGGGTGCGAAGGGCCGCGTGATCGAGATACTGGGTGATCACCTTGACCCGGGGCTGGAGATCGATGTGGCCATCCGCTCCCACGATATTCCCTACGAATGGCCTGAGGCCGTGCTCGCTGAGGCCGCCAGCCTTGAAGATGAGCCCCTCGATGCAGACAAACGCCACCGCGCGGATTTGCGTGAGCTTGGCTTTGTTACCATCGATGGCGAAGACGCCCGCGATTTCGACGATGCGGTGTACTGTGAAAAGCGCCGCAGCGGCTGGCGGCTGTGGGTGGCGATAGCCGACGTATCCCACTACGTGCGGCCCGGTGCACCGCTGGATGAAGAGGCCGACAAGCGCGGTAACTCCGTGTACTTCCCGGAGCGCGTTGTGCCCATGCTGCCAGAGGCCCTGTCCAACGGCCTGTGCTCGCTAAAACCTGCCGTTGATCGCTTGGCGATGGTCTGTGAGATGGAGTTGAGTAAGGCCGGTAGCCTGACTGGCTATCACTTCTACGAGGCCGTGATTCACTCTCACGCGCGTTTAACCTACACGCAGGTCGGCGAAGTACTCGAAACCGGCAAGCACCCCGAGGTCGACAAAGGCCGTGTGCCGGACCTTAAGCGCCTGCACAGCCTGTATAAGGTTTTGCGCGCTGCCCGTGATACTCGGGGCGCAATCGATTTTGAGACAGTGGAAACCCGGATCATCTTCGATGCGCAGCGCAAAATAGAGGCCATTGTGCCGGTGCAGCGCAACGACGCGCACAAGCTGATTGAGGAGTGCATGCTCTGCGCCAACGTGGCCGCTGCGCGCTTTTTTGAAGAATCGGGCCTACCCGCGCTCTACCGCGTGCATGACGGCCCGAGTGAGGAGCGCCTGGAAAATCTCAGGACCTTTCTTGGCGAGTTGGGCCTGAACCTTGGCGGTGGCGACTCTCCGACGCCAGAGCACTACCAGGCGCTGATGGCTGATGTCGAAGCGCGAGAGGATACGTCTGTCATCCAAACCATGATGCTGCGATCCCTGAGCCAGGCGGTCTACCACCCTGAAAACCGTGGCCACTTTGGCTTGCATTACCCGGCCTATGCGCACTTCACCTCGCCGATTCGCCGCTACCCCGATCTGCTGGTGCACCGCGGCTTGCGAGCCCTGATTCGTTCCGAGGCGGACGCCAGTGGCGTACGCAGGATTGATGGAGCCCAGCCCATCCCGCGGGAGCGCATCTACCCCTATGACATTGCGCGCATGGCGGCGCTGGGAGAGCACTGCTCGATGACGGAGCGGCGCGCCGATGACGCCACCCGTGAGGTGCAGGCCTGGCTGAAGTGTGAATACCTGCAGTATCACGTCGGTGACGAGTTCGACGGCGTGATCGCTGCGGTAACCAGCTTCGGGCTGTTTGTGGAGCTCAAAGACTTATACATAGAGGGCCTTGTTCATATCAGCGCCCTGCCTGGTGACTATTACAATTTCGATCATGCCCACCAGCGCCTGGTGGGCGAGCGCTCGGGTCGGGTCTATGGCCTGGGTGCCGCTGTGAGGGTGCAGGTTGCCCGGGTTGATCTGGATGACAAGAAGATTGACCTGGAACTCCTGGATGCTTCAGCTCCTGCAAAACGCGAGGATGGCGACGGGCCCAAGCCGAAAAAGAACAAGGGTAAACGAGGCCCCGCCAACCGCAATGACGGCGGCAAGGGTAAGAAGGCGGGTGCCCGAAAAACCAAGGGCGGTAAGACTGGCCGTAAGCGTAAGACCGGCCTGCGCAAACACTACTGATGCGGTAAAGGGCCTATGCAGTATATCTACGGCATTCACTCGGTAGACAGCCTGCTGCGCAGCAATCCGCGCTCCGTGCAGCGTCTCTGGGTGCAAGAGGGTCGCGATGATAAGCGCATCCGCGCCCTGCTCGAGCTGGCCCAAAACCAGGGTGTGCCCGTTGCCCGCGAGCCAAAGCAAGATCTCGACGATATGGTCGAGGGTCGGCACCAGGGCGTAGTAGCTGAAACCTTCGACGCGCCCATAAAGGGCGACATCAGCCAGCCCAACCTGTGGCAGGACAAAGCGCTGATGCGCCATGTCGAGGCAAAGGATGGCACCCTACTGATTTTAGCCCTCGACGGCGTCACCGACCCCCATAATCTGGGCGCCTGCCTCAGAAGTGCTGACGCCGCAGGTGTAGATGCCGTCATCGTACCCAAGGACAAGTCCGCCTATCTCAATGCTACGGTTCGCAAGGTCGCCTGCGGCGCCGCCGAAGTCGTGCCCTTCGTACGCGTGACCAACATGGCCCGTACCCTCGAAGCGCTGAAGGAGCGCGGCGTCTGGCTCTATGGCACCGCCGGCGAATCCAGCAGCTCGCTGTACGACCACGACCTCACCGGCAAGGTCTGCCTGGTGATGGGCGCCGAAGGTGCCGGCCTCAGACGGCTGACCCGTGAGCTCTGCGATCACCTGGTGCAACTCCCCATGGCCGGCTCCGTGAGCAGCCTGAACGTGTCAGTCGCCACCGGCGTCTGCCTCTTCGAAGTTGTCCGCCAGAGAAGCAAACAGCCCTAAGTGTGGTTGGCGGCTCTGGGATTTTACTTTGATGTTGCTGGTGTAGCAGTCTGCTGGTTAGCCTGATGAGCGATAGAGGGGCCGAGTGCGGGGAGGCCTTTTCACAAAGCGTGTATCGGGGAGCGACTGAAAAGGCCACCCCGTGGTCGGTCCCGGGTGTTACGTTCCCTGTTGTTACGTTCCCTTGCAGTGAGGTAAACAACCCGGTACACTCCGCGCCTCAAAATTTGCCCGGCCGCCAAAAGCAGCCGATGTTCCTTGCCACACCGCGCCCCAGGTCGACGGGTGGCTTTAACCCGTAAGGAGCTCTAGATGCGTCATTACGAGATCGTATTCATGGTCCATCCGGACCAGTCTGAGCAAGTGCCCGGCATGATCGAGCGCTACTCAAACACCATCACCAAAGACGGTGGCCAGGTGCACCGCCTGGAAGATTGGGGTCGCCGCCAGCTGGCTTACCCGATCAACAAAATCCACAAGGCACACTACGTGCTGATGAACGTCGAAGCATCAAACGATGCGATGGACGAGCTGACCACCACCTTCCGCTACAACGACGCGGTAATCCGCAATCTGGTTATGCGCCGCGACGACGCTGTGACCGGTGAATCCTTCATCATGAAGGCTGAAAAGGAAAGCCGTGAGCGCAAGAGCCGTTACGAGGAGCGTCAGTCGGCCGAGAAGCCGAGAGAAGACGCAGCCAAGGCCGAGGAAGCGCCAGCCGCTGAAGCGCCCGCCGAAGAGGCCACAGCAGAGTAATCTGCCGGCCCGAACCGATTGTAGAGGATTAGTCTCATGGCACGTTTTTTCCGTCGTCGTAAGTTTTGCCGTTTCACCGCCGAAGGCGTTAAAGAGATCGATTACAAGGATCTCGACACCCTGAAGGCCTATGTCAGTGAAACCGGCAAAATCGTACCCAGCCGGATCACCGGCACCAAAGCTAAATACCAGCGCCAGCTGGCAACGGCCGTAAAGCGCGCACGCTATCTGGCGCTGCTACCCTACACGGATTCCCATAAGTAGGAATTCGTCCGCCCACGCATCCCGGTAGCGAGGCCTGATATGAAAGGCTTGGCAGAGTTCGTGATGCGTGGAAGGCTCCATGCCCTGGCGACTGTGGTGCTGGGTGCGGGGAGCATGTTGTTGTGTTGGATCAGTGCCGCGGTATTGGCGCTGGTCGCCCTGAGAAAGGGCGTGCAGGAAGCTGCCTGGATTCTGCTCTGGGCTTTGCTGCCGGCGGGTGCTGTTATGTTCGTTTACGGCGACAGCAGTCCCCTGGCCTTGCTAGTGGGGTCGATGGTCCTCGCCCTGGTACTGCGCGGCACGGTCAGCCTGGCGATTACCGTGCTCGCCAGTGCCGGGGTTGCCCTGGTCAGCGGGCTGTTGATGGTCGTCTTTGCTGGCGACTTTCTCGCTCAACTGGCGGCGGGTCTCAGCGAGTTTATCGCTGGCCTTGAAGCACAGCTGGCTGCCACGGGCGGAGAAGCGGTTGCTATGGGTCAGCCCAGCGCCGTTTGGCTGGCTGGCATGCTGGGCGCCGGCAATGGCATGTTGGCCATGCTGTGTGTTCTGCTGGCGCGCTACTGGCAGGCGGCGCTGTATAACCCCGGCGGTTTTGGGGAGGAGTTTCGGGCCCTGCGCTATCCACCCAGCATGTCAATGGGGCTGGTTCTGGGCTCTATTGCGGTGGCCGCACTGGGTACACAGTACGGCACGTGGGCCGTGGTGTTCATGGTGCCCCTGAGCTTCGCTGGCCTGGCGCTGGTGCACGCGAGGGCCGCCAGCCGTGGCTGGGGCACAACAGGCATGAGTGTCTTCTACCTGGCGTGGGTGGTGGTGGATCCAGTGAAGCTGATCGTTGTTTTTGCAGCGATCGCGGATAGCTGGTTTGATTTTCGCCAGCGCTGGGCCGCGGGGAGCGCGGGCAAGAGCGTGGCGAAAAAGGGTGATCGAGACGATCCCCCTGAGCAAGATTAGACAGTCATAGAGACAAACGGTTAAGCGGGAGCAGGGCTCCCACCAGAGAGGAAACAACGATGGAAGTCATACTGCTGGAAAAGATCAGCAACCTCGGCGATCTGGGCGACAAAGTGGTTGTTAAAGCCGGGTTTGGCCGCAACTACCTGATTCCCCAGGGCAAGGCCGTGCCTGCAAACGACGCCAATGTGGCGCAGTTTGAGACGCGTCGCGCGGAGCTTGAAGCTGCTGCCGCTGACGCGCTGTCAGCGGCCGAGGCCCGTGCCGAGACCATCAACGCCCTTGGCGTGGTCGAAATCACCGCCAATGCGGGAGAAGAGGGTAAGCTGTTCGGCTCCGTGGGTACCCGCGATATCGCCGAGGCCGTCAGCGGCCAAGGCTGCGAGATCGACAAAGCGGAAGTGCGTCTGCCTGAAGGCGCGCTGCGTGAACTGGGCGAGTATGAAATCGCGATACAGGTGCATGGCGACGTAACCGCCCACGTGGCGATCGCCGTCATACCCGAATAAGCAGGGCAGGCTCTACCCGAATAAGCGGGGCAGGCTCTACCCGAATAAGCAGGGCAGGCTCTAGCCGACCCGATTAAGCAAGGGCCCCGTGGCCCCGCACAGGCGGGGTGATGGGGCGTCTCCGTTCAGCATAGTCAGGCCTCCTACAAGCCCCAAAATACCCGATCACTCTTAACCTCCGTCGCTAGAAAGGTTAACCTGTTCGGCCGTCCAGACACGAGCCACGAGCCGCCGCATGGCCGACTCCGAGTACCCCGACAACGTTTCCGAGCTGCCCTTCGAGCCCGACCGAGAGATTGCGCGCATCAAGATGCAGCCGCACTCGATCGAGGCGGAGCAGTCGGTATTGGGCGGGCTGTTATTGTCGGCTGATGGCTGGGACGCGGTTGCTGAGGCGGTCAGCGCCAGCGATTTCTATCGCCCTGACCACCGTCTGATCTTCCGTCAGATTGCCAAACTTGCCGATGGCTCCGAGCCGATTGACGTTATCACGGTGGCCGATAAGTTAGAGGCGAGCGGAGAGCTGGATGCTGCCGGCGGACTGACTTACCTGGCCGAACTGGCGCAAAACACACCGAGTGCGTCCAACATCCGCGCCTATGCCGACGTCGTGGGCGAACGCGCGGCCCTGCGCAAGCTGATCGAGGCCGCACAGGATATCGCCGAGAGCGGCTTCAACCCCGAGGGCCGAAGCTCCTCTGAGCTGATCAACGAAGCCGAATCGAAGATCATGAAGATCTCCGAGTCGGGTGCCAAGTCCGGTGGGCCTCAGCCCATCAATCCGCTTTTGCAGGGTGCCGTTGAGCGCATCGATGAGCTATTCAATTCAGGTGGCGACATCACCGGGCTAACCACGGGATTTGCGGATCTCAACGGTATGACTTCAGGGCTGCAGCCTTCTGACCTGGTCATTGTGGCCGGACGCCCGTCGATGGGTAAGACTTCCTTCGCGATGAACCTTGTCGAAAATGCCCTGCTCAACCAGGATAAGCCGGTTCTGGTGTTTTCCATGGAGATGCCCGCGGAACAGCTGGTGATCCGCATGCTGTCCTCTATCGGGCGCATCGATCAAACCCGCATCCGCAATGGCAAGCTGGAGCAGGAAGACTGGCCAAAGCTGAGCGCTGCAGTGACCAAGCTGAAGGATGTGCCGCTGCTGATTGATGATACGCCGGCGCTGACCCCAACCGAGATTCGCAGCCGCGCGCGCCGCGTCATGCGCGAACACGGCCAGATTGCCATGATCATGGTCGACTACCTGCAGCTGATGCAGGTCGCCGGCAGCTCCGAAGGGCGGACGGCCGAGATCTCAGAAATATCTCGCTCGCTCAAGGCCATCGCCAAGGAATTCAATGTCCCGATGGTGGCCCTGTCGCAGCTCAACCGCTCCCTGGAGCAGCGGCCCAACAAGCGTCCGGTGAATTCCGATTTGCGTGAGTGCGTAACCGGAGATACCCGGGTCATGCTTGCCGATGGCCGCCCGGTTGCTATTCGTGAATTGGTCGGGGAGACACCGGACTTGTTCAGCTTGGACGCCAGGCAGCAGTACGAGGTGGCTGGCAGCGATTGCGTCTGGTCAGTAGGCAGGAAGCCCGTGTTCAGGGTCAGTCTGGCGAGCGGCCGCTCTATTCGCGTAACTGACAAACATCTGCTGTTGGCCGGCCGCGGCTGGGCCAAGTGTCGTGACCTCTCGGTAGGTGATCGCCTCGCCCTGGCACGCAAGTTACCCGAACCTGCCAATCCACTGGCCTGGCCTGACCTGCGGGTAGCGCTGCTGGGCCAGATGATTGGTGATGGCAGCTTCCTTAGTGGCCAACCCATGCGCTACATATCCGCATCCGAGGATAACCTGGCGATTGTACGAGAAGCTGCGGAATGTGAGTTTGGGTGCGATGTTAAGGAATACGCTGGTCGTGGCAGCCGGCGGCAGTTGCTGATCAGTGGCAACGGCAATCGTTGGCACCTGGCCGGAGTAAACAAGTGGTTGCGTGAATTGGGGATATTCGGGCACAGAAGCCACGAAAAGCGTATTCCGCTGGCCGCTTTTCAACTGTCGGACAGACAGGTAGCGCTTTTGTTGCGGCACCTTTGGGCCACCGACGGTACGATCCAAACCCGCAAGGCAACGTCGAGAGGTGGGCATACCATCCACTTTTCCACCAACTCACCGCAGCTGGCCAACGATGTCGCCCTGCTGTTACAACGCGTCGGCATTATTGCTCGAATCCGGATGGCGAAGAAAAAGGGTTACCGCCCCGGCTACCTGGTGGTGATATCGGGGACCGAGATGCAGCGTCAGTTCCTGTCGCAAGTTGGAGCGTTTGGGCCGCGCGTAGCGCAGGCGAGGTCTCTGTCTCGCGCACTGCACAACGTGGTGTGTAATAACAACGTCGATACCCTGCCGAATGAACTGTTAGTTGAAGTAAAAGCGAGAATTAAAGACCTGGGCATCACGCAGCGGCGCATGGCCGCCCTGCGAGGGACCAGCTATGGTGGCACGTCCCACTTCAAATTTGCCCCGACTCGAGAGACGCTGGCTGAATATGCTGAGTTACTCGATCACGAGCCTTTGCGCCAGGCCTGTCAGGCCGACTTATTCTGGGATCGTATCGTGGAGATATGCCCCGATGGCGAGGAGGAGGTCTTTGACCTGACGGTGCCGGGCAACGAAAACTGGATCGCCGACGGCATCGTTTCCCACAACTCGGGCGCCATCGAGCAAGACGCAGACGTCATCATGTTTATCTACCGGGACGAGGTCTACAACGAGGATTCGCCGGACAAGGGCACCGCCGAGATCATTATCGGCAAACAGCGGAATGGCCCCATCGGCACCTGCCGTCTGACCTTTATCGGCCAGTACACGCGTTTTGAAAACCTTGCTCGCGGTAGCCGCGACGACTACTGAGCGCCTTCTCTACAGCCCGGTTTCTTCCCTGAGTTTCTTCAGCGCGGCCTGCTGTGCCGTGGTGCTCATCGGTGCCTGCGGTTGCCGTTCTATGGACTCCGGTGCCGGAATGCTCAGCTCCTCCCCCGCCAGCGCCTGCCCGCAGTAGCGCTGGTAGTGCTCGCGAAACACCGGCCAGGCAACGTCCTCGGTGTTGTTGGCAAGGAAAAACCAGTCACTGTCGCGGCCGGCCAGGTAGACTGCCGGATGGCTCCACGCCTGGGCGGATTTCGGGGAGCCCGCCCGGCAGGCCTCGATATAGGCATCGCGCGCTGTGGGCAGGCCCAGTTTACCCAGGCCTGCCTGGCAGCACTCGAGCATGCGATGCAGGGTGGGCAGGTACTCGCTGTTTTCGATTGCGTGTTTTGCGCCCTGCAGTATCTGCTCTACCGGGTAATCACCGAGGGAATCGAGCCACAGTCGTTTGACCTGGTTGAGTTGTTCCGCCTCGGAGTAAGCCGCAAAGAACTGGTTGTGATAGTTGAGGCGGAACAGGGCAAAGACCTGGTTGATGGCTTCAACGCGGCTGGCGCTCCGATGCGCCGGGCTGGCTGGCTCGATAGCTTCAGTCGGCCCAGCTGGTGTCGGTGAGGTCTTGTGCGAGGCTTCGATCTCTCGTGCGACTTGTTGGATGAGATCCTTGCTGTCCGCCATGCTGCGTGCTTCCCGTAAGTTGGTGGCGCTTGGCCCAGTGGTATTTTACATGCTGCAGAAATTTACTGTTCCACGACGTGTGTGCTTGGCCGCTGTCGCGCCAGTAGACGATGAACTCGGGGAGTACAGCCTGCGCGAAATCGGGGTCGATATGAGACAGGCGCAGGATATCGAAGAGATCCGCTGAGGGCCGCCAGTCGGCGGGGAGTGGCAGCGGGTCGCCGCCATGGGCGAGGCTCGAGCTATAGCGGGCCCACTGGCTGCGAATATGCTGTATGAAGCGTGAATTCAGCTCTTTGGGTGCGTCGCCGCGCTCGCGCCAGTAAAGCACGAACTCGGGAATGGCCTCCTCGATAAAGCTGCGTTCAACGTCCGCGCGCAGCAGGATTTCCAGGGCGTCCGCGCTCGGCTGCCAATGCTCATCCAAGGGCGGAGGCTCGGTGCGGAAGCTGGTGTTATCGGCACGCTGAGCACGGCGCCAGGCGCCGGTGACGTGCTGGCGAAATTTGTTCTCCCAGGCGTGGTGGGTTTCGCCGCGCTCTCGCCAGTAAAAGACGAAATCCTCCAGTTGGTCGAGGGCAAACTGTCGCGGTATGTTGTGGTTCAGAGCCATCAGTTGCAGCAGATCTTCACTGGGCCGCCAGTGCGATGGCAGGAGCGCTGCACTGCGCGGTGCCGGAGCGTGCGCTGCGGCGGCCGTTGCTGCGGCAGCCGGTGCTGTGGCAGCCATCGCTGCCGGTTCGGGTATCGGCGCTGGCGCTCGCACTTCTCTAGGTGATTCGTTCAGGGCGAAGAGCAGGCGATCCGCACTGTGCAAGGGAGGCGATTCGACCAGCAGTACGCCTTTGTCGACCAGCGAGCGGGTTATACGGTGCAGGGCGATCGCATCCCAGAAGGGCAGGCTACGCAGCAGAAAATCACGCTCGACGCTGAGCCAGTTGAAGCCAGCGCGCAGCTGGGAGGGACGATGCTCGAACAGGCTTTGTAGCTGCTGTAGCAAAATGGCCTCTTCCAAGCCGATCGTCGCTGCCAGGCTGGGTGAAAAGACCAGCTGGCGTTCGGGTACGAGGGTGGATTCTGACATCAATATTCCGGGCTGAACGGTGCGGTCTGGTAGGATACCCAGCTTGTAACAGGAAGGACATAATGCCCAAACAAAAAAGCGCCTACGTCTGCAACGAATGCGGCTCAGACTATGCTAAGTGGCAAGGTCAGTGCAGCGACTGTGGCGCCTGGAACACGCTGGTGGAGGTGAAACTCGGCCCCGCGAAGGGCAGCGGCCGAGCCGGCGGCGGGAGCAGTGCACGCAAGGCAGGCTTTGCCGGCGCGCTGGCTGAGGCGCGGGTGCTGCAAGATATTGCCACGGACGATCTGCCCCGTTTTTCCTCGGGCACCGGGGAGTTTGACCGCGTGCTCGGCGGAGGGCTTGTGCCCGGCTCGGCCATTTTGGTTGGCGGCAACCCCGGGGCGGGCAAGAGCACCTTGTTATTGCAGACCATGTGTCACCTGGCGTCGGGTATGGAGGCACTCTACGTCACCGGCGAAGAGTCGCTGCAGCAGGTTGCCATGCGTGCGCAGCGCCTTGGGCTGCCGAATGACAAGCTGCGGCTGATGGCGGAGACCAGTGTCGAGGCGATCGTAGCCTCTGCACAGAAATACCAGCCCAAGGTGCTGGTTGTAGATTCGATCCAGGTGGTGCACACGGAGGAGCTCAGCTCTGCCCCGGGCAATGTCAGCCAGGTGCGCGAGTGCGCGGCCTACCTGACCCGCTTTGCCAAGCAAAGCGGCACGGTGCTGTTTCTGGTCGGCCACGTAACGAAAGATGGCTCGCTGGCGGGCCCGAAGGTGCTGGAGCACATGATCGACTGCTCGATCCTGCTGGAGAGCTCCGATGACTCCCGCTTTCGGACACTGCGCGGACAGAAAAATCGCTTCGGTGCGGTTAATGAGCTGGGCATCTTCGCCATGACTGACGCGGGGCTGAAGGAAGTCAAAAACCCCTCCGCGATTTTCCTCGATCGCGCTGATGAGCCCGCGTCCGGTTCCGCGGTCATGGTCGTATGGGAGGGGACGCGGCCGCTGCTGGTCGAGATACAGGCGCTCGTTGACGACAGCCAGCTCGGCAATCCGCGTCGTGTCGCTGTGGGCCTGGAACAGAATCGGCTGTCGATGCTGCTCGCAGTACTGCACCGGCACGGCGGGCTACAGCTGGGTGACCAGGACGTCTTCGCTAACGTGGTTGGCGGCGTCAAGGTGCTCGAGACCAGCGCCGACCTGGCGCTGTTGCTGGCCATCGTTTCGAGCTTTCGCGACTGGCGCCTGCCGACCGATATGGTGATCTTTGGTGAGGTGGGGCTGTCTGGCGAGATTCGCCCGGTGCCCTCCGGGCAGGAGCGCCTTTCGGAAGCGGCCAAACACGGCTTCAAGCGCGCGATCGTTCCACGGGGCAATGCGCCGAAGCAGTCTCCGAGCGGGATGCAGGTTCTGGCGGTGTCTCGCCTGGATGAGGCCCTGACAGCCATGGAGCAGGCCTGAGGTGGCGGATCTGCGAATTCAGGCGGTGGCCGCATCGCATATCGGCCGGCGGGTGCAAAATGAGGACCACTACCTGGTCGATCGAGAGCACCGCTTGCTCGCTGTGGCTGATGGGGTGGGCGGCTACCAGGCGGGCGAGCGCGCCGCCGAGATCACCTGCGGCGTACTGGAAGCGGAGGTTGCCGGAGGCACGCCACTGGCAGAGGCCGTTATGCTCGCCAACCGTGCCGTGCGCAAGGAGATCAAGCGCAGCGATCTGAACATGGGCTCTACCCTGGTGGCCATGTTAGTGCGCGAGCAAGGCTTCGAACTGGTGTGGGCGGGCGACAGCCGCGCTTATCTATGGGACGGCAGGCTGAAGCAGATTTCGCGCGATCACTCTCCCGTTGAGGCCATGTACCAGCGTGGCGAACTGACCCGGGCAGAGGCCCATAGGCACCCTGATCGCAACGTGATCAACCAGGGCATCGGTCTGGTTGAGACCAAGCGACTTGAGCTGTCTGTCAATGCCGGCAGTATTTATCCGGGGCAGCTCTTCCTGCTGTGCAGTGATGGCGTGTCGGACGTTCTGGAGGACGAGGCGATTGCATTCATTGTGGGCCTGCCGCAAAGCCTTGAGGCGCGCTGCATGCAGCTCGTGTCGACTGCGGTCGGCCTCGGCGGGCAGGACAATGCGACAGCCATACTGGTGGAGGTTCTGGATGCCCCAGGCGTGCGCCAGCACGTGGCACCGGAGGTGTTCTGGGAACATGATCCGGCCGCGGCGCCACGCGGGATGCAAGAGCTGAAAGAGCAGCGTTTAGTGGGCATGGAGCTGGATAGCGAACGCCTGCCGCCAGAAATCACGCAGGTGATCTCCATTGCTGATGTCGAACGAGAGCTGAAGGCGCGAGAGCGAAAACAGGGCCTGATGGGTCGTCTGCTCGGCCGTCTAAGGTAGATGAATTTGTGTAAATGCCCGCGCTAACATATACATAATAGTCGCCGATCGATGGTCACCCCTCCCGCAAGAGGGCAAAACGGTAAGAAAAACAGGAGCACCCATGTACGACGATCTCTCCCTCGAGAACTTCATGGCCGGCTTGGTCAAACGCAACCCGGATGAAACCGAGTTTCACCAGGCGGTTTACGAGGTCGCGGAGTCGGTAATTCCGTTTATCCTCGACAACCCGCGCTATCGACAGGCGGGTATTATCCAGCGCATGACAGAGCCGGACAGGACCATCATTTTTCGCGTGGTGTGGGAGGATGATGAGGGCAATATTCGGGTCAACCGCGGCTATCGTGTGCAGTTCAACAATTCCATCGGGCCCTACAAAGGCGGGCTGCGCTTTCATCCCTCGGTAAACCTCAGCATCCTGAAGTTTCTTGGCTTCGAGCAGACCTTCAAGAACAGCCTTACCGGCCTCCCCATGGGGGCAGGCAAAGGCGGCTCCAACTTCAATCCCAAGGGTAAGTCGGACCGCGAGGTGATGCGCTTCTGCCAGTCATTTATGACTGAGCTCTATCATCACATTGGTCCGGATACGGACGTACCTGCAGGTGATATCGGTGTGGGTGCCCGAGAGATCAGTTACATGTTTGGCCAGTACAAGCGACTGGCGCACGAGTTTACCGGCGTGCTCACTGGCAAGGCCCTGGAGTTCGGCGGCAGCCTTATCCGCACCGAGGCGACAGGTTATGGCAACGCCTACTTTATGCAGGAAATGCTGCGGCACAGGGGCGACAGCCTGGAGGGCAAGACCTGTGTCGTGTCGGGATCGGGCAATGTCGCCACCTACTGCACGGAAAAAATAAATCAGCTCGGTGGCAAGGTTGTCACCTTGTCTGACTCGTCTGGCTTTATTCATGACCCCAATGGCATCGATGCCGAAAAGCTGGCCTACGTGATCGATCTGAAGACCGTACGCCGCGGCCGCATCAGCGAGTACGCGCAGAAGTACGGCTGCCAATACCATGAGGGCCAGCGGCCATGGAGCGTACCCTGCGACCTGGCCTTTCCCTGCGCCACTCAGAATGAGCTCAACGAGAGCGACGCGAGAAGTCTGGTCAAAAACGGTTGTATGGGGGTCTCGGAAGGGGCCAATATGCCCACGACCGTTGAGGCGATCAAAGTGCTGCAAGAGGCGCAGCTGATGTATGGGCCCGGCAAGGCGGCAAATGCCGGTGGCGTTGCTGTTTCTGGCCTGGAAATGACACAGAACAGCATCCGCATGGCGTGGACTGCGCGCGAACTGGAAGAGAAGCTGTGTGAGATCATGACCGGAATACATAGTCAGTGTGTCGAACACGGTGAAGAAGGTGAGTATGTCGATTACGTCCGCGGCGCCAATATTGCTGGCTTTGTGAAGGTTGCAGACGCTATGCTGGCTTACGGCGTGGCCTGAAGCCGGTAATAAAAGGAAAACCAGCATGCCAGTCGAAGCAGCCGGTGCGACCAACATCGGCCAGCGTGAGCACAATGAAGACGCGTACCTGATCGACCTGGAGCGGGGTTTGGCTCTGGTCGCGGATGGCGTTGGCGGGCACCAGGCCGGCGAGGTTGCCAGTGCCATCACCTGCGAATCCTTGGCGGAGAGTACCGCCTCAGGCCACTCACTCCATGAAGGGATTCGCCGAGCGAATGCCGCCATTCTCGCAGCCGTTGAGGAAGGCGAGGGCAACGAAGGTATGGCGACGACCGCGGTTGCTCTGAGCATCGGAGAGGACGGCTTCGAAATCGCCTGGGTGGGCGATAGCCGCTGTTACCTGCTGGACGGCAATAGTCTCAAGTTGCTGACCCGTGACCACTCACTGGTAGAAAACCTCTTGAAACGCGGTGAGATCACGCTGGAAGAAGCGCGCGAGCATCCAAAACGTAACGTGATCGTGCAGGCGATAGGTCTCCAGGAGGGTGAGCTACTGCGCATCGATCGCAACGTCGGCACGCTCTTACCTGGCCAGGTCCTGATGCTCTGCAGTGACGGCGTGAGCGATGTGCTGGACAATGCCGCGCTGTTTGACATTCTCAGCGCAGGTGGCGATCTGCAACGCTGCTGCAACCTCCTGGTGCAGAGCGCCGTGGACGCGGGTGGCAGGGACAACGCCACGGCGATATTGGTGCGCGGCAGCGCCGGTGGTGAAGCGAGCCCGGATGCCGAGGTCGTCTGGAGCTACGATGCCGGGACCGGTGAGATTACAGGCTTGCGTGAGGTGGCGCCCGTTGCAGCGATAGCGTCCGACGATGATAAGCCGCCGAAAACAACACAAATGATGGAAGCGGCTGCCCTGGAGCGACAAGTGCAGCGTGAGCGCGGCGCTAAAATCACGGGCGGTCGGCGCATGATGAGTCTGTCGGTGATCGTGGGTGTGTTGATGGTCGCTCTGGTGGTCGCCTTTTTACTGCTGCTTTAGTCTTCGGCCGGCTCAATCGAGCCGGGCAATTTCCTCTTCCAGCGTTGCGCTATCCATGTGTTGCTCGAGCAGGGCGCGCAGCGGGCCGATATTTTCGCGATCCACATGCTCAACGGAAAAGCCAAGGCGCCCGTTCTCCACATGCTGCAGGTAGGCGTGCATCTCCAGGCTCTGGTGGCTGTCGATCTTGATGGTCAGGGTGAAGGGCTCGTTGTACTGGGCATCCCAAACGTCGGGTTGGTCGGTGGCGGCGCCGCCCAGTGAGATGTCGATCAGCTTCTGGTGCCAGACGCTACCGCCCTGGTGCACTTCAACAGGGAGAGACAGTGCGACGCGGGTGAAGCGGCGCTGTTCGTTGCGAGAGTCTGTCATGCGCGAGCTCGTTCAGGTGACCTAGAGACTATAGCAAAGTCGCCGGAACCCCGCCTCAGCGGGGGCGACTAATGGGCGCAGGATGTGCCTGCGCTTTGGCGTGACTACTTCAGCTTGCGGTACTTTACGCGGTGCGGTTGGTCTGCCGCGGCGCCCAGGCGTTGCTTGCGATCTTCGTCGTAGTCAGAGAAGTTGCCCTCATGGAAGACAATACCACCGTCGTCCTCATAGGCGAGGATGTGCGTGGCGACACGATCGAGGAACCAGCGGTCGTGGGAAATCACCATAGCGCTGCCCGGGAAGGCAAGCAGGGCCTCTTCCAAGGCGCGTAGGGTTTCTACGTCAAGATCATTAGTGGGCTCATCGAGGAGCAACACGTTCGCCCCTTGCTTCAGCAGCTTGGCCAGGTGCAGGCGGTTGCGTTCTCCGCCTGAGAGGTCCTTGACGAATTTCTGCTGGTCAGAGCCTTTGAAGTTGAAGCGGCCGCAATAGGAACGGGACTGCACCTCGTAGTTACCGATACGGATAATATCCTGGCCGTCTGACAGTTCCTCCCAAACGGTTTTCGTGCCATCGAGGTCGTCGCGGCTTTGGTCGACATAGCCTAACTCAACCGTCTCTCCGAGCTTTACCTCGCCCCCGTCGGGCTGCTCGTCGCCATGCATGATCTTGAACAGGGTTGACTTGCCCATGCCGTTGGCGCCGATGATGCCAACGATACTGCCCTTGGGTACCGTGAAGCTGACGTCGTCGAACAGCAGGCGATCGCCGAAGCCCTTTTTCAGGTTGGTTACCTCAATGACATTGTCGCCGAGACGCGGACCGGGCGGGATATAGATTTCGTTGGTTTCGTTGCGGGTCTGAAACTCCTGGCTCTGCAGTTCCTCAAAGCGCTGCAAGCGAGCTTTGCTCTTGGCCTGTCGCCCCTTGGGGTTCTGCCGTACCCACTCCAACTCGGCTTTAATTGCCTTCTGGTGCGAGGCCTCCGCGCGCTGTTCCTGCTCCAGTCGTTGCTCCTTGGCGTCCAGCCAGTCCGAGTAGTTGCCCTCGTAGGGAATGCCGCGGCCCCGATCCAGTTCGAGTATCCAGCCGGCGGCGTTGTCCAGGAAGTAGCGATCGTGGGTAATGGCCACCACGGTGCCCGGGAAGTCGTGAAGAAAGCGCTCCAGCCAGGCTACGCTTTCTGCGTCCAGGTGGTTGGTCGGTTCATCCAGTAGCAGCATATCGGGGCTGGATAGCAGCAGGCGGCACAGGGCGACGCGGCGGCGTTCGCCCCCGGAAAGGGTATCGACACCGGCCTCCCAGGGCGGCAGGCGCAAGGCATCTGCCGCAACCTCAAGCTTGTGATCGAGGTTGTGGGCGTCTGAGGCCTGGATGATGTCTTCGAGCTGCGCCTGGCGCTTCGCCAGGGCGTCGAAGTCGGCGTCGGGCTCTGCGTAGGCGGCGTAGACCTGATCAAGCTCCGCCAGGGCATCCTTCGCTTCAGATACGCCCTCCTCGACGTTGCCGCGCACGTCTTTGGCGGCATTCAACTGCGGCTCCTGCGGCAGATAACCGATCTTGATGCCAGCCTGTGGGCGGGCTTCACCGAGGATGTCAGTATCGATGCCGGCCATGATTTTCAGCAGCGTCGACTTGCCAGCGCCGTTTAGGCCGAGCACGCCGATTTTCGCGCCGGGAAAGAAAGAGAGTGAGATATCTTCCAGAATCTTCTTTTTCGGCGGCACGACTTTGCCGACGCGATTCATGGTGTAGACGTACTGCGCCATGGGTGTCCCTGTGTGTGTGCTGAGTGGGTGAGTCAAAGGGTGGGCATTTTAGCAGTAATTCGCTCCATCACCATCTCTTCGGGCCTCCCTGCAATAGTGCGTTGGCTCGCCAAAAGAGTGCCTTTCACCGTGGTGGTGCAAAAAATGCACTGGCTGGATGCAAATGTTACTTAATGTGACGCTATGTTAGTGCGAGGCTGTCATCTAGCTGTCATATCTCTTTGAATATGTTCGTAAAATTCAAATAATTTCAGTTGATCTCTTGTTTTGTTACCTGCGTATGGGAATATAGGTAACACTTGAGCGGGCAGCGCAGGAAGCGGTCCGATCAAGGCGTTTTTTGGTCGGTGTCACTTTGAAGAGGGAATTACGATGAAACACCTACTTGCTGTTCCAGCCTTTATCTTTTCCATCAACGTCATGGGTGCGTGCCCGGAGTTCCTTGAGCGGCCCACCTCGGCCCCGCCAGGGCTGCCCAACGGCGATCTGGCGAGCGCCATCGATATGCATAATGCCGGTGTTGAGACCCGTGCTTATATCGCCGAGATAGAGCAGTTTTTGCAGTGCGAGCCCCAGGGCCTGAGCATCATGCACAACGTCCTGGTAGAGCGCGTTGAGGAGGCGGCGTCCGCTTACAACGTCGAACTTGCCAAGTACCGCGCGCGTCAGGAGATCGCCGCGACCAACTGAGGCTCATCCCTCAGGCTCTCTGATACCCCGTCCCGCGGAGTCGATCACCGCCGGGGCTGGGGTATTCGCCTTAGGCGACCACCGCTCGGGCTTCATAGACTGGCTCCGGGTTGACGCAACAACGCGGCTTCCCAACTAAAAACGACTGTGAAGAGTGGCCTACGTGTCACGAGGAAGACCAACTATGAAACGTCATCTGGCTCTGATTGCGACTGTGCTATCCCTGAATCTTGTGCCGCAGGTCGCCACCGCGGCATGCCCCGAATTAAAGGCCTGGCCGGAGAGGCCTCCTGCGCCTGATGGCCGGGTTGCCTCGCAGGAAGAGATGTCTCGGGCGGGCGACGCGGTGCGCGAGTACGTCGCTACGATCGAACATTATCTCGACTGCAGACCCGGGCGCACCCTGTTGCTGCACAATCGCATGGTGGAGCTGGCCGAGAAGTCTGCCGAGGCCTACAACCTCGAGGTGCGGCACTACAACGCTCGGCAGGAAGCTATTGCCGCCCACTAGCACCAGCGCCCGTGCTGCGGGTGATAGATTCTCCGCGACCTATGCCGTAATACTCGATGCCGAGCTCGCCGAGGTAGGCCGGGTTATACAGGTTGCGGCCGTCGATAATGATGGGGCTGCGAAGTCGTGACTTGATGTCTTCAAAGTCAGGTGACCAGAAGGCCTTCCACTCGGTGCAGATGACCAGCGCATCAGCACCGTCGAGGGCCTCCTCCTTGGTGTCGCACAGCAGAAGATCAGGCCGTTCACCGTAGACCTCACGGCAGGCACTCGTGGCCTGCGGATCAAAGGCCTGAACCTGCCCATTGCAAGACCAGACGCCCTCCATCAGGTAGCGTGAGGGTGCCTCGCGCATGTCGTCGGTGTTGGGCTTGAAGGACAAGCCCCACAGCGCGATGGTCTTGCCGCTGAGGTCGGCGCCAAGGCGCTGCATCACGCGCTCCGCGAGCTTGTTCTTTTGGCGCTGATTTGTGTCGTGGACGGCGGTCAGGATGGCGGCATTGTGGCCGCTTTCTCCAGCGGAGTACTTCAGGGCGCGAACGTCTTTAGGGAAGCAGGAGCCGCCATAGCCGCATCCCGGGTAGATGAACTGGTAGCCGATGCGGGGGTCTGAGCCCATGCCGCGGCGAACCTTTTCGATATCCGCGCCTACCGCTTCGGCGATGTTGGCCATTTCATTCATAAAGCTTATCTTGGTGGCCAGCATGGCATTGGAGGCCAGCTTGGTCATCTCGGCGCTGCGCGGATCCATTGACATGAGCTTTTCGTGGTTGCGGTTGAAGGCCTGATACATCATGCGCAGCTCTTCCAATACCTCAGGCGAGTCCGTGCCGACCACGATGCGATCAGGACTCTGGCAGTCGCTCACCGCTGAGCCCTCTTTCAAGAATTCCGGGTTGGAAGCGCCCTCGACCACCAGATCCTTGCCGAGTTCAGCCAGGCGCCTGCGAATATGGCTGAGCACGCGATCAGTCGTGCCCACGGGAACGGTGGACTTGGTAATGACCACTTTGCGCCTGTCCATTTGTTCGGCAATGCTGTCAGCGACGGATAGGACATAGCTCATATCGGCGGCGCCATCATCGGCGCTGGGCGTGCCCACGCAGATGAACAGGTAGTCGCTTGCCGTTACCGCGCGTTGGGCATCGGTGGTGAAGGTTAGGAGCCCGTTGCTCACCGCATTCTGGACCAGGCTTGTCAGCCCCGGTTCGTAAAACGGGATATCGCTTTCGCGAAGACGCTCGATCCGCTTCGCGTCGACATCCATGCAAATAATGCGGTGGCCTACGTCTGCGAAAATGGCTGCCTGCACCAGGCCAACATAGCCGCTGCCAAATACCGTGATATTCATCCCTGAGAATTCCTGCTGGTAAAGAAGGTGGAAAGAGGTAAACGCGAATTGTGTAACTCTATTGCATTATTGTGACAGAAATAAAACGACTGCGGTGGCCTTTCGCGAGTTGCGCTGTTTTGCTGACGGCTATCGGCTGCGCGCTGACGTACAAAGGCAGGATTTCACTTCTTTGCGGGCGCTAACTTCGTTAAAATGCAGAGCTTTCCCGGGGTATAGATCCACCGGCTTAAGCAGGGGCGCCGCATGTTTGACAACAGTATGACGATCAAGGGATTCGACGATGAACTTCAGGCCGCGATCGGCGAAGAAGTGGTCCGTCAGGAAGAGCATATCGAGCTGATCGCCTCCGAGAATTACGCCAGCCCGCGAGTTATGGAAGCCCAGGGCACGGTATTGACCAACAAGTACGCCGAGGGCTACCCGGGCAAGCGCTATTATGGCGGCTGTGAATTTGTCGATAAAGCCGAACAGCTGGCCATTGAGCGTGCCAAGGCGCTGTTTGGCGCAGACTATGCCAACGTGCAGCCGCACTCTGGCTCCCAGGCGAATGCCGCGGTCTACCAGGCGCTCATTAAGCCGGGCGACACGATCCTCGGCATGAGCCTGGCCGATGGCGGTCATTTGACCCACGGAGCCAAGCCCAACTTCTCAGGCAAGATATACAACCCGGTTCAGTACGGCTTGAATAACGAGACCGGCGAGGTGGATTATGACCAGGTCGAGGCGCTGGCCCTGGAAACCAGACCCAAGATGGTCGTCGCTGGTTTTTCTGCCTACTCGCAGATCATGGACTGGGCGCGCTTTCGCGAGATAGCGGATAAGGTGGGTGCCTACTTGCTCGTCGACATGGCGCATATCGCCGGTCTGGTTGCCGCAGGTGTCTATCCCAACCCGGTACCCCATGCGGACGTGGTAACGTCAACGACGCACAAGACTTTGCGCGGTCCCCGCGGTGGGATCATCCTCGCTCGCGCCAACGAGGAGTTGGAGAAGAAGTTCCAGTCCGCCGTCTTTCCTGGAGGGCAGGGCGGCCCACTGATGCACGTGATTGCTGCCAAGGCGGTGAGCTTTAAAGAGGCCATGGATCCGTCATTTGTGGACTATCAGAAGCAGGTGGTGGCCAACGCTAAAGCGATGGCCGGCGCCTTCATGGAGCGCGGCATCAATATCGTCTCCGGCGGCACCGAGAATCATCTCATGCTCGTCGATCTGATCGGCAAGCCCTACACAGGCAAGGATGCAGACGAGGCGCTGGGTGCAGCGAATATCACCGTCAATAAGAACGCCGTCCCCAATGACCCGCGTTCGCCCTTTATAACGTCGGGCTTGCGCGTCGGTACCCCTGCCATTACCACCCGTGGCTTCGGCATCAGCGAAACCGTGCAGCTAACCAACTGGATGTGCGATGTGCTGGAGTCCCTGGAAAATGGTGACTCTGAGGCGACGATTGCCGAGGTCAAGGGCAAGGTCGTCGATATCTGTGGGCGATTCCCGGTCTACCGCTAGGCCCCCGACCCGCTAATGGCCCCAGCGCGGTTTGTCTCGCGCTGGGCGTCCACCTCCCGATTAATCCATCGCTCCCTTAAAGGCGCTGATTGCCAGCGCTCTCCACCTGGTATTTTGCTAGCTTGTTCGATCAGCCTGGCCGTAACGGCACCGCTGACGGCTCTTTATGCCAATAACCACTAAAAAACGCGCGTGTTAGACATAAAAATCACGTCTAACTTAAAGTAGTGCATTAAGTTAGAGGTTTAGCAGGCTGTTTTATAGGCGTTTTTACCTCCGCGATAAGTCCATCAAGTTCCCGTATGAAAGCCGTATCTAACTGAAATTACTCGCTTTTTTTCGAAATGGCTTGCTTGACGCTGTGCAAAACGACACCTATAGTGTCGAAAAGTGGGAATAAGTGGAAAAAACTGGCTAATTGTGGGAGCAAGGGCCAGTTGAGTGGGGAATGCTGGCGTGTTTCGCGGAGTACAGCACATCAATATGTATGCGAAGGGGCGCTTTGCTATGCCGGCACGGCAGCGCGAGCCCTTGCTATCCCAGTGCGAGGGCCAGCTGGTCGCCACAATCGATACGCAAAGCAAGTGTCTCGCTCTTTACCCCCTGCCCGAGTGGGAGCGGATCGAGATAGAAATTAAAGCCCTGCCCACCCTCAAGCCCGCGGTGAAGAAATTTCAGCGCCTGGTGCTTGGCTATGCGGCAGAGCTGCAGCTGGATGCCAACGGTCGCACACTGCTGCCACAGTCTCTGCGGGATTACGCACAGCTAGAAAAAAAAGTGGTCCTGGTTGGCCAGGGAGACAAGTTGGAGCTGTGGTCAGAAGCGCTGTGGTTCGAAGAGCGCGACCAGGCGCTGGCGGATGTGGCCGGTGATGGGGAGCTGCCCGACGAATTAATGTCGCTGTCCCTCTAGTGAGTGACGGCCATGGTGACAACAAGCACCAGACGGTCCTGTTGCACGAAGCGGTTGATGCGCTGGTCACAGACCCTGATGGATTTTATGTCGATGGAACCTTCGGACGCGGAGGGCACAGTCGAGCAGTGTTAGAGAAATTGAGTGAGAGCGGCCAACTGCTCGCAGTGGATAAAGATCCCGCTGCGGCGGCGGTAGCCGAACAGTTGGCAGCGGGCGAGGACCGGTTCGCGTTTTATCACGGTTCCTTCGCCCGGCTTCCCCATCAACTGCGTCGCATGGGGATCGGCGCAGTTGATGGCCTTTTACTGGATCTAGGCGTGTCCAGTCCACAGCTCGACGAGGCGGGCCGGGGGTTCAGTTTCAGTCAGGATGGCCCGCTGGATATGCGCATGGATACCCGTTCAGGCGAGACTGCCGCCGAATGGCTTTTCGCGTCTGACGAAGCCGAGATTGCGGCGGTATTGAAAGCCTACGGTGAGGAGCGCTTTGCGAAACGCATCGCCGCCGCCATTGTCGCGGCGCAGGCTGCAGGGCCAATAGCCACAACGGGCGAGCTTGCGCGCATCGTCAGCGAGGCTAATCCGCGCTGGGAGAAGCACAAGCACCCTGCGACCCGGGCCTTCCAGGCGATTCGCATCCAGGTCAATCGAGAGCTTGACGACCTCAAGGAGCTGCTGGGTACGGCCATGGAGCTTCTGGCCGTCGGTGGTCGCCTTGTCGTCATCAGCTTTCACTCGCTGGAAGATCGGCTGGTCAAACGCTATATGCGCGATCTGGCACGCGGTGATCAGTTGCCCGCAGGTTTGCCGGTTCCTGACAGCGCTCTGAATCGGCGCCTGCGGCTCCTCGGCAAGGCCGTGCGGGCCACTGAGCAGGACGTTGCCCAGAACCCACGTTCGCGCAGCGCCATCATGCGCGTCGCGGAAAAAATAGCCTAGGCCGGGACAGAGACGCGTGGCAAGCAGAAAGCAAACGCAAGGCGGAACGCGCAGAAACGGTGGCGCTGCCGCTGCGAGCCGCCTACCGGCGGAACACCGTCCGCTGGAGCTGCGCGAATTACTGGCCGGTGCCGGGCTGCTGCTGGCAGTGCTGGTCTTGTCCTTTGCCGTCATTCAATCCACGCATGCCTGCCGTCATCTCTATGCCCAGCTTCAGGTGCTGGAAGCATCCCAATGGTATTTGCAGGAGGATTACAGCCGCCTGCTGATTCAGCAGAGCACGCTGGCATCCCACTATCGAGTGGAAAAAGTGGCAGGTGAAGCATTGAGCATGCAGTCACCCGAGATCGAGCAGGTGCGGGTGGTGCAGCCATGAGCCTGTTTTCCTCCCGGTCCTCGTCCCGCTCCAACGCGGAGGACAACAAGGCCCAGGCGGACGGTGAAGCCGTCGTCGCCACGGGCCGTTCCACGATCACCATGACGGATGGCGAGGCCTGGGGTCTCGCCGCCAACAGCCTTGAGGCGATGCAAGAGCTCGTCCGGGGCAACCAGGTCTTCGCCCAGA
>JBCDJG010000013.1:0-94763 GCA_038748065.1 Pseudomonadota bacterium
GATAGGGGGTAGCCTTGCCCCAGCGCAGGCGCAGGACGAGACCAGCCTGCTCGAAGAGATCATCGTAACAGCGAGAAAGAAAAGTGAAAGTCTGCAGGATATTCCACTATCCGTCAGTGCTTTCTCGGGTGAGCAAATTGTCCGCCGTGCCTACCGTGACCTGCGCGATATCGCCATGGCCACCTCCGGACTCGAGTACGAAGACTTCGCAACCGCCGGCCTGACAACTGCGCCGGTTATCCGTGGCATGGGCCAGACCTTTACCACCTCGCGCATCCAGAACACCGGCGTCTTTCTCGATGGTCTGTACCTGCAGCGGCAATCCATGGTGAATCCGGGCCTGCTCGACGTTGAGCGCATCGAAGTCCTGAAAGGCCCACAGAACGCCCAATACGGACGTAACGCCTTTGCCGGCGCCATAAATTACATTACAACGACGCCGCCCTATGAGTTTGAAGGTGAGATCGGCGCGACTATCGGCGATGGTGAACGTCAGGACCTGTTCGCCAACATCGGCGGCCCCATTATCGACGACGTACTCTTCGGTCGCATCTCTGCCGGCGTCAGCGAGTTCGATGGACACACCGAAAACCATCATCCCTTTGCCGATGACGGCCCGTCCGGTGATCTCGGCACAGACGGAGATCTTGGCGGCTGGGACGACGAGAGTTACTCAGTCGCTCTGGACTGGACGCCGACCGAGCGGTTGCGCTTCGGCTTTCAGTACAACCACAACGAGTCAGTTCGCGAACCTAACGGCTTCTATTATCTGAACGGCGCGCGCTACGTGCTCGACACGAACGAAATCGAGTCGACGCCGCCTTTCTCCTTCATTGGGCCGACCGCCGCGAACTGCCTGGACACGGTAACCTCCAGTTCACGCTGGCCCTTCCCCATCGAGGGCAACCACGCCTATTGCGGCGAGCTACCTTACGATCCACCAGTGCTCGACGACCAGCGCCTCGAGGACGGGGGCTTCGCAGATACCGCAGGCAATATCGTGGTCGATCCGCGCAGCAACGCTCTGGATTCGGAATCAAAGATATTCCAGTTCAATGTCGAATGGGAAATCTCAGAAGCCTGGAGCGCGCGCTACCAGTACGGCAACATCGAGCACGAGGCCAGCAATGTCGGCACCGTGTCGGGCCGCTCTTCACTGGTGGGCTCGCTGGTGGGCTATGCACCGGTACAGGAACTGGATGAACCACCCTTCCTGATTCAGACCGGGCCGCCCGGATTCTTCGGCGCCACGGAGGACGTCTCTCTCGCGAACGCAAACCCGATCGAGGAACTCGAATCCGAGAGCCACGAACTCAGGTTCACCTGGGACAGCGAAAGCGTACTGGTCAGGCTCGGCGCCTACTACTCAAAAAACGAGGACCAGGACGGCAGCATCTTCTACTTCACGCGCCCTTGTAACAATGTCACCGACTGCGGCATACCAAAAACGCAATCAGAGAATCCGCTGGATCCCAGGTTCATCGACGTGGAGGAAGACCCTGACGATCCGAGTATTAACGTCGGAGTACCACATCCGTTCGCGAACGTCAGTGGATTACTCGGCAATCTTGTTGAGTACGAGGATACCGTGATTGCTTTCTTCGCAGACGCAAACTGGGACATAACTGATTCACTAAGTCTCACGATAGAAGCACGATACACAGAGGAGGATAAGTCGTACAATCAGTTGAGCGGCCCGTTTGGCGTTGAAATCCCTCAAAACGATCCGATGGTGCAAGCGAGCGACGACGATACGTATTACTTCTTTACCCCCAGGGTCACTGTCGATTATGCAATCACAGACTTCAACATGCTCTATGCGCTTTACGCTGAGGGTGTGAAGACGGGTGGTTTTAACGCGGTAAATCCACTTTCGAATCCAGAGCAGGCGAACTACGACGAAGAGAAGCAAACCACATACGAAATAGGGACCAAGAATCAGTTTTTCGATGGTAAATTAACTTTGAATGCAGCTTTTTACTACATCGACTGGAAAAACGTGCAGGGAACAGAGGCTGCAGCCACCGAGGATGCGTTCGATACAGACGTTGTTGGAAACATCGGTGACGCAACGGTAACGGGCTTCGAAATAGACGGTGCCTGGCTCATAACGCCTGGCTTCTATGCCGACTACGCCCTCGCCTTTATCGACCCCGAGTATGATGACGCGACCTACCAGAGCTCAGTGAACACGACGGACTTTGCGGAGAATTCCTCGTGGGGCTGTAACGATATTGAGTGTCGCTCCGACGGCAACGTTGACGGCAACCAGGTTGAACGCACCTCAAAGCGCCAGGCCAGCATCGGCTTCAACTTCGATGGCTCACTCGGCGCCGACTGGACCTGGGCCGGGCGCATTGACTTTAACTACCGCAGCAAGATGTACGCGACGCCGCTGAACCTTGCGCACAATGGCTCGCGCATGGTCTCCAACGCCAACCTCAATTTCAACAATGGAAACCTCGACATCACACTGTGGGGCAAAAACATCTTTGATGAAGAGTACGTGGCGAACAGCTTCGTATTGCCCTCTTTTAACCGCTACATTGTGAGCCAGGGCGCACCTCGTACCGTGGGCATGACCCTGAAGTATCTGTTCTAGCTTGAGGCGGAACGCCAAAAAAGGCCTGCATTAGCAGGCTTTTTTTTGACCCGCCTATGGACTTAGCGCCATCGGCCTTCGGTCATCGCGTCGCTGCTCAGCAGCGCCAGCAGGCTCGCCCGGGCATCCTGATCGTCGCGAGCACAGACTTTGATAAAATCGATAACCAGCGCACTGATATCACGGCGAATCTCATCGCCACTGCGAGCCTCATCCCAGTCCAGGAAAGCGCGGCCCGTGGTGCCATCGTGGCCGTGGGCAAAGCTGAAGTGATTGGCGCCGGCGAGAATTCCCAGGTATACCTCGGCTTCTGACTCGGCGGCACCTTCATCGAAGGTGCGACGGATACTGGAGCACGCATCACCAGTTTCGCGGCCATAGCGATGGGCACTACCGGCGATAACACCGTCTCGATCGCCACCGAGGATCAAGGTTGGCACTTTGCCTGGCAAGGGCAGAATTGTCTCAGCAGGCCAGCCAAGGGCTACCGAGGCGCCAGAGTGAGCGGCATAGCTGAACACGCCACACACTCCCGGGAACCAGTCAGGGTTGGCGTTGACTAGCGCTGCCGTGCCGCCCGCCGAGTGTCCGCCGAGCACGATATGGTCAAGATCCAGTAATCCCGCCAGCACTGATGCTTCGTTCAGCCGCTTAAGCTCATCAAGAATAGGCTGCAGGGTCGAACAGCTAGGCGCGCTGCCGTAGAGCTGCGGAGCAAGGCGCTCGAGCAAGAGACCCGGGCTCAGGCTGACATAGCCGGGCATCTCTTCCGTGACTGCGCTGTAGGTCACAGCGACCATACCGCGTTCAGCACAGGCCATCCCAAGCCAGCTGCAGCCCTCCAGGCCAAGATTAATGCCCGGCATAAACACCACCACAGGGAACGGCGCCTGGCTTGGATCAGCGGGTATCACGCCCGTGTTACGTTCCTCAGCACTGTCCTGTGCGAGCGCAGGAAAAAACACCTTGAGCGTAATGCGATCAAAGGGCGGTGCCGCGTCGCTAATCGCGCAGGCACGATAAAAAGCACGAATCTGGGGCGTCATTTCTCTATCCTGCCGCAGGGCGTCGCGGGGAGCAACGCCGCTCTGTCGGCGGGCAGTATAGATCTCGAACGGGGCTTTCCATGTTGATTTTTCTCAAGACGACCCAGCACCGCACACGCAGGTTTCGGGCTGGGTACAAAAGCGACTATGCTGTAGCTCTGTGAAACAAGGATGAGCTATGACTGCTACACATGCAGCGCAAACAACTATCAATGCAAGCGGCGATTCAACCCTGCGAATTGGCATCGTCGGCGACCTTCACACCCATTTTGATATCGTCGACGTTCACCAACTTAATCAGCTGGAACTCGATTTGCTGTTGTTCACCGGCGACCTCGGTAGCGGCAGCCGCGATAGCTGCCTTGAAATGGCCAGGCTGATGTCGGGACTGCATAGCACCACGCTGGTTATGCCCGGCAACAATGACACCGTTGACATCACACAGCTGGCGGCGGAGCTAACACACCGCAGTGGCCAAAATGCGATCATGGCGATCGCCAGACAAACCCAGGCTGGCGGGGCTATCAGCCTGTGTGGCTACAGCCTGCATAGGCTCGCTATCGGTTCCCGCCAGGTAAGCCTGATCACTGCGCGCCCCCATAGCATGGGTGGCCCCGATTTGACCTTCCCCGACTACATGGGTCAAACCTACGCGATACAATCGCTGGACGGTTCTATTGAGCGTATAAACGCACTGGTGGACGCGGCTGATCAAGAAATTATCTTTCTCGGCCACAACGGTCCTGTGGGCCTTGGCGACAAGCCGGCGGACATGTGGGGCTGTGACTTCAAGCCCGATGGTGGCGACTGGGGAGACCCGGATCTCGCCGAGGCAATCGCCTATGCGAGAGCTGCGGGTAAGCGAATACTGGCGGTGGTCGCCGGCCACATGCACCTGCGTACAAAGCAGGGCGATGAGCGCCCCTGGCATCAGGACCAGGACGGGATCACCTACATTAACGCTGCTCGCGTGCCCAGGATTTTTGCGCGGGACAACAATGTCTATCGACACCATATCTTGTTGACCATCGGAACAGACACGCTGACGGCCGAGGAGATTCTGCTACCTGAGTACGACTAGGTAGGTCTACATTGCAGACAGCAGCCGGCGAGACGCGCTGTTGGAAATACCAAAGCACTCGGCAATTTCCTGCATATGCTCCAGTTCTGCTCCGTCTACATCGTTATCTGCCAATGCGACAGCTGCCGCGAGTGTAAAGGCGGTCTCACGATCCATTCGATCGGCCCCTATCTCCGAGCCAATACGCTCCAGGTACGCACGCAGACCCCACTCGGCCAGGTTGTGCTTACAGCGCTGATAAATATCGGTGAGCGCGCCATCGTGAAGCTCATTTGCTGTCAACATATGCATCGCGCCGCGTAAGGCGTCCAATTCCTCGGGTGCCTCGCGGCCGTCGGCCAGAGCCATAATGAACATGGTTTCAGCGAAGGGCGAAAAGCGCTCGAGCAAATCCTGCTCATGGGCAAAGTGTTTATCGGCTTGCCCCGCCATGCCTTCGGCCTTCTCACGCCCCTTGAAGAGCAGCGCATCGCGAACGCGATGTATTGTTTCTGTATCAATATCCATGCGCGGATGCTGCCCGGCTTTGGATTGGAAGTAAAGCCGAACGGGAGAGTGTCCCCTTATCGAAACCGCGAATAAGTTGATTTTTGTCACTGTCTTTGGCCGTAAAACTTATACAGTAAACCCTGCCAGATCTGTTGCCCGAGGAGGGCTATATTGTGCTCATCAACCTGTGGTACGTGGCCGAGTGGTCTCACGTTGTCAAGGATGAACCCGTCAAGGCGCGCCTGCTGGGCCGCAATTTCGTGCTGTACCGCGATGAGACTGGCAAGGTCAACTGCCTGAGCGATGTCTGTCTGCACAGGGGCGGCTCCCTCAGCGGTGGCTGGATCAAGGGCAACAATGTGACCTGCCCCTATCACGGCTGGCAGTTCAGTGGCGAAGGCAAGGTGGAGTTTATTCCTTCGGAGGGCGCTGGCTACAATATCCCGGACAAGGCGCGGGTGGACGCCTACCCGACGGAGGAACGCTATGGCCTGATCTGGGTGTTTATGGGCGACCTGCCAGAAGCAGAGCGCTTCCCCATCCCACCCCTGCCAGAGTTTGACAATCCCGACTGGCGCATGATCACGAGTGAGTTCACCTGGCAGGCTGAAGCGGCCCGCGTTGTCGAAAATGGCATAGACATCGCCCACGCATCCTTCGTCCACCCGGTCTTTGGCATGCCGGAAACTGCCGAGGCCAATCACATCACCAAGGTCGAAAAGGGGGAGCACTGGGGCTACTCTGAGAACGTTCAGTATCCGCCGCAGATGAAAGAAAACTTCCTGCGCCGACGCATACGCAAGGAACGCCAACCGACGATCACCAAGCCCTACTATGATCTATCCGGCATGCTCGTGCGCATTCAGATCGATCTAAATTCAAAGATGTCACTGGTGATGTTCGATGCCAATACCCCGGTCGATGAGCACGTCACACGCACTTTTGCGCTGCAGTTTCGCAACTTTTTCAAGCATCCCATTTTTGACAATGGCTCAAAGAAGCGACTGCACAAGATACTCAACGAGGACGCTGCCATCGTGAACGCGGCATCGCCCAACTACCTGCCCGACAACCTGGCCAATGAGCTATCCGTGAAGGATGATAAATTCATGAGCAGCTTTCGTGCCGCGCGGCGTCGCTGCATAGAAGAGCGCGGCTGGAAAATTGACACCGACGCGGCGGCACAGCATCAGGGAAAAAGGGTCCTGAATATTCCATCGCCCGTTCGACGCGAGCGCCATGATCTGCAGTGGGTAATTGACACAGTGCCATTGATAGCCCCCATTCGGCAGGCCCCACGCGCCGTCCCCGAGCCGCAGCTTGAAGAATCCGAGCTCGAGGTCCGCTCGGAGGCTGCCAAGGGCTAGCAAGCATCGGGAAAGGGTTGGTATCCTCCACTGTTTTGGAGTGCGAGGAGCGCAAAACATCCGAAAGCCCCTTACCGGCCCGGCCATTATCAGCGGGCCAGCCAAACCATGTCTCGGCGAGAATCACGCAGACCCCGCTGCCACGCCGGGCGCAATAGCGTGGGCAGCGCTGGTTATTCTCGTTCTGTGCACCACCCTTAAGGGCTGCGCAGCACACGTACACGAGTATTACCAACCCGATCAACAGGGGCTGGTGTACGCGATGCCTGCCAGCCTGCAAAACCACGCATTTCAGTATGAAGCACCGACACCGCAGCCCAGTTTTCAGACTCTGCCGGCGCGAGCGGTGCCCGGCTATCAGGTGAGCGGGATGAGTTTCCCTTCAAGCGGGGCGAATGGGCAACAGGGTAATCTCGTACGTGCGCGCTATTATCGGTCGCTGGCGCCCTCATCTCCCCGCAAGCCGCTACTGATCGTTCTGCCGATTTGGGCTACCCATACCTTTCCGGGCACGGTCATAACGAATGGTTACAGCCAGCATAGCCAGGGAGCAGCGCATATCCTGTGGATGCAAGGCAAGGAGCCGCTGTTTGACTGGTTCAGTCTGCCGAAACACGAGACAGAGGCCGCGTTCGAGGCTGCCGTTGACGAGTCTATGGAGCGTTTTCGCAGCGTCGCCATTGACATACGCCGGCTGATTGACTGGGCTGAAACGCAGCCGGACATAGACAGCCAACGCATCGGTATCATCGGATTCAGCATGAGCGCCATTGTTGCGGCGAATGTTGCAGGTGTGGATTCACGCATTCATACGGCAGTCTACGTGCTCGGCGCCGCCGAGGTCTGGGACGTAATGGCGGAATGCAATCTGGTGGTCGAATACATGCGCAAGGGCGTGCAAAAACAGCTTGGGTGGGACCAGCAGGAGTATCGCGCCTTTTTCCGTGAAAAGTTTCGCGATGGTGATCCGGGCCTGTGGCTTGGCGCCTACCGCAGCGAGAACACGCTGATCATAGAAGGCGCTACAGATGCCTGCGTGCCCCCCAACTCAAGGGAGGCGCTGTGGATGGCTACCGGTAAGCCCGAGCGTATTATCTACGCATCAAATCACTGGCAGCCCTTCCTTGCGATGACACCGGTGGGCGCGAATGCTCTGAGCAGGGACATCTACGAGTTCCTTGATCGCAAACTCCTGGGCCTTGGGTCCGAAGACCGCCAGATCATGGATGGCCTTGTTCACGAGGTCGCCGGGCACCGGCACTGATACCTGTCGCACGCTAACATGCGCTCAGGCCAGACTGCGCGCTCCGATCTGAACCTCCAGCGTGCCCGGCTCGTAGCTCATGTGCAGTGCTGTTCGATACTCTGTGCGAGAACGACTAACTTTCCACTCACCGCTAGTCTTACGATACTCATCGTGATACAGCGCGCTTAGCAGAGTAACCGTGCGATCCTGAGTATTAATGTTTCGGTAGTTCAGTGACCATACTCCGCGCGCATTTAGCTCATCCAGAATTTCGATTTCAGGGTTCGCGGCGTGATGCATGTCCAGCACGTACTCGTGGCATCCCCTGGGCACGAAAATACCATCGACAAACTCATCGCGATTCTTGCAATGTCCGAAATAGGACATATCAATGATCACCTCGCCTTCGGCGAAACAGTCGCGCACCGCTTCTGGATCCTGCTGATCGCAGGCGTTAAGGTAGCGCGCCTTAAGACAGCGTATGGCCTCAATATCCTCAAGACGCCTCAGCCTTGCCAGCAGCGCCTGCAGATCAGCATCACTCATTCTCCGGTCCTTTGTTCCTATCGTCCTTTCTTCAGTGGCGAGGGTCGCACAGCGCCGGCAGGCGTTCGTCCAACCAACTGTGCCCCCGGTAATTTTTAAGAAACCCGCAGTGACCGCCGAAGCGGGACAACTCCAGCGTCAGCTTTGGATGATCGGGCAGGATAGCGCAATCCTCCACCGGAATAACGGGATCGTCCTCAGCCAGCAGCACATGACAGCTGGCTTCGAGTGTCGGCAGCACATCCTCCGCCAGTCGGTAAGCGCGAAAGTAGCTGGCCGCGTTGGGATGACTGGAAAAGCGCGGCACGAAGGCTTCGTGCAGGTCGAGAATATCGTCGTGCTCAAATACGTCTTCATGAGCGCGCAGTTCTGGATAGTGTTGCAGCTTGCGGCGGAAAGAAGCACGCCAAATTCCGACAAAATGGCGGTTATACACCGCGCTGGCACTGATGGCACGACCACAGGCATGCGGATCAATCGGGGGACAGACGGCCAGCACTCTTTCCAGAGTAATTGCCCGCCCGGCCATATTGGCCGCGACCCGCAGAGCAATATTGCCGCCGAGGGAAAAGCCGACCAGGCAATACCGACCGTAAGCCAGGCGGGAGTGAATCGCCTCGATCGCATCGATGACCTCGGCGAGGCGAATGGCGAGGAAGGGCTCCGGGTTAAGATGACTGCTGGGACCGTGGTCACGCAAGTGCAGTTTGAACACAGAGTAACCATTTTTAAAAAAGGCGCGCCCCACGGACTGCATGTACGCTGACTCAGAACAGCCTTCCCAGCCGTGAAGCAGAATAACGCAGCCCTTAGCGGCATCCGGGTTACAGACATACTCACCGTGCAGGCGAATGCCCTCGCTGCAGGCCAGCAGCATATCTTGTCTGGACGGATACACTTTTTCGTTCAGTCGCCGCTGCCACCAGCGCCGCGGCGCCGTACTGGCAAGGATAGTGTTGACGTGCGGGTTGCGTAGTCCGAGTGTGGGCGTGTAGTTCATACCCCTTATACGATGAGCAGTATTTTCCCGATGTGCGCACCGGACTCCATCAGCGCATGGGCTGCGCTGGCTTCCTCAAGCGGAAAGCTGGCATGCACGACCGCTTGCAATGTGCCTGCACTAAAGCAAGGCCAGATATGCGCTTCCAGTCCTTCGGCAATTCTGGCTTTGGCCTCGGCGGACTGCGGGCGCAGCGTTGATGCCAGCAGGGTGAGCCGCTTGGTGAGCAGCGGCAGGAAATTGACCTCAGCCTGAAATCCAGCCTGGAAAGCGATATTGGCAATCCGGCCGTCCAGGGCCGCGACCTGCAGATTGCGTTCCACATAGTCGCCGCCGACCATGTCCAGGATGACGTCGACACCCGCTCCGCCTGTGACCTGGAGAATCGCTTCCACAAAGTCCTCGTCGCGATAGTTGATCGCCAGACTCGCGCCGAGAGCCTCGCAGGCACGACACTTGACCTCTGATCCCGCGGTTGCGAACACCTTCGAGCCCAAAGCGGCCGCCATCTGGATTGCAGCGACACCAATACCTGAGCTGCCGCCGTGCACAAGAAAGGATTCGCCGGGCCGCAGACCCGCTCGGTCAAAGACATTCGTCCATACGGTAAAAAACGTCTCAGGCAAGGCCGCAGCCTGAATAAGGTCCACCCCGGCGGGCGGCGTCAGGCACTGCCCAGCAGGTACGGCGACAAATTCCGCGTAGCCACCGCCGTTACACAAGGCACAAACGGGGTCGCCCGCGCGCCAGTTCGTCACGCCCTCACCCACGCTATCAACAGTGCCGGCGACTTCGAGCCCCGGCAAATCCGAGGCGCCTGGCGGTGGAGGGTACAGACCGAGACGCTGCATAACATCCGGACGATTGACACCCGCGGCGCTGACCCGGATGAGAACTTCTCCAGGGCCCGCACTGGGGCACGCTCGTTCCCGGATCTGCAAGACTTCGGGGCCGCCGGGCTCGGTAATCGCGATACAGCGCATAGTCATTTCACCGCAGGGAAGACTGCGTCAGATTAGCAGCTAGGTGGACGGCGGCAAACTGGCCCGCCAGTCAGGCCAGCGCGCTGATCCTTCTGATCCCACGACCACGAGCGCGCGCAGACCGGAGCGCCGCACCACTAATGCGCGCAGTGCGCGTGTCGCCGAAAGGAGAGCCCAGACCGCTGTTCACGATAAACGCGACGGCGAGTTCCTGCTCAGGATCTGCCCAGGCGCCAGAGCCGCCAAAGCCAAAGTGACCGAAACCCTGCGGCGGCACACCGCGAGTGGTAAAGACGCCATGATAGCCAAGCCGCCAGCGCATATCGAAGGGAATGACCGAGAGTCGACCGGTCGGTTTTTGCAGCGTCGTGGCGGCGTCCACCGTACGCTCGGAAAGCAGCCGCACGCCCTCAAACTCGCCGCCATTGGCGAGCATGGCATAGAGCCTGGCCAGCGAGCGGGCGGTGAACAGGCCATTGCCGGCAGGTATTGCGGCGCGCAGCGTTTCTGGCGAGCCAAAATCAAACTCAGAGATGCCGCGCGGTGCCAGGGCATCAAAAATACTCGTGAGATCGGAATCCACGCCGATCAGGCGAAGCGCGCGGCTTAAGTGAAACGCGCCGCGCTCTATATTGTGGCCAACCGGTCCACGCGTGATTTTCTGGGTGCTTTCTGGGAACAGCAATTGCGCTGCTCGGTGATGAACGGCGTCTGGCGCACCGATATACAAACCGTCCAGGCCCAAGGGCACAGCTAACTCGCGTTGCACCAATGCCGAAAAATCTTCACCGGTTACCCGCTGGATGATCTCACCGATCAGATAGCCAAAGGTCAAACCATGGTAGCCTGTTCGCGTCCCAGGCTCGTGAGCGGGCCAGGCGCGCTCGATGGCGGAAATCATGTGCTCCCAATCCAGCATCCTGTCAGCGCTGTCGACCATTTGCCGTATGTGATAAAGGCCACTCTGGTGAGCCAGGACCTGCCGCACGGTGATAGCGCTTTTGCCGGCCTGGGCGAATTCCGGCCAGTAGTCTGCAACGCGGGCGTCGTAGTCAATCAGACCGCGGTCAGCGTAAATATGCAGTAAGGTCGAAGCAACGCCCTTGGTGGTAGAGAAGCTAGGCGCCATCGTGTCTTCACGCCATAGCGTGTTAGCGTCGTTCGAGTAACCGCCCCATAGATCAACCACGCACTCACCGCGGTGGTAAACGCATACGGCAGATCCGCCTGGGTAACTCTTCAATAGCTGTTTCAGCGTATCGCCTACCGCCTGAAACTCGGGGTGTAACAGCCCATCGATGTGCGGGCCGAATTGGATCGGACTGCGAACCAGTGCCATGCGCTTTCCTGTCGTTATAATCGTGGTCTTGCGGTGTCGCGCGACCGTCTGAGGATAACACACTGGACAAAAATTGGACGGGTGACCTGAACCCCGTCCTGGGTTAGACTGGTGGGTTCTTTTATGGCGTCCGCCGGGCTAACTGGCAAAACGCCGGCAAACCCTTCATTCCCAACTGGTCTTTCTTCCTTCTATCTCTCTATCGACTCTTCCATAGAGGCAGCGAAGGCTGACTCATAATCAGGATGCCAGCGCGACAGCGGCGGCCGGTTTTCTATTACGTCCCCTATCGCCCAGGCCATGCGCTTATTATCCACCTCGCGGCTGACGTCGTTATCAGGGCACAGCATGTAGAACTCCTCGCGGTCCAGGGCCGCCACCATGAACGCAACCACTTGCTCGGGAGTCCAGGCGCCGTCGGGCTTCTCCTGCACCCATTTGCGGATCATCCCCGTATAGGTGAACCCGGGTATCAACAGGTGAGCGCTGAGTTGGCAGCCCTCGGTGTCTCGAAAGCTATGCGCCAGCTGCTCCGTGACGATTTTTATAGCCGCCTTGCTCGCGTTATAAGCAGGACCGCCCGGCGGGTTGGTAATGCCCTGCTTGGAGCCGGTATTGATCACAAGACCGGGCGTGGCCTGTTCCAGCATGGCCGGGACAAAACTCTGCAGGCCATGCACTACCCCAAAGAGGTTCACCTCCAAGGTTCGACGCCAGTTCTCGTAATCGCTCCACGCGCTTGTGGCAAGGCCCGTCGCGGCGTTATTCATCAAGACATCGACGCGACCGCAGGCCTGATAGATCTTCGACCTGAGTGTCTCCACCTGTGCCGGGTCCGACACATCGGCCTGAAAAGGCAGCAGGTGATCATCGCTGGCGGCAGCGCTGGCGAGGGCGCCCTCGTCAATATCCACGATACAGACGCGCATGCCCTGGCGACTGAAATGGCGGGCTGCAGCCAGACCGATGCCATCCGCCCCCCCTGTTATGACTGCCACGCTGTTCGCAGCGAGCTCGCTGAGTCTCGTCATCCTCTTGCTCCTCCATTGGGACGCCCACCCCGCAGCATAGCACTGGTATGCTTTGTTGAGCCGCGCCGCTGGTGTCCTGAAGCCTTTGCTTTAGGATGACCTCTCCCCGGGGTACAGCAGAAAGCCGCAACAAGGAGTGAACGATGCCGATCAGCGCGATGGATGAAAACCTGGCACACCAGACACCTGAAACCTTTGACCAGGTCGCGACCAGCGATCGCAACTTTTACGACCGCTTTTACTTCAATCTGCACTCAAAGTCCGGCGAGCTTTTCATGGTCATCGGCATGGGCCAATACCCCAACCTTGGCACGACGGACGCCTTCGCTTGCATCATTCATGAAGGCACCCAGCATGTATTACGTTGCTCCAGGGAACTGGGGGCCGATCGCTCCGATACCACCGTCGGCCCCTTTGGCGTCGAGGTCGTTGAGGCGCTGAAGAGCCTGCGCTTTTACTGCGAAGACAACGAGCATGACATTCACTTCGACCTGACATTCTCAGGCAGTGCGCCCGCCGTAGAAGAACCCCGCACGCTCATGCGCAAGGGGGCGCGCATCACGATGGATACCTCCCGCTACACACAGATGGGGCGCTGGAGCGGCAGTCTGCACGTCAAGGGCACGGACCTCACAATCAATGAAGATGATTTTCTGGGCATCCGCGACCACTCCTGGGGCATCCGGCCCGTGGGCGAGAAAGAGCCCATGGGCATCCAGATCAACGAGTACCTTGGGAATTGGGGCTTCTTCCATATTTTTGTGCCCATGCAATTCGAGGACTTTCAGCTCAAGGTGTTTGTCGAGGAGAACGCGGACGGCAGCCTCATCGTTGAAGAGTGCATCAAGATTGAAAACTACGAAAACGGTGGCGCCGTACACCAGCTTGGCAAGCCCCAGCACAAGCTGCAGTACGTCAGCGGTTCAAGGGAGTTCAAGTCCGCAGAGCTGCAGTTCAACGACGAGCATGGTAATCCGTTAACGGTGACAGCAACACCGGTAACTTGCGCGTGCCTGGCGGCTGGCACTGGCTATGTCGCCAGCGAGGATTGGACCCACGGGGCCTACCATGGCCCGATGAAACTGGAATACGTCAGCTTCGACGTCAGCACGCCCGAGGCTCGCGGCGCCCTCGGCCCGCTTTACGAGCACATCTGTCGCTTCGAGCTAAGCACAGGTGAAGTCACTTACAGTATGTTCGAGAATATCAGCATCGGCCAACACGACCCCTATGGTTTCGGGGGATTTGAGGCTGTAGCCGAATAACGCTTCAGCGCCTCTCCATCAATCGCGCGCGAAACTCAGCGCGCGAGAAAGGCTCCACGCGAGACGCATCACACTTGATCCACGGGAGCTGCGACTATCGTATAATCCCGCATAGAGCTGAAAACAGCCTGGCCGCCGAATGAGCGGCTCCTTGCTGGGTGCGCGGAGTACGATCCATGATCAAGTTTTTCCTCAACGGGACACCGGTTGAAACCGAGTTGTCGCCCGATACGCCTTTGCTATGGGTCGTGCGGGACGGCTTCAAACTGAAGGGCTCCAAATTCGGCTGCGGCGCGGGACTGTGCGGCGCCTGCACCATGCATCTCGATGGCCAGGCAGTGCGCACCTGCGTGCTGCCGGTGAGCGCTGTTGCCGGCAAGGAGATCACCACCATTGAAGGCCTCGGTAAGCCAGGGGAGCCACACCCGCTGCAGCGCGAGTGGGCAAAGCTCAGCGTACCCCAGTGCGGTTACTGCCAGTCGGGGCAAGTTATGTCTGCCGCGGCCCTGCTCGAGCAGAATCCCAACCCCAGCCCGGAGGAAGTCGAGGCTGCGATGGCGGGCAACATCTGCCGCTGCGGTTGTTATCCTCGCATCAAGCAGGCCATCCTCAACGTTGCAGGAGCAGAGAACGATGCGACCGACCCAGTGGCTGCAGATCTGGCCTACGAGGTGACAGTATGAGTACGGCCAGGCTTTCCAGGCGCCTGTTCATCAAGGCATCTGCAGCCGCCAGCGGCGGTCTCGTTGTCGGTTTCGGCTTGGGAGTACCGGCTGCGGCGGCCGCCAATGGCCGGCCGCTCGCACCCAACGCCTTCATCGAGATCAACCATGACAACGAGATCATCTTCTACTGCCCGCGCGATGAAATGGGCCAGGGCGTAGATCACGGCCTGGCAACGCTTGTCGCGGAGGAACTGGACGTGCCGCCAGCCGCTCTAGAGGTGCGCCGCCCAAGCGTCAATGAAGCCTTCGTTAATCCTGACATGGGCATGCAAATCACCGGCGGCAGCACCGCGGTCAAGGCCCATTTCCTGCCGCTGCGGCAGGCCGCCGCAGACGTCCGCGCCCTGGTCCTTGACGCCGCCGCCCTGGATCTGCAACTTGCGCGCGATACCCTGAATACGCTGGACGGCTATGTCGTCACCGCCACCGGAGATCGTTACCCCTATGGGGATTTCATCGACGTTGCCAAAGACCTTGACCTGCCCGAGAACACACCCCTGAAGCCTGCAGCGCAGTTCAAATATATCGGCAAGGAGTTCCCGCGTATCGACGGGCTATCCAAGTCGACAGGCACCGCGCTTTACGGCGTTGATATTGACCTCCCGGACATGCATCGCGCAGTTGTATTGCGCTGCCCGGTTGCAGGTGGCGAACTGCAGTCTTTCGACGCCAGCCTTGCGTCAGCGATGCCGGGCGTGACCGACGTGGTCGAGGTTACAGCGGGCGTTGCCGTGGTCGCGCAGCATTTTTGGCAGGCCAAACAGGCGGCCGCCAAGGTCGAGGTCGAATGGGATCTGCCCGAGCTCGCCAGCGTCGATACCGCGCGGCTCAAGCGTGACTATTCAGCGGCCTTGACGAATGAATCGGGCGTTTCTGCGAGCAGCGCCGGCGACCTTGAAGCTGGGATGAGCGGCGCCTCTGCAACGCTCGAAAGCGAGTACTGGGCGCCCTACCTGGCCCATGCCCCGATGGAGCCCATGAACGCTGTAGTGCGCATAAACCGCGGTGGTGAGGGCGATAAGGCTGAGGTCTGGTCTGGCACTCAGGCCCCGATGATTGATCAGGGTCTGGTGGCGCGCGCTCTTGGCATCAGCAGGAACGACGTCACCGTGTACCCGATGCTGATGGGCGGCGCCTTCGGCCGCCGGGGTACGCTAACCCATGTCACCGAAGCGGCTGAGATAGCCAAGGCCACGGACAAGACCATTCAGGTCATCTGGACCCGAGAGGATGACCTGCGACACGGCGTCTATCGGCCGGCTTCGCTGATGCGCATACGTGCCGGCCTCGACAGCGGCGGCAGCATCAGCGGCTGGCAGGCGACCCGTGTAGGCGGCAACATGATGCCGGATACCCTGGGTGTTATGGGCCCTGCCCTCGTTCCCAATTTCATCCCCAATGGGCTTATCAATTTTGCGGCCGCCGCCGCTGAGAAGGCTTATGCAGACTGGACTGTAGATTATTCCAGCATCGAGGGCCTGGTCGAGGACTATGATCTTCCCAACAGCGAAGTCGTCCACATCACAGTCGACCACGGTTTGCCGCTGACTTTCTGGCGAGCGGTGGGCCATTCCTACACGGCCTTTGCCAAGGAGTCCATGATGGACGAACTGGCTGAGCAGGCAGGCCTTAGCCCCGCCGAATTGCGCCTGCAGAATAGCCAGCAGAATCCGCGCCTGGCGGCGCTCATTCGCCTGGCAGGTGAACAGATGGAAAACGCCAGTCCCGCGCCGGGCCATGCCCTTGGCATGGCCGCCCACGGCTCATTCAGCTCCTATGTGGCGCAGGTCGCGGAGGTCTCTGCCGAGGGCGGCAACATTCGTGTGCACAAAGTGACCTGCTACGTGGACTGCGGTCAGGTTGTGAACCCTGACATCGTGCGCGCCCAGATGGAGGGCGCCATCATGTTCGGGCTCACTGCGGCACTCCACGGCAAGCTGGAGCTCAAGGACGGCGCAGTCGTTGAGGGCAACTTCCACAACTACCCCATCCTCAGGATAAACGAATCGCCCGAGGTTGAGGTGGTCATTATCGATAGTAACGAGGCACCAACCGGCGTTGGAGAACCAGGCCTACCCCCGATTGCGCCTGCGGTAGCCAACGCGCTGTATGCCGCGACAGGCCAGCGGCTCAGGTCCTTGCCGCTGGAGCTCGCCTGATCGAGCTTTAGAGCGAGTCAAAGGCAGCTACCAGTTCTGCAAAGAACGCTGGCATGTCAGCGACATCGTCAATGAACTGGTTGGGTTTGACGCAGAACACATTGAAGCCGCGCTCTACCTGGGGCGGGATGGAAAGCATGGCTTGATCCAGGCGCGCCGGGCTATCATTGTCTGGGAACTCGGCGCGAATGCCGCCAATCATCTCAAGCTCACTGATATCTCTTCCCGCCGCCTCCATGGCCGCACGCAGTTTTTCCACATCCTCCAGCGTCGGTGCGCCGAAGGGGTGGAAACCCTTACCGTACTGGACCAGGCGACGTAGCAGGGCATTGTTCATGGATTGCCCGCCAAACCACAGGGTCGGCCCATCGTGACTTACGGGTTTCGGATCCAGGAAGCAGTCCTCAAATTGGTAGAATTCGCCGTCGAAACTGGCAGGTGATTCCTGCCACAGGAGCTGCCACGCCGCGAGATGCTCATCCATCAGCTTACCGCGCTTGCCGAAGTCGACCCCGAGGTGTCCGTATTCCTCCGCATGCCAGCTGACCGTGGGTTGAACGATGAGCCTGCCACCGGACAGGCAGTCTAGGGTTGCCAGCTGATTGGCCAGGTGGACCGGATGCCTGAGTGGCACAATGATCGCGCCGGCAAACAGTCTCAGGCGGCTGGTCCGGGCAGCGATAGCGCTCAGCAGGAGCAATGAGTCCGGCCAGGGGGTCGCGGGGTCCTGGTTTCCGGGCGCCATGTACGCGCGTTCGTTTGGCTCTCGCCCTTTTGCGCCAGCAGAGGGGCCCAGCGAGATATGTTCACTGATCATCACCGCATCGATACCGGCTTCTTCGGCCATCACCGCCCAGTCCACTAGCGCACCGAGATTCTGCCCCCCGGTGAGAGTCCAGTTTTCGCTTAGCAGTAACATGATCTTGGGCTTCATTGATTGCTCCTCAGGCTGTGGTTTTGTGATGGCATGGCACCGCTACAAATCCAGTACCAGGGGTTCGCCCGCCGGCGCAGCGCGGGAGCAGCATGTAATGATGCGGCTCTGTCGCTCATCGGAGGACAAGATGAAATCGCGGTGCTCAACATCACCGGAGATAAACTGAAGCTGGCAGGTGCCGCAAAGCCCGTCCTCACACTTCGTTACCACTTTGTGGCCCCTGGCCTGCAGAGCCTTGGCCAGGGATACGTCTGCGGCAACCACGACCGTTTCACCAGATCGCTGCAGCTTGACCTCGAATTCTTCGTTCAGGTAGTCCTCCTGCTCGGGAACTGAGAAGTACTCCTTGCGCAGTTGCTCTTCACGCCATCCCTTTGCCTCGCCAGTGGCGAGCACGGCTTCCATAAACGCGCTGGGGCCGCAGGTGTACAGGAAGGTCCCTGCATCCGGTTCGCCGATCAGTGCGTTGAGGTCCGCACGCGTCCCCTCTTCCGACACGTGCAGCCGCACCCGGTCTGACCAGGGCACGCGATCCAAATCGTCGAGGAAGCCCGCTGTTGTTCTCGAGCGCATGCAATAGTGCAACTCAAAATCCGCCCCCAGGGCATGCAAGCGGTGCGCCATGGCGAGCATCGGCGTGATGCCAATACCGCCGCCAAAAAGCAGTGTCTTGGTAGCGGACTCCTCGAGGGGAAAGTGATTGCTCGGCCCGGTAACCGGGACAATCTGGCCCTCAAACAGGCGCTCGTGAACCCGAATTGAGCCGCCCCGGCCCTCCGGTTCGAGCAGCACGCCAAGCTCATAGCGGTGCCTGTCAGCCGGATCACCCGCCAGGCTGTATTGACGCGTAAAGGGTGCATCGATGACGAGGTCAATATGCGCGCCCGCCTCAAAAGGAGCCAGCTCCTCACCGTCGGGATGCTCCAATACCAGCCTCACGACCGAATCGACCATCAGCTCACGACGAACAATTCTCAGGTTTTGTACCGGCTCTATATCGACTGGCACAAACCTGGGCACAATCTCGTCCAAGGCCCCCTCAGCCAGTCGCTGGCGGTATTCATCCGGTGACAGCAAATCGCGATAGGCCTTGATACCCGCCTCCCGATCCATCGGGAAGACCACGGGCACAGGTGGCGGCATTAGATGAGAGGGGTAACAGGCGAGGGTCTGGCCTTCCGGCGTGATGTCGAGGTCAGGGTCAATCTGACGGACGCTGATTCGCTCTGGCGGTACGGCCTGCTTGACCCCTTCCATCGTTGTTTCAAGATCCCACCACCATTTTTTGCGCGCATTGATGCTGCCATGACCAAGCCTGTCATCCAGTCTTGCTAACCAGGGCGCAGCTTTTGGAAAATGCATCGCCAGCCAGCGAAACGGCTTCTCAACGAATAGCCCTTCCAGGTTCCAGGGACAGGTCTTCATGCAGCGGCCGCACATCGCGCCCTTGTCCTGCGTTACTCTGTAGCGCGTGCACTTTTCGATATCCGCCTTCCAGGTCTCATAGCCGTTGAACATCACCTTGGGCCCAGCGGAAATCGCCCCCGACGGGCACTCACGCGCACACTTGTTACAGGCGCCACAGAACGCCTGCAGGCCAAAATCCACCGGCCTGTCATGGGCCAGTGGCATGTCTGTAGTAATCACACTCGTTTTCAGACGAGGCCCAAGAAAAGGGTTTAGTGCGACGTCACCGATTCGACTGGTTTCACCCAGGCCTGAAAGAATCACCAGCGGCGTGTGCAGAATGTCGCTATCGACAACGCTGTGCACGCTCGCCTTATAGCCGAGCCGGCGAATCTGCTCCGCGACAACGCCCGCCAGAAACATGCCGCGCAAATAGGCTCGCATACTCTGCGAGACCGCAATCCAGTCGTCCCCCGCCGCGCCCTCCATGGTCTCGTGACCCTGGTCGATCAAAAGCGTGATCGCGTTATCGTGTTCAGGAACGATTTCCGAGCCGTCGAGCTCGTGGGAGTACCAAGCCCACTCCGGTGCTGCGCTGATACCGACCATATCGGCGCCTAAAAAATGCAGGGCGGATTTGATTCTCGCGGCATTGCTGACCGGTTCGTCATTACCCGCAACAGGAGCGCCTGCTGTGGGTCGCTTGGACAACAAATGCAGAGCGCCGATCAACGCGTACTGCGCCTCACCGTAAGGCGTTTTGACCACGCAGAACTCATCTACGCAGTTTTCCTGCGCCACCTTGCCCATATCGCCGTAGTTCGCGCGCCAGAAGCCGTCCGCACGTTTGGGTGAGCGCGGAATTCTATCCGCGTCGATCAGCGTGGACGTGGTGTCCCGGCGTTTCAGGCTCGACATCCCGTAGGCGTCAATCGCAAAATCCCGGGACCGGTAAGGATCGACACTGCCCGCTCGAAACACGGTGCCCATCCCGCCACCCAGGCCCGGCCCACCGCCGAGCCACCAGTTGGGGCCATGTGATCTGAAGCGATCGACAAATCCACGCGGTGCCAGCGCTTCATCACAGGCCACAGTCAGCGTCATTGTTACCGCGGCCAGACCGAAGCGCTGTCCAAGATACGGGTGGGACACTTGGCCCGTTGCACTGCGCTCCGCCGCCCCCATCGACAGGGCGAGCGCTGCCAGGTTTACATCAGTGGTCGACTCAGTATGTGCGCGCGCCGCATAGCCAATGCTGCGGATGAAGCCCGCCAGGATAACCGCGACTTCTGCAGCGCGAATGCTTGCGCGATGGCGTCCCGCGTCGCGCAGCCAAACGTGGCCGGGCTCGTCCTCACGAGTGTCCCGGTAATGGTCACAGACCACCACCATGGCATAGGTATGCTCCTCAATGCCGCTCGTATTTTGCTCTATCCCATCGATCAGGCCCTGGCCGATCATGTGATGGAACCCTGGCTCCTCCGGAGGCATTGCCTGTAGCGCAGCGTGTGCGTCGGGCAAATCTGGATTGCGTATAGCCTGCTCTAGCCTGTGCTCCGGCAATAGCACACCGCAGGCGGCATGTTTGGCATCATGGAAATAGGCCAGGGATTTCAGCGCCCGGGCGCGCGCCTCGGGTTCATCGGGTATCTGCGGCTGCTGCTCGGACACAGGCCCGTTGCGGGCCGCGTCGATATGGGCGGCATAAACGCCCATGCTGTTGACTAGAGAGCTCGAATTATCTGCATCACGGTAAATGAGAGGCTCGCGCGGGACGGCTGACGAAAGGTCTGGCGCGCCCGGCTGTCGCTTGAGCGTTTCCAGCGGCAGGGGGCCAAAATGCACGGGTCGATGCTTGTAGGAAAACAGTCTCATCGCCAGACGAGGGCGCGATCAGCCCTTGGCATCCAGCAGGAACTGCCAGATCCACGCGCCAAAGAGCGCCGCATCTGGCGCGCCCTGGTCCAGCGAGTCCTCGGCCTTGCTAAACTCTTCAGGCGTCAGCCTGTCTCGAATTTCGTGCAGAAACGCCACGATCGAGGCCCGGACATGCTCAGGATGGGGCTGTAAGCTAAGCACCTTGCTGCCGATGGTATACATCCCGTTGGGGCACAGATCACTGCCCGCGAGCAGCGTCGCCCCGGGCGGCAGTTCGACCACCTGGTCATGATTAAAGTAGTACAGGGCGCAATCCTGTTGGTAGGAAGACATCCAGGACATCTGTTCGCGTACCTGAATAGCGTTCAGCCCCAGGAGCCAACCCTGCTCAGCGTGTTGCACCTTGCCGCCGAGGGCCTGGGCGATCAGCTGGTGGCCAAAACAGATGCCGACCAGCGGCTTACCCGCATCAAAACAGCGCTGCACGAAATCCTGCAGCTGATGAATCCAGACGACATCTTCGTAGACGCTGCGCGGACTACCCGTGATTAGATAAGCATCACACTCATCCAATTCCGCGGGGAGTTCGCCGGCGCTTGCGACATAAGCCGGCATCTTAGCCGTGTCATCGACCGCGGCGCCAAACAGCTCGCGGAAATATTCGGGGTCGCTTTTATCGGTAACGCCCTCATACTCAGGCGGAACCGCATCCAGAAGGCCTAGTTTCAATTGGGCTTGCTCCATGACGGCACTCGCCCGAGTGTATGCCGACTGGAGTGCGCTCGCTTATCAAATCCGGCCAACCGCTGGCCGAGTGACTGGCGAAAAAGTGCGCCGCTATCGAGAGTAGGCCCTAGGCGCGTTCCGCAGCCTGATGCCCCGCGCGCTCGCCTTCATGCACCGCGCCTTCCCACATTTGCATGCCCATCAACTCGGCATGGGCGAAGCTGATTCGCCCGTAGGGCTGGCGGATAACCTCTGCCGGTGTGAGCGTACCGTTTTGCCCGAAAAAGAAACCAGGAGGCGTCGCGACATAGGCGTGACCCTGGCGATTGACTACGATACCGGCGATATCGCGTTCCGCGTCGAAGCCACCAGCGGCGAACATTTCCGTAAACTGCTGTTTCACCGACGTCTCAATATCCGCGTAGCTCATGCCAAACATCTGCATGCGCGCGCCAACGGTCTGCTGCTCAATCGGCACGCCGGGGATGCAGAAGGAGTTATACATGGTGAGGACCGTTGGCTTATCGGGATCAAGGGGCATGGGTTCCTTGCCGTCAATGATCATCTGCCGTCGGAGGGTGGTAAACCAACCCAGGTCATCCCCGAACCAGCGCACTGACGCGACGCCCAGCTTGTCCATGAAGCGCCAATTCGTCAGTGCGACATTGATCATCATCATCGGCGCATGCATGAACTGGTCCATCGCTTCTCGATGGCCAGCGGGCAGATCCGATACCACGCGCTTGTTCATATGCTGCTGGCCAGCCATCACCACCGATGCGCCCGTGACCCGGCGCATTTCACCGTTCTTCAGATAGGTAACAGCCACCTTGTCTGCACTCTCGCTGGGGCCCTCGTGCCTGACGTTCACCACCAGGGAGCTCAGGCGAATGCGTGCGCTGTTCCCTGCCTTGTCGATTTCGGACCGGTCTATGGGCGCAGACAGCACGTCCTGCAGCCCCCCCACTTTACCGTAAACATCGGGTATCAGCTTCCAGACGATATGCCGCAGTGTGCCGGTGTTGCCGCCCGGCCACTGCGCCAGGTGGACCTGGTCTGTGACGTCACCGATGCCCAGCTGACGGCCATACTGAAGCACACCGGGCTGCAGGAAGTTAAAGGCCTGGTAAGCCGAGATGACATCGGGGCCAAGCCCCATTCCCATAGCGGCACCAAAGGGCGTCAGATAATCGAGTACGGCTTTGCTGGTCAGGCCCATTTCATCACGCAGGAAATCCTGGTAAGTCATGGTGTCCAGCCAGCGGTCCCAGTCCTCGCGCGCCGGCGGCTGCCGATAGGTTTCCATCCACAGGAAATCGCTCTTTGCCTGCTCATCAATCGGCACATCCGCGAAGCGGTTCTTCCAGGGGTTCACGGCCATCTTATGACCCTTGTGATGCCAGCCGAGGTCCGTCCCTTCCCAGGTCAAATGCATGGGCGAGTAGTTGTCCATAGGAATCTTCAAGGACGAGTTACACGCCTCCTGCCACTCGAACTCTTGCGGCAGGCTGAGCTCGTCCCAGATCGGCGAGTACATTTCGATGCGTTTTGCCTCGGCCAGCGGCCAAACGGCACCGGTGGAGCCCTGCGGCGCCCATAGCTTGTAGCCATCGACCTCAAATTCGTTCTGCCGCGCCTCTCCGCCGAACATATCGTGATTGTCCAGTACCAGGACTCTGGCGTCTGGGCGATCCTTCAGAAAGGTGTAGGCCGCTGTCACCCCGGCAAAGCCGGCACCGACCACAACCAGATCGTAGTGCTCACCGGTATCGCTGGCGGCTGCGAGCTGTTCGGCAAAGTCGCCATTTCGAAAGGTATGCGCGGCATTCACTTCGCGAAAAGTATTGCCATTAGAGGTGGCGTAATCGCCCGTGCCACCGGGCCCGGACCAGGAAGCATCGAGGGTATTCAGCGGCAGGGGCATGGTATTACCCAACTTAAAGGACGGTCCAGCGCGACCGGCGAGCGCGCCCGGCGCCCGCGCGGTCAGCAGGGCTGCACCGGCGCCTACCAGAGTACCGCCTACAAAGTCCCTACGGGTTATCTGCGCTGCGCCACGACGGGCTTTGCCGCTGCCGTTTGCTTTATGGTTTTTTCGCTTCATGGCTCAAGCCTCCGCTCTGGCTAGTTAACCGCAAACTCTCCCGGTACGTACATTTCCCCGTGTGACCACCACTCCCCGTCGACCCGTTCCCAAAGGAACAACATCTTGAAGGTAAAAGGCGCTTCCCCCGATTCCAGCGGTGGTCTGACATGAAAGTTGACCCAGTCCCAGCCGGCATTACCCCGGACAAAACTCTGGTAGGACTCTATCTCTACATCGCTCCCGATCACCTCTTCATACACCGACCTGAGCGTGTCGAGACCTTCATGGGTCGTCCCATCCGGGCCGGTGGAAATCACCGAACGGTGGTAAAACCGCGTGAGGATCGGTTCCACGTCGTTTTTTGCAAACGCCGCCTCCTTCATATCGTACTTTGCCCGGGTTTGCATGGAAAAACTCTCGCTATCCGCCTGTGTCTGGCCTGCGACCAGCCCAATCGCAGCCAACGCTATGAGCAAAGCTCTGAGCGCTCGCAAACAGGTGAGTGTGGGCTCGTTTGTTGTCTGGAAACTCATGGCGCGCCGCTTTTAGAACAAATGACCTAATAAAATTAGAACAGTTGACCTATAAAATCAAGGCCTACACCGCTATCATTAGCGAATGACTGAAAAGGTTGTCTCATCCTCTGGGCGGACAGGCGTGCGAAAGCGGGGCAAAGCCCGCGCCGAAAAAATTCTCGATGTTGCCAAGGCGATCGTCATCAGCGAGGGCCTCGCCAGTCTGTCGACCCGCCGCGTCGCAGATCAGCTTGGCATCAGTGTGGGCAACCTGGCTTACTACTACCCGACCAAGCAGGCCCTGCTGCAGGCGATGGTCAAACGCGTCATCGATGGCTACGACGCGGATCTGCAGCGCGAGTTTGCAAGCTTCCCCAACGACCCCCTGATGCGGCTAAGAGCCTTCTTTCGTTACATGAAGGCGGATGCAAAAAAGCCTGAAGTGCACGCCTTTTTCTACCAGTTCTGGGGCCTGACAGTAACTGACGACGAGGCCGCAGCGCTGCGGGCCAATATGTACGACAGCTTCTCTCGTACGCTGATCGATCTTTTGCGTGACGTGCACCCAAGCTTGCGAGACCGTGAGCTGGAAAACATGTCCTACGCCATCCTGACCTTTCTCGAGGGCCTGCATGTTATCTACGGGCCGGGCGACATCGCGCGGATACGTTCGCAGGGTTTCGACCGCTATATCACGGCCCAGCTGTACAGGCTGGCATATGTTGATGATGAAGGCGGCCTCGCTTGAGGCCCTAAACGCTTGCTATACAGACCAAGGCGAAGCCGGCCCCAAGTATCAGCGTCGCCACGACGAAAAATACCAGTGAATACCCCATGATGTGCTTCAGCCGCAGGCCCGCCAGTGCCAGCAGCGGTATCGCGGGCAGGGGCTGCAAAAGATTGGTGAGTTGGTCACCATAGGCAATCGCCATCACGATCAGCGGAAGGTCAACTCCCATGTCGGTGGCCGCTTCAATGAAGATTGGCCCCTGCACCATCCACTGCGCGCCCCCGGAAGGGATAAAGAGATTGATAACCATAGCGCAGGCGAACGCCAGCATCGGCAGGGTTTGGGCGCTGGCGATTCCTGCGAACCAGTCTGCCATCATGGAGGCCATACCGCTGTCAGTCATAACACCAATGATCCCGGCGTAAAAAGGGTAGGCAAGAATCAGAGGCCCAGCCGCCAGCGCCGCCCTTTCAACCAGAAACATGAAGTGTTTGGCAGACCGGCACAGCAACAGCGTGAGAGCAAGGAAACTCCAGTTGACGACATTCAGATTCAGCGTGAAGCCGCGCTCAGTGAACCAGATCACAAGATACGCCAAGAGGCACAGCCCGATCAGCAAGGAAAAGGCACGACTGTTTTCAAGCTTCGAAACTGGACGCTCTGGATCGGCCTGCAAGGGTTGCTGTTCGGGGTATTGCTCTGGATCGGCGAGCAATTCAATCACTGCGTCATCGGCCGGCCGCATCAGGGCAGCAAGCAAAGAGATACTGATCAGAACCATCGCAGCCAGCCCGAGATTCCAGGCCGTAAACACGGTCTCGGTGACAGGTATAACCCCACCCAGCAGGCCGATCATGCTGTTGTTCTCGGTGGCCACGAACAAGGGCGCGGATGCCGAGTAGCCCATATGCCAGATGACATTGCCGCAGAAAGCTCCGGCTACCAGCAGCGGGTAATGAATCTTCAAGCCGCGATCGCGTGCGCTCTCAGCCACCTTGCGCGCGATGATGCCCCCCGCGATTACCCCAAGTGGCCACGAGAAGAAGCAAATAATGCCAACGATCAGGACAACAAAACTGTATGCCTGGAACTGGCTGTTTGGCCACGAACACAGGCGCTGCAGCAGCCGCTGTACAGCGTCCGTATGTGCGAGCGCGTGGGAAATCATCACCATCAGGGCCATTTGCATGGAGAAGGCGAGAATGTCCTGCAGAGAACTACCCCAGGCCGTCACAATCTGCTGCGGCGGATAGTCGGCGAACCACCAGGCGAAGAAAAAGGTGGCCAGTGTCATGATGAAAATGAAGAGGAACAGATCCGGGTAATAGCGCTCCATAAAGCGGACCAGGGGCGCAGTCAGGCCGTCCATACTCATCCGCTCGTGCACTAAGAGGTCGGTCTCTGCTTCACGACGTCAGGAATAGCTGTCTCGCAGCACGTTTTTCTGCACTTTGCCCATAGTATTGCGCGGTAGCGTGTCAACGAAGTGCACCTGCTTGGGCACCTTGAAGTTAGCGGCGTGGGCTTTGACGTATTCGATCACGTCGGGCGCCTGCAGCTGGGCCCCTGCTTGCAGCACCACGATCGCCGTGACTGCTTCACCAAAGTCCGTGTGAGGCACACCAATGACAGCGGACTCGGCCACGCCGGGCAGTTCATCGATCAAGAGCTCGATTTCCTTGGGATAAACGTTCAGGCCACCGCTGATGACCATGTCTTTCGCCCGGCCAACGATGGCCACGTAGCCATCTTCTTCGATTCGGGCCTTGTCGCCGGTATCGAAAAAACCGTCCTCGGTGAAATCTTCCTCAGTTTTTTCCGGCATGCGCCAGTAGCCGCTAAACACGTTCGCGCCTTTGACCTGCAAATCTCCGATTTCTCCCGCGGGCAGGGCCTTGCCTTCAGCATCGACCACGCGAACCGAAACGCCGGGCAGCGGTAAACCCACTGTCCCGGCGCGGCGCTCGCCGTGTAGCGGATTAGAAGTGTTCATACCTGTTTCACTCATGCCATAGCGTTCCAGTATTCGCTTGCCGGTGCGCGCCTCGAACGCCGCGAAAGTTTCCGGCAACAGGGGCGCAGACCCTGACACAAACAGGCGAACAGCTTCAGCCACATCCCGCGTAAAGGCCGGCTCCGCCAGTAGGCGCGTGTAGTGTGTTGGCACACCCATCATCACCGTGCAGTCCGGCAGGTGCTCCACCACCGCAGCGACGTCATAGTTGGCCAACCAGCGTATGCTGGAACCGCTCATCAAGACGCAGCCAATGGCAACGAACAGGCCGTGCACGTGGAAGATCGGCAAGGCATGCAGGAGGCAATCGTCGCCGCTGAAACCCCAGTAGTCTGCGAGCACGGTCGCGTTGTCGATCAGGTTGCCGTGCGACAGCATGATGCCCTTCGGTTGGCCAGTGGTACCGGAGGAGTAAAGCAGTGCCGCCATATCTTCCGCCCGGGTAGTCGCCGTCATAAACTGGGACGATTGTTCTGCCGCGAGCTGCGCCAGCGTTCCCGAGCCCTGGGCATCAAGGGTGAAAACCTGGCTGCCGCTGGTGCGCTGGCACAGATCCTCGAACAGCGCACTGGAAGACGGGTCACAAATCACCGCGGCGGGCTCTGCGTTGCCAAGAAAATAGGCCAGTTCATCCGCGGTATAGGCCGTATTCAGGGGATGAAAAACCAGGCCAGCCCGTATTGCACCCAGGTAGAGCCAAAGCGCCGCAGGCGATTTCTCTACCTGGACCGTGACCCGGTCACCGGCAACGAGGCCAGCCGATACCAGCCCATTGGCCACCTGCGCGGACAAGCGCTCGGCGTCGGCGTAGGTGAAGGATTCGCCGGAGGTTGTGGTCAGCATCTGCTGGTTGCGATCCTCGGGGAATCGAGCTTCAAATGCGGCGTATAGATTTGTCGTTTTCAATTCAGGCATGTCGATCAGCGGGGCTTGCAAACAGCGTACGATAGCCCAGCCCACAGGCGCTGCATAGCCTCGACGAAGATGCCGTCAACCTGGTTGGGGTAGGAACCGTAGGCAACCAGTAAAAGCTCCTCGTCCAGGTCGAGCAGTGCGAACTGCCCGTGAATTCCCAGCATCGCCAGCTGTGAGCTGCCCGCATTGAGGACATAGGTCTGGTTACGGTAGTAGCCCTCCGGAAACAGGACTGCGTACTCACCCTGCTGCCAGGCGCTGCGCAAGCCTTCGTGCGGTGTGGTGATATCCTCAAAATAGGCAGCAGGGGCCACCTGCTCGCCGGCCAGGTTTTTACCCGCGTACAGAAACAGTGAGGCCCAGCGCGCAAAGTCTCTCAAACACAGGCTCAACTGGCCCTCTGTCACTGCCACCCCACTAGGGTCGAGGTTCATCCACGCCGAGCTCTCGGCACCGATGTGGCGGAAGATTTTTTCCTCCAGCAGTTCTGCTACCGAACGGCCATAGACGGACTCTGCGACCAGTCCGATCGCATTGGTAACGGGCGATGCATAGTTGAATGTCGACCCGGGTTCAGTGGCAAGCTGCGCCATGTGCTTTTGCAGCCAGGCAAAATAGCCGGGCTCAGTATCGGACTGGGGCGGATAGTAGCCAGTGGCGCGAAAATAGCTCCAGCACACGCAATCCGGATCGTCGTAGTGTTCCACATAGTCAAGGCCCGTGCGCATATCCAGCGCCTGCTGCACCGCGACCCGATGCCAGTCAGTGTTCGCCAGCTGCGGCAGGTACTCGGTGATTGCAGCGCCGGGGTCGACCAGGCCATCGCTGATTGCAAAGCCAAGGAGCACGCTGGTGAGGGACTTGGTCGTGGAATGGTTCACGTGCCGGTCTGTCGGCTGGAGGCCATTGCGGTAGGACTCGTGGATGACCTCGCCCCTGTGCATGATCAATAGTCCATCGTTGAAGAGCCGCCGCTGTAACAGCTGCTCACCGTTCATCAATCGATCAGAGCCGGGTTCTACGAATTCAAGCGCCTCCAGCTCCAGCATAGTCTCGGCGTAAGGCAACGGTATCGGCTGATCAGGCGGAGAGATGATGTCTGTCGGCCAAAAGTCCAGCATGGCCCGCTGGCTGTACGCGAGGTGGGTAGGCGCATCCCAACTGGCCCAATCAATGCCCAGTTCAGCATTGATTACCCTTGGCCCTGGGGCCTGTTTCACACGCTTAACCATCGCTCGCAACGGTCGCCTAATCGCGGCCACGCACGCACTGCGGCCAGGGCATGGCTTCTTCGAAAGCAGCCGCCACCGCCAGCAAAAGGTCCTCTCGGCCGAATCCGGCAATCAGTTGAATGCCAATAGGTAGACCGGACTTACTGCGCCCCAGGGGTAAGGAGATTGCCGGCTGGCCGGTGCAGTTAAACATGGCAGTGAAGGGCGCCGGCGTAAACACATGATCCGTCCAGCTCTGGGCGGTGTAGCCCGCCTGAGCGGACGAGTATTCGCCGATCGCCCAGGGCAATTGGGCGACGGTCGGCATAACCAGCAGGTCATAGCGCGCGAAGAAGTGGCCAAAATCCCGATTCACCCGGTTGAAAAAATCCTCCGCGTGCATCAGGTCTACCGCGGACAGGGACAGGCCGTGCTGGTAAACGGCGAGCGTTGCCGGCTCCAGGGTCGACTCGTCAGCAGGTCGGCCCGTTGCGGCCGCGAGATCAACCACCCAATGCGCGATGGATGCAGACCACAGGTCGGTATTCGCCTGCGCAAACGCTTCAGCATCAAGCTCGGGGCGAGTTGTTTCGACATGAAAGCCCATCCCTTCGCAGGCCTTGCCGACGCTGTCGAGCACCGCGCGCACTTCCGGGTCTACCGGGACGCCAGACCAGGCGCTGTCATTGAGTGCAACCAGCAGCCCCTCTGCAGGGCGCTGCATTGCCACCGCGTATGGCTCGACTGGCGAGGGAATGACATAGGGGTCTCCTATCCCGGGCCCCTGCACTGCATCCAGTAAACGCGCGCTATCGCGCACCGTGCGCGAAACTGCGAACTCGATGCCAAAGCCGCCGAGGCCCTCTGCCGCGCCCGGGCCTATGGGAACACGGCCCCGGCTTGGCTTCAGGCCAACGAGTCCACACAGGGAGGCGGGTATCCTGATAGAGCCGCCACCATCGTTGGCGTGGGCCACCGGTACCAGGCCCGCCGCAACTGCTGCGGCAGCCCCACCACTCGACCCTCCCGGGCTGCGCGTGGTATCCCATGGATTGCGACAGGCGCCCTCCGCGATGGTCTCTGTCGCCACGTTGTAACCCATTTCCGGGGTTGCCGTACGCCCAAGTGTTATGAGACCTGCGCGGCGAAAGCATTTCATCAGGTCCGAATCGGACGGCGCTACCAGGCCCTTCGTCAGGCGCGAGCCCATTTCACAGGACCGGCCTTCGGCCTGCAGCACCAGGTCCTTGATCAGGAAGGGTACGCCCATGAAAGGGGCGTCCTGAGGGATAGCGGTAATCATCTCGTCAATGTCAGAGAAGGTTTCCAGTACCGCGTTAATGTCCGGATTGTGCTCATCGACCATGGCCAATGCACACTCGGCAAGCTCCGCCGGGCTGACTTCACCCTCGCGCACCAGTTCAGCCAACGCGGTCGCGTCGTACTGTGAGTACTCATTCAATTTCACGGTTCAGACCTCGCGATCGACATATAGCGGCGGCCGCCGGCCAGCCCAGGGGAAGGCCGCTTCAATCTGGCCCGCCAGAGAAAACAATAAGGCGTCGTCGCCCACACGGCCGGACAGCATAACCCCCACAGGTAGGCCCTCCGCCGACTGCGCCAGGGGGAGTGACATCGACGGCTGGCCAGACATGTTGTACAGATGCGTGAATGCAGACACCCGCTTGAAGCGCTCCGTGTAACGCGTGATATCGTCACCCTCGCGGAAATTGATTTCACCGATGGCTGGCGCCGGGGTGGCTGTCACGGGCTGCAAAATGATGTCGTAGTTCTCCATGAACCGGCCCATTTCACGCCCCAGGTCGTGCATCCAGCCGAGAGCCGACACATAGTCATATTGATTCCAGCCGGCGGCGGCCTCCCTGATCATAACTGTCATGGGTTCTACATCCGGAACCTCGACCGGCGTGCCCCGCGCACGCTCTATCGCTCGTAGAGAGGTTGCAACACCGGCCGTCATCAGAATATTCTGAACCTCATTGAGGCGAACATAATCAAGCTCTGGAGCGGCCTCCTCCACACGATGTCCTAGTTCCTCTAGCTGTTTCGCAGTTTTTAGCACCGCGTCTCGACAATCCGGATCGATAGCAACCTCAGGCTCCGTCAGGTTAAGCGCCACCCGGAGGCTGCCGGGAGGGCGTTGAACGGCAGCAAGGAATCCTCCGGCGTCCGGCAACAGCCCAAAGGGCGCGCCCGCTTCATAGCCGGCAGTGACATCCAACATCGCGGCACTGTCACGCACAGAGCGCGACACGACGTGCCCGATGGACATGGCAGGGCCAGCGGCGCCGGGCGTTCGCCCACGGGTAGGCTTAAAGCCAAATACGCCACAGTGATTGGCAGGAACTCGTATTGAGCCGCCACCATCTGTCGCATGAGCAACCGGCAGGATGCCTGCTGCCACGGCAGCAGCGGCTCCACCACTGGAGCCGCCAGTACTGTAAGCGGTGTTCCAGGGATTCAGGCAGTCGCCAAGGAACAAATTCTCCGTGGTCAAGGCCATGCCGTATTCTGGCGTGTTCGTCTTGCCAAAGATCACGAGACCCGACTTCTCGTAACGCTGCACCAGCGGGCTCGTGGTTTCGGCCACCTCACCGCGATGCAACCGCGACCCCTGCGTCGTTACGGTGCCGGCAAGCGTGACACCCAGGTCCTTAAGTAAAAAGGGTACGCCAGTAAACAGACCCTGCGGGAGATCTCCACTGCAGGCAGCACGTGCCCGTTCATAGTGCTTTGCTGTAACAGCGTTAATCGCGGGATTGATTAGCTCTGTCCTGCGAATTGCTTCATCGAGAAGCTCCGCTGCGCTTACATGGCCCAAGCGCACGTTCTCGGCCATGCCCAGGGCATCCGAATCGGCATAGAGCGCCGCGACATCCGACGGCTCTGCGACTGAGCGCCCGGCGAGCGCGGCCGACGCCGCCAAAAGGGACAGACGATTAAAGTCTCTGCGCCCCAAGATCATTCTATTACAGCCCCACAGGTCAACTGGCCTGCTTCATGGCAGCGCCTCCACCATGTCGTCGATCCACGCCTTCTGGAAGGCAAGCGCGCGGTCACAGGGCTGCTGCAAGCCAAAGAATGCAATTTCCGGATCTTCAACCAGGGGATCACCCCCGCTCAGGGTCTCTACAATGGCCTGCCCGCAAAAAGGCACATAGGCTTCGGAATAACCGCCCTCGTGCACAATAGCCAGCTTGCCGCCGCAGTAGCGCTCTGCCACCCCCATCAGCATGGATGTCATTGCTCGGTAGCTGTCACTGTGAAGCAGCTGGCGGGCCAGTGGGTCTGTTGCATTGGCATCCAGGCCGCTGGCCACAACGATCAATTCCGGCTCAAACCCTTCAAGCGCCGGCACTACCAGTTTTTCCATGGCGTATACATAGCACTCATGGCCACTACCCGCGGGGAGTGGCACATTCAGGTTATAGCCCTGACCCGCAGCGCTGCCCTGGTCTTCGAAACCGCTGTAGCCGGGTGGGAAGCAGCGGTCCTGGTGAATGGAAATCGTCAGTACGTCGTCGCGCTCATAAAAAATCGACTGAGTACCATTACCGTGATGCACGTCCCAGTCCACTACCGCCACACGGCCAATGCCGTATCGCGCCTTAACCGCCTCAATGGCAATTGGAATATTGGCCAGCAGACAAAAACCCATGGGCTCATCCGCCAGGCAGTGATGCCCCGCCGGGCGGCACAGGGCGTAGGCGTTATCCGCTGCGCCGGTGACCACGGCATCGAGCGCTGCTATGGCAAGGCCCGTGGACAGCGTGGCTATTTCAAAGCCGCCTTTAGAAAACGGCGCAAAGGTACCTAACTCGCCGCCATTTTCGTCACTGAGCGCCTTGAACTTATCGATGTACTCAGGCGGGTGAACGCGCATCAGGTCTTCGCGCGTAGCTGGCTGGGCTGATTGCACGGTCACCCGCGCATCGAGGCCGGAGGCGCGGATCAGGTTGAGAATACGCCGCTTGGAGCCAGGGGTATCAGCGCCATAACTCCCTGCAGGCGGCTCGACCCATTCACCGAGTGGCATGAACAGCGATTGCACGCCGGTGCTGTGCCAGAAGGTCCGCTCGTCCGAGTAAAAATGTGTTCTATTCATAACCACTGTCTCGCGAATATAAAAAAGGGCTCCGTGTGGAGCCCAGGCTTGAGGGAGTCAGGAGATCAATACCCTCACTGTGCAAAGTTGTAGCTAAAGGTTAGCCCATAGGTGCGCGGCATGCCGTAAGAGCGCACGAAAGGACCGTTACCGCCGACATAGGCCGAGGGAAAGTAGTCTTCGTCTGTCACGTTGCGAGACCAGAGCAAGGCACGCCACTTGCCGTCCTGCGAACCCAACGACAGGCGCAAATTCGCCAACGTGTAGCTATCGGTTGCCTCTTCGGGTCGCACGCCACCGGTCGTCTCATCCGTGTAGTTAACGTCGCCGGCGACCTCCATGACCAGCGTGTCACCCACCGGCCATGAGTAGCTGACCAGCGCCTGAGCAGATAACTCCGGCGCCTGCGGAAGTTCCGCCCCGGAGACGTCGCGCGTAACCGTCTCAGGCCAGACGCTGGCATCCTGATCCACGGCGTCCCACTCCGTGATCTCCGTGTCAAGGTAAGCGACACCCAGGTTGAACTGCAGGCGATCTGTCACCAGCCACTGCATATCCAACTCGGCGCCGTAGATCTCTGACTCCGGCACGTTCGTCAGGCCGGAAATGTTCCCCACAAAGGTCACCGCGGCATCGATTTCCTGCTTGTCTTCATAGTCATAGAAAAAGGCTGCCGCATTGAGCTGCATGCTGCCGTCAAGCAGCGTCATCTTGGCACCCAGCTCGTAAGACGTTAACTCCTCTTCTTCGTAAGGCCCGAGCTGCTGCGTGGTGTTGGAATTAGCCCCGTTAAAGCCACCAGACTTGACGCCCGTCGAAATCATGCCATACAGCAGGATGTCGTCATTTAGCGCGTAGTCCAGACCGACCTTCCACATGAACATGTCGGTATCGAGTGAATCCTCAAACACCTGGAAGGCGTCATTGATGTCAGGCGTACCCAGCAGGTTGAAGATATAGTTCGGCGAGCTGGGGTCGTCATTGATCGTGCCGCAGTCACCCGGCCCCAGCTTCGAGCCGAACTGTGCGTTCAGAAAACCTGCCAGGCTGCCATCATTAGCCACGAAGGTACAACCGGACCAGTCTCGCTCCTCTTCGGTGTAGCGGGCGCCTAGCGTGAGGCGCCAGTCTTCGGTAAAGCTCCATTCCACGTGGCCAAAAATCGCAGCCGACGTGGTGTCCTGCTCATACTTCGTATCCAACTGGCGAATCGGTGTACCAGAGAAAAGGTCAACACCCCAGGGAATAGAGCCAACGCCAAACACCGAATCCGACATAAAATACTTGTAAAACTCATCCATCTCGTCATCGGAGTAGTAAAGGCCGCCGACCCAGGTCACCGAATCGGTCTGACCGGACAAGCGTAGTTCCTGCGAGAAAACCTTGAGGTCGGTCGTATTGATATTGCTGGAGTCGTTAAAGAAACCGCCGTCCCAGTCGTTGGCTTCTTCACGCTCGAAGTCGTTGTAACCGGTGACAGACGTCAATGTCATCGTGTCGGAAATCTCCCATTCCAGACGCGCTGAGAAACCCAGTAATTCGTTATCGCGTTGCGGCCTTAGATCGAAGCGATCGCCCGTGATCGGGCTGGTATAACTGTTGGTCCAATCCGCCGCCGTGTTATCGTCGGTTGAGTACCATGGCGGCGTTTCGCCCTCGAAGAAAAACTCCTCAAGGGGCGTGTAGGGATTGCGGAAAGTGCTCAGACCCTCATCGGTGCCATCGTAGGATGAGTTCGCGCGATTTTCCGATTCATCCGTAATGTAGTGGCCGATCAGCATCAGGCTCACCGTATCGGTGAAGTCGAAGTTGACGATACCTCGAACGGCTGTCGCATCCTTCTCACCCAACTCGTCGCTTCGCGTAGTGCTTTCCTGCCACCCTTCGTTAGACTGCACCGTCCGCATTGCCAATCGACCCTGGGCAAAATCGCTACCCCCGGTCACGTAACCTTCAAACTCATAGGTTTCAAAATTGGCGATCGTTGCAATAACACCGGCATCGAACTCCTTGGTCGGCTTGTTGCTGATAAAGTTGATCTGGCCTGCTGTGGTGTTTCGTCCGTAGAGATCGCCCTGGGGGCCCTTCAGGACCTCGACTCTTTCGGTATCAAACACCAAGCCGCGCGTCATCACCGTGTAAGGCATGGCGACCTCATCGAAGTAGATGCCAACGGTAGACGAGGCTGCAGTGGAGTAATCCTGAAAGCCAACGCCGCGAATGGTGTATAGCGGAACGCCCGTTGCGGCGGTTTCGTTGACCGTTAGCCCAGGCGTGTACTGCGCAATATCCTCAGCAGTCAGAACGCCAAGGTCGCGAATCTGATCGCCCGTAAAAGCATTGATGGTAATACCAACATCGTTTGCGCTCTGAGAGCGCTTCTGGGCGGTCACCAGAACCTCCTCAAGCTGCGCCTGCTGCGCAGAGACCTGGGCGGCACCGCCGAGACTGGCCATGATGACCGCTGTGCTGATGGTGGTTCGGAGTAACGGACTACCCGTGTTGCTAGTGTGCATAAAACAGACTCCCTCGAGTGGCATCATCTACCAGATGGTTTATTAGTATGCGTCGTGCCGACGTTCTATCGCAGCGGCTTGCTTGAATACTACCCAGCGCGGTTGAAAGCGCTTTGACAAAACTGGCCAACGCATTGACGGTTCCTGTCAGGGTGCGCACACTTTTGCTCGGATGAGCCTGCGGTCAAGGGTTTGACCACTTATGTCAACCCTTGCCCTGCACCTCCGCCTATCATGCAATGGCAACGGTGAATAAGCCGCCGACTACTGCAGCAGAAATAAAAAAGGGCTTAACAAGGAAGAGCGCTATGGTCGCCCACTCCGGCAGTGACGCGAAAGACGAAGTAGAAAACCCATCCGAAGGCCTGGTATTTCAAAGCGCATCGCAACTTGCCAGGCGCATCGCAGTGGGCGATCTATCGGCAAGAGAGGTGATGCTGGCCTTCCTGGCCCGTATCGACCAATGCAACCCGCGCGTCAACGCTATTTGCACGCGCATCCCGGACGAGGACGCATTGGCGCTTGCCGATCAGGCGGATGCGGCTCGACGCCGAGGTGACGCCCTCGGTCCTTTACACGGACTGCCGCTAGCGGTGAAGGACCTTGCACTGACCAAGGGCATCCGGACCACCATGGGGTCAAGGATTTTCGCCGACAACGTGCCAACAGAAGATGGACTGATGGTACAGCGTCTCAAGCAGGCAGGCGCCCTCATTATCGGCAAGACCAATACCCCCGAATTTGGCACCGGCTCACAGACCTTTAACGACGTCTTCGGTGCCACGCGAAACCCCTACGACCTGAGCAAAACCGCCGGCGGTAGCAGTGGCGGCGCTGCCGCCGCGCTGGCCTGCAACATGCTCCCCATCGCAGACGGCAGCGACATGGGCGGCTCTTTGCGCAACCCGGCGGCCTTTTGCAACGTGGTTGGCTTGCGGCCGTCTCTTGGGCGGGTTCCTACTTGGCCAAATCCCATGATTTGGCAGTCGCGTCTTGGCGTGGAGGGTCCCATGGCGAGAAACGTTAGCGACTGTGCCTTGCTGCTGTCTGTACAGGCTGGTCCCGACGAGCGAGATCCACTTTCCCTGCGCGAAGCAGGCCCTGTCTTCCGCCAGCCACTGCACCGGGACTTCAGCGGCGCCCGCGTCGGCTGGACCCGGGACCTGGGTTTTCTCCCGGTGGAGAGCTGCGTCATCAATGCATTCTCCGCTGCGCTGCCTACCTGGGAGGCGATGGGTTGCACGCTCGAGGAGCAGAGTCCTTCACTGCAGGGGGCCATGGACGCATTCAAAACCTTACGTGCCTCCTACTACGCAGAATTTGGTGCGCCGCTGCTTCAGGAACATCGGCACCTTATGAAGGATACGGTGATCGAAAACATTGAGGATGGCCTACGCCTGACAGGCTCGGACATCACCCGCGCCGATGCGCTTCGCTCGCAGCTCTACCAGGCCTGCCTCGGCTTCTTCGAGCACTATGACTATCTCATTCTGCCCAGCACCCAGGTCCAGCCCTTCGACGTTGACCTTGATTGGGTGCGCCAAATTGGCTCTCAGACCCTCGAGAGCTACTTGGATTGGATGTCCATTGCTTGCATTATCAGCCTGTTCGGCCTGCCGGCGATCTCTGTGCCCGCAGGCTTTACACCGGCGGGTCTTCCAGTCGGGCTGCAGATTGTCGGCCGCCCCCGGGATGACCTAGGCGTGTTGCAGGCAGCCTTTGCCTTCGAGCAAGCCACGCAGTTCGCAACTCGGCGTCCAGAGCTCTCGGCTTAGGCGCGGAACAGCTTGCGCGTCTGCTCGCGATAGTTCTGCGGGGTCAGGCCTGTCCAGGCGCGAAAGGCGCGGCTGAAGGCACTCAGCTCGGAGTAGCCGAGCTTAAAGGCGATCTCCGACAGTGAGAGTGTGGTGTGGGCGAGAAAGTACTTGGCGTGCTTCTCGCGCGCGAGGTTCTTCGCCTCCTGGAAGCTGAACCCCTCTTCCGCCAGACGTCGACGCAGTGTCCGGGCAGAAATAGCCAGGCGCTCGGCAATTCGCTCGGCGCTATCAGAATCGACTTCCGCAGCACTCACAATTTCGCGTGCCACACGATCGATGAAACGGCCCTGTTCACTGGAGGGCGCGAAGTAGGTCTGCAGCGCGTTCGTGAGGATTTCGAACAGGAGTGCATTGCTGGTGAAACACGCCGCCTGTAAATAAGTCCGATCGAAGATGAGCTTGTTGACGGGCTGACCGAATATGATGGGTGCCGCAAAATAGTCAACCAGGGCTGCGGCGTTTACTTCGTTGGAGTGGCTGAGCCATACCTCCTCCACCGGCATTCGCTGTCGCGTTGCCACAAACAGTGTTTGCGCGAGAAAGACCATGAGGTACTCGTTTAACTGTACACGCTCCACATCATCATCACCCAGTAGTCGTGCACAGAACTCTGCAAGCGGCTGATCGAAATCCAGACGTGTCTCGATGCCGGTATCGACGTACTTGTCATAGCGATTCAGGCATTTCAGGCTGGACTCAACCCGCGGTGCGGCCATCATGGCCATGATCAGCATGCTGGCCGCCTCATAGTGATAGTCCTGCCCCATGCGCATGCCCATACAGCTGTTGTCGCTGATTTCGGCAGCCCGTTCCAGCAGCCTGGCCACTTTATGGACCGGCACTGGCGCATCGTAGTCTTCGTCCTTCCAGGGTATATCGCAGTCCTCGAAGACCGGGCCCGGCTCTATCTGCCGGTCCAGCAGATAGTCGCGCACGTAGGCGACGAAGCGTGAAGATAATGTGGGCTCGAACTCCATTGCTAGAATACTACCTATCACCTGACCCGGATCAATCTACGGCAGCGGGCAAGGCACGGCAAGGCTGGCAAGAGGAGAACATACGCAACCCGGTGAAGTCCGAGCTCGAACACAGCGCTAAATCTGGAACAACTAAAATCGACTCAGCCGGTAGGGGTCAGGATCGATAACAGGCGCTTCATTCATCACCAGATCAGCGGTGAGTTGACCCGCACCCGGCGCCACACCAAAGCCATGGCCCGAATAGCCTGTGGAAACGATCAGGCCGGGCACGGTATCGACCGGGGAAATGACAGGATCTGAATCCGGTGTCACGTCGATCAGCCCGCCCCAGCTCGCTTTGACCTCCACGCCTTTGAATACCGGCCACGCCGCTGCCAGATTCGCCATCGCCTCGTCAACGAGGTCCTGCTCCGCCGGGGGCGAGGTAATACGTTGATACTCAAAGGGCGATACACTGTCAGCCTTCCACCGCCGCTGCAGCCGCATTTCATCGACCCAATGCTTGTTCAGAGCAATGCGCATGGCGCTCTTGTTTGCTTTTAACACCGGCAGGAACTTCATACCAACTCGCGCATGGTCGAAGGTCAAAGGCGCGGTCAGCATGCCGCGCTGCATAATCGTATAGCCGCCATCGACGCGTTTTCTGAAAGAGAAGTTTGACGCACCTACGGCAATATCCGAAGGCCCATCTACGGGAGCCGTTCGAATGCCCGTTCCGATCAGTGGCAGCGTTGGGAGATCGACTCCCAGATTACCAAGGAAACGTCGTGACCAGCGCCCACTGGCCAATACCACGCCTTCACACAGGATTTCGCCGTGCTCCGTCACGACCCCGCTCACCTTGCCGGCGGATAAAGAAAGCGTTCTCACCGCGCAGTTCTCGACCAGAATGGCACCTGCCTTCTGCGCGGCTGTTGCCAGTGCTGTAGATGCCAACATTGGCTCGGCGTAACCGTCGGTCGGATTGTACAGGCCTCCCGCCCATGTCTGCGCGGAGCCTGGCACCATCTCATCGACTTCCTTAGAAGTGATCATGCGCGAGCCGGGCGCGAAATCCTGAATACTCTCAAGCCACTTGCGATACGGTTCCAGCTCGGCCTCCTCCCGGCCGATAAACATCATCCCGGCCTGGCGATAACCGACATCCATTCCGGTGCGCTCGTGCATCTCAGACCAGAGACGTTCTGACAGCTGCGAAAGCGGCAGATCGCGCTGCGAGCGGCTCAGCTTTCGAATCCAGCCGAGGTTACGACTGGACTGCTCTCCCGCAAGCCGCCCTTTCTCGAGAACCACGACGGGAATACCCCGCTCAGCCAGGTTCAATGCCGTTGTCAGGCCGATAATGCCGCCGCCGATAACGACCACCGTGGTCTGCGGCGGAAAATCTGCCGAGGTCTGGACGGGCTTGATGATCGGTTCCATTATTGCTGACCTAATCCTGATCGCTGATATTGATGTACTCGGTATCGGCGACCGAGGCGCCATGGTAGGCCGTTGCCTCCATTTCGACCTTGTAATACGGCGCCATCAATGGCGAGCTAGTCACCGTGAGTGCCGGGTCTATACCCTTAAACTTGTCGCCGATGATTTTAGCTACGGCGGGAAAGTCGTCCGGGTCAGGCACATACACTTTGTAAGACACGATATCGGCAAGACAAGAGCCAACCGAGGTAAGGGCGCGCTCGAGATTGTCAAAAATCTGCAGCAGCTGCCCGGCCGCATCCTCTGGCATTTCCTTGGTGACCGGATGCCGGCCGGCCGTGTTGGAGATGAAAATCAGCTTGTCCACCATGACGAGTCGGGAATAGCTGCCCTGCTCTTCCGTCGCCGAACCCGTCTTCAGTTTTACTACCTTGGTCACTCCACCATCCTTAAAACATCAGAAAATTATCCGGCTGTCGTCAGCTCAGTACCGGCTGATCCCAGAGATTAAGGCTTACGCCGATGTCTTTCTCAAGCGCGGTCCGGTAGATGTGTGTTGCCCAGGCCACGTCTTCTACGGGCATGCCGCCCACCGATAGCACAATGATCTCTTCATCGTTTTGACGGCCTGGTGTGTCGCCGGCCACGATAGCGCCCAGATCCTCAAGAGCATCTCGCTCAAGGCGGCCCTCAGCAATCAGGTCCATGAACTGTACACCCACCATCGGGCAAATGGCATGGGCAGGACTGGGCAGTTCCTCCGCCCAGGCATCGTAGATGCTGATAGCGTCACAGACTAGTCTGACATCGCCCTGCAATGCATCATCGTCAGCTGTGGCAAAGGACGGCATGGCGAAAAAGGCCCCCGGCTTGGCCCAGGCTTTTTTGATTCTTGGGTAGGTTTCGGGATCTCCTTCGTCGCCTGAACTGCAGTAGGAGATCAGGTCCGAGTCGCGCACTAAGGCCTCCACGGTGTCGACGTGCTCAATGGTGGTAATCTGCGGATAGTTCTCTGCAACCCACTGCAGAAAATCGTCACGGCTTGCAGCACCGCGGCTCTTCAGCTTCAGAGTGTCAATGCCGGGGCAGGCCGCGATGAAGGCAGCCAGGGTGGTTTTGCCCATCACGCCAGGGCCAAGGATGGCCGCCACCTTCGAATCCTGGCGTGCCAGATGCCGGGCACCAACGCCTGGAATCGCGCCGGTGCGGTAGGCTGACAGCAGATTCGCTGACATTAAAGCCAGAGGCGCACTGGTAACGACGTCGGTCAGGATGAACATCAGAATCGAGCGCGGCAGGCCTAACTCCTTATTAGCAATATTCGATCCGTACCATTTCATACCGCAGGTGCCGAAACTACCGCCGAGATAGGCGGGCATGGCCATTAATCGCCGATCCGGCCCATTGGCCGGCATATTGGGATGTTCTGGCTCATCTGGAAAAAACAGTGGCGCCCCATGGGAGTTGTTGTCTGGACCGGCCATGCGATAGTCGCCGCGATGCAGCAGTTCGAACATTTCCTCCATGACATCGACGCAGGCAGGCATATCGGTCACGCCGGCTTTGACCATGTCCTGCTCAGACAGGTAGAGAAAGTCGATTTTCGTTGATTGGCTCATTATCTATCTCCAGGGCTGCTTTCTTCGCGCGACACTCGCCGAGGGCGGCATCGGTTCTCCGAGGCTCAGATTAGAGCCGTTCAGCAGCAAAAGGAAATAGATACTTTTTTGAACTGATATCTGTCTGAAAAATATCTGCTGCAGGATCAGCCTGATCCCAGCCGCGAGGAGGTGGCGCAGTACCAGCTGCCGGCCTATGAATACACGGCTCTCGCTGATATAAACAAACCTTAACTCACAGCGAGAATGGGTTAGACTTCGATTACGCCCATCTCAAGCAAACACGCCATGAACCTTCGCAGTGTAGATCTGAATCTACTAACCATCTTCGACGCGGTAATGACGGAGCGCAATATCTCAAAAGCGGCGGAGAAGATATCCATGAGCCAGCCCGCCGTAAGCGCTGCACTATCGCGGCTGCGGATTGTGCTGAATGACGACCTGTTTGTCAGAACGAGCCACGGGGTCAAACCGACGCCGCGCGCCTTCGAGCTGGAACGCCCTATCCGGACCATCCTGAACCTGGTCAGCGACACGGTGTTACAGGCCCGTGAGTTTGACCCCTCTACCAGCGATCGGGTGTTTTCACTGGCGTCCGTGGATTATGCCGGCATTGTGCTGGTGCCCTTTCTTGCGCGCTATTTCGAAGAGATTGGCGCCGGAGCGCGGCTGAAGATCTGGCCGCAGTATGAGCGAGACATTCGCGAACTCATGCACTTTGGCACGGTCGATCTTGCCCTCGACAATATTCCGATTGTCGACGATGACTTTCAGGTGCATGTCGTGCGGCGCGAGCCTGCCTTTTTTCTGGCGAGGAAAAATCATCCCACTCTGGATGCTGGCTCATCACTGGAGCAGGTTCTGGAGACGCCAAGCGTCGTGCTCTACCCCAGGTCTGAGCGCTTATCCCTGTTCGATCAACATTTGCTGTCACTGGGGCTGAAGCGCAAGCGCGGCATTATGGTCCCGAGCATATTCAATATGCCCTATATCGTCGCGGAGACCGATATGATCTGTACGCTGCCGGAGAGCATCGCCTTGGAGCTGGCAAAGAAATTTGAGCTTGACCTGTACCCGGTACCCATTGGTGACTGGCTGGCACCGCTTTATCTCATATGGCACAGCTCTCTGGACGGCGATCTCGGACACCAGTGGTTCAGGAACACCATTATCGAGCACTTCAAGTAGCGGGCCCCCGCTAGCGGCTGATCACTTTGATATCGGTGAAAGCCTTCAAACCTTCTTCGCCGAACTCGACGCCCACGCCGGAATCCTTAACCCCACCGAAGGGCACATTCGGTGCCAACTGCGGGGGCTTGTTGATGAAGATCGTGCCCGCTTCCAGTTGGCCTGCCACGCGCGAAGCCAACTCAGCGTCTTTACCCCAGACCGAGGCATTCAGGCCATAGGCCGTGTTGTTGGCCCTCGCAATCGCGTCTTCAAGACTCCGGTAGCGAATGATGGGCAACACGGGCCCGAACTGCTCTTCGTCGACCAGCCTGGTGCCGTCGCTGATATCAGCGACTAATGTTACGGGAAAAAAGTAACCGTCTCCGCTCGCTTCACCACCGATCAGCACACGGGCTCCGTTAGCTTTTGCATCGCTCACCAGCTCACTGACATAGTTGAACTGCTTTTCGTTCTGTATAGGCCCCAACAGGTTCTCGCTGTTCATGCCATCGCCCATCGGTATCTGCCCGGCAAAGCTGCTCAGCACCTCGCACGCGCGATCGTAATCATCGCTATGCACATAGAGCCGCTTGATGGCGCCACAGGTCTGCCCTGAATTCATCATAGCGCCCCAGAACAAGCCTTCCGCGTAGGGCTCGATGTTCTCGCCCGGCAAGACTATGCAGGCATCATTACCGCCCAGCTCCAACGTCAGCGCTTTCAGGCTGGCTGCCGCCTCCGCCATGATGCGCTTGCCGGTTCTGGTTGATCCCGTAAAGACCACCTTCTTTACACGGTCGTCCTGCGACAGCTGCGCACCGAGGCCATCTCCGCCGCTGACAATATTGAGCAGGCCCGCGGGTATCTTTTCGTTGACGAGTTCCACCATGCGCAGGGTGGTCAGCGGCGTGTAGGGCGAGGGCTTCATCACCACGGTGTTGCCGGCCCGCAGCGCTGGCACGATGTGCCAAATAGCGATCATGAGCGGGTAGTTCCAGGGTGTGATTGAGGCAACCACACCAAGCGGCACGCGATGCAGCTCTATGCACTTTTCGGCATCCTCTTCCAGCACCTCGACGGGCAGCTCCTGCGCGGCGGTGTATTGAGCCCAAGCGATCGCGCCGCCGACTTCAAACTCCGAGCCAAAGCCTTTCAAGGGCTTGCCCTGCTCGCGAGTCAGCAGCTCCGTAAGCTCGCCCATGTTGTCTTGCAGGACCTGCGCAATCGTGGCGCAGACCTGCTTGCGCGCCTCGTTATCACTGTTGCGCCAGGTCTTATAGGCCTCAGCCGCGGCCGCGATGGCGTCGTCGACGTCTGATGAGCTGCCACTAGGCGCCAGCCCCACCAGCGAACCGTCTGCAGGATTGCGAATCTCGACAGCGTCGTCGGTTGATCGACCCTGCCCGTTAATGGTCAGCACGTAGTCTCTATGCATTGTTATGCCTTACCTGTCAGCGACGCCTTGTCTATCTTGTGCCACGCTAGAGCAAAAATGCGGCGAACGAAAATTCATTATTTTATGAACAGATATATTGCTTCTTTATATCACCGCCTTGTCACCGTCATATCACCGCGACGGGTATCGGCGCCCACTGCGCCGCGACGTGGCGCTGCTCATTTCTAACGAGCCCATCGCGTCCAACTAAAGCATACAAATATCAGGTATACAATTTATCAAGTTCTCAATCCGGACCATTTGCTCTAGATTTGGGCAGTAGGCAACATCCATCTAACAACAAGTGCTGGAATCCAGACCGATGCATAGCGTATACGATGCGTTCACGAAGAACGCCATCGCTCATACAGGCCGTCCTTTTCTGCACATCCCGGCAGTGGCCACGAAGGCCTACTCGGGCGGCGCCATCGACCTTACCTATGGCGACGCCGCACAAGCCATCGATACCACCCTTTCACGCTACCAGGAAGCCGGCTACGGCAATGGCCACCGGGTTGCCGTGCTGCTGGAAAATCGTCGAGAGTTCTTCATTCATTGGTTCGCGCTCAACGCCCTTGGTGTCAGTATTGTTCCCGTTAACGGCGAGATGTCCGAGGACGATGTCGCCTATATTCTCGGGCACAGCGAGGTTTGCCTGGCGGTTTCCGTGCATGAGAAATGTCAGCTACTGAAGGATGCAGCTGCCCACGCCGGGATCGACCTGCCGGTCATTGAGCACTCGCTGAGCGCCCTACCCGCCGCTTGCTCATCACATGGCAATGAGGCGATAGGCCCGCACACAGAGGCTGCCATACTGTATACCTCAGGTAGCACCGGCAAACCGAAAGGCTGCGTGCTGAGCAACGAGTATTTTCTGCTTGGGGGTCAACGCTATATTAACCTGGGTGGGCTATGCACATTGCAGCCCGGCATAGAGCGCCTGTTGACGCCGCTGCCGCTAGTTCACATGAATGCCATGGCCGCCTCTACTATGGCCATGGTTCTTTCGGGTGGATGCATCGTACAGCTGGATCGTTTTCATCCGACAAGCTGGTGGCAGACCGTCGTCGAATCCGGCGCGACTATCGTGCACTACCTCGGTGTTATGCCTGCGATGCTGCTGAATCTCGACACGTCCGCATTCGAATCCGATCATCGCGTGAAGTTCGGATTTGGTGCCGGTGTGAACCCGATACATCACGAGCGCTTTGAGCAGCGTTTCAATATTCCCTTGATCGAAGCTTGGGCGATGACTGAATCCGGCAATGCCAACTCCGTCGTCGCCAACCAGGAGCCCCGTCACGTGGGCACCTCGTGTTTCGGCAAACCGCCTGACGACATTGACGTCGTTCTTGTAGATGAACTGGGGCATGAGGTCCCCGAGGGGGAACAGGGCGAGCTGTTACTGCGTGCCAGGGGCGATGATCCGCGCAGGGGTTTCTTCAGCCGGTATCTGAAAAACGAAGAAGCAACCCGAGAGGCCTGGCAAGGGGGCTGGTTACACACCGGTGATGTGGTCCGCTTTGGGCAGGACGGCCAGCTACACTTTGTTGACCGTCGAAAGAACGTCATTCGCCGCAGTGGTGAAAACATTTCCGCGCTGGAGGTCGAGGCGATAGCGTCCACACACGCGGCCATAGAACAGGTGGCGGTCGCGCCGGTTCCGGATGAGATCCGCGGTGACGAGGTCATGGCATGTATCGTGCCAAGACCGGGGCAGGCCAGCAATTTGGAAACCGCACAATCAGTTTTCAATCACTGCCGGGGGAGTCTCACGTATTTCAAATTGCCGGGCTACATCGCTTTTGTCGATGCCTTACCCCTGACCGCATCCAATAAGCCACGCCGGGACGAAATCAAAAAACTCTGCCGACGATTATTACAAGAGCATGCATGCTACGACCTGACAGCACAAAAAAGGAAGTCCTAGGGAACCGGCCTGGATGACAGAGCTCACTCGCGCCAGACCCATGGATTATAGAGGTGTCGCCATCGTCGCCCCCTTCACCGTGCCCTATAGCCGTTACAGCGAAAGGAGTGCGGCATGGTTCATTGGAACAGCGCTGCGCGGCATGCTGGATGAGACCGGCATCGGCAAAGAGGCGGTAGATGGCATGTCGGTATCCAGCTTCACACTGGCCCCGGATTCCGTGGTCTCGCTGAGCGAGCACTTCGGGATGACACCACGCTGGCTCGAACAGATTCCCTTCGGCGGCGCCTCTGGAGTGATATCACTGCGCCGCGCAGCACGCGCAATACAGGCCGGTGATGCCAACCTTATCGCAGCCATCGGTGCGGACACCTCACAGCCAGAGAGCTTCAAGGCTACGGCGGCCAACTTCAGCACGTTCAGCATGGACGCCGTTTATCCCTACGGCGCCGCAGGCCCCAACGCACCCTTCTCTCTTATCACGCAACGCTACATGGATGCTTATGGCGCTACGCGGTCAGATTTCGGCCAGCTGTGTGTGTCCCAGCGTTACAACGCCAACCGCAACCCCAACGCGCTGCTCGGCCATAAGCCACTGACGATCGAGCAGTACCTGGAAGCGCGCCAGATTGCCGGGCCGCTACACCTCTTCGACTGTGTTATGCCCTGCGCAGGGGCAGACGGCTTTCTGGTGACGCGCGTGGAGATAGCCGAGGAGCTTGGCCTGCCCTACATCGTCGTGCTCGCCGCCGACGAACTTCACAACGCATTCAGCGACGACCCCGTACAGCTGCGCGGCGGCTGGGAGCGCTTCCGCGATGACCTGTATCAGAGCGCCGGCCTGACGCCGCAGGACATCGATGTTGTGCAAACCTATGACGATTACCCCGTGATCAGCATGCTGCAACTCGAGGGCCTGGGTTTCTGCCCGCCAGGTGCTGCTGCTGAATTTCTGCGCACTACAAGGCTCACCTTCGATGGCGGCGGCTTGCCTCACAATACCAATGGGGGTCAGTTATCGGTGGGCCAGGCAGGTTGCGGCTATCTTGGCGTAGTGGAAACGCTCACGCAGCTACTTGAGACAGCTGGCGAACGCCAGGTGCCCGGGGCAGCTATTGGGCTGGTCAGCGGCTACGGCATGGTGAACTACGATCGCGGTCTCTGCTCAGCCGCTGCAATTCTGGCAAAGCCCGGAGTGGGGGCAGCCACATGAACAAGCAGATTCCTCCGAGCCGCGGAACAGCTCACGGCGCTGCATCGGCCGAAGGCTCTGCGGCCATTGCGCTTTCGCTGCAACGCTGCGCCGAGTGCGGCGCTTGGCAGTACCCCAGCCGAGAGCTGTGCAGCAACTGCCTCAGCGACAAGCTGCTTTGGCAGGCGGCGGACCCGCGCAGTATTTATCTGGCTGGAGTTCTTCTGCAGCACAGCCTTGAGGACTATTTTTTGCAGGATTTGCCCTGGCATATCGCTGCCGTTCGCCTGACGGGGGAACTGACGGCGATCAGCCACTGCGCAGGCACTGACATCGATCCAGGCACCGAGCTCTGGACCTTCTCGCACCCGGACCTGTCCGGTGCTGGCGTGCTGATCTCGGTGCCAAGGTCGACTCCGATAGAAACGGCGGAGCAGCGCAGCGCCATCGTGCGAGAGATGGGTTTACTGGAGGATTCATAGGGTATGGATGATAAGCTGGAAGATAGAACGGTGGTTGTCACCGGCGGCAGCACCGGTATTGGACGGCAGACCTGTCAGCGCCTGATCAGGGATGGCTTTTATGTTGTCAACGTCTCGCTCGAGCCCTCCAGCGTGGAAGATGCCAGGCTGACAGATTACATCGTTGACCTGTCCGATAATGACGCCACGGCGCGCGTGGCGAAAGAGATAGCGTCGGCTCACAGGGTCTCAGCATTGGTCCACAACGCGGGCGTGATTCGGCCCAGCCTGCTGGAGAGTGTCGAACTTGATGACCTGGACTATCTGAAGAATCTTCATCTCAGTGCCCCTATCCTGCTCACCCAGGCCTTCCTGCCCGCGATGAAGTCGCAGGGCTATGGCCGAATCGTGCTCATCAGTTCACGAGCTGCATTGGGGCTGGAAACCCGAACCTGCTATTCGGCGACGAAATCCGCGATGTTAGGCATGGTGCGCACCTGGGCCCTCGAACTCGGTCAGCACGGCATCACGGTTAACAGCGTTGCGCCTGGCCCAATTGCCAGCACCGAGATGTTTCACGACGTGGTGCCCAAGGGCAGCCCTCAGATGGAAAAGATGGCAGCAGGCGTGCCGGTGAAGCGCCTCGGCCAGCCCGAAGACGTAGCCAACGCCGTCGCGTTTTTCGTCTCTGCCGAGTCAAGCTTTGTCACCGGGCAAAACCTGCTGGTGTGCGGCGGAACCAGCCTGGGCTCGCTGCCACAGTGAACAGGCCCACGACGCCATCGCCAATCGAACGCAATCAAGAAGGAGCGGATTCATGAGTTACACCAATGAAGAGCTGGGTGAACTGATAAAACCCACAAAACTGCACCGGAAGATTTATACCGACCCCGAGATTTTTGATCTGGAGATGGAGCGTATCTGGGGGCAATCCTGGATCTACATCGGCCACGAAAGCCAGGTCAAGGCGCCCGGAGACTACATCACACTGAACTACGGCAAGATGCCTGTGGTGATGGTGCGTGATAAGGAGAGCCGAGTACACGTGCTGCATAACCGATGCGGACACAAGGGCGCCAAGCTCGTAGATATGCCCTGCGGCTCCGTCAGCGCATTTCGCTGTTGCTATCACGGATGGACCTACAAACTGGATGGCAAACTGACCACCGTGCCCCATCCAACAGGTTACGACGGCACGGGCTTTGACAAAAACGACCCTCAATACAGCATGGTTCCCGTGACCAGCGCAAGCCACCGCGGCTTCATTTTTGCAACCATGAATCCGAATCCCGTCGAACTGAAGACCTGGCTCGGCGGTGCTGGTGAAGTGCTCGACAACCTCTGTGACAGGTCGCCTGAAGGCGAGGTTGAGGCGGCGGGCGGCGTGCTCAGGTACGAGCACGACTGCAACTGGAAGCTCTTCCTCGAAAACCTGAACGACACGATGCACCCGATGATCGTACACCGATCTGTCGTCGATTCAGCTTTGGAGTACATTAAGACTCTGCCCGACGATGCCGACGAAGCACGAGAAGAGGCACAGATCATTCCGCCCTTCGGCGCGTCCTACAAAAAGTTTGAAGAGACAGGGATCACGGGTTTCCCCTTTGGCCACCATTATGACGGCGGCAAACAAAGCATCCACGCCGACTATTCTGTTGATCCTGAGTACGAGCAAGCCATGATCGCAGCCTACGGCATTGAGCGGACCCGGGAGATCTTCACCTTCAATACTCATAACACGCTCTACTACCCCTCCATCACGATCAAATCGGCCATCCAGAACATCCGCGTGGTGCGGCCAATTGCCTACAACAAGACCATTATCGAAACCTGGTCGTTCCGCCTGAAAGGCGCACCGGAGTCGCTGCTGCAGCGTACCTTGCTCTATTCGCGACTGATTAACGCCAACGGCTCTATGGTCGGCCCCGATGACCTCACTGCCTACGTTCGCGTTCAGGAAGGACTGCAGTCCTCAGGCAATGATTGGGTGGAGATTCACCGCAATTTTGGACAGGACGTGGATCAGGGCGACCGGCTGACGAACACGGGCACCAGTGACCTCGATATGCGGACCCAGTACGCTGCCTGGAAGCAGTACATGACGACCGAGGTCCGCCTATGAGCATCGTAATCAGAAGCGTGGAGGACCTTCGGGAAATTGAGGGCTTGCTCTACGAGGAAGCCTCCTGCCTTGATCGCGGCGACCTCGATGGCTGGATACAGCTCTACACCGACGACGCGACCTACTGGATGCCCGTAAAGGAGGATCAGGAAGATCCGATCAACCACATCTCCCTGTTTTACGACAATCGGGTCATGATGGAAATCCGCCGCTTGAATTATACTCATCCGAGAGCGCCCTCGAAGGAGTACCGCGCTCGCTCATCCCATATCATTTCGAACATCAGGGTCACCGATAGGTGCCGCGAGGGCTGCGACCTGACGGTGACATCGAATTTCCACTGCCTGATGCACTATCACAATAAACAAACCATGTTTGGCGGCACCTACACTCACGATCTCGTTCGTATTGACGATCAGCTAAAGATTCGGCACAAGAAGGTCGTGCTGATTAACTGTGATGCGCCACTGGGCACAATTATTATCTACCTTTAAGGATGGCTGGCGCGTGATTTGTCCGCATCTGCTAAATCAGTCAAGCCACTGATGGGGTAATAATAGGGCTTCGATCACTCGACAAATCGATGACCCTGATATACAAAAATGTCGAGGGAATAGCCTGCAGCACGGACAGCATGCGGGCTTGAGCGCCCACGCCTTCCGTGCGGAGGTGCTCAAACCGCAAGAACATAAGGTCAACAACTTGCAATTTCCATGAATGAGGGGGAATTATTCATGTTCAAACCCAGCAAAATAGCTACTGCGGTAGCATTCGCCACCGGCCTCAGCGCAGCGGGCCAGGTCTCGGCCCAGGTACTTGAAGAAGTCATGGTTACCGCCAGCAAACGTACTCAAAGCATGCAGGATGTGGGCATATCGGTTTCCGCCTTCACCGGCGACCAGATGCGCGCTCTGGGCGTAACCAATACCGTTGAGATCACACAACAGATACCCAACTTGCAGGTGCTTACGTTCTCGCCGAACCTGACGTTTTTCAACATTCGCGGTGTCTCCCAGAACAACTTCACTGACAACCTCGAGGCGCCCGTAGCGGTCTATATCGATGACGTCTACATGGCGACCATGAACGGCGTTAACGCCCAGCTCTTCGATGTGGAGCGAGTCGAGGTGCTTCGGGGCCCACAGGGCACACTCTTCGGGCGAAACGCAACCGGCGGCGTTATTCACTACCTTACGGTGGGCGCTGATGAGGACGAACTGAACGGCTACATCGAGGGTACCGTCGGCGACTATGACCGACAGAGCATTGAGTTTGCCCTGGGCGGCGGCCTGACCGACGGCATCCGCGGTCGCATCGCGGGGCGCATCGCAGAGATGGACGGTTTCATCGAGTCTGAGCCCTTTCCGGAGGGTAACCCTCTTCCCCCTTCTGGCGTTGATATAGGCGGCGAGGATGGATGGACACTGCGCGGCGAGCTGCAGTTCGATTTTGGCGATACAGCGATGTTAACGCTGCAGGCAAGCCACACTGAGGATGATGCGGTCACCACTGGCGCCTACAGCTTCCTGCCTTTCGCCGACAATTCCAACGCCTATATTCCACCAGAGTTTCAGCAGTTTACCAATGATGTGATTCTGGAAGGCGGAGCGCCTCCCGGCGGCCTGACTCTGGAGGAGTTCACCGCCGAAGTGTTCTTCTGCCAAAGCCAACTGGACTGCTTTGCTCCCGTAGACGAATCTGGCCGAACCATTTTTGAAGGGGACTCTCCCGAACCCCATGAGCATTACTCAGACTATGCGGGCTTTATGGATCGGGAAACGGACAGCTATACGGCAAAGTTTGACTGGGAAGTGAACGACAGCATGGACTTTGTGTCCATCACCAACTACTTCGAACTGGACAAGTTTTATACCGAAGACGGTGACGGTATCCCGGTGCCCATTATTGAGTTCACCACCGTGTCCGACTTCACTCAGTTCTCTCAGGAAATTCGTTTGTCTGGCGAATCTAACAGCTTCCGCTGGGTCGCTGGCCTCTACTACCTGGATATGGAAACCAAGGCTGATGTCATCACCCGCGGTGCGCCAGTATCAGGCGTAGCTGTAGACCTGGGTTTTGATCCGGCCGAGCTAGGCGATCCGCAGGTCGCGCAGGAATACACTCTTGATTCCAGCAACTGGTCCGTTTTTGGCCAGGGAGAATGGGACTTTGCTGACGACTTTACCCTGATCCTGGGCCTACGCTGGTCAGAGGACGATAAGGAGATGGACTTCGTAACCTCCTTCCAGTCACTCTCGAACGACATCAATATCCCGGCTTTCGATCTACAGTCAGCCGCCTCTGCCGCGGGCAGCAGCAATGACGAGGTGGATTACAGCGACTGGGCCGGACGCCTGCAGCTGGACTGGCGCTTCAGCGACAACGCCATGGCCTACGCCTCCTACAACCGCGGCATCAAGGGTGGCAATTTCGCGCCCTCTGCTAACGTAGGGCTGGACAATATTCGCCACGACGAAGAAGTGCTCCACGCCTACGAGATCGGTGTAAAGAGTGAATTGGCCGATGGCAAGGTTCGCCTGAACGGCGCCATCTTTTACTACGACTACGATGACTACCAGGCATTCACCTTCTCTGACGCAACGCCCAGCATTGCCAACGCAGACGCCCAGAACATCGGTGGCGAGATCGAACTGACCTGGACGCCCACGGTCAACTGGGACATTATCGCCGGCTTCGCCTACATGGACTCCGAGGTCGACGGCGTACAAACCCCGCAGCAGCAGGTCACGCCCGTCGGCTTCGAGGTGGACTGGCCCATCGACTTCCTGGATGGTGTCGAGCTCCCGAATACGCCAAGCTACAGCGTTAACTACCTGGTTCGGTATAACTTCGATGCATTGGCGGGCAACATCGCGTTGCAGGTGGACGGCGTGTACTACGACGACCAGTTCCTGGAGGTATCCAACGCGGGCGGCACCTCGCAAGAGGCCTATGGCGTGCACAATGCTCGACTGACCTGGGAAAGTCAGGAGCGCGCCGTACGCGTGGCTGGTTGGGTGAAGAACCTGGCCGACGAGGAATACAAGATCTACTCGCTCGATCTGGGTATCCTTGGCGCTACCGTGACCTACGCGCCACCCCGCATGTATGGCCTGACAGCGTCTTACCATTTCTAGGTGAGGCTTAGGGCTAGACCCGGCCGCCGCATCTGCGGCGGCTTTTTTTTGGAGGCTTGAAATGCAGAGCAGCGTTCAACAACTTCTATCGGTCTTAGCCCTGTCTACGTTGGCTAGCCTTGTCCTGGCCGCAGATCACAATACCGATCACGACGCGCCGCAACGACCCAACATCCTGCTGATCATCACCGACGATATGGGCTACTCGGACCTTGGCAGTTTTGGCGGCGAGATTCCTACCCCGAACCTGGATGCTCTGGCGATGTCTGGCGTTCGCTTCAGCAACTTCCTGGTGCACCCTGCCTGTTCGCCCACGCGGGCCACGCTCTACACCGGCGTCGATCCCCATCTGGCTGGCGTGGGCAACATGTACGAGGAACTCTCGCCCAACCAGAAGGGCCAGCCTGGCTACGAGGGTCATCTCAATGATCGGGTGGTCTCCGTGGCCACTTTGCTGCGCGACACCGGTTACAGCACCTATCTCTCAGGTAAGTGGCATCTCGCCAACCAGCCCGAGCAAGGCGCAAAGAGCCAGGGTTTCCAGCGTTCTTTTGCGCTGAACAGCGGCGGTGCCAGCCACTTCGGCGATATGCGCCCGGCTTACCACCCCGATCCGGAAGGTAAAGCAGCCTACGTTGAAGACGATCAAACCCTCACTCAGCTGCCAGCGGAATTCGAATACTCCACTAAGTATTATGCGGACAAACTATTAAGCTACCTGCGCGAAGATCAGTCCGGTAAGCCCTTTTTTGCGGTGCTGGCCTATACAGCCCCCCACTGGCCGCTTCAGGCACCTGACGAGGCGATAGCCAAATACAAGGGCCGCTACGATTCGGGCTACGACAAGCTGTACGCCGCGCGCAGGCAGCGGGTCGCAGAACTGGGCCTGATCCCCGCAGCTCCGGAGCCACCCAGGCCGCCGGCGGTGAAGCCATGGGCAGAGCTCGACTCGCCGCAGCAGCGTGAACAAGCCAGGGCCATGGAGATTTACGCCGCCATGATCGACGAAATTGATGTGCATACCGGTCGAGTGATCGATTATCTCCGCGCCGAGGGTGAACTGGACAATACCTTCATCGTGTTCATGTCCGATAATGGACCCGAGGGCCACGATCTCGACGAGACATGGCCCGGCGACCTGTTCCCGGCAATCCGCAAGGTCATTGATGAGCGCCACGACTTCAGCTTCGGCAACATGGGGCGCCCTAACTCCTATGTCTTTGTTGGCCACGGCTGGGCCATGGCCACCTCAGCGGGCCTGCGCATGTATAAGGCTTTCCCCAGCGAAGGTGGCACGCGAGTCACTGCGTTCGCGCGCTTCCCCCGCCTGATCGAGGCGGGCAGCGTTCATCACGAACCAGTGCCCGTGCGCGACATCGTGCCTACTTTTCTCGAGCTCGCGGAGATTGAACACCCGGGCAAGCGCTACCGGGACCGGGCCATTTACCCACTTCAGGGCCAATCGCTGCTGCCTCGCCTGCAGGACAGCGCTACCGCACGCGATGCCCTGTTATTAGGTACGGAACTCTTCGGCAAATACTCACTGCGGCACGGTGATTGGAAATTACTGGTCATGCCACCGCCCTACGCAAGCGGCAACTATGAGCTCTACAACATCCAGGCTGATCCCGGAGAGGCGAATGATCTGAGCCAGCAGGAAAGCGAGCGACTGGCGGCGATGATTAAACTGTGGGAGGCCTACGTGGCTGACAACGGCGTGATACTTCCGGACTGGGTCAGTGGCTACTAGCGGCTACCGTTAGGTAACCGAATGCGTCTGACGCAGACGATGCTGGGCAATCAGGCCCGGCAGCACCAGTATCGACGCCAGTAAGAACATCGCGATTGCGGCGCCGTTAACCAGGTCGTAGCCACCTGATTCCAGCAGCTGAGCGGCGATGTAGGGTCCGAGCGCAAAGCCAAGCATTTGCATCGATACGCCATGGGTAGTCATTCGGCCTCGTAAATCAAAGTCCGAGAGAATAGCCATAAGGTAAGGCACGCATAGGTTCCAGAGGTAGTTGAAGACACACACCGCTACCCAGAACCCTAACGCGCCAACCTCACCAATCAACATAAAAACACTGACCGCGCCGCCCAGTATGCCGACCTGCAAAGGCTTTAAGCGCCCCAGGCGCATCTCCAACACTACAACGGAGAAGGCACCGGCTATGCCGAGGAACTGCGATATCGTGAGCGCATTGGCAACCGATTGTTCGCCCATGCCCGCCTCGATACCGATCAGGAAGAGGTACGCCCAGACGAGGCCAATAGCCGTGTTGTAGACCAGCATCGCGGCGAGGGCGATGAGCTTGATACCGCCGTGGTAGTTGGCCTCGGGCAAATGATCGAGCGCCACCGCCTCGCTGGAGTTTGGCAGTGCCGGAACGAACAACAGGCCCGACGCGCAGAATATACCGAAAACCGCGAGAATCCCGTTCATCCCGATCAGCTGGTAGCCCTGAGGCATCAACCACAGACCAAACGCGCCCCAGATCAGCACCCAGGTGACGAGGTAGCCGAAGTTGCGGTCCGCCCGCTCGGTCAGGCCCATCATCATAAAGGTCAGGGAGATCAATCCGCCCGAGCCGATGCCGGTGATAAAACGCAGCAGGCCAAGGGTGCCAAAGTCGGTCTGGCCGAGGGAAGCAAAGTTACCCACAGCGGAGATCGCGCAGCAAAAGTAAAGGAAAGGCCTCCAGGGAATGCGTTGCGCAACCAGGCTCAACAAAAAGCATGTACCGGCAACGCCAAAGATCTCATAGGACGCGATAAGGCCTGCTTCCTGCTCGGTAAAGCCAAGGTATTCAACGAGACCCTGTACATAGCCCGGCTGGAGAATAAAGACACAGGGCCCGACGACCGCCAGATAAACGATGGAAATAATCGACCGGCGGGAATTAATGTCTGTCATGTACGGATCTCGAAGCGCTTATTATCGCCCTTACAGTATCGGGTATTTGAACTACTCGTCCAGCTTGGATTCGTAGTGCTTGGCACCCTGCCCTTTGGCCGCACGCTTACCTCGATGCTCCCAGTCGCCGCCCATGGCGGTGGAGATGACTTCCTCGGACTCGGTGGGCTGGGCACCAACATCCTCGCGAATCGGCGTTGGCCCCTCAACAATCCGGTTGGTCAGGCGTCCCAAGCCCTCGACCTCCACCTCGCAGACATCGCCCGGCTGCACCGGCCGGCTGTTTGCAGGCGTTCCGGAAAGCAGAATGTCCCCGGGAACCAGCGTTATCGTCCTGGCAATGTCTGCGACCAGGTAGTGCATATCCCATTCCATGTTAGCGGTGGTGTCTTCTTGCACGACCTTACCGTTAACGTAGGTGCGAATCAGCTTGTCACGGAAGTCCCAGCCGGTTACCAGGCCAGGGCCCACGGGGCAAAGCGTGTCCGAGCCCTTAACGCGGAGCATGGAACCCGCATCCGTATCGCGGAAGTCGTGCAAGCCGTAGTCATTGGCAACCGAGTAGCCCGCGATGTAATCCCCCGCCTCATCAGGTGCAATATTGCGGCAGTGCTTACCGATCACGATGGCAATCTCTCCCTCGTAGTTCAGCCACTTGCAGCGCACCGGGCGCACAATGTCGCCGCCGTGTGTATTGAGTGCCGTCAGCGGCTTGTGAAAGTAAGTGGGCGCTGACGGCAGCTTGGTCATGAACTCGTCCACCCGGCTATGATAGTTCAGGTGCACGCAGACGATCTTGGTGGGCTCAACCGGCGCTAAGTGTACGGCCTCATCGACGGCGATGGATCGTCCGTCGCGCGTATGCAGGGTGTCGCCATCCCGCTCAGTGAGAATCGGGTAGCCGTCCAAGAGAATTTTGCGATATTCCTTCAGCATGTCGCGTGCCTCCTAAAATAGTTTGGGGGGTGTTGTGCAGTAGGCGCCTATTATGCCCGTATCGCCGCGCGGACCAATTTAGCAGATGCGGACAATCGGCCCATCGCCTCTGGCAAAGCCTGCCCAATCGCGAGACATTAGGCCCGCGCAAAACGCTTTGCCCCGCAACTGAACAACGGACAAGTTACATGGCTAATTTCTACTATCCTCGCACGCCCACCGGTAAAGCAGGGATCCTACCACCTGTTCCCTGGCACTACTCAGGCGAGCTGATCACGCTGGAATACCGAACGGACGTTGACGCTGTGCGCGCGCTGCTACCCGATGATCTTGAACTGGCGGACGATGACCCGGGCGCGGTTGCCGCCATCTGGGCTGACTGGCAGAGCTGCTCGGATGATTTCAACGAGGTACTCGACCCCGTTCGCGGTCAGTACAAGGAAATGTTCATCGTGGTGCGATGCAAGTACCAGGGCAAGACCTATTCACGTTGCGTGTTCATCTGGGTTGATAAGGAATTCGCAGTCATCCGTGGACAGCATCAGGGCTACCCGAAAAAGCTTGGCACGATACAGATGAGCAGGCCTGTGTACGTCGGAAAGGCAGGGCCCAGGCTGGAGACGGGGGGCGTGTTCGGCGCGACGCTGGCTGCCTTTGATCGACGTCTTGCCGATGCTCGATTCACTATACAGGAAGAGGCCACAAGCCCAGGCTTCGTCAATGGGCACCCCATGGTGCATCATCGCTGGTATCCCGCCATTGAAACCAACGGCGATGACAGCCTGACAGAGGTGGTCACAATGAGTTCCTTTGACGCGGAACTTGGCCGCTGCTTCAAGGGCGATTTCGATCTGAGCTTTTATGACTCCCCGGTGGAAGAATTGCTCTCAATCCAGCCCAAAGAACTGATCGCTGGCTACTGGCACGAGGTCGGTGTGTCGTGGAAGGCGGGTACAACCTTGTCACGCCGGTCGATGCCTGACCTGGGCTAATTCATCACCGGGTAATCACCGCAGGTGGCGCTAGCCAGTCATACACGTCATCCCCGTCCACGCGGGGATGGAGCCCTAGCGGCAGGACCCCTCCAGTATTTGCAGCGTTTTCAGATCGGAATGAAACTCCAGGGCGTAGTGCCCGCCCTCGCGTCCCAAACCGCTTGCCCCGATACCGCCGAAGGGCGCCGTCAGATCGCGTACAAGGAAGGTATTTACCCAGACCGTACCTGCTCTTATCTGGCGACCGACACGCTCTGCACGCTCCGCGTTGCCCGTGTAGACGATACCGGACAGCCCATATATCGTTGAGTTCGCCAAAGCCACGCCCTCTTCTTCAGAGCTGAAAGTCTGGAAGGTTAAGACCGGGCCAAAAATCTCACTCTGTACGACCTCGGCGTCATTGCTCCTCGGCAAGATGAGCGTTGGCTCATACCACAGACAGCCCTCCCGGTGTATCTGACCGCCGCGAACGATGGTGTCACCGGCCTCCCGCGCCCGCTGTACAAAGCCATCCACACGCTCCAGATGGACGGGGTGGATCATAGGTGAGATCGTGGTATTCGCCTCGCGGCTGTCACCCAATACATGCTGATCGGTGTAGGCGTGAAAGCGCTCGAGAAACTCATCCTTCACGCTGTCTTCGACAATGAGACGAGTACCGGCCATACACACCTGCCCACTGTCGTCGAACTGCCCCGCCGCTTTCTTCGCCGCCGCATCGATATCCGCGTCTGCAAAAACTAGCAGACAGGACTTCCCGCCCAACTCCGCAGTGAAAGGTACGATATTTTCGGCCGCCGCAGTGCCAATACGTCTGGCCGTGGGCACGGACCCCGTGAAAGAGATGCGTTTTACGCGAGGGTCGGCAACCAGGGCCGCACCGACCTCGCTGCCGAGACCCTGCACGATATTGAATACGCCCGGCGGAAAACCCGCTTCATCTATCAGATCAGCCAAGATAGAGGCGGACAGTGGTGACCATTCTGCAGGCTTGAGGATGACGGTATTACCTGACGCAAGTGCCGGTGAGCACTTCCAGGTCGACAGCATGAACGGCGCATTCCAGGGCGTAATGATCACTGCCGGCCCGGCCGGCATGCGAATGACGCGATTCGCCGTGCCCTTGGAGGACCAGACACGCTCCTCGTGCTCTATGGCCAGGTCGGCATAGTTGCGGAAATTCTCCGCCCCACGAGGTACCAGGCGCAAACGGAGACTCTCCTCGAGCATCGCCATGTCCATGCATTCCACGCGGGCAAGTTCTTCCTTGTTTGCGTCTATGAGATCGGCAAGCCGGTGCATGACCGCGCCCCGCGCCGCCGGGCTCATCGCAGCCCAGGCTGGAAAGGCCTCCGTGGCGGCAGTGACCGCCGCGTCGGCCGTAGCTTCGTCGCCCCGGGCGATATCGCCAATGTGCAGGTTCCAATCAAGCGGAGAGCGGTTATCAAAGGTCGCCGCAGAGCTTACTCGCTGGCCACCAATGTAGTGGTCGCCGGATACGCTGACCCCGGCAACCTCGAATCGATCTGTCATTGCGTTTAACCTTTTTCGGTGCTGATGCCGTTAAATAAAGGGGGCGTAGTAGTCGAAGACTTCGGCCTCACTCAGGCCATCCACCTCGTTGATCTCTGCGCGCTTGATAGCGATATAGTTTTCAACCAGTAACCGACCAACGGCGTCGACCAGCTCCGTGTCCTGCTCCAGCGCATCGAGCGATGCGCCAAGATTCTCAGCGAGACCGCGGGTGGTGCTGACAACTTCGAAACCGTCGGCTTTCTCCGGCGGCGGCAACTCATAGCCTTTTGTATAGCCGAGCCGAGCAGCCTGCAGCAGGCCTGTGGCTGCCACGTAAGGGCTTGCTGCACAATCGCCAACCCGGTGCTCGATACGCGACGCAGAACCCGTTTCGCCGGAGATTCGTACCGCTACGGCACGGTGGTCGAAACCCCAGTTTGCCCAGTAGCCACACATCTGCGCGGGCTTGAGTCGATCATAGCTATTCACGGTGGGCGCGACCAAGCCGCCGAGTCCCTCATGATGCTGCAGCAGGCCAGCGATACAGCCGCCGACCAGTTCGGAGAGCGCACCTTCCTGCGTGCCACCATCCATCGCGTTTTTACCCGCGGCATCACCAAAACTGAGATTCATGTGCAGGCCGCTACCACCGCGATCAGCAATGGGCTTCGGCATAAAGCTGAGCAGGTAACCGCGCTTGTAGAGCAGCTCCCTGGCCATCGTGCGGAACAGAAAAATGTCATCGCAGGCCTTCAACGCATCTGCGTACTCCAGGGTGAGTTCAAACTGTGACGCGTCATACTCAGCGTTGAACGACTCAACGGGCAGACCACATTTGAAGGCCATCTCCCAGATATCGTCAATCAGCCCGGCGGGATCAGTGAACGGGCCGGTGCCATACACAAAACCGCCCGGCGCGTCGTAGGGCACCCATGCGCCCTTATCATCGCGCTCAAAAATATAGGCTTCACCCTCAAAACCAATCTTCGGGTTCAATCCGAGCTCCTGCCATTGTGCAATGGCGCGCTTCAGGGCAGAGCGGCCACAGAGGCCTGAGGGTTCCCCCCCGGATTCGAGCGATGCCAGGGCGATCCGGGTATTGGGCTCCCAGCCAGGGCGCAAGTCCTCAGGGTCAAACATGGCCTCCAGGTCGGGCAGGCCTTCGGACACGCCAGACCCCGGTGCATCGATCAGGTCACGCTGGTAGGTCACGGCATAGGCGCCGACGCAAAGTCGCACGACGCCTGATTTGGCGAAGTCGAGGGGCACGTATTTGCCGCGGGCCAGGTTCAGTTGGTCTGCGAATAACACGCGTACGCGATTAAAGGCTGCGTCGCCAAGGTTCGATGTATCGGCAGGCATCTTCAGCTACCTCGCTGTCATGTGCACAGGGAGACGCTTGATCCCCAGGATAAAATTGGAGCGCAAGTAGTCGTGCTGCGCTGACTGTTCTATGGTCGCGACCCGGCGTGCCATCTCTTCCAGCACGACGCGTACCTCCAGCTTCGCCAGGAACATACCGAGGCAAACGTGTGGCCCGCCCTGCCCGAAGGACATGAAACGGTTGGGCTTACGCTCGACATCGATCGTATAAGGCGAGTCGAACATTTCCTCATCGCGATTCGCAGAGACAAACCAGAGCACAACCTTGTCGCCCTCTTTGATCTGCTTGCCGCCGTACTCGAAATCCCGGGTTGCAGTTCGCCTGAAGTGCGAGGTCGGCGAGGCCCATCGTATCAGTTCATCAGTGGCGGTTTGCACGTAGGCCTGGTCGGCCTCACGAAACTTCTCCAGCAAGCCAGCCTGGTTCGCCAGTGCGTGCAGGGACGCTGCAATACTGAAGCGCGTGGTATCGTTGCCAGCAGCTACGGCAAGACAGAAAAAGTTCCGGAACTCGTCGTCGCTCATGACCTTGCCCGCCTGCGTGGGTTCGGTGATCAGATTGAGAACGCCCACCTGCTCACCGGAGCGGATGCGATCGAGCAAACCATTGGCATAGTCGAATAACTCTATCGCCGCGGGTGAGCGAAATGGCAGCAGCCGGTATTCCTCGGTGTCCACCTTATCGACCACGTGATCGGTGTAATCGGGGTCCGCGTTTGAGATCAGGGCATCACCTTTCTCAACCAGCCAGCCGGTGTCCTCTTCAGGTACGCCGAGAATCTGGCCGAGCATTCGCATGGGCAGCTGTCGAGCAATCTCGTAGGTAGCATCCAGATCCCCAAGATCGAGACAGCGATCGATAAGCTCGCCCGTGATGCTGCGGATTCGATCCTCGAACTGCGCGACATTGTTGCGCGAGAAGGCCTGGTTGAGCAGCATCCGAAAGTAGGTATGGTCAGGCGGGTCTGTTTCCTGGAAGGTCTTGCGCGCCTCATACTCCTCTTCGCTCTGGTCCTCTATGCGGATACCCCGCGCCGAGCTCAGCGTGGCGGGATCCTTGTTCAGATTGCGAATGTCCTCGTGCCGCGTGATCGACCAGAAGCCGCGGCCACCGCTTTCTTGACACCAGGCTATTGGGTCTTCCTTGCGCATCCTGGCGAAAGTAGCGAAGGGCGCGCCCTGGCTGAAGGCATCCTGAGAGGACAGGTCTACATAGGGGTCCTCTGACGTGGAAAATGGATATTGCCAGTTACCGGCTTGCATAGTCGTTCCCCAACTCTGATTGTGATTGTGATTGTGATTGTGCCTACGTTAGGCCAAGCCTTACTACAAGTCTTAGCAGATGTGGACAGACTGGCAAGGGGCTGTGGGCACTGCCAGCAATTCATGATTTGATATCATCAGAAGTGAATCAACGGAGGTTCTTATGGGAGAAGTCGTCGGCGCTGCCATCGTTTCCCACGTGCCCACTATCATGTTGCCGGAGGAGACCCGGCGAGAGTTGAACGAAGGCAACGAGATTAGCCTGGTACCGGGTTTTCATCGCTTGCGCGAGGAAGTGCTGGACGTCCTGAAGCCGGACACCATTATCGTTTTCGATACGCACTGTGCGACGCTGCTCGAGTTCTTCATACCGTCGCACGAGCGACGCAGCGGCAAATTCACGTCGGAGGAACTTCCTCGCGGCATGTCGCAGGTACCCTACGATATGAAGGGCAGCCCGGCGCTCGCCGAGTTAATCGCCGAGGGGATCAAAGGACAAGGCGTCAGATCATCGACCATCGATGACCCCTATCTACCAATACACTACGGCACGGTCAATGTCGCGCACTACCTGAATCGGGGTGAAGAGTGGTTATCGATTGGGGTCTGCATGACGGCTGATGCCGACGATTATCTCGCGGTTGGCCGCGGTATCGGCGAAGCCATTGCCCGCTCAGACAAGCGCGTGGTCCTGCTCGCCAGCGGCTCCATGAGCCACACCTTCTATCCACTAAAGGAAATCTTCGAGCACGAATCCTCAGACCCGAAGCACATTTTTACGCCGGAAGCCCGCGCGGCCGATATGGAGCGCATAGACTGGTTCCATGAGGGCAATCACGCGCAGGTCATCGACACCATGGATGAGTACTATGCCCATAAGCCTGAGGGCCGCTTCGGCCACTACCTGATGATGGTTGGAGCGCTTGGCGAACGCGACTGCAAAGCGCGAGGACGCCTGTTCAGCGATTACGAGAACTCTGTGGGTACCAGCCAGGTGCACATCTGGTTTGACCGGCCCGAGGGTGGGTGGACTGCGGCAGCTTGAGTGCAGGGCCCTGGCAGTAACACCAGGCGGCCCCGCCCAGTGTAGCTAGTGTAAAGACACGCTACGACGATATTCGTGGGGCGCCATGCCGGACCAGCGCTGAAACGCGCGAGAAAATGTTGAGTGCTCAGAATAGCCAAGCTTCAGTGCCATTTCAGCGAGCGATTGCTTTTTACGCTTCCTGAACTCCAATGCGGCGTACTGCATGCGGCACTCATCCAGCAGCGCCTGGAATGAGAGCTCCTCAGTTGCCAACTTGCGTCGCAGAGTGCGGCTGGATACGCCCAGCTGCTGCGCGACATAGTCCTGGCACACGCTACCATTGCTCATTTCATCGAATATGGTATCGCGGCAGCGCAGCGTGAAGGGTGTGCCTCGCTGCACCTGCGTCAGCTCACGTGTCAGGCGCTGCAAAGCGGAACTATCCCCGCTAGCAGCAATGCTGAGTGGCTTATCCAACAGGGCCGCAGGGAAGCGCAGCATGTTATCGACACCGCCGTAGGTTACCTGCGTTTGCGTGATGGCCGAATGATCGAAGCACAGCTGACCAGCATCGGCTTCCAATGTGATGCTGCTATGAACCCAGGCATCCGGCGCTGCCGTCTTGATAAGCAGGGCGATGATCCCCAGGGTAAACATGGCATCTTCGTTGCGCGGCCAGATCGTCGGATCGAGAATACGATACTTGAAGGTGGCCCAGTCTTCCTCGATCTCCAAGCGAGCGGAGGTCGAATCCTGTAGCAGCGGGTAGTAAAACGCGAGCCAGTGCAGAGCGGTACCCAGCGTGCGCGCTCCGAGGATGGCCTTGCCAAAATCCTGGTCGAGATCAAACAGCTTGCAGTGACCGGTATTCCATGAAAGGCCGGCGTCCCTGCGGCTATGACCGAATTGCTCTAACAGCTGCACGAACTCCCGCAGGTTCATGTAGTCGCCGTTGTCGCTCATCTTCAGGTCGATCTGACCGATAGGTTCAGCATAGTCGTCAGGCCTGCTGATGCAGCGGCCCGCGAGGGCAATGTGCCACCAGGTAAGTGCAGTCGTACTAACTCTGGGCTCTGCCATAGGACTCTCCACGCGTGTGTTTTCCTTATGCCCTCCTAGACTACGGACCAGACTGCCACCACTCTTGTCTATTTATCTCTAAATATTGATATATTGTCTCAGCGACGTCGCTGAAAAGACTCACCCAGGACGACACGATGGCCCCGACCAAGACGAACAAAGAAACGATTGAACCGCTGATGAATGCCTCAGTCCTGCGCGGACTGCGGTTACCGATCACTGAACAACACGTCGACTACGAAAAACTGTTGCACCAGTGTGGCCTCGACCCACGAGAGATCGCCAAGGAAAACGCCGAAATTCCATTCAAGCGCTACCTCGATTTTATGGAAGCGGCCGCCGAGGAGGCCGGTGAGCCCCTACTCGGCATTCGACTGTCGCGCTCCGCCGGTCCAGAGACACTGGGTGCGATTGGATTTCTTTTTCTCTCTTCACCCTCTCTGCTGAAAGCACTGAGCGACTTCTGCCTGTTCCTGAATATCCTGCAGGGGACCACACATGTAGAACTGCGACATGAAGGTAACGAAGTCGTCTTCAAGTATGACCTCTTCAGCGTTCCCGATGGAAGTTGCCGCCAGGACGTCGAATTCAGCCTGGCACTGACCAGCCGCATGATTCAGATGCTGGCCGGGCCAGACGCGAAAATCAGTCGCATACACTTCCGGCACTCACCGGGAGCGCCAATCAGCGACTACGCGCGTTTGCTTCGTATGGAAACCCGCTTCAACCAGGAGGACAACGGCATCTATCTGCCAGCTTCGAGCATGCAGACCAAGGGACGCCTTTTTGATCCGAGCCTGTCACAGATTCTGCGCAACTACCTCGAAGAGGAACTGCGCCAGCGCGACCAGATTCGCAGCTTTGCTGATCAGGTTCGCCACACCATCTTGAACAGCGGTGTAGCACCGCCTGTTACCGCGCCCAAGGCAGCGAGGCATCTTGGGCTTTCCAAGGCGACCCTTTACCGTCGTCTGCGCGAGGAAGGCACCACCTATGGTGACATACAGGAAGAGGTCAATTTCGGTATCGCCAAGAGTTATCTCGAAGAATCTGCCTTAACCATCACACAGATCGGCCAGATTCTCGGCTTTGCCGAATGCGCGAGTTTTTCGCGCGCCTTTGCACGCTGGGCACAGGGTATGACGCCTTCTCAGTACCGCCAGCAACAGAAAGTTGGGTTCAAGACGGATGTGCCCTAGATATTGCCGGGCGGCCTCACTATGGCCGCTTTTGCGCAGCTTTACCTGCATGCTAGTGGATAGACTGCTGGCAAATAGAGACTGTCAGCGACTGGAGAAAGGAACATGACGAAGATCATTTTTATCACCGAGACAGGCGAAGAACACGCGGTGGACGCGGCAGACGGCGAGACTGCTATGGAAGCGGCCGTGACTGCCGGTATCGACGGTATTTTGGCCGAGTGTGGCGGCGGTTGCGCCTGTGGCACCTGCCACGTCTATGTCGATACTTCGCAGATGGATGTCGTGGGTGAGCCAGATTTGATGGAGAAGGCAATGCTGGACTTCGCCGAAGCGGCACAAGAGAACTCACGCCTCAGTTGTCAGATCACCGTTACTGATGCTCTGGAGGGACTGCGCCTGACCGTAGCAACGCAGGCCTGAACTCTGCCGGGGGCGCCGCCATCAATCGATTCAGGCGCGCCACTCGCTTACCATAGGGCGGGTGAGCTTACAGGCCCCTGAAAACCGACCCCCTGCCCGCATCGCCATTCTCCTTCATGAGAACGCCAAGCCGCGCAACCTCCAAGGCTATGACATCGGCGTATTCGCAGAGTGCTGGCGCGAGGACGGCCACCGTGTGGATATCCTCTACGGGCCCCAGGCCGAGGCAAAGGCTGATTTGTGCATCGTCCACGTTGACCTGTCGGTCGTGCCGGAGCGTTACATTGAGTTCGCGCGGCGCCACCCTGTTGTCCTCAACGCCGAGGTGCGCGACATTCGCAAGCGCCATATCAGCCGCAACCTGCTCAGGGAGGGCAACGACTACAGCGGCCCGGTTATTTTAAAGAGCGACTTCAACTGTGGCGGCTGGCCGGAGCAGGTTCTGACTGCCGGCAGGGTATCCCGCGGCATCAAGCAAATGACACGGCCTCTAAGGCGTCTGGCAGGTCTGATTACGACGCAACGAGACTACCGACTTTACGACAGCTATGCCGAGGTCCCCGCGCGCTACCGGCACGATGATTCCCTGGTGATAGAAAAGTTTTTGCCGCAGGTCGAGGACGGCATGTATTGCATCCAAAGCTATCGATTCTTCGGCTCTTGCGCGGAAAGCGGACGAAACTTTTCTCCTAACCCCGTCGTTATCGGACACTCATCCGTGCGCCAGGAATACGCTGAACCCCATCCGGATGTCGTGCGCTATGCCACCGACATGCAACTACACTTTGGCAAGATCGACTACTGCATACACCAGGGGGAGCTGGAGATCATCGACGTGAATAAAACTCCCGGGCGGCGCTATAACCAGCGGCTGAACTCCATTGAGAGAGTTCGCGCCCGGGCGGCCGGAATCTACGACTACCTCTAGACGCTGTCCCTTCGGCTGCGGTCAGGCATGAAAACCAAGAAGCCGAACTACCAGGAATAGGTGCCGCGAATCGGGTAATTGTTCTCGGGATTGCGAATCCAGGCCAGGCCACCCACCAGCGCGTCCAATTCCGGGCGCACGAAGGGATTGTTAGAGATGTCGACCACGTGCGCCTGCCCGTCCGCGTTGATGACAAACAGACCCGGTTCGGCAAAATTGTGATCAGTCTCTTTTTCCGAGCGCGGTATCGAAATGTAGAGCCCAAGCGCCTGCATCTGCTCAACGGTCAGACCATAGAACAGCGGGAAACTGACATTCAGCTGCTCTTTATGCGCAGCCAGCTGTTCGGCGCTGTCGCCAGAGACCGCGACCACACCAACACCAGTTTCACGTAGCGCGTCGATATGCCCTTCCAGAGCATTGAGATATTTGGTGCACAAAGGGCAGTGCTTGCCCCGATAAACGACAAGCAGAGTCCAATCGGTACCTTCCGCGGGTTGCATGATATCGATTTCGCTTCCATCGAGACTTTTAACAATGAGCGCAGGAAACGCTGCGCCTGCGGCGATCTTTCGGGTATGCATGGTGGGTATTCCTTCGCAGATGGGCGAAAGAGGAATATAGCAAACCCCAGATTACATAAACATGAAGACGCAATCAGACGTCTGGCCCGCCCCTTCTCAGGCACGTCCCGTTGTATTCGCCGCTGTATTCACCGTTGTATTCGCCGCCGCTTCCGTCATCACGCCGGCCAGGGTGGTGTAGGTCAGTGTCCAGGCCTCCTTGAGGTCCTCGTCGAAGTCCTCACCCAGACCCTGAGCGAGCGTCCAGAGTAGCGCCTCGCCCACCACATCGTAATCGGCAGCGACGACGCCATAGCCGACGTGTCGCTCCCCAAGCTGCTGCACCGCCGGCAGAATCGCGCCTAGATCATCGAGGGAGTGGACCGCCGTACTGATCATGGCCATCAGTTTACGGCCCTGGTCCTGCATGTCGCCCTTGAACAGTGCCCTGTAACTGGGATCGAGCTCAAATAGCCGTCCGTAGAACAGCCCCGCCACCGATTCTGATGCGGGCTTCACCTTCTCCCAGGATGCTTTTACCTGCGTGATCTGCTCAGGTGTCATGGCTTGCCTCCAGCAAGATTTGATTTCACGAAACGCGAGAGGTCTGAGGCCTCTTCGCAATGGCCATGTTGGTGCAAGCAGTATGCCAAGGCCCTCGAGCGCGCAGAATTGGCCGGGCCGACGGCATTGCCAGTGTTAAACGAGCGAGATAGCGCACCAAGGCAAACCAGCCCTGCACCAGCGGGGGGCGACACTTAGCTGAATGCGCGGGGCGCCGTGCGAGTACGGCCGTCAGTTAAGGAGAGGGTAATCGAGCTACTTGATGACGCTTGTCAGCGAATCTGAGGGTGCGCTTTCCAGGGCCTTTACCCGGTGTTGCAGCCAGCCCACCAGCCAGAAGTTACCCGTACTGCGAAAGGTCTTCGCGTCGGCCAGCAAGCGCTGATGGACGTCGACCGCGAGAGCGACTGTCTCGGCGTTTTCGGCATCTGCATCCAGCAGGATATCGAGCAGGTGCAAGCATTGTTCGAATTCACCCGCGGCGGCTTTGTCCCGGGCCCGCTGCAGCAGTGCGCGCGCCCCGGCCAGTTCTACCAGGTCATCGTGCACGGCGCTGCGGGGTACGGCATACAGCTCGGTCGTGGATCGGTGCTTGAACCAGCCCGCGTAGTGTTCCCAGATCGCCCGCACGCTCCAGGAAACCTTGCCGTAGCCCTCGCCCACCTCACAGGCGGCGGGCAGTTCAATTTGCTGCTGCAGGGTTTCGAGGCTCAAGCCGCTGTTCATTCCTTTGACGACTTGATCGTGCACATACAGCAGGGCATCGCGGATTGCCATCACCTCTGCCCGGCAGACGTCCGCGCCTTCTACTGGCCCGTGGTGGCCGTACAGTATGGTTTCTGGCTGCAGGTCGAGCACCGTTTGTGCTGCCTCGGCACAGACCAGGGCGTCTCGGTAGCGATCACCACGAATTGTCACCAGGTTGGGAAAGTGCCCAAAGGGGCAGCCAAACAGGTTACCGGTCAGACAGATGCGTTCATCCGGCCACCAGACCACGAGGGAGTCGTTCGTTTCCGCGCCGGGCTGCGCCACCAGTTCCAAAGCCAGATCGCCCACCTGCAGCAGGAACGAGTCGTTGAAGTGGCGATCGGCCACGGTCTTGAGCTGTGGCGGATAGTCGGTGTAGCCCGCGGCAGCGTAATCGGCAAAGACCTCAATAAAATCGTCAGTGAAGCGAAACGCCGAGCGCGCTGAACGGAACGCAGCGAGGCGCTCATCATAGTCCTGGTGCTCCCGGTTCGCTTCCGTAGCGATCACCTCTAGACCGGGGTTAAGGTCGCGAAAGTAACCCGTGCCACCCACGTGATCGACGTGCCCCTGTGTATAGACGATATAGCGTAGCTTGCGGGTACTGCCAGCGGAGAGCGATTCAAGGTTCTGCTCGTGCACGGGCGCTTCGAAAGCCATGCCAGTATTTACCAGCACATTGCCCTCGCCCGATTCGATAAGGTAAACGTTAGAGCAGCCCTCAGACGCGAGAATGCGCTTGCCATAGCGCCAACAGCGCCCGAAGCGCGCCGCACTCGGCGCCACCGGGCGACTCTTATACAGCGGTTCTCCACGATCGTTCACGGCTTTGCCCTCGGCTTTACGATGGCAAAGATAATACTACAGTATTAATTATGCCGCCACCGAGCTACTCAGGGATCAGGGCACCTGCAACTCGGGAATATCTATCTCGCAGTTTTCCTCTCGCAGCCCCGCTGCCTGCACAGCGTAATCAAAGTCTTCCCTGTGATGCTGCATAGAATCCCGGCGAAGGTTCTTCAGCGTTTTGCGATGAATAGCGTCAGCAAAACGCCTGACATCTTCCGCGCTGGTCAGACGCAAGCCCGGCACTTTCGCCGGTTCGCCGTCACCACCCTTGGCGACCATGGTGAAGTAAGAGGTGTTCGTATGCTTGACGAACTTATCCTGAAAGTTCTCTGCGGTGACGCGTATGCCGACGACCATGGAACTGCCGCCGGTATAGTTGACTCGCGCCTGCATGGAGACGAGGTCGCCGACATCTACCGGCTGTAGAAAATTGACGTTCTCAACGGCAACAGTGACACAGTAATTCTCCGCGTGCTTGGTCGAGCAGGCATAGGCCACCTTGTCCATCATCGACAGCAGCTGGCCACCATGGATTTTACCGCCAAAGTTGGCATAGGCAGGCACCATCAGCTCCGTGATGGTCGTATCCGAAGCTGAGGGAGTCTTGTATCGGTCGGTCATTTCAGCACTACACGGTTACCGCGTTGCCGCGGTAGATACGCGCCAGGTAACGGCTTTCGGATGGGCTTGGCGCCGGCACGGCACACTGCAGCACTGCCCAGACCACGCGCTCCATTTCCTCTTCCAGCTCCTGTTCCGTAGCGGGCTCCTCGGAGCGCGCTCGACGTGTGAGCTGTACCTGGTTTACCGCAGGCACTGTGGGCAGGCGTTCTGTCTCTACCCCCAGGGTCACCGTAAATGCGTGCAGTGCGTTCTTGGCAAACAGCGCAAGCGCAAACTCTTCCCGTGAAGACACAAAAGAAGTATCCGAGGTCAGCAGCACAATCTGGCAGCCGGGAACCAGCGCCGCTCGACGCGCCACGCGAAAATGATGCGTTAGCTGCTCATCCACCAGGCGCGCGAAGCCCTCGTGCGACAGCACGCGCTGCCAGTTGCCGTCGGCCTCTGCAGCCAGCGCGTTGAAGGGCAGCCTGGCAAAGGGCGTGCTAACTACAACATCAAATCCATCACCGTCCTGCAGGAGTGTATCGAGCGCAGACTCTATGTCGTCGCCAATCACCCTGACATCGACCTTTTCAGGCGCCGCCGGCTGCAGGTTATGCAGCACATCCTGGGCCGCCTCATCGGATTGCGTTAGCACCACGAGCGAACCGATATCATGGCGCAGGAAGCCCTCGCCCACGGCAACCAGTTCTTCGCGCATGGCGTCGCCCAGCATAACCACCCGCTTGCCCTCTAGCTTCATCAGGCTTTCAGGATCTGGCCTGGACAGGAGTTCGCCTTCCGTCACCGAGCGATCAAACTTGAGTCCACCGGACGGGTGGAAGGTTTCGCCGCTGGCAATGTCATCAGCCAGGTGAAAGACTGTAGATAAACCTATCTGCTCATCCGTCGGCATCTTGTGAAGATGCAGGCGATTCAGAATACCCGCCTCGATATTCTTGGCAGCTTTTTCCACTGCCTTCGGCTCGAAGAAGGGATCAGGCGCTTCCACAAAGTTGGAGACAAAGGCCTCAGCATCCGGGCCGCTGATCAAGCCACCGGTACGCAGCCGATCCGCCAGCTTCACCCCCAGTTCCTGGGTTAGCAGATACTGAGAGGAATGGCAGCCGTCCTGGCCGTCTTCCACGTTAGCCACGAGCTTACTGAGTGCCTTGCTGCCCTGCGCAACGTGCTTAACGTCACTCACGGCATTGCGCGATAGCTTGAGTATTGTCTCGCGCGCAACGCCTTCCTCCATCGCGTCAATCATCGCCTTGTGAACGCGGTTCAGGCGCTTGTTTTCAAGCACCAACCGGCCCCGGCGCTCAAACAGGCCCGGAGCTCCGCCCAGGCCACGCAGCCTGGCACCGTCCACCGGCCCCGGCGCAAGTGCGTTGATCTGAATCTCTGGCCCCAGGTGTCGCGACAGGATCTCGGCAAGCACGCGCTGGCCGGCTTTTGACACGGCGTAATCGCCACGGTTCGGGTAGGCAACCGCCACGTATTTCTCGCCGCCAAAGTAGCTTGAGACGTTCAGCACGTGGCCACTGCCGTGGGCCTTCATTAAGGGTGCGTACTTACGGATGAGAGAATAGTTTGAAATCAGGTTAGCGTGCATGGTGTGGTTCCACTGCTCCAGCGACATATCCACGACCATTTCCTCTGCGCCCGAGATGCCTGCATTGTTGATCAGAAAATCTACATGGCCGAGGAGCTTGACGGAGTGCTCGAACAGGCGCTCGAGGCAGGCCTCATCCGCAACATCGATATCCGGCAGAATGTGCACACGCTGCTCAGGATTTGGATACCCGACGCGGCGCAGCTCTTCAATGATGGTGTCAGCCGCCGCTCGCAGCTTGGACTCGCTGCGCGCCGAGAGGAGTACCCGCGCACCAGCCACCGCGAGAAAGCGGCCCAGCTGCATGCCGATGCCGAGGCTACCGCCGGTGATGACCGCAGTTTTGCCTTTATGCAGACCCGGCAATACGCGCTGAATCGCCTGCGGCATAGCGCCCTTACCGGTTGCGCGCTGGATATTTTTGGGCACCCACAGGTTGATGTGGTCCATGCGGCGCACTCGGTTCGTGAGGGTCGCAACCCAGTCAGCGGTAAACGCCAGGTTATCCTCCTCTTTGTTGTCGTAGCGCACCAGCTGATTGGGGAGGATGGCCCAGTTTCTTTCGCCCTTGTTGAGCATCTGGTCATCTTCATGGCGCCAGATGCGCAGCAAGGCCTCGATCGCTGCCCGACAGATATCGTTGAACAGGTCGCCATGGCCATCGCTGGTGTTCGTGACATAGGTCAGGGCGGGTGCTTCGTTCAGCACGCCCCATTTATCAAGATTATTCGCCAATGCCGCAGCAAACGCGATGGGCGAAATCAGCATTTCCTTTACGAAGGCCTCTACGTCTTCATCGCTGGCCGTGCTGAGGGAATACCCGTGCTGGCCATTGCCGTAGCGCGGTAGCACAACGATACCGTCGAGGCGGCCAAAATGATCACGGATGTAGTCAAAACAGCGGTCGGCAGATTCACGGCGCAGCGGTTCGAGGTGCAGGAGGTGAACGCGGTCCAGCCCCATGGACTGACTCAGTGAACGCGCGTAGCCCAAGGACTCCAGGCTGCGGAAGGCAAGCACCACGTGTGCCCCCGAATCCATGTGACGCTGAGCGAAGGTCAGCGCCTCCTCGTATTCAGTACCGCCCAGCAGGAAAACGACCTTGGAACTCAGGTCTTCGAGCCGCTGATCCGGCCATGACACCAGCTTGGACCGGCTCTGTGCAGGGACTTGCATACCATTGGTTACCTCAAAGGCATGCTTTGAAACAGACGATGATTCATCCGAGGCAAGCCAGGTGATTGTCGACGCGACGTCAGCGGGTGTTGGGTAACGATACTCCCACTCGCCTTCCGGTGACTGTCGTCGGTTAATCATCAGATCGCGGAATTCTTTGGATGTCGTACCGGGCTCAGCGCCCTGCAATCCATCCATGTTGCCGAACACCGTATCGATTCGTTCGGATTCGATCGGGCCGGGGAATACCGTATTCACGCGAATGCCGTACTCTTCACCCAGTTCCTTCGCCAGACCGGAAGACAGCGCGTTCAGGCCTGACTTGGGCACAACGTAGGGAATACGGCCGTAGTAGTGCGTACGGGAAAAAATCGTTGAGACATTAACGATGCTGCCGCCGGGGGTCATGTGCGGAACCGCGGCACGGGTCATGTTCCATGGCGCGGCCAGCAGGTTCATGGCGGAGTCAAACATGGTCTGCTCATCCCCGCGAGAGCGCATCTCGGCTTCGGTGAAGGGTATGTCCCGCAGCGTCCTGCGCGGGCCCGCTGCGCCGGCATTGTTAATCAGCACATCGAGGCGCTGGAAATTGTCCATGGCGGCCGCGACGCTGGCGCGACAAACCTCCGGGTCAGCGCCATCGCCCGCCACTGCCACCATGGCGCTGGCATCAAACCCTTCATCCACGAGTTCGGCAATAAAGGCATTCAGCTTGGACTCGTCGCGCCCGGTCATCACAAGGCGCGCACCCTCTCGCAGCAGGCTGCGGGAAATATAGGTGCCGATGTTGCCGGCGGCACCGGTAAGAATTACCGTCTTGCCTTCAAGGCGTGCTCCGCTGGTGGTTTCTGTAGCTGATTTATTATCTGTCATCGCAGTGCTCCTGCTGATCCTGTATCAATTTGTGTCAGTGTTTCGCCGCGCTTCTCCGCTTCACGGATAGCCCAGGCTCGATAAAGCTCGTCGCGGTTTTTCAGGCCCGCGCGAGGCAGGTTGTGTGTCGCCACATAGTTCGCGCCGGCATGCCGGTTTTCCCACATAGCCTGGTGTGCGTCGGCAATCTCGGTCAGCGGCACGGCCACGGGCGGCATGATGTCGACACCGCCGGCGGCGATGCGCTCTTGCATCTCGGCAAACTCGCGCGCGGTGTTGAGGTGTGTGCCACGAATCTCTGCGGTCGGCATCAGAATGCGACGCTGGCGCATCCATACCTGGGGTGCGTAGAAGGAGAAGCGCTTGCCCGCCAACTCCTCGCAGTACACCACCTTGCCAACATTGGGCTTCACCAGGGCGGTAGCCAGCCCGAGGCTGTCGCGACCGGCGCGTTCCATTACGACGTCCGGCAGGCCGCGTCGATCCATCGTGTTACGCAAAAGAGGCGCCACAGCCGAACCGATGGGCTTCAGCGTGCGATCGGAGAAGCGCCGCACTGCTTCCTTGAAGGCAGCCGATTCTTTGAAGGGATCAGGCAAGGCCGGGAACGCGCCGGGCGCATCGAAGTCATCCCCGAGACGTCGCGCGATGCTATCGACGCTGACCACACCACTCAAACCGGCGCCGAAACCGAGGGAGTTGATGAACTCGCGCTGACCCAGCGTATCGGCAAGCACGGCCACCCGCGCACCGATACTGCAAGCCACCTCGATCGCTTCAATCGCGACCGGGTCGACGATTCCGTCTTGCGCACCGGGGCCGTAGACCACCAGCAGCGTTTTACCGGCTCGCAGCTCGGCCCGCTCGAACATCCTCGCCGGGCTATCGCTGCCCGTCTTGCCCAGGAAGCTGAAGCGATAACCTGAGGATGCGCCGTAGAAGGCCAACACACCACCCTCGCCTAACAGCTGGAACGACCGAGGAAAAGCATTTTCACCGGCGTGAGACACCACATAATCAATATCGCCGCCGGCCTGCTCCCGCGCTGCGGCGACGTATTCAGCCCCGGCAGCTTCCCACTGCGCCCATGCATCGGGTTCCTCGGGTACCGGTGTGAAGCAATCTGCCCAGCGCTCATCTTTGCGATTGATCGGCCTGCCGCCGTAATCCGAAACGCGCGAGCCCCGCTCGCTGGACGACACCAGGCCCACCACCGAGAGACCACTTTGCACGGCCGTGCGCAAGCAATCGAGGCCGGTGCCCGTCGCTGCGCCCTCAACAAACAGGCGGCGCCCGCCTCGGATACCCAGCGTGGTAAACAGCGCGCGATGGATCGTGCCCAGAGTGAGCCCGTAGGACCCGGCCTCCTCTATCGTCATGCTGGCCAGCTTGGGATGTAGCTGCGGCCCCTGCACCACCAGGAACTGGGCGTGGCTGCCGTCATTGCGCTCGTAGCCCTGAATGCGAAAGTCTGCCGCCATTGGATCGAGCCCCTGATCGGGATCAACCAGTTCGCTCTGGCCAGAGTATATGGTGACGAGATCACCCACTGACAGGCGACCTTCACGCACCAGCTCGGCACCCAGTTCTACGACCATGGCGACACCACCGGAGCCGGTTACCTGAACATCGGCGTCGCGCGCATCGAAGGGCGACACCGGAATCCCGGTAATGGCCCAGATATCGTTGAAATTCATCTCCGACGCCAGCACGTAGACCAGTGCATCGTTGGGGCCGGGGCGCGGCGTGGGGAAGACCAGCAGTCGCTCGGCGTCCACCGGGTCGCCATGATCGGGCTCACCGTTGGCGCGTGAACGCATCACGCCCATGCCATACTGATAGCGCGGCAAAGGCGTTACGCCTGCATAGAACGGCGCATCCAGTGCCAATAACTCGCCCGATGATTCGAGCTGAGCACGCGCCTCGGGCGTAGCGTCTGGGAACACTGGGCTGTACTTGACCGGCAGGGCCGCGCTGCGACGCTCAAGGAAAGCACGAATACCAAGCGGACCCGACGCGGGGTCACAGACTGCGGCACCAAACAGCGCGGCTTCATGCTGCAGGCCCGCCGCCTGGCCCTCAGTCGCGCCGTAGCTAATCGCATCGAGTATGCGCTCAAGACAGTGCCCCCGACCGCCGGCGCGCAGTTGCTCGAGCGTTAGCTTCAAGCGTTCGTCTTCCAAAAGTACGTCGTCGAGGGGCAAGGGCTCTTCACGCCCAGCAAGCACACCGGCGTACTGCGCGAGTGCCGCGGTCAGGCTGTCGCCGCCGAGCAGATGATCACGCAGCAGCTCCATTGCCATCGGCACCGGGCTGTTGCAAACCCTGTCCACGAGGCCCGCCGCTTGGGCTTCCTCCGCATCCAGGTTGCGACCTGATGCAATAATGCGTACCGCATCAAGCAGGCCCTCGCGGCCGCGCAGGTGATGCAGCCGGCGCGGCAGCCGCTGGGTGCCGCCATAGCCAGGGAGCAGATTCAGATTGATTTCGGGCTGACCAAAGCGCGCGCTGGGATCAGCAATAACCATGGCGCAGGCCAGCGCCAGTTCGCAGCCGCCGCCCAATGCCGGGCCGTTCACTGCGGCGATAACCGGTTTGCCCAGGTTTTCGAGGGCCGAAAAGGCTGTGTGTGCCGCGTTTGGCGGCGTTAAGGCCGACTCAAGATCACCACTCTCACCGACCTCGAGCAGTTCCTTTACGTCAGCACCCGCAACGAAGTTGCTGCCGGCACCGGTAACAACCACACCCGCGATTTCATCCTGTGTACCGAGGTGCTGCAGCACCGTGTTGAGCTCGTCCAGCGAACGTTCGTTGAGGGAGTTCACCGGTGGTGAATCGATAACCAATAAGGCGACCCGGGTATCGGGCGCAATTTCATGAGTTTCAAGGCGCAGGTAGCGGTAGCGCTGTACGATCTGCCGCGCATGGGCCAGCTCACCGAAGGATTGCCACTCGGCAACAATGTCTCGAATGTCGTCAACGACCTCGGGATTACGCAGCGTCGACAGGTCTCCAAGTGGCTGATCCAAGAGGATCGCGCGCAGGGTGCGGCGCATGTATTTACCAGAGCGAGTTTCCGGGAATTCAGGCACCACGAGGAAATCGGACGGCACAGCGGTTGCGCCCTTCTCGCTGCGCACCAGGCCCTGCAGCCGAGTGAAATCATCGTCGCCAAGGCGCGCGCCCGGTGCAGCCATGACGAAGGCGACCGGCGTTTCACCTTTTTCGTCGTGGGGCGCGCCCACCACGACAACGTTGCCGAGGGGCGAATCTCCCGAGAGCGTTTTATCACGAAGAATTGCGCCCTCAATTTCCTCGGTGCCGATCCGATGTCCCGAGACGTTGATCACATCGTCAGAACGACCGTGCAGAGTGAAGGCACCGTCGTCATGCTGGCGTGCATAGTCGCCCTGCGTATAGGCATAGCCATCAGCCCATCGACGGAAGTAAACCTCGCTATAGCGCTCGAAATCACCCTTCCAATCCTCGCTACCGAGATTGTCGGCATCGCCCCAGATAGTTCGAGCGAGATAGGGATACGGCTGGGTAATCACCAGCTCACCTTTTTCACCGAGTTCTGCTGTGCGCCATGACGCGCCCTGCCCCGCAGCGAGCTCGCCTTCAGCCACACGGACCTCTGCCTGAATCCAGGGCAAGGCCCAGGTTTTGGCATCGGCAGCAAGGGCCTTGAAGCCGCCCCAGGGGCAGGAGAACACCATACCGCCGTGCTCGGTGGCCCAGTAGGAGTTGATGTAGTGCTCACAGATGCGATCCATGCCGAACTGCTGCACAACAGGCGACACAGGCTCTGCACAGAAGGTTGCAACCTTGACACCTGACATATCGTAGGCGGCCATATCCTCCACGCTGGCAGGGTCAGTCATCACCGCCTTAAGGAAGGTCGACCCGGCCTTGAACAGGGTGACGCCGTGGCGCTCTATGATGGATGAGAAGCGGCCGGCGTGTGGAAACAGCGGTGAACCTTCACTGATCACACTCGCTATTCCGAGTGAGAGTGGCGCCGAGATCAGGTAGGCCTGGCCCGTAATCCAGCCCGGATCGCCGACCACATACATGCGATCATCCTGCCGGGCGTCAAAGACCATGCGCATCGTGTGCGTGACCCCGGCGAGCCAACCGCCGTGTGTATGCACGACACCTTTGGGCTTGCCGGTGGAGCCGGAGGTATAGATGATGAACAGCGGCCAGTCTGCCGGCAAAGGTAGCGCCGGGTGACAGACACTGAACGCCTTCCATAACTCACCGTCGCTCAGTGCGAGCAGGCTGTCGCGGTCGTCGGCCGGGTGGCCGGCATCACGACACGCGGACAGCAGCGCATCGAGCGCCGCCGTTGCCAGATCATGAGACCAGCTATCCCTTGGCTGCACGACAATGTCCTGGCCCGTATAGCGCACAACGACCACCTGCTCCACCGTGTGTTCAACCCCCGCAAGCTCGCGCGCGACAGTGGTGCGTAGCTCCGCCGTCATCTCAGCAGCCAGGTCTGGATACAGCGCCAGGGCAAGGCCCAACTCCCGCATCAGGTCACTGCGTTCGATGGTGATCTCGCCGCTTAGTCCGGCGCTGACGGCATCGAACACAGCCTCTTGCCTGTCACCCAGATCAAAGCTCTGCAACACACTCTTAAAGGCGTCCAGCGCCGACTGCAGTGGCACGAAGTTATCCAGGGCCTGGTCGGTGAAGCTCTCCTTGTAGGACACCACCTCAGCATTGCGATAGCCGCCATCGGCGGTGATCACCACGCGCGCGCCGGCATCAAAGATGCGATCAGACAGGGTTTTGGCCGAGAAGCCACCAAAGACCGGCGTGTAGATAATGCCAAGACGCTTGGCCGCTTCGGTGTAGAAAATCTGGTCCAGAATGTTGGGCAGGTTGAAGGCAATCCGATCGCCACGCTTCAGGCCAAGATCGGTCAGCACCTGTGCGCGTATTAGCGTTTCCAGGAACAGCTCGCGATAGCTGACCTCGCGTTCAAACACGGGGCCGCCGCGGCCATCGTTGCGGGATGGGTCCCAGCGGTCGCCCTCAAATATAATGGCTGTTGCACTGCCACGACCGGCCAGTACGTGTCGGTCGATTTCATTGAAGCAGGCGTTTGTTTGACCCCCTTCAAACCAACGATAAAAGGGAGCGTCGCGATTATCGAAGCTCTTTGACCACGGCAGCCAGTTATCAGGATGATCAGCTGCGCTTATACCTTCGGCGCCGATTTGCAACCACTGGCCTTCCGGCGAACGGCTGACCCAGGCGCTGCCGTCAAACCAGCAAAGTTCGCTCGCCGCTATGTTGCCGTGGTATTCGCCCGGGTCCGTGACGGATTGCTGGCGTTGTGAGGCCTCGTGCGCGGAATCAACTAAACGACCCCACGCGGATGATGCAGCGTGCATTGCACTCCCTCCGCATTAGTAATACTTATATAGCTTCGACGGGAGGCTGGAGACAAGGGCTCCAACCATGGGTGGTCTACGATTTGCTGTGTGCTTCGGATCAAACATCACACCCTGCTATGATGTCCCTGCGCACGTTTCAGCGGCCTGGTGGCGCCTTCAGCATGCGCCGGTAAATCAAGACTTTGGAGTTCAAAAACGGATGAGCGATCCTGGCACTGCTACGCCAACTATTGATGACGCCTTTGCAGCAGCGGAGCGCCTGAAACCCTTTTTTCTCCCTACCCCGCTTATCGAGGCACCCAGTCTCAGCGGCGAGATCGGCGTCCGAATATTCGGCAAAGTTGACGCACTGCTGCCAAGCGGGGCCTTCAAATACCGAGGCGCGCTCAATTTCCTGCTGCAACTCAGTGACGACGACAGAGCCAGGGGTGTCGTAGCCTTTTCCACAGGCAACCATGCACAGGCGGTAGCGCTTGCAGCGCAAAAGCTTGGCATCCGCGCCAAGATCGTCATGCCCCGCGACGCACCGACGGTAAAAATTGAGAATACGCGAGCCTATGGCGGTGACATCCATCTGTTCGATAGACAAACAGAATCCAGAGAAGCCATCGCCGACGAGTACGCGCAACAGGGCATGGTGCTGTTACCCCCCTTCGACCATCCCCATGTGGTAGCCGGCCAAGCGACGAGTGGGCTGGAGATCTTCGACCATTTAAAGCAGTTGAAGGTAGACGCCAACAGCGTACTTGTCTGCTCCTCTGGCGGCGGACTACTGGCGGGCATTTCGCTCGCCGCACAGGCGCTCTCGCCTGCCACTCATGTGATCGCTGTAGAACCGGCCGTTACGCCCGTTTGGTGCGAATCACTGAAGGCCGGCCGGGCCGTCGCGGTGCCCTACCGGGAAACCATCTGCGATGCGCTGGCACCGGCTAACCCGGAGCCCGGCAGCGTGCCCTGGGCGGTCGTGAAATCCCATCTCGCTGAAGTGATTGGCGTGCACGATGATGGTGTTGTACATGCGATGGAGATCGCAGAGCGAAAATTTGGCCTTTGCCTTGAGCCCGGCGGTGCCATTGCCCTGGCAGCGGCGATAGAACATCGTGAGCGGTTCGCGGATCAGACTCTAGTCGTAACGCTTAGTGGTAGGAATCGGGATTTTTAGCCGCCACCGCGATTTAGAATCCCTTCTGCCGGATCACGGCGCTTGCACAACAACAACATCCAGCACCCCTGGACCGGGTTTGATTTCAAAGTGCGTATGCACCGGGCCTTCTGATGACACCCACTGCGCAATATAGCTTCCCAGAGTCGCAGTGAAGCTTATGTATCCATCGTCCTCTGCACGCGCCGTAACCCGAGTACGCCAACGATCGTTAAGCAGTGAAAGAATCGCTTCACCGTGTCTGCTCAGGTTGCCATCATCATCGTAGATGCCCAGATTGAGCCGACTGCGCGGTCCCAGTGGATTCCAGAAGTTCCAGAAGATGATCTCTTCGACCTGTGGGTGCCCCCACCAGATGCGCATAATGGCCTCGGCCTGTGCAGCGCGTAACTCAGGATCATCCGGCGCCGCAAAGGTGACCTCGGTGATGTGTATGGGCAGGCCAGTTTCGGCGAGTGCCTCCAGTGCCTCGGCATAGTCATCAACCCGCGTGCGTTGATCCAGGTTCTCGTCGATGCCCAGGTTCACGAGGCCGGGTGCGAAATGCCCCTGCTGCCCGACCGCATCCACCTGCACGCCCGCGGCCAACAGTTCGTTGACACGATCACGAACGGCGACGGCGTCGGGCCCACCCACGCCCGTAAAGATGTTGCTGATCCATTCGTTATAGACCAGCTCAGCGCCGGGGTCAGCCTCTCGCGTAGCAGCGAAGGCAAGGTCGACCACCTCCGGACCCAGCCGATCGACAAACCAACTGGTAAGGGGGTTGAGCATCTCGTTGGTGACCTCCCAAACATCGATGCGACCGCGATATCGACTGACCAGTGCATCGATATGCCCGCGGATCAGCGTACGCAGCTCGTCCTGCTCCGCGTCACTCAATTCTTCATTGGGAAACTTATCGCGCAGCCATTCAGGCGTGCCGCTGCCGGATGCGAGCGGCGGCGGGTTGCCCCACAGCAACACGTGTGCTTTGACATCAAAATCCAGTAACTCCGCCCAAGCGAGCTCAAAATCCGCCAGATCAAAAGTGAGCTGACCCTCCTCTCGCTCGGTATTGCGCCACTTCAGGCTGGTTTCAGCGACCAGTAGGCTGGTATGGCGCCGCGCGATATCGCCATAGAACTCAAGCCGGCCGTCGCCCGCTTCAAACTCGCGGCTGTCCAGAGGGACCCCGAACTTGAAGCCGTGCTCTACCTGAGTAATCTTCACCTCCGTATCGGCCCGGCCGGGCCAAAACCGCACCTGTCGCTGGCGATGGCTGGACACGCGCTGGTCTGCGGCCTCAACGACCGCCAGCTCAGCGTCATCCAACAGCGACGGTAGAAATGCAGCCTGCCCCATCTCGAAAGTGGGCAACGTAACACCGCCTCGCTCGGCCATGGTGGGCAGAAAGCCGCAGCTCGACTCCTGAAGGGAGCGTTGCCGCAAGCAGCGGTTGGCGCAGAACGTGTTACCTGCGTCGCACCCGCCGGTACACATCTCGAATTGTGAACCGGCATCCTCAACGCATCGACGTATGTCGGCCGTGCAGTCGTCGGCGCCACAGGACTTGCGAAACTCGTCAGGCGGAGAGTCACAAAGCGCGGCCTCGGACGTCTGGGCTTCGCCACACTCTGCTATACAAGCATCAGCGCTGTCAGGCTCCGCCAAGCGCCGGCAGCTCGCCTCACAGTAAGAGGCTGCGCTGTTGGCTGCAGTGGCGCAGGCTTCGCTCGCGGCTATAGCGCCTCGGTTCAAGGCGCGGTCAGAGGAGTCTGAACAGCCGCCCAGCCATGGCAGCAGCATCAGCACCAATAAAACTGATCCTGTAGAGCGGCGTCTGTGGCCTGGATTCACCGTTAGTAACCTTGCGAGCCCGTCAGCCTTCAGTCTACATCAAGTGGCCCATTGGGCGCTCACGAGAGCTACCCAGGCAGAGTTGAAAACGCATTAGAGGCGCAGGCCTGCCTTAGTTTGGCTCCAAGACCACCACGGGTATTTCCCGATCACCGGCGCTTACCTGATAGTCGTTGTAAGGCGGATAGTACGCAGCCATGGTCTCCCATAGCGCTTGTCGCTCCGCGCCCTCGGCGGTTCGTGCTTTCGCCATCATGGTGTCATTGACCACCTTGATTTTCACCTCGGGCTGGGCAACCAGGTTAAGGTACCAGGCCGGATGCGCGGGGGCGCCGCCCTTCGACGCGATGACGCAATAGCTGCCATCACCCGCAGGACGATAGATAAGCGGCAACACAAGTTCTTTACCGGACTTGCGCCCGGTCGTGAACAGCAGCAGCGTTGTCAGCATCCCCTCGCCGCCCGCGTCTGAGGCATCCCAGTAGTGCCCTGCTTCGCCATCTCGCAGGTAGAGTGCCAAGTGTTCCTTGATCCAGTCAGGCAGTGCGTCGGGAAGTGCGCTCATGCTTACATCTCCTGTGTGTTTGCACTCATTCTAGCGAGGATACTGCCATCCGTCTCGCTAACGCGGCATTCGAAAGCGCCAGATCATGAAGCGCCTCGATGAAAGCCTGGGCTTCATTGTAAAAGTTACCCCCGTCCTCACCGCGGCTTGCGCCCAGGCGCACAATCACGATCTCGCTGGAGGGTACTATCACCACGAACTGCCCCAGGTAACCGCCAAAATAGAAGGCATCCTCGGGAAGATTCATCGCGCGGCTGTCTTCCCCATAACGCTTGCCATAATTGAGCCACATACCCTGCCGGTACTGTCCCTTGGAGGTGGGTACCGGCTCTTGCAGCTTCGCAACGAACGCTTCCGGCACAATACGGCGGCCATCCCAGACGCCGCCCTGCAGGTAGAGCTGCCCGAGCTTGGCCCAGTCGCGGGGCGTCGCATAGACCAGTGACGAGCCGACAAAGGAGCCGGACTGATCATGACCTAAGACCACGCTGTTCGCGCCAATGGGGCCGAAGAGGTATTTCTCTGCGAATCCAACCGTGGTCATACCATGTTCCGCAAGGCCCAATCGCAGTGAGCGGCTCGCGGTGTTGCTATCGGCGTCGGAGTACAGCCAGCGCTGCCCAGGCTCGGCGACCAGTGCATGATTCACAATGTAGGCACCGCGATCGCGGGCGGTCATCAAGGCGACGGTATCACCGGTCGGCGAATAGTCTTCACGGTAATCCAGGCCGCTCACCATATCGATGAGGTGCCGATTGGTGATGCGGGCGCGCGGGTTGTCCGCCTTCCATTCAGGCACTCGCGCCGGCGCATCCAAATCGATCAAACCCAAGCCATCGGCCAGGGCGAAAAGCGTAGCATTGACAGATTTCGCCATGGAGAAACTCGCCTGACGCATGTCGACATCAAAGGGCGCGTCATACTGTTCGGCCACGATCTTACCGCGATGCATGACGATGAGGGCCCTGAGATTCACAGCATTATCGGTATTGGACTCGCCATACTGTCTGAATCTATCGGCCACAGCCGCCTGCACCGCAGGGTAACCCTCAGTGACAACATCCCACGGGGGCCGCGTTGCGTCGAGCTGCGATACATACTGGGGCAACTCTGGCGCCAAATCATCGAAGGTGGCGCAGCCGTATCCGGGCCGATGCTTCGAAGTTGTGGCGATCAGCCCCGCCACCGTTGCCACGACCGACTCGTTTGCATGGTCGATCTCAAGACGGGGTAAAAAGTCGAGGTTAAGTAGCAGCGGCAGTTCACGGCCGACGACCTGTTGCTCGGGCTGCTGCGCAGCAAAGAATTGGGTACAGACGAGGTCCGACGCCACTATCGTCAAGGTCTTGCCAAGGCTTTGAGCCTGCCATGTCACCCAGATGGCAAGAGCCAGTGCCACGGTGATGGCGCCGTAGCGATAGGGGTGTGAGCCCGCGGCTCCAAGTGCTTTGGCTATTGTGCTCACGAGCCCTCGCTAGCGGCGTCAGCGCCTGCTTCAGTCGTCGCTTCGATAGGCACTGATGGCGCCATCGAGCACGAGGCCAATGCCGGCCCGGATGATGCTCTCGTCCGACAAGGCCTGATACTGGTTATAGTGCCGGGTGAAGTGCGGTGCCTCTGTGGCCAGCTCACGCTGTTCCTCGTCACTGAAGCGATCAGGCTCAAAGCCGCTGTTGCCGCGCTCGCCTGCAGACAGCGTCAGTAACACCAGCGTTCTGGAAACATAGACCGCCTGCTTTTTGCTAAAACCACCTTCTTCGAGACAGGCAAACATGAGGTCCGCCAGGCGCAGGCTGTTACTCATGGTCTCTTCGGCCTTTCCCCGGTACCAGGGGTCATTGCCACCTGACCAGAAGAGTTGCGACATGCCAGGATACTCCCGGCAGTGTTTCAAGCTGGTTTCGAGCATATGTTGAATTCTCTTTCGCCAGCTCCCGGTCTGACGGGACACCTCGTCAAGCACATCGCCCACTATCGCATCGACCATGGCCTGATTAAGTATGTCCTGATTACCAAAGTAGTTGTAGATGGCCATCGGCGTAACACCCAATTCGCCGGCCAACCTGCGCATGGTCAGCTTGTCGAAGCCCTCGTCTCTGACCACAGCCAGGGCCGTTGACAGAACCAGTTCGCGATCAAGGGGCCTGGGGTTTGCCGCACGCTTGGCCCCGTGTTTGGCCGACCGGCTATCACGGGTCTTGGCCTTCGTGCCGCGTTTTGCTGTGGACGTTTTCATATAATTACGCAGCTTTAGGGGTTGCTCAGGCCAGGAACATCTCGGCCAGTGTATCGGCAAACAGCGCAGGCTGCTCCCGATGAATGTAATGAGCGCAACCCTTCGCCTCAATGACGCGGCAGGGCCGATCGACGGTTTTGACAAGCCGTTCTGACTCTTCCAGATCTTCGGGAACCCGCGGCGCTATGGATTGGTCAGAATACCAAAGCACCGTCGGCAGCGCCAAGCTGGCCAAGGCTTCGCGCTCGTCAAAGCCTTCCAGCCACTCGTGCGTGGCCTGAGGATAGCTGGTGCGCCAGTCGGTCAGGAAGTTTGACTCTCGCATGGGCTCCAGAAAGGCGTAGGGCATCATGCAACGCGTTGGCGGGGATTCACCCTCCTTGATATAGCGCTCCCAGCCCTCCAGATAATAGTCGCGATCCGCCTCAATCATGGCGTCTAACAGCATCGCCATAGGGGTGTTTTCCTGAAGCCAGTCGTAGAAGCTCTGTCGGTTCGCCTCCGTCGTAATCGACCCGGGCAAGGCAAACATGGGCGCATTCGCGATATGGCGCATAGCGCCGGCAATGGACACCCTGCCCTCCTGACGCGCCCGCGCTGCCGTGCGGCGTGGGCCGAAGCCAACTTTTTCCAGCTCCTCACCTACCAGGTGGCCTTCATCCATGAAAAATAGCGGTGCGTCCTCGATGGAGGCACCAAGCATGCGGTCAGGCGCTCGCTGGTACATAGCCAGCACCATTTCACCGCCGAGAGAGTGGCCGCTGACGAAGGCACTCTGGCCAATCACGTGGTCGACCAGATCAATAGCGTCATCCACGTAGTCAACCACCCGATAGCGCCCGGGCCTGGATCGCTCAGAAAACCCATGGCCCCTGAGTTCCATGATGTAAACGTGGAAGCGCTCGGTCAGTAGCGGCAAGGCCGCTTCGTAGGAATGCCAGGGCTCCTTCTGCCCAGGGAACAGCAGCAGCGGCGGGCCGTTATCCGGGCCTTCTACGTAATAGACCGTCAGCTCACGTGTTCTGAACCAGTGCGCACTAAAGCCATCGACCTCTTTTGGGCCTGCCCACCAGTCCATTAGAGCGGCAGGCGCGGTGGCGAAGGTCGCCAACTCAGGCGGCGTCATCGAGGGCGCCTCAATCGCCGCCATCGGTAGCGTTGTTGCTTCAGACTCAGGGCCGTACACGTCCGCACCCACGGGGGTATCGGGAATCAATGGCGTGGCAGGGTGACGTTTCATCATTTCAGAGACCTCCATGACCGGTAATCAGAACGCCTTGGCGTCACCGCCCAGCTCACCGCTCATCATTTTGGCAATAAGCAGGTTGGCGCCGCGAAATTCTCGTCTTACGGCCGCTTCATCGACGCTGAGTATCTCGCGATCGCGCATCACGATGCGGCCATTGATGATGGACGTTCTGACATCGCGACTGGCACCTGTGCGCATGAACGCATCGATGGGCTCGCGGTTGTCATACTCGGGCTTATCGATGTCGATAAGGATAAGATCAGCCTTAAGCCCGGGGGCGAGCTGCCCCACTTTGCCGCCCAGGTGGGCAGCCTGCGCTCCATCGCAGGTCGCCATCTCCAGGACCTTGTAGGCCGGTAGCATACGATCATCGCCCCAGGCATCCTTGTGCCCGGTATAGGCGCGCCGCATCTCATCCACAAGGGAGCCGTGGTGGATACTGTCTACGCCAAGGCCCGCGACAATGCCCGACTGCATCGCCTTGATGATTTTCTTATCGCGGATGATCGACTTGCCCGCATGGCAGGCCGTACCCGGGCAATGCGCGATATAGAGGTTCTTGGCTGCAACACGATCAAGCTCCTCATCGTCATAAAAACCCATGTGGCCGGCCAGATAATGCGTGTCCAGGCAGCCCAGATCGGCAAGACGGGTTAAACCCGGTTTACCAAAAATAGCTTTAGAGTAATCTTCAAAGGAATAGGTGGCGGCTGAGTGTCCTCCCAGGGGTAGCTGACGTTCGCGAGACAAGCGCGCCAGGCCGGTGAGAAGCTCATCACTGGCGCCCGGTTCCGCAAAAAGCGACAACCATCCGCTGACCATACCATCGTCACAGCCATCCCAGCGCTGGGCGAAGGCTTCGGCATCAAGCAATTCTTTTTCCGTGTCCTTGACGCGAGGTGGTTCACCGCCCTCGGTGAACCCCAGGTCACTGACTGTATGCGCCACACCCGCCCGGATACCGATCTCCCGGGCCGCATCGGCAACACTGTCAGGCTGGCCGCTGCCACCCTCAATGAAGGTTGTGGTTCCGCCGCGCACAGACAGCAGTAGCGTTTGCATGCTCAGCAGATAGCTGACCACCGGGGGAATCATGTCCTGCATCGCCAGCTGACCAAACAGTTCCTGCACGTTGGGCCAACCCGGCTGGTGGGCGGCTAAAGAAAACGCCATTGGCGGCACCGAGGGATCGTGAATAAGCCAGTCGCTGCGGCCCGCAGAAGGTCCCGCATAGGCAAAGCCCTCGTCGGCACTTTCCTCCCGTGGCATGTGGATATTAAGGAAAGGATGCAGGTGCACATCAACCAGCCCGGGCATGGCCATGCAACGGCTACCGTCGATAGTTTGCTGCGAGCTATAGCGCGACTCAATGTCGTCCGACGCGCCTACCGCAACGATCTCCGTTCCAGTGATAGCAATGGCGCCTTTTGCAAACACCGTGTGCGCCGGCGTCATGGTGTACACCCGGGTATTTTTAATCAGTAGATCGACGTCTTCCATAGTCCTTCCTGAATCTGTGGGCCGTAGCTACCTCGGTTCGCGGGCGCTGCCTTTAGGCTCTAGTCACTGGCAAAATTCAGGCGCAAGTATACGGTGTATATAATATATATACAACGTATATAAAACGTATATGAATGGAGCAGAGTGGTCAGGCTTTAGAAAGGGATTTCAAGCGGGTCGGATCGCTACAGCCTACACTCGACGCCCGACTGGCGACATGCAGCTAACACCGTATTTCGCAAAAGGGAAGCGATCGTCATAGGCCCTACCCCGCCGGGGACCGGCGTAATCGCACCAGCCAGAGCTGACACCTCCTCGAACGCAACATCACCGACCAGCCTGGGCTTTTCCTCAGCCTCGCAGCGAACGCGGTTGATGCCCACATCGATCACCACCGCCCCAGGCTTGATCCAGTCGCCCTTGACCATTTCAGCGCGACCAACGGCGGCTATGACAATATCTGCCTCACGACAAATAGACGCCAGATCGCTAGTGCGGGAGTGGGCGATGGTCACCGTACAGTCTTCCCTCAGCAGTAATTGCGCCATGGGTTTGCCGACAATATTGCTGCGACCTATCACCAGCGCGTTTTGCCCAGACAAATCAGAACCGGAGTGCTCTTTTAGCATCGTCAGGCAACCTGCCGGCGTACAGGGTATGAGAACGTCAGGGTCGCCAGCCGACAAACCGCCGACATTAATCGGGTGAAAGCCATCAACGTCTTTGGCGGGGTCGATCGTTTGCAGCACTCGCTGCTCATCGATGTGCCCGGGTAGCGGAAGTTGCACAAGGATGCCGTGAACCGCCGGGTCTACGTTAAGTTGCTCCACGAGCGCGAGCAGTTCGCTTTCTGCGACGCCAGCCTCGAGCCTGTGCTCAAAGCTGAGCATACCGGCTTCTGTCGTTTGCTTGCCCTTATTGCGCACGTAAACCTGGCTCGCAGGGTCCTCACCTACCAGCACCACCGCGAGCCCAGGCCGAACTTGGTGGTCGGCCACGAGGCGATCAACCTCTGCAGCCACGTCCTCTCGCAGACGCTGCGATGCGGCCTTCCCATCAATGATTATTGCAGTCACTACAACACTCCCCCCAACACGAGCGCTCTACAAGATAACGGTGCGGTGTCCGTTCAGCTGCACCCGTTCCTCGCAATGAAGCCGCACCGCCTGAGATAGCGCTGTTGCCTCTGTATCGTGCCCCAGATGCACCATTTGCTCCACGGTGACCTCATGGTCAATGGCGCGGACCTCCTGCGCAATGATGGGGCCCTCGTCAAGATCCGCCGTGACATAGTGAGCGGTTGCACCAATCACCTTGACCCCACGTTCGTAGGCCTGGTGATAGGGCCTGGCTCCCTTGAATCCAGGCAGGAAAGAGTGATGTATGTTGATGGCCTTGCCCTGCAGCCGCTGGCAAAGATCATCGGAGAGTATCTGCATGTAACGAGCCAGCACCAGCAGATCGACATCCAGCCTTGCCATGATCTCTAGGATCTCGGCCTCTTGCTGTGGCTTGGTTTCCGGGCAAATAGGGAGATGATAATAAGGCAGGCCATACCATTCAGTCATCGACTGGCAGTCCGGGTGGTTGCTGACCACACCGACCAGATCAGCCGGCAAAGCCCCTGATTTCCACTTGTTGAGAAGTATATTCAGGCAGTGGTCGTATTTGGAGACCGCGAGCAAAACTCGGGGGAGATTATCCAGCGGGCGAAGGCGGTACTGCATATCGAATTCGCCTGCCACAGACTCGACGCGTTCGCGGAACTCAGCAAGCGTTACCGTCATCTGGCGATCATCGAAAACACAGCGCAGGTGAAAGGTCTCGGACACAGGATCAGAGTAATTCGACACTTCTGTCACGAAAGCGCCAAGCTCATATAACAAGCCGGTTGCGACTGCCACCACACCCAATCGATCAGGGCACTGAAAGGACATGACGTAGGAACGTGGCGTGGAGCTTCTGTCATTCACCGTAAGTATTCTCGCGTCTTTTAAGCCGCTAGGATTATTCCGAGACCATCAATATAAGTCAAGTGCTTTAATTGAATTCCGGACCATGAGACAGGCTGAGCAAAAGCCCACGGATAGCGAGCAAACTCAGCGAATGAGAAGGCGGTCGCACGTGCGCCGTCGTCGATAATAAGAGGCTTAAACGGCTAGCCTGAAGGCTTGGATCAGATATAGGTGAGAATATCTTGGCAGACTATCGCCGTCCGGCGGTGCTAGCCGTGCGCGCTCACGGAAATAGTTACTGAAGCTCAGTCTTCAGCCGATTCGTATAGCTTTATGAACTCTACGGTGCGTCGGAAGGCATCAGTTTGCGCATGTGCATTCAGAGCGGGTGTTCCGCCGACGGTGAGGCCGGGCACCCCCGGCAAGACACTCTCTGCAAACTCGCCACGGGACTTAACCAGAGCTGGCATGATAACCAGATGCCCCGCTCCTTCGTACTCCAAGTGCTCAAGAGGGTATGTGAAGCCTTTCGCTCGAAGCCTGGCGATTACACGCTCCGCCGCAATATCGCCCGGCCAAATGGCGTCGGAATCGCCAGAAATCAGTAGTGTCGGCGACTTAATGTTCTCTACAGGTATCCAGCGCCGGTCCTCGAAGCCATAAGCTAACATGGATTCCAGATAAATATGCCTAGCTTCTGCTGACCCAGGCCACAGTTCACTGGGGCGCAGGTCGGTAAATTTCCAGTCAATATAAGGCAATGGCTCGCCGTCGAGCGTCCAAGCGGGGCCCGAATCGAAAGTTTCGATATCGACGCCGGCATAAACCATATTCGAAGGCACCCCTGGAATCAGCGCAGACACCTGCTCCGGAAAGGTAGAAGCGATCAGCAGTACGCCCTCCCCCCCGCGAGAGTCGCCCGTTAAAGCAAGCCGTTTCTGGTCGTAGCGATCGGCAAACCAGGCCATTGCTTGCTGGAAGTACTCCAAGGGGATATTCATCAAGCTGTCCGGACGCCCTGGGTAGCCGAAGTGCGCAAGGGCAAAGGTGGTTATGCCCTCGGAGGCGAGCGACATGGCTTTCACCTCGTTGATGCCACCTGATGAGCCGGTCACGACCATTGCGATCGGATGAGGCCCGCCCCCGGGCGCCTCATAGATCACCCCGTGCATATCGCCCTCTTCAACGACGACGCGCTCGACACCTTCAGCAATAAATTCAACCGTCTGGCTGGCCGTTGTAGCATCAGAGCTAGCGCCTGCATGTACTCCGCTTACCCTGGCACTGACGTTGATCTCTACGGGATCTTTGCGCACCTCATAGCCTGCATTGAAGGCGTCAAAGTCGGGATATCGCCTTGGACTCTCCAGCTTCTCGACTTGATTGGCAACAGCGCTCAGCTGTTCCGACGTGGCCGGCTGCATGGACCAGAAAATTGCCTCAGCGTCGACGCCCTTGTAGGTTCCCACCTGGGAGGCATCCCTCGCTACATCGATGGTGCCGTTGATATCAGCATAGAAAACACCCCGAGATGTCCACGTCAAACCGCCTCGATCAGTGAGTGTAGCTTCGAGGGTAACTTCAGCCCCAGGCGGGGCACCGGTGATAACGACCCGGGCAGGGTCAGTGAAGAGCCTTTTTGCTGGCGTTACGTGTACGGCGAGGTCTGAGGCAAGAGTGTGAGCCACGGATAAAGATGTGGCCCACGCTGCAGCACATATCGCGATTGCATATCTTATTTTCACAGTGTGACTACTCCGAATAGTGCAATTTGATGAAGTCGACGGTCTGCTTGAAGGCATCGGTTTGCGCAAAGGCATTTGCTTTGGGTACGCCACCCATGCTCAAAAATCCCCAGGTAGAGCTCCTAACTCGATCAGCAAGTGACTTCACCAGCATCGGCATTGCCACGATATGGCTGGCTCCGGCGTAGTTGATGTGCTCCGCGGGGTACGTGAAGCCTTTGTCTTTGAGGCGTTCAAGCACCCGCTGTGAGGCAATATCGCCCGCCCACAGGCCATCGGCGTCGCCCGTCACCATGAGAACCGGGGACTTGATGCGCTCAACGGGAATCCAACGCGGGTCGTCATAATCATGATCTGTAATGCCCTGCCGAAACGCTTCGCGCGCCTGCATCGAAGGCCCCCAGATCGCACTCTCATTGAGTTCAGAGGCCTCCCAGCTTATGTGGGGAATCTCTTCGCCATTCAAAGTCCAGGCCGGGCCATATCCACCATCCTCGGTGCAGCAGCCAGCAAAGACCATATTGGAAGGCACCTCTGCCACCACGGTAGACACCTGGTCCGGGAAGGTGGATGCAATCAGCAGTACGCCCTCCCCGCCCCTCGAGCCTCCCAGAATAGCGACACGCTTACGGCCGTAGCGCTCAGCCAGCCAGGTCATCGACTTGCTGAAGTACTCCAGCGGAATATTGAGCAGCATCTTTGGCCGGCCGGGATAGTTAAAGTGGGCGAGCGTTAATGTTGTTATCCCTTTTGAGGCGAGCAAGGCGGCCTTGCCTTCGTTAACACCACCACCCGATCCGGTAATCACCATGGCTAGCGGATGAGGCCCCTCCCCCGCAGCTTCATACAGTACCCCATGCATGTCTCCTTCTGAGATTACGGTGCGCTTAACACCCTCCCCGATGTAAGATACCTTATGCTTTGCCGTCGCGGGCGGCAGGCTGCCCGTCAACAAACCTCTGATGCTGGCGCGGAAGTTTATGACGGCCGGCTCTTTTCTGAGTTCGTAGGGCGCATTCCAGGAATCGAAGTCGGGAAAGGTTGGCCAGTCTTCATCCCGATTGGCAATACTTGCACCGTCCAACTGCTCAGCGGGCACGGGCAACATCGACCAGAACAGACCTTCGGCATCAACGCCGGTGTAGGTGCCGGACAGTGAGGCCTGCCTCGAAACATCCACCTTGCCATCGTGGCCGACAAAGTAGACGCCACGCGACGACCAGACAGTACCACCCTTGTCTGTTACCGTCGCCTCGAGCATAACCTCTGCTCCAGGCGGTGCGCCCGCGAGCACAATTGAGGCAGGGTCGGTCACCAGCCGCTTGGCGGGGGTCACGTGTAACGCAAGTTCATTGGCGGCAGCCTGTGCCCCGGCAATCAACGCCGTGACTAGCAGCGCAGTATTCAGCACTCGATTCAGTAGATTCATAGGTGAGCCCCTCCCAAAGAGCTGCAATAGGCGGCGGTGTTAGTCCTGGGGCGATTCGTACAGCCGAATGAATTCGACTGTTTTATTGAAGGCATCCGTCTGGGCATGAGCGTTCTGCGGCGCGTTTCCGCCTATGCTGATCGCGTAACCGTATTCGTTTTGTTCCGTCCTGTCGGCCCTGGATTTGATCAGCATAGGCATCGTGACCAGGTGACCCGCACCGACGTATTTCAGATGCTCGGCAGGGTATTTGAAGTTTTTGTGTTTCAGGCGCTCCAGAATCCGCTCTGAGGCAATGCTCGCGGACCACATGGCATCTGAATCACCGGTAATCAATAGTATGGGCGACTTGATGTTCTCAACCTGAATCCAGCGTGGATCGCTGAAGTCATGGCCCACTATGTGCGGCCTGAAGTTATGCAGCACTTCACCCGAGCCACTCCAGAGATCACTCGGGCGTACGTTGTAGTTTTCAAAACCGATATAGGGCAGCGGCTCGCCATTCAGCAACCAACCGGGGACCGATTTTAGGGTCGCCAGCTCAAAGCCCGAGAAAACCATGTTGGTCGGCACACCGGGGATCACCGCAGAAACCTGATCGGGAAAGGTGGAAGCGATAATCAGTGAACCTTCGCCTCCGCGTGAAGCGCCCAACAGCGCTACGCGCTTCTGCCCGTAGCGCTCCGCAAGCCACTGCATGCCTTCGCTGAAGTACTCCAGATCAATGTTGTGATGATCCTGGGGTAAATCTTTATAGCGGAAGAAACCGAGCGCAAATGATGTTATCCCGTGGGAAGCTAACAATGATGCCTTGGACTCAGCGACACCGCCGCTAGATCCAGTGATCACGACCGCAAGTGGATGCGGCCCGTCACCAGGCGCCTCGTACAAGACGCCCCGTATGTCGCCTTCGGAGATCTCCGTTCGCTTTACACCTTCAGCGGTAAAGTGAACAGTTTGCGCAGCCGTGGCGGTCTCTTTGTGCGAATCAGCGAGTATGCCAGCCACCCTGGCCTGAAAGCTGATCTGCACCGGCTCTTTTCGGGACTCGTGGGTAGCCATGAAGGAATCGAAGTCCGCCATACGCCGTGGACTGTCGACGCTGATTGGATTGGAGCTTTTGGCCGCGTCTCTTAGCGCTTCGATTGACGCTGGTTGCATGGACCAGAATATCGCCTCGTGATCAATCCCTTGGTAAGTCCCGCCCAGCGAAGCCGCAGTCGATGTATCGACCTCACCCTTATGATCGGCAAAGTACACTCCCTGGGATGACCAGGCTTGCCCAGTGCCATCCGTTAGGGTGGCTTCAATCACAACCTCCGCTCCAGCTGGCGCGCCGGCGACCACCACGCTGCTTGGCTCAGTCATCAAGCGCTCGAGGGGCGCGACGTGTAGCTTGAGATCTGCCGCTGTTGCAAGGGATGAAATGGCAAAGAGGGCAACAAGGGCCAATGCCTCGCTAGCCTTAAAGACGACTCGTATCATGCTTTTACCTTCCTGCTGGATTCTTGATCCTGTTACTGCAGACTATCTTGATCTGACATAACGTGAGAATAGATTCAGACGATAATATGCTTCCGGGATAATAATTTCGTCCAAATTTGTAGTTTGGGGGATAGTCCAGGGCATGTAAGGCTCGATGTGATCATGCCGAAGGCGCTTCACCGCCTGGTGATGCGTGAGGAATACAGAGCCGCTTAAGCTCTCGGGAAAACCGCAGCGCAACAAAGCGTCCATCACCGGGCACTTCACTGAGATGCAAGCCTCTGCCGATGGCGGGATCGTTGC